>JAWLEW010000058.1:0-14388 GCA_041685925.1 Wenzhouxiangellaceae bacterium | reverse complement strand
TGAACTCCGGCGCGCGCTTTTCCATGAACGCGCGCATGGCCTCGGCGAAATCCTCCGACTGCATCAGCATGCCGTTGAGCGTGGCGGCTTCGCGGTTGCCGTCGGCGACGCCGCCGTGGAAGCGCGCATTCATCACCTGGCGGATGCCGGCCACGACCAGCGGCGGATTGGCCGCGATTCGCGCGGCCAGTTCGCGCGCGTGGGCGAGCAATGCGTCGCGGTCGTCCAGCACCCGGTTGACCAGCCCGATCCGGCACGCGGTTTCGGCGTCGATCGCCTCCCCGGTCAATGCCAGTTCCCGTGTCCAGCCTTCACCGATGAGATGCGGCAGGCGCGCGATGCCGCCGAGATCCGGCACCATGCCCACCTTGACCTCGCGCAGCGCGAACTGCGCCCTGCTCGACGCCACGCGGATGTCGCAGGCCGCGATCAGCTCGACGCCGGCGCCGATGCACCAGCCGTCGACCGCGGCGACCACGGGCAGCCTGCCGGACGCCAGCGCGTCGAATCCCGCCACCATCTTCGCAGCCTGCCGCACGATTTCGGCGCGCCCGGCGGCGCCGTCTTCGAGCATCGCGCCGACCTCGCCGACCATACCCTGCAGATCCAGCCCGTAGCAGAAATGATCGCCGTCGCCGCGCACGATCAGGCAGCGCAGGTCGCGATCGGCGTTCAGCCATTCGACCGCGTCCGGGAACTCGCGCCAGAAATCCGGCCCCAGCGCATTGCCGTGACCGGGGCCGCTCAATACCACTTCGGCGATGTGCTCGATGTTGCGTTCGATTCGGAAGGAGCGGTTGTCGGTCATTGATGCGGCCCGGCTGGAGATGCTTGCCATTCTATCGATCGCGGGCCGTGACATATTGGAAATCGGGCCCGACGCGCCAATCTATTGGACACATACAGTTTCCGGGAATATTCGCATGACCTTGCTCAACCGATTGATCGGAACCGGGCGTCGCCGGTTGATTACGCTTGCCGTGCTGGCGGTGCTGGTGCTGAGCTTTCTGTTCATGCTCTGGCTGGATCACGAGCCCGAGCCTTTCGACGTGACCGCCCGCGCCGAGGCCCGGGCCGAGCGCAACGGTCACGAGCTGGTCGACGGCTACGTGACCACGGCGACGCTGATCGAGGTCATGGAGACGCTCTTGCACAAGCGGGGCGGGTATCTGAACAACGACGTGATGCCGCCGTGGAGCCTGCTCGACAACATCCCGAACTGGGAAGCGGGCGTCATCGTCCAGGCGCGCGACCTGGCGCGGGCCATGCGCAACGACTTCAGCCGCTCGCAGACCCAGTCCGGCGAGGATCCGGACCTGGCAGTGGCCGATCCCCAATTCAGCTTCGACTACAGTTCCTGGATCCTGCCGTCCACCGAAGGCGAGTACCGCAAGGGCATTCGCGCGCTGAAGTCCTACCTCGACCGGCTGGGCGACCCCGACAAAGGCGATGCGCGCTTCCATGACCGGGCCGACAACCTGCGCGAGTATCTTTCGCTGGTCGAAAAGCGGCTCGGCAGCGTCGGCCAGAAGCTGTCGGCCAGCGTCGGCGAGCGCCGCGTGCCCGTGGCCAGCGTGGAGCTGGTCGACGATCTCGATCCGGACCCCGCCGCCGGCCGCGGCGAGGTCAGCGTCCGGACGCCGTGGCTGGAAATCGACAACGTGTTCTACCAGGCCCGCGGCACCACCTGGGCGCTGATCCATTTTCTGCAGGCGCTGGAGGTGGATTTCGCCGACGTGCTGGAAAACAAGAATGCCGGGGAAAGCTTTTCCCAGATCATTCGCGAGCTCGAGGCCAGCCAGAAACCGTTGCGGAGCCCGATGGTGCTCAACGGCGGCGGGTTTACCCTGTTCGCCAACCATTCATTGGTCATGGCCAACTACGTCGCGCGCGCCAACGCGGCGGTAATCGACCTCCGGCGATTGCTGGAGCAGGGCTGAGGCTGCCGAATTTGATTCAGGTCATACCGCGAGCCGACAAGCGATCCTAATCTTGGTTCCTGGTATCTGCACCAGGGAACAAGATGCAATTCTGGATGGAACTGTTTTCAACGCCGACGGGCCTGATGTCCCTGTTCGTCATCGTGTTCATGCTGGGCATGGCGACGTTTCTCGCCACAATGTTCATGAAGAAATCGAAGCGTCCGCCGGACGACAGGCATTGAGCCGATAGTTCAGCCGCCCCGGCCGGGCGGTGTGGCAACATGCGACGGAGCGACCAGGGGAACTTCCGTCCATGTCGAGTCTTGAAATCGTCGCGCTGGGTGCGCTGGCGAGCCTGCTGGCCGGCCTGGGCACCGGCCTGGGTTCGCTCGGCGTTTTCTTCCTGCGCCGGCTTTCACCCCGACTGGAAGACGCCCTGCTCAGCGCCGCGGCCGGCATCATGCTGGCCGCATCGTTCTTTTCGCTGCTGCTGCCCGGCATCGAGTACGGCGAGCGCTTCTTCGGCAACGGGATCACGGCCGTGCTGGTGGTGATCACCGGCCTGCTGATCGGCGCGGTCGTGCTGGAACTCATCAACCGGCACGTTCCCCACGAACATTTCATCTCCGGGCGCGAGGGGCCGGATCCCGCCGCGTTGAGCCGGATCTGGCTGTTCATCATCGCCATCGCGCTGCACAACTTCCCCGAGGGCATGGCCGTCGGCGTCGGCTTTGCCGGCGGCGACATCGGCAACGGCATTGCGCTGGCCGCCGGCATCGGACTGCAGAACATCCCCGAGGGCCTGGCGGTTTCGGTCTCGCTGTTGACCGTTGGGTACAGCCGTCTGCGCGCCTTCGGCATCGGCACGCTGACCGGCCTGGCCGAGCCCGTCGGCGGGCTGTTCGGCGCCGCCGCGGTCGCCGTAGCCGGGCCCTTGATGCCCTGGACGCTGGGATTCGCCGCCGGCGCCATGCTGTTCATCATCAGCGGCGAGATCATTCCCGAGACGCACCGGCGCGGCTACGAAACGCTGGCGACGTTTTCGCTGCTCGGGGGGTTCGCGGTGATGATGTTGCTGGACGCGACCCTGGGCTGAGCCCGCGGCCCGGTCAGGCCGGCGATCGCTGGCGCAGCAGCCACTCTAGCGGCAGTTCGTGCTGGCGGTCGGCGTCGCCCACGTAGAGCACGCCGTCGGTAATCATCAGGCCCCATTCGATCTTGCGCGGCAGGTCGACGGCAAGCGCGTCCATCGGCGCGCGCGGCAGCACGGCGACTTCGAGGTTGTCCAGGCCGGCGACGCGGTGGACGACCTGCTCGGCCCATTGTTCGATGTTGCCGTAGGCCAGCAGCGAGGTCCTCGGGCAGCGTCGCGCGCTCCAGACCAGCCGGTCGGAGTCCGGCCGGCCGACATCGATCCAGTGTTCGGTTCTGCCATCGAGTCCGCGCACGCGCAAGGCGGGTTCGTCGACGTCGGACAGACCGCGGCCGAACTCCAGCCGTTCGTCGTACCACAGTCCGAACGCCAGGATGCGCGCGACCATGCGCTCCTCGGTTTCCGACGGGTGCCGCGCGACGGTCATGTGGATCGCCTCGTAGATACCGCGGTCGGTATCGGAGATGTCCAGGTGGACCTTGTAGGTGGTTGCCGTCAGCGCCATGAGGCGAGCCTGCCTGCTTGATGATCGTGCGGCAGTGTATTCCTTCCCACGGCACGAAACTTGATCCGGCGCAATGGCGGGTTGTCGATCGAGTCGCTGCAGCCCTTCAGGGCAATCGCCGCTGTCCGGATTCTTCACCCGCGAGCTCGGCGTACATCCGGCGCACTGCTTCGGTGCCGTGGCTGCGTTCCAGGCGGCGCACGATGAAGTGGCCGCGCGCCATGTCCTGGAAGTGGTCGATGAACACCGCATTGATCGCCGCGCCGCCAAAGGCGCCGACCAGCGGCACCGCCTGGGCGGCGGCCTTTTCGGAAACCACGATCGAAAAGCGCGAGGCCACCACCGAGACCAGGCGCACGATGGCCGGTGCCGATTTCTCGGCCAACCCCTTGCGTGCAAGGTGCGATGCGGCTTCCGAAACCGCCCGAGCCATGGCCGCGCGCGCGGCGAAGTAGCCGGTCTCGGCGGCGTCGTCGCCGCGCGAACGCCCACCCAGCGCCAGTACCTGCAGGCACTGCACGCGCGCTTCGGACCCGGCGAGGTCTTCGCCTTCGCTGCGCGCGATGTCGGCGATCGATCGCAGCATGATTCCGGTCGATATCGGCAGTTCGACCGCCAGCGCCCCGAGGCCGAATGCCCCGCCGGTCGCCCCTGTGGCCGTGGCCGCCGCCTTGTGCCACCAGTTCGACGGGGTACCCCGGCGGTCGGCATTCATGGTGCCCAGCGCGATGTCGAGGGTCGACTCGATCGCTTTCCTCGTGGCCGCGTTGACCACCTGGCTCCAGCGTTCGGGCAGCAACTCGAAGCCCCGCTCGATGGGCGTGCCCACCAGGTCGCTGATGCGCGCGGCCAGGCCGGGATTCTCGAGCAGGTCGCGCGCCTGCCTCAGTTGCTCGAGCTCGAGTTCGCTTTGGGTCATGTTCATGGCTGCTCCGGAATCGTGGTGGCGACGGCCGGCCTGCATCGAACCCCGGCTGTTCGAAGACGGCGAGGCCCACTAGCCACGCTCGTCGAACACCAGCTTGCTCGAGAACAGGAAGTTGAAGGTCATGCCGACCAGGCCGCCGACCCAGACGCCGATCAGCGGCATCACGCCGGCCCAGAACCGCGTCAGCTCGGCCTGTTCGCCCAGGAACACGACCAGCGAGAACACCGCGAAGTTCAGCACGCCACCGAGCGCGTGCACGCTGAAGAACCGCAGCAGTTCATCGACCAGTGCGCGTCCGCGCTCGATATGGTGGAAGGTGAAGTAGCGGTTGAGCACGTAGCCGGTCGACATGGCGGCGGTATACGAAAACACCCGCGCGATGTAGGCGTTGAAGCCGGGCAGATCCTTGAGCAGGTAGAGCAGGCCGGCGTCGAGCAGCGCAATCGTGCTGCCGACACATGCAAAACGGAAGAACGTCGCGCGCTTGCTCGATGAACGCACGCCGCGGTTGAGCAAACTCCACGATCCTTTTGCTGGAATGGTCGAACCTCCACCAGTATCAAAAGCTCATAAAAAGGCGAGCGCAGGACTGTATTCTAATCGACCAGACCCCAGGCTCGATCAATCCGCCCGAGCAGGTCTCCAAATCGTGGATCGGCGCGCACCGGACCCAGCACTTCCGGAAACAGGTAGCGTGCCGCCAGAATCGACCAGTCCGTCCCGATACGCCAGTCCCGCGCACGCTCGAACGCCGCGAACGCCGATTCATCTTCGTTCAATGCCAGGTGAACGAGGCCGACAAGAAATGGATGCGCGTCGCGCCGCTTCAGCGCTTCGAGCACTTCGCGCGCAGCCAGCTCCCTTCCGGCCGCGGCATTCGCAACAGCGGCAGTGGCCAGCGGACCCGCGCCGGCCCAGGAGATTGACAGACCTTCAAGCACATCGACGGCTTCGTCATGGCGACCCAGGTGGTACAGGATCACGCCTTCGTAGAAATTCAGCGTCGACCATTCCGGCAACAGATGCCGTTTTTCTCTAATCACCGCAAGCGCCCGTTCGGGCTCGCGCCTGATCAGATGGCCCAAGGCTAGGTTGACCCGTGGCTCGAGCGCCAGCGGGTCCAGGTCAATAGCGCGGCGTGCGCCTTCAAAAGCCAGCTGCGGGCGATCCAGAATCTGGCCGACCCAACTGATCTTGCTGTTGGCGTCGGCATTGTTGGGCTGCATACGCTTGGCCTGCTCGATATACCGGATCGCGTCCTGGCCCTTGTACCTGAGCAGGCTGAGCAAACCCTGCGTCACGTGCGCTTCCGGCAGTTCCGGCGCCAGTTCGATGGCTCGACGCACGGCCGTTTCCGCTTCCTCCATGGCCGCCCCGGGCATGCCGAATCCATAGGCGATCAATTCGTAAATCGAATCGGCAATACCCAGCCAGGCCCGCGCGAACTCCGGATCGATTTCGACCGCGCGCCGAAACAGATCCAGCGCGCGTCGCATTCCCGCCTCACCGCGTTGCGTCAGCAGCGTACGCGCCTCGATCAGCAACCGGTAGGCGGCAAGGTTGTCGGTGGGTTGAGACTCCGCCTTATCCGACTCCTGCGGGCTCAAGCGCGCTTCCAATGCATGCGCGATGCTGCGCGTTATATCGGCCTGGATGCCAAACAGGTTCTCCGCGGAAAGCTCCTGTTGGTAAGATTCCGACCAGGCCTGCGCCCCGGTTTCAGGCTCGACCAGGCGGACATTGACCTTGACCCGTTCGTCGACTTGCTGGATTCCGCCTTCAAGCACCCAGTCCACGTCCAGCTCGCGAGCGATCTGCAGCGTGGACTTGTCGCTGTCGCGGTATCGATCCACCGTGGTGCGGGCAATGACCATGAATTCCCGGATCACCGAAAGACGCGTCAGCAAGTCATCGTGCACGCCGTCCATGAACGGACTGACTCCGGACTGACCGATGGGCTTGAACGGCAGCACCGCAATCGAGTGGGAAGACGGTTGCACCGGAGTCGGGTCAAGGCGAGAGAGCAGCATGTATCCGGCTGTACCGGAAACGGCAACCGAAATCCCGACCAGCAGTGCTACGCCCCACCCCGGAAAGCGTCGGCTTGCATTGCCGACGGACCCGGTGGCCCCCGGTTCCCCGGGGTCTTCGGGGACAACAGTCCCTTCAGCCGTCACCTCATAGGCCCAGGCCAGCGCGAGCGCGATGGGAAACCCGATCAGCGACAAGATCACTACGACACGGTAGGCCCAGGGTGGAATACCCAGCGCGGGAAAGACGAGGTCGGCCACCTGTATGACGACGAATGCCCCGGCCGCATAACCCACCGCCACGCTATAGACCCTGCGACGCTTCAGCTCCCTGAGAAACTGCCGCAGTGATCCCCTGGATCGAGCTCCCATAGTCCGGTCCTGGTGCTAGAGGTTCACTAGTGGCCCGCTAGCGTTTTTTCGGCGCATACAGGTCGGTGATGGTGCCTTCGAACATTTCGGCGGCCATCATGACCGATTCGCTGAGCGTCGGATGCGGGTGGATGGTCAGCCCGATGTCCTCGGCGGTCGCGCCCATCTCGATGGCGAGCCCGATCTCGGCGATCAGGTCGCCGGCGTGCATGCCGACCACGCCGCCGCCGATGACCCGGCCGGTCTTCTCGTCGAAAATCAGCTTGGTGAATCCTTCGGCGCGGTCCATGCCCAGCGCTCGGCCGCTGGCCGCCCACGGGAACTTGCCGACGCCGAAGACCATCCCCTGTTCCTTCGCTTCGCGCTCGGTGAGGCCGGTCCAGGCGACTTCCGGGTCGGTGTAGGCCACCGACGGAATCACGCGCGCGTCGGCGGCGCGCTTTTCGCCGGCCGCGACTTCCGCGGCCACCTTGCCCTCGTAGCTGGCCTTGTGCGCCAGCATCGGCTGGCCGACGATGTCGCCGATGGCGAAAACGTGCTCGACGTTGGTGCGCATCTGGCCGTCGACCTCGATGAAACCCTTGTCGCTGACCTTCACGCCGGCGGCGTCGGCGCCGATGCTGTCGCCGTTGGGCCGGCGGCCGACGCATACCAGCACGCGGTCGAACTCGGCCGAATCCGGCGCCTTGTCGCCGTCGAACCTGGCTTCCAGCGCGGAATCGCCGGCCTTGACCTCGGCCACCTTCGTTTTCAGATGGAACTCGACACCCTGCTTTTTCATGTGCTGCTGCAGGGGCTTGACCAGGTCCGGGTCGGCGCCGGCCATGAGCTGATCGAGCATTTCCACGACCGTGACCTTCGAACCCAGCGCGCGGTACACGCAGGCCATTTCCAGGCCGATGATGCCGCCGCCGATGATCAGCAGGCGATCCGGAATCTCCTCGAGCTTCAGCGCGTCGGTCGAATCCATCACCCGTTCGTCGTCCCACGGAATGCCGGGAATCTCGATCACGCGCGATCCAGCGGCGATGATGCAGCGGGCAAACGAAAGCTTGCGCGTTTCTTCATCGTGCGCCACCGTGATTTCATGCGCACCGGTGAACTTGCCCGTGCCGGTAACGACTTCGACCTTGCGCTTCTTCGCCATGCCGGCCAGTCCACCGGTGAGCTTGCCGACCGTGTCGTTCTTGAATTTTCTGAGCGGGTCGAGCTCGATCTTCGGTTCACCGAAGCTGACCCCGTGCTCGGCCAGGTGGGCGGCTGAATCGATGACCTGGCCGACGTGCAGCAGCGCCTTGGACGGAATGCAGCCGACATTCAGGCAGACCCCGCCCAGCGATTCGTAGCGCTCGATCAGCGCAACCTTCAATCCGAGGTCGGCGGCCCTGAACGCTGCCGAATAGCCGCCCGGCCCGGAGCCGAGCACGACCAGGTCGAAGTCGAACTCGCCGGTTTGCGGTTTCCGGTTTGCGGTTTCCGGGGCGCCGCCGGATGACTCGTCGCCATCCGATTTTCCGGTCTTGCTTTCCGACTTCCGATCCCCGTCTTCGGGTTTCGCTTCCTCTTTGTCTTTCTTCTCCCCTTCTTTCGTGTCGCCTTTCTTTTCTTCGGATCTTGACTCGTCGGCGCCCTCTTCGCCGTCCTCGCCCTCGACTTCGACCACGCCGATCACGTCGCCTTCCCCGACCTCGTCGCCTTCCTTGACCTTGAGCTCGACGAGCCTGCCGGCCTTCGACGAAGGCACTTCCATCGTCGCCTTGTCCGACTCCAGCGTGACCATCGACTGCTCCTTCTCGATGACATCGCCCTCGGCGACCAGCACCTCGATGATCGGCACCTTGTCGAAGTCGCCGATATCCGGCACTTTGATTTCTGTCTTTGTTGCCATGGTTCGAATCTCGTTTCCTGTAACGTTTTAGTGCCTTGGATCGGAATTGCCGGGTTTTAGGTTTTAGGTTTTAGGTTTTAGGTTTTAGGTTTTAGGTAAAGTCAGAAGCAGAACCTGAAAATCGGATTCCGGAAAACATTCCAACTCGCATCAAGCCCTGACCGCTTTTGACGTTAAACCTGACACTTAACACTTAAAACCTAAAACCGCCGGTTAGAACCGGCGGCGCGACGCGCCGCTAAAGCATAAGTCGCCGAACGTCGCCGAGGACGTGGGCGAGGTATTGAGTGAAGCGGGCGGCGTCGGCGCCGTCGATGACACGATGGTCATAGGACAGCGACAGCGGCAGGATCAGGCGCGGTTCGAATTCTTCGCCGTTCCATACCGGTTTCGTTTCGGCCTTCGACACGCCCAGGATGGCGACTTCGGGCGCGTTGATGATGGGCGTAAAGGCTGTCCCGCCGATACCGCCCAGGCTGGAGATGGACATGCAGCCGCCCTGCATTTCTTCTCTAGAAAGCTTGCCATCGCGCGCCTTGCCGGAAAGCTCCGACAGGTCGTGGGCCAGTTCCAGCAGGCTCTTGCTGTCGGCATCGCGGATCACCGGCACCATCAGGCCATTGGGCGTGTCGACCGCCACGCCGACATGGAAGTACTTCTTGTAGACCAGCGACTCGCCGTCACTGGAAAGCGAGGTATTGAATTTCGGGAACTTCTTCAGGCCCGCGACCACGGCCTTGATCATGAATACCAGCGGCGTCATCTTGGTGCCGGCTTCCTCGGCCTCGGGCTTGGCCGCCTTGCGGAAGGCTTCCATTTCGGTGATGTCGGCGGTGTCGAACTGCGTGACGTGCGGAATGGTCACCCAGTTGCGGTGCAGGGTCGGCCCGGAGATCTTCTGGATGCGCGAGAGCTTTTGTTCCTCGATCTCGCCGAATTTGGCGAAGTCGACTTTCGGCGGGGCCGCGACCTCCATGCCGCCGGCACCGCCAGCCGCGCTCGCGCCGCCTGCCATGCGCGACTTGACGTGTTTTTTCAGGTCTTCCTCGGTGATCCGGCCGTGCTCGGCACTGCCCTCGACCTGCGACAGGTCGACGCCCAGTTCGCGCGCGAGCTTGCGCACCGCCGGCGAGGCATGCGGGATGGAGGATGGATCGCGGCCCATTTCGACAAACGGGACGGGCGGGGCGGGAAGGTCGTCGGACTTGCCGGCCTCGGATTTCTCGGCGGAACGATCGGGCTTTTCGTCTTCTTCGGACTTTTCGGTTTCGGGTTTCCGGTTTCCGGTTTCCGGGGTATCGCCGGCGGACTCGTCGTCATCCGATTTCCCTGTCTCGCTTTCCGACTTCCGGCCATCGTCTTCCGACTTCGATTCCTTTTCCCGGTCCTTTAGGTCCGAATCGTCGGCGTCGCCCGAGCCATCTTCCTCCTCGACTTCGACAACCCCGATCACGTCGCCTTCGGAAACCTCGTCGCCTTCGGAAATCCTGAGCTCGACCAGCTTGCCGCCCTTCGATGCGGGCACTTCCATGGTCGCCTTGTCCGACTCCAGCGTGACCAGCGACTGCTCTTCCTCGATCACGTCGCCCTCGGCGACCAGCACCTCGATGACCGGCACCTTGTCGAAGTCGCCGATGTCGGGAACGCGGATTTCGGTTTTGTTGGACATTGTGAATTCGCTCTATTGAATCAGATTCGGCTGGACTCATTAATTCGGTTTAGGGTTTAGGGTTTAAGGTTTAAGGAAAGTCAAAACCAGAACCATAAACCCGGATCAAGCCGTTCCTTCAATAAATCGCTACATCCGAACCGCTTTTCACCTTAAACCCTAAACCCTAAACCTTAAACCTTTAAAACCTCGCGCCGCACGGTGCGAGAACTCAACTCGCGCTCGGCAACGGCTTGTTCGGATCGATGCCGAGCTTTTCGCGCGCGGCGACCAGTTCGGATTCGCTGATTTCATCGCGCTGGTACAAACCGGCCATCGCCGTGTAGGCGACCTGGTAGCGGTCGACTTCGAAGAACCTGCGCAGGTTTTCGCGCGTGTCCGAGCGGCCGAAGCCGTCGGTTCCAAGCACCAGGTAATCGCGCTGCGGAATGAATGCGCGCACCTGGTCGGCGTAGCTGCGCACGTAGTCGGTGGCCGCCACCACCGGGCCGTCGCGGTTGGCCAGCTGGCGGCCGATGTATGAATTTTCCCCCGGTTCTTCGGGCTTGATGCGGCTGCGCCGGCTGCTCGCCACCGCTTCCTTGCGCAGCTCGTTGAAGCTGGTGACCGACCAGATGTCGGACTCGACGTCGAACTGCTCGGCCAGGATGTCGGCCGCGGCAATCACCTCGTTGAGAATGGCGCCGCTGCCCATCAGCTGTACCCGCGCGCGTTTGCTGGAATCGTCTGCCGATTCAGCGGCACGGAACAGGTACATGCCCTTGCGGATGCCTTCCTCGCAGCCCTCCGGCATCGCCGGATGCTGGTAGTTCTCGTTCAGCGTGGTGATGTAGTAGTAGACGTCTTCCTGGTCGCGGTACATGCGGCGCAGGCCGTCCTGGATGATCACGGCCAGCTCGTAGCCGAAGGTCGGATCGTAAGTCACGCAGTTGGGGATCGTGCCGGCCAGCACGTGGCTGTGGCCGTCCTCGTGCTGGAGCCCCTCGCCGTTCAGCGTGGTTCGGCCCGAGGTGCCGCCGATCAGGAATCCGCGGGCCCGCATGTCGCCGGCCGCCCAGCACAGGTCGCCGACGCGCTGGAAACCGAACATCGAATAGAACGTGTAGAACGGGATCATCGGCAGGCCGTTGCTGGCATAGCTTGTGGCCGCGGCAATCCAGGAACTCATGGAGCCGGCCTCGGTGATGCCTTCCTGCAGCACCTGGCCGCCGGTGTCTTCCTTGTAGTAGGCCAGCTGGTCGGAATCCTCCGGCTCGTAGAGCTGGCCCTGGGGAGCGTAGATGCCGATCTGCCGAAACAGGCCTTCCATACCGAAGGTGCGGCCTTCGTCGCAGATGATCGGCACGACGTTCTTCTTGATGTTGTTGTCGCGCAACAGTACGGCAAGCACCCGCACGAACGCCATGGTGGTCGAGATCTCGCGCTCACCCGAGCCCTTGAGCACGCTGTCGAACGCATCCAGTTCCGGAATGGTCAGCGAGGGCACGTCGCTGTCGCGCCTGGGCAGGAAGCCGCCGAGCTCGGCGCGCCGCTTCTTCAGGTAGCGCACCTCGTCGGAATCCACGCCCGGGTGGTAATACGGCACTTCGGCCAGGTCTTCGTCCGGGACCGGCACGTTGAAGCGGTCGCGGAAATACTTCACGCCCTCGTCGTCGAGCTTTTTCTGCTGGTGCGAAATGTTCTTGCCCTCGCCCGATTCGCCCAGCCCGTAACCCTTGATGGTCTTGGCCAGGATCACGGTCGGCCGACCTTCATGGTGCGTGGCTTCGTGGTAGGCGGCGTAGATCTTGTGCGGGTCGTGCCCGCCGCGGTTGAGGCGCCAGATGTCCTCGTCGCTCATGTCGGCGACCATTTCCTTGAGCTCGTCGTAGGCGCCGAAGAAATGTTCGCGCACGTAGGCGCCGTCCTGGGCCTTGTATTTCTGGTATTCGCCGTCCAGCGCCTCTTCCATGCGCCGGCGCAGCAGGCCGTTCTTGTCGCGCGCCAGCAGCGGATCCCAGTAGCTGCCCCAGATGACCTTGATGACGTTCCAGCCGGCACCCCGGAATACGCCTTCGAGTTCCTGGATGATCTTGCCGTTGCCGCGCACCGGGCCGTCCAGGCGCTGCAGGTTGCAGTTGACCACGAAGATCAGGTTGTCGAGGTTTTCGCGTCCGGCCAGCGAGATGGCGCCCAGCGATTCGGGCTCGTCGCATTCGCCGTCGCCCATGAAGCACCACACCTTGCGCTTGCTGGCGTCGGCCATCTCGCGGTTGGTCAGGTACTTCAGGAAACGGGCCTGGTAGATGGCCATGATGGGCCCCAGGCCCATGGATACCGTGGGCAGCTGCCAGAAATCGGGCATCAGCCACGGGTGCGGATAGGAACTCAACCCGTTGCCGTCGACTTCCTGGCGAAAGCCGTCGAGCCGATCGGCGCTGAAACGGCCCTCCAGGAACGCCCGGGCGTAGATGCCCGGGGAGGAGTGGCCCTGGATGTAGACCAGGTCGGCGCCGTCAGGATGCTCCGGGCCCTTGAAGAAGTGATTGAAGCCGACATCGTAGAGCGTCGCGGCCGAGGCGAAGCTGGCGATGTGGCCGCCCAGCTCGCCGCCGCGCCGCGAAGCCCGCACCACGATTGCCATCGCGTTCCAGCGAATGATCGAACGAATGCGCCGCTCCATCGCGCCGTCGCCGGGCATGTTCGACTCGCGGTGCGGCGGGATGGTGTTGATGTAGGCCGTGGTCAGGTCGAACGGCAGGTGGGCGCCGGAGCGGCGCGCCAGCTCCACCAGGCGATCAAGCAGGAAATGCGCGCGCTCGGCGCCTTCCCGATCGATGACCGCCATCAGCGACTCTAGCCATTCGCGCGTTTCTTCCGGGTACTGGTCCTTGGGGTCTGGAAACTGGTCTACCATGAGTCCGATCCGTGCTGTTTTGGGTTGGCCGACGACGCTGGGCGACGTTTGTATTGCGCACACGCTGCAGGGAAATGACCCGACCGGTGGCGACAAGCTCGCATCCGCCCGCCGTCTACGCTTTTGATGCGATCATACCAGCCATGAGCGCAATCAATGATCTGTGGCGGCTGGACGGCCGCATCGCGCTGGTCACCGGCGCCTCGCGCGGCATCGGCCGGACCGTGGCCGAGACGCTGGCCGAGCGCGGCGCCGAAGTCTGGCTGATGGCGCGCGGCGAACAGGCGCTGCAGCAAGCCGTGGCCGAGCTGAATCAACAGGGCTACACCGCGCACGCGGCGTGCGGCGATATTGCCGATGCCGACGCACGCACCGGTGCGGTGAATGCGATCAAGGCGCGGACGCCCCGAATCGACGTGCTGGTCAACAATGCCGGCTTCAACATCCGCAAGCCGGCGCTGGAACTGTCCGGCGACGAGATCGATGCGGTGCTGCGGACCAACCTGCTGGCGTCGCTCGAGCTGACCCGGGCGCTGCACCCGCTGCTCCGGGCATCGGGACACGCCAGCGTGGTCAACGTCTCGTCGGTCGCCGGCCTGACGCACCTGCGCACCGGCGTCGCCTACGCCATGAGCAAGGCGGCGATGAACCAGATGACGCGCAACCTGGCCGTCGAATGGGCCGGCGACGGCATCCGGGTCAACGCCGTCGCACCGTGGTACATCGAAACCCCGCTCGCGAAGCAAGTGCTGGCCGATCCGGACTATTTCGCCGAGGTGCTCGCGCGCACCCCGCTGCGCCGCGTCGGGCGGCCTGAAGAGGTGGCCGCGACCATCGCGTTCCTGTGTATGCAAGGCGCCGGCTACATCACCGGGCAGGTGATTGCGGTGGATGGGGGTTTTACGATTTACGGGTTTTAATCGCCCCCAACGGATTCGATTCGGGGCAAATGCATAAAAAATTCAAAAGCCGTTTCGCCGCCGGCTTCGCCGGCTTTAGCGAGTTACTTCTTGGCGCCCCAAGAA
>JAWLEW010000057.1:0-14425 GCA_041685925.1 Wenzhouxiangellaceae bacterium | reverse complement strand
CCGGGCCGGAGGCTGCGCCAGCAGCCGTAGGACCGGCGGCGTCGCCGGGCAGCGTTTCTTGGTTACTTCTTGGGGCGCCAAGAAGTCACTCGCAAAAGCCGGCGCAGCCGGCGGCGAAACCGCTTTTGACTTTTGCAGCGTGCGAAGCGCACAAAAAAGGTTTTCAGCGATCGCCTGCACGACCGGAATCATTAAGAAAACCTACTTCAGGAGTTTCGTCACATCCCGAAACTTCGGATGCGTCGCATCCACCATCAATTCGAACAACACCATCTCGACGTTGCTCAGATGCACGCCCGCACGCTCCATGCGGCGGAAGCCGATATCGCGGTTGAAAACGCTGCGCGACGACGTTGCGTCGGCGATCAGGTGCACGCTGTAGCCGTCACGCAGCAGCGCGGCGGCGGTCTGCCAGACGCACACGTGGGTTTCGATGCCGCACAGCAGCACCTGCTTGCGCCCGCCGCTGTCGATTCGCTCGCGCAGCTTCGTGTCACCCATGCAGCCGAAACTGGACTTGGCGCAGGGCTCCAGCCCGGCCAGCGGTTCCTGCAGTTCATCGACAGTGGCCCCCAGCTTGTCCGGCAGCTGCTCGGCCCAGATCACCGGAATCTCCAGCAGGCGGCAGGCCGCGATCAGCGTTTTCTGCGCCTCGATCATGGCGTCGCTTTCGTGCATCAGGCGGGCCAGCCGGCCCTGGACGTCGACGACGACCAGCATGCTGTCGTCGGGCACCGGATGTTCGATCGTGGTATTGCTCATGGGGAATCCTTTAAGCTGCGCTTGAACGCCAATGCTAGCAGGACGGCTTGTGTTATTTCTTCAAACGTGTAGTTTAGAAAGTCATGAATCTTGCTGATTATATGGTTTCCGGGTTCTACGACGAACTCGTCACGCCCGCCGGACGGCCGCGCGCCGCAGCCCGGGCCTTGTGGAAATATCTCAAGAGCCTGGACGCCGAGGAGATCGCCGAGCGCAAGGTCGCCTGCGAAGTCGCAGCGCTGGTCGCCGGCATCACGTTCCGGGTCTATTTCGAAGACACCGGCGTCGATCGCGCGATGCCGTTCGACCTGATTCCGCGGGTGATCCCGAAAAAGGAATGGGACGGAATCTCCGAAGGCCTGGAGCAGCGCGTGCGCGCGCTCAACCTGTTCATCGACGACCTGTACAACGACCAGAAGATCATCGCCGACGGCGTGGTGCCGGCCGACCTGATCGCGGGGTCCGAGCATTTCCGCGAGCAGTGCCGCGGATTCTCCCCGCCGCTGGGCGTCTGGGCGCACATCTGCGGCAGCGACCTGGTGCGCGACGGCGACGGCACCGTCTACGTGCTGGAAGACAACCTGCGCATCCCGTCCGGGGTCTCGTACATGCTCGAAAACCGCCAGGTGATGAAACGCGTGTTCCCCGAGCTGTTCGAGGACAGCGGCATCCAGCCGGTCGACGAGTACCCGGCCCAGCTGTTCGACATGCTGGCCTCGCTCTCGCCGCGGCCGGTGGAATACCCGAACGTGGTCGTGCTGACGCCGGGCGTGTTCAACTCGGCCTATTTCGAGCACGCCTACCTCGCCCAGCAGATGGGCGTGGAATTGGTCGAGGGCCGCGACCTGGTGGTCGACGACGACAACAGCGTATTCATGCGCACCATCGGCGGCCTGGAACCGGTCGACGTGATCTATCGCCGGGTCGACGACGAATTCATCGATCCCGAAGTGTTCCGTCCCGACTCGCTGCTGGGCGTGCCGGGCCTGATGCGGGCGTGGCGCTCGGGCAAGGTGGCGCTGGCCAACGCACCGGGCGCCGGCGTGGCCGACGACAAGGTGGTCTACGCCTGGGTACCGGAGATCATCCGCTACTACCTGGACGAGGAACCCAAGCTGGCCAACGTACCGACCTTCAAGTGCAGCGAACCGGAAGACCTGAAGTACGTGCTGGCGCACATCGGCGAACTGGTGATCAAGCCGGCCAATGAATCCGGCGGCTACGGCATGCTGATCGGTCCGCGCTCGACCAGGAAGGAGCAGCGCGAGTTCGCGAAGCTGATCAGGGAAAAGCCGCGCAACTACATCGCCCAGCCCACGCTGGCGCTTTCGACCTGCCCGACCATGGTGCCCGGCGGCGTCGGCGCACGCCACGTCGACCTGCGTCCGTTCGTTCTTTCCGGCCAGCAGACCTTCGTGACCACCGGCGGCCTGACCCGCGTGGCGATGAAGGCCGGCTCGCTGGTGGTCAACTCGTCGCAAGGCGGCGGCAGCAAGGACACCTGGATCGTCGACACCGAGGCCGCAGGCCGCACGGGAGGGACACGATAATGCTCGCACGCCTGGGCGAACACCTTTACTGGCACGGACGCTACCTGGAGCGCGCAGAGGGCCTGGCACGCCTGATCAACGTCAACGCCCACCTGAACCTGGACCTGCCCGGCAATATCGCGCCCGGCTGGGAACCGCTGGTGCGCATCACCGGCAACGAGGCCGTGTTCGGCGAACTCTACGGCGAAGACGTCGGCGAGCGCCAGGTGGCGAAATTCCTGATCGCCGACGAGCGCAACCCGGGATCCATACGCTCGGCGCTGAAACTGGCGCGCGAGAACATGCGCGCGGCCCGCGACGTGTTGCCGCGCGAGGTCTGGGAGCAGATGAACGGGCTGTACCTGCGCACCACCGAACAGATCTCGGGCAACCCGTCCAAGCGCCGCCGACACGAGACGCTGACCGACCTGATCCTGGGCTCGCAGCAGATCGCCGGCATGCTCATGGGCACCATGAGCCAGGACCACGCCTACGATTTCATCCTGATCGGGCGCTACCTGGAGCGCGCCGACGTGACCACCCGGATCCTCGACGTGCGCGCCGACGACCTGCTGCCCGAGCAGGCCGAGGAGGTGCCGGCGTTCGAATCCATCCAGTGGATGAGCGTGCTCAAGTCGCTGACCGGCTACCAGATGTACCGCCGACACGTGCGCCTGCGCGTGGCCGGTCCCGACGTGCTGCGCTTCCTGTTGCGCGACCGGCTGTTCCCGCGCTCGGTGATGTTCTGCCTCAAGGCAATGGAATCGGTGATCAACGACCTGCCCGGCGACGACGATCGGGCGCTGCGCGCGACCGCCGCGCTGATGCGCCACCTGGATTCGGCGCGCGTGGTCCGACTCAAGGGCGAGCCGTTGAGCGAATTCATCGACCGCATCCAGATCGAACTGGGCGAGATCGGTCATCTGATCTCGCAGACCTGGTTCCAGACGGGCGCCGAATGAAGACATTCCGCTGCACCTGCGGCAACACGCTGTATTTCGAGAACACCATTTGCGTGCAGTGCGACCGCATGCTGGGCTTCCTGCCCGACGAGCTCGTGCTGTCAGCGTTCGAGCCCGACCGCAAGGGTCGCTTCGTCGCCCTGGCGCCGGAGGCGCGCGGCCACCATTATCGCAAGTGCCGCAATTACGCCGACCAGGACGCGTGCAACTGGATGGTGCCCGAAGACGATCCAAACCCTTACTGCATCGCGTGCAGGCTCAACGAAGTCATCCCCAACCTCGACAAGCCCGGCAACCGCGAGCGCTGGCTGCGCGTGGAAAAACGCAAGCGCCGGCTGATCTACGATCTGCGCCGCCACCGCCTGCCGCTGGTCGGGCGCGACCTGGAGCCGCGCACCGGGCTGGCCTTCGCGTTCCTGGAAAACGACCCGGGCGATCTGGAATTCCAGGATCACCACGAAGGCACGCAGATCATGACCGGCCACGCCAATGGGTTGATCACGATCAATATCGCTGAAGCCGACGACGTGGAGCGCGAGCGCATGCGCGTGGCCATGAACGAGGCGCAGCGCACCCTGCTCGGCCACTTTCGCCACGAAAGCGGCCACTACTACTGGGACCGGCTGGTGCGCAACGGCCCGCTGCTGGGCCGCGTACGCGAACTGTTCGGCGACGAACGCGAGGATTACCAGGCCGCGCTGAATCGCTATTACAGCGAAGGCGCCGCCCCCGGCTGGCAGAACAACTACGTCAGCGCCTACGCCAGCTCGCACCCGTGGGAGGACTGGGCCGAGTGCTGGGCCCACCTGCTGCAGATCGTCGACACGCTGGAAACCGCCGCGGCCATCGGCATGGCCCCGGCGCTTGCGGTCAGCGATGACATGGACGAGCGCATCGAGCACTGGGTCAAGCTGGCGGTCAACATCAACCTGCTCAACCGCAGCCTGGACCAGCCCGACCCCTACCCGTTCGTGTTGACACCGACCATCATCGAAAAGCTCAAGCTGGTCAACACCGTCATAGAATCCAGCGGCTTCAGCAAGTAGTTAGGCACGCGCCACCACCCAGACATCCACCCGCGCCACGCCGGCGCGCCTGAGTATCCTTGCGCATTCACGCAGCGTGGAGCCGGTAGTCATCACGTCGTCGACCAGCACTGCGTGCTGCAGTCCGGGTGGCAGTCGCCCGGCCGTGAACGCACCCCGGACGTTGCCGGCGCGCCGTTCGGCCGGCAGTTCGGACTGCGTGACGGTCGGGCGTGCGCGGTTCAGCAGGTCGGCCCACGGCAGACCGCCGAAATGGCGCGACAGATCGCGGCACAGCAGCTCGGACTGGTTGAAGCCCCTGCGCCAGTGCCTGCGCCAGTTCAGCGGCACCGGAATCATCGCGTCGGGCCTGGCCGCATTCAATTCAGCCAGGCGCTCGGCGAGCAGCCGCGCCAGCACCCGTCCGGCGGCAAGGTCACCGTCGAACTTGAATCGCTGGACCAGCGAGGCCACCGGTGCGCGATATGCGTATCCGGCCCGCGCGCAATCGTATGGCGGCGGCCGGGCCATGCATTCGCCGCAAGCATCGATGGTGCGGGGCAGCTCCAGGCCGCAGCGCAGGCAGTGCCCGGCAGCCAGCGGCATGTCCGCGCGACAGCCGCTGCAGCAGTCGCGCGCAGTATCGCTGCTCCGGCCGCATACGATGCACCGCGGCGGCCAGACCCATTGGTCCAGGCGACGACCGGGGCGGTCGACTCCTGAAGGATCCGGCAGGCCGACAAGCGGTGCACAAAGTTTCGAAAACAGGCGTTTCATCGCACGGTCATCTTGCCATGGCGATACCACCATCGGTATCGGCGACAATGCACGCCGCAGCGATTCGGACTTGAGCGACATCACGCACCCATGGCCCAGATCAGGCTTGGTACCGTGCACCACCGAGCCATGCACGGCGGCCTGATCCAGGATCTCGGCGAGGCGCTGCCCCAAGGCAGCTCGCGATTCAAGCCGTAAGTACTGATGAGAACGTTAGTCAGCGTAAAACACAAACATCTCGGATAGAGTAAATGGACGACGGCGAATTGAAAACGTGAGCAAAAAGATCTTCGACAAGCGCGCCATGAAACGCGCCTTCGGCAACGCCGCAGACCATTACACGCAACATGCACGCGTGCAGGCCGAGGTGGCCGGCCGCCTGCTGGAGCGCCTGGACGGGCTGAAGTTTGCGCCGAAAACCATCGTCGATCTCGGTTGCGGACCCGGCGTGCAGGCGAAAGCGTTGTCTCAGCGCTTCGGTGACGCGCGGGTGGTGGCCCTGGACTGGACGATGCCGATGCTCAGGCGCGCCGGTGCCGAGCGCGGCTGGCTGCGCAAGCGCTTCGAGCGCGTCGCGGCAGACGCCAGCGCCCTGCCGCTGGCCGAATCCAGCATCGATCTGCTTTACTCCAACCTGATGCTGCCGTGGTGCGATGACCTGCCGGCGCTGCTGAACGGCTTCAGGCGCATCCTCAAACCCGGCGGACTGGTGCTGTGTTCAACCTTCGGTCCGGATACGTTGACCGAACTGCGCCAGGCATGGCGAAGCGTGGACGAGCAGCCGCACGTCAGTCCGTTCGCCGACGTGCAGACCATAGGGGATGCGATGATGCGCGCCGGCTTCGGCGAGCCGGTGCTGGACACCGACTGGATCACGACCACGTACACGAAACCGCGGGCGCTGCTCGACGAACTCAAGGCCGTCGGCGCCACCTATGTCGGCAGCGATCGCCGGCGCGGACTTACCGGGCCCCGAAAAATCAGGGCGCTGCTGGACGCCTACGAGACCACGCGCATGGATTCAGGCCTGTACCCGGCCACCTGGGAGGTCGTCTACGCTTCGGCGTGGGGTCCGGACGAAGGTGCGCCCATCCGCAATATCCATGGCGAGGAAGCCTCGGTATCGGTTTCGAGCATCGGGCGGAGGCAACGCTAGAAGACCACGGAATCGCCCGGCTTGAAGGCCAAGAGGATCCCGAGGTGCCAGCCCGGCAGCGCCGGATGCTGCTGCCTGTTGGTGCGTCCTTTGCTGGATGACGGCACAAGGTTGTTGAACCGCTACAGTCCGGCCACCCAGGAACCGATCAACCCGAACACCCCGACCGTCACGATCAGCGAAATCAGCGCAAACAGCCCGTCGCGCGCGATCAGCGAGACACCGAACGCGGACAATGCAATACCGGCAAGATTGGCGCTGAACGGGATCAGCTCCAGCAAGGGCATCACCAGCGCGACGCCAAGCGCGGCCGCCGCGATCGCACGCGTCACGACCGACCTGGTAAAGAACTCCAGACGGCGTCGCAGGAACCGATCCATGACTCGTGCCGGAGGCTGCATGAAATTCAGTGTTTGCTCCAGCCGCTGGTGCGGAACCGATCGCTTGAGCAGAAAGTTCGGCAACCAGAAATAGGTGCGCCCGACAAGCAACTGTAACGCCGCAATTGCGACCAGCAGGCCGGCCAACGTCGGCACGCCAGGAATATCGCCAATCAACGGGGCGAGGACGATGAGGCCGGCAAAAAGCATGATGGCCCCGAACGAACGACGCCCGATCTGGGACAATACGGTTTCCAGTGCAACCGGATCCAGGTCGCTGTCGATGAGACGAATCCGATCGATCAGCTCTTCCAGGCCCTGACTCCCGTGCTGCATTTCACTGCGCGTCGGCGCGGCGCCGACATCTGGCGGCGCCGATTCCTTGCCTTCACGATGCCTCATTGGATCAGGCTCAGGCGTATGGACTCGATATGTTACTGTTATTCGGGTAGCTTCGCCATTTTTCCACTCAACAGGAGCGTCAATGGCTACTGCAACGGACAAGGAACTACAGGAACTGAAGGACGAGTTTTCCGCGCTGAAGAGCGAATTGTCGGATATGGGCAAGACGCTTTCCGAGCTGGCCAAGAGCGCGGCCGACGAAGGCCGGGGCCGTATTCGTTCCGCCGCCGATCAGTCGCGTCAGCAGGCACGCGAGACCTGGGGTGCGTTCGAGAACGAAGTCGAGGAGCGCCCGATGACGAGTCTCGCGATCGCGCTCGGTGTCGGCTTCATTCTCGGCAAACTGCTCGACCGCTGAATCCGGCCGCCCACTCCCGGAGCACTCGGTGCTGAAAAAACTGAAGAAACGCGCCGAAACCGGCGTGCTCGTAATCGCGCTGGTGGTGCCGTTGGCGTTGTGCGTGTTCGCGTTTCTCGGCCTTGCCGGCTACTTCGCGTTCCGCGCAATCCTGCCGCCGGAACTGGCCGCGCTGGTGACGGCAGCATGCGGCATCGTGCTGATTGCCCTGGTACTCTTGCTCGCGCGCATCGCGAACATCGATCGTGGCCCGTCATCCCGGTCCAGGAGCAAGCGCGTCGAATTCGGTGACGATCTCGAAGCGTTCCTGCGCGACCACGCCGATCCGGTCTTGAGCGACTGGGTCCGAAACCATCCCGAAAGGGCGGCGGTCACGACGCTGGTCCTGGGCATCGCAGCCGGTTACAGCGACCGGTTCCGCGGGGTGCTGATGGATATGTATTCGCGCTACGCCGAATCGGAGGCCATACGCAGGTCCCGGCGCGAGCCCTGACCGACACGCATATCGGCGTCGGTCAAACCGACCCGGCGAGATTCACCGGATGAAACGATTGCGCTTTCTCGTTCGTTGCGGGTGTCCGCGTTCGTATTTTCGTTCGTATTTGCAAACCTACTTCACCTCGATTCTATTCACGACCTCGTCGACGCCATCCTGCTCGGCAGCGATCGTTTCGGCGCGCTGCCGCTGTTCCTGCGTCTCGACGAAACCGGCGAGCACCACCCGGCCGGCTTCGAACTCCACGGCGATCGCCGAGCCGGCCAGGTCGGGTTCCTCGAGAAACAGCGCCTTGATCCGCACGGCCTGGACGGTGGCCTGCGCCGCGGGCTGAGCCGACTCGTTGCCCCATAGCGCTTGGCAACCTGCGATGGACATCAGCACCAACGCCATGATCATGAAAATGCCGGCACGACAGGTGACGGTCATTGCGGGTCCTCCCGGTCCTTTATCGCCTCGTGGCTCCGGCGGACCAGGCCCTGGCAATATCCGCTGTCTTCGCCGGCACCGGTATCGAGCAGCGGGAGCAACCCGGCAATCGGCGTGGCCAGCACGCCAAGAACCGCGGCGGCGCCGAGCCGCGCCGCCACGGCGCCGGTGCCGATGCCAACCCCGATATCGTTGAAGGTACCGGATATCTGAAGCGGGGCGCGCGCAACACCCACGCTGAGATCCTTGGGGTTGGCAAGCACGGTGATGTCCAGGCGCTCGTCGGCGAAGTCGATTTCACCGCCGCCGGTAAAGTTGGTGTCATCGGTATCGATCACGAAGGTGTCGAGCGTGGCCAGCCCATCGCGCGTCTTCACGTCGACATAAGCACAATCGATCGGAATCGGGCCGCGCTCAAGCAAAAAGCTGGTCAAGACCTGGAGCGCGTCCAGGCCGGCCAATTCAACCAGCATCGCGTCCAGCCTGCCGCCCTGCATCAACATCAACAGACCGCCATCGGCGGAGCCGAAAATCTCGGCGATCGAAACGCCTTCGACCCAGAACTTGCCGCGCGCCCCGATTCTGCCGAGGCTGTCTCCGGCCAGCCCCCATGTGCTCAGCGCCTCCTGAAGGTCCACGCCGCGCACCGTGGCCTCCATCGTCCCATGGCTTGGTCGTTCGGTTACATTCAGATCCAGGTTGAAGTCGATGCTGCCATCGCCGATCCCGAAACCGAGCGGGGCGAACTGCATGCGCCCGTCTTCGAGAACAAAGTTGATGACCACGTTGCTCAGCGGAAGATCGCCCGCACGCAGCGCGTTGCCGCGGTAGCGGACATCGGCCGAGACCTTGCGCCATGCATCCTCGATCAACGGCTGTTGCGGCAAGACCAGGCGACCGGCGGACGCCGGTTCGCCGGATTCCGGCCCGTCTTGGCCCGGCTCGGCGCCGAAGATCCCGGCAAGGTCCTGCATCCTGACCGTCTCGGACTGGAGTCGGCCACTCAAATGCGGCGGCTGCACTCCGACATCGATGCCCAGGCGGCCGGATAGATCACTGCCGCCGACCTGTCCGTCCAGGTTCTGCAACACCCAGTGCTTGTCATCAAGAGAAAGGTCGCCAGAAACCGAATAGGCCGGGAGCAATGGAAACGGTATGCCAAGAATGCGCTCGAGACGCTGCGGATTGGGGCCCGACAGTGAGAGCTCGCCGTCAACGCCTTCCAGTTTTAGCGGGCGCGACACCGTGCCGCTCAAGCCGAACCGGGTTTGGACGATTTCCCCCTTGAGCTCCAGCGCGTACGGCCGCTCCGGATTGCGCACGCGCAGCAGTTCATCGCCCCTGAAGTCCAGGGCAAAGGGGTCGCCATCGTATTGTCCGTGGCCGTCGACATGAAGTTCCTGCCGGCCTTCATCAAGGTCACGGGTCTGCATGGTCAGCGTCAAGTCGGTTTTCGCATCCGTGTCCTCGAACCGAAGCTTTGATTCCTGGAAGCCCACCCGACCGATGAATGGAAACATCAAGTCGTTGCGCAGATTTTCGCTGCGCGTTTCCGCGATGTCGAGGTTCACCGTCCCCGACAGCCTGCCCAGTCTGCCCTCCAGCGGCGCGAAGGTCTCGACCAGACGGTCGAGGACGATCCCGTCGAACTGCGTTTCCAGGTGCCCGAAAGCCTGTTGGTCGCTGGTCTCCAGGTCCAGCTTGGCCGCCACCTGGCCCTCGGCAATATCGAACCGCAGCGGATCGATCTCGACACGTCCCTGCTCCAGCGCGGCTGAAACAACCACCTGCTGCATGGCGAAATCGGCGGGCAGGTCCAGTTGATCCAAGCGCAGGTCGAGCCGGGCGTCGACGCTGCGCAACGATGCCGGCATCGAATTGCCGGCTTCGGCTTCGGCGCCCGAATCACGATCGGGTCGGCCGGCATGTTCGTCCGAAGGCTCGGCATCGACAGCCCACGCCAATGGATCGATGTGGTCGGCATGCAGCCGGGCTTCCACGAATGGGCGCTCGGCATTGTTCAAATGCACCTCGCCGGTGATGCTGGACTTGCCCGCCTCGACCTCCAGCCCGGTCACATCCCATTGCCCGGCATCGCGCGCCAGCCTGCCTGCGACACGCAGACCCGGCACCGAAGGCATCGGACGCTGCAGCCACGGCTGCAGGTCATCGACGCTGTCGGCGGTCAGCTCGAACTTCGCCGCCAGCGTCTGCGGCTGCAGAACCGAGGCCAGATCGGTCTCGAGCTGAATCGTCGCGGCTCCGGACCTCGCACTGGCGGCCAGCGCATAGTCCTCGGGCGCGGCGGCCAGCCCGGTCAACGGATCGCCGCTGAGCGTGGCCTCGATCGGCCGATTCCGGAAATCGCCGGTCACCGAAATCCGGGGCGCTTCAGGTGCTCCGACCGTTTCCAGCGCGGCCCGGAAATCGACTTGCCCTGCATCGTTGGTATATGTTGCGACCGCCGTTTCGATGCGAAGCTGCTCGAGCACCTCCTCGATTCCCGGCGGCGGTTGGCGCGCCAGGCGTTCCAGGTCGAACGCAAGCGCACCGGTGACGATCCCGGCCTGGCCCGGCCAGGCCTCCAACAACGCCAGGTCCAGGTCGGTGACGTTCGCATCCAGGCTCATTGCCAGCGTCTCGCGATTGCTGGCCAACTCAGCGCTGGCCACGGCGCTGCCGCCGGCGGCGTCGAATTCAAGCGTATCGACGGTCAGAACCTGGTCGGCCAGATCCAGGTCGGCGGTCAAGCCCCGAACGTGGTGCGGCTTCCACAAAAGGTTGTCGATGGAAAGCTCGATGCCGGCTGCCAGGTCCGGCAGCACCGGGATCGCTGCCGCCAGGCCGTCGACGCGCTCTCCGCTGGCCGGCAGCGCCGCGAGCAACGCGGCGGCGTCGAATTCCGGCGAATGCAGGTTTGCGCTGAATACCGGCGCCGGGCCGCCGGTATCGACCGCGAGCTGGCCGGTCACCCGGCTTCCGGCAAGCGTGGTCTCGATATCGGTGAAGTCCCATCGACCGGTCTCATATTCGAGCTGCGATCCCAGCGACAGGGCCTGCAAATCAATCACGGGCTGACCCGCCCAGCGCGACCAGCCGGCCAGGCTCTGCAACTCCAGTTCCCAGTCGATACGGGCCGGTTGCAGTGCGGGCGCCTGCGGGAGAGTGAACGTTGCACCGATCCGGCCCTGCTCGGCCTGAACCGAGAGTTCGCCGTCGAACGCGCCACCATTGCCCGCCAGCTTGCGAAGGGAATCGGTTTTCGCTTCCAGATCGAAATCCTTTTCCCGGAATGACATCGAGGCCTGCACTGCCGTCGACTCGCCATCATCGTCGACTTGCAGCGAAGGAATCGAAAGCGCCATCGGCTCCCGATCGACGGCCCGGTAGCGAATTCGCGCGTCGGCAAGCGAGAGCCGGCGGACGATCGGCAACGCCCCGTCTTCCGCATGATCTTCCCGGACGGGGGCCTCAAGACCCGGGAATACCCAGTTGGTGGTGCCATCGGCGCGCACTTCCACGTTCCCGGTCGGCGCGTCGACGGTCACCTTGTCGAGCACCAGTTTTCCGGTCAGCGCCGCCCCAAGCGATGGCCAGACTCGAATTCGTTCGACTTCCAGCATGTTCGGGGCTTCAGCCCACTCGGGGTTGTCCAGCGCCAAGCGGTTGACGGTTGCAACCGGCCGCGGAAACAGGCTTAACGAAAGCTCGCCCTCGATGGACAGTGAACGCCCGGTAGCGGCCTCGAAGCGTTCCTCGATGGGCGCTTTCAGGAAATTCCACGACAGCAGCTCGACCGCCAGCACCGCCAGGACCAGCAAGCACAGAACGCCCAATAACCCCCATCGCAGAATCCTTGAAAGCCACCTTCGCATGGTTCGAATGTGCCTCCTTGTAATGGAGCAGGCCGGCTGGCCGTCAAGCCGGGGTTTTCAGTCTATCACCCCATGTCCGCGCCATATTTCCAGGCAACCGCCAAGACGCCGCAGCCATGGATGCGTTTGGCACCTGAACGTCCGGGGCATTCAACGGCGCGAATTTGCGAGCCGTCGATATGCACCTGGCTGTCGAGGTTACGTCTTGATCCTCGTTCAGGCCGCGGTGGATCTTCACCCGCGACGTCTGCGCGTACGGGCTGAAACCGACGAACGCAGGTCCTTTTGGCCTTTGCGTGCGGAGGATCGTGCGCCGTTTTTTGCCGGGCCAGGAACCCGAGACGCTGGTGGGAACATTTCGGCGCCATCCAGGTTGCACCGCCGCCAGACCGGGACATCCGAAAAAGGCCGACAGTCCAGACGACGTGGTATCTGCGATCCGCCACCGTGGCGATACTTCAGGACATTCTTGCGTCAGCTTGTCGTTTCCGGGCTTTCAATGATTTGACTGGTGATGTTCACTTTTTCATCTTGTCGATTTTTTCGGCGATGACCTCGCGGCTTTCGCCATACTTTTCCTGGATGCGAGCCACCAGCGCATCGAAATTGCCTTCAGCCTGACTGACCTCATCGTCGGTCAGCTTGCCCCATTCCTGCTTGACATTGGCAGTAAACTGCTTCCATTTGCCTTTCGCCTTGTGCTTTTCCATGACACGAACCTCGAAAACAACGTAAAGAATACATAGCGTAGCTCCCGCTCCGCTTTTCACCTACAACACAGGTTAAGCGCTACCACAAATTTTTCCCGCCGCCCAGCTCGCAACGACCCGCCGCTCTGCCTCGCGGACACATGTCGAAGCATTTCCATGCGGCAGTCACCGGTTTGATATGCGCGTCGGCCAAACGCAGGCCCGGTGCTGGTGAGTGGCCTGCTGGAATTCGGGAAAACGGGCGTTTATACTTCTTGCACGCTCCAACCGTGGCGCTGGCCGCCACGCCCGCAAAAAGGCCTCCGATGGAAACCGTTCTCGGTTATCTCGAGCAAATGCCGTGGTTGGAACTGGCGATCCCGGCCGGCCGCATCCTGCTGATTCTGGTCATTGCCTGGGTCGCGCTCCGAATCATTGGCGCCAGCCTGAAACACTTCGAGCGCGGCCTGGTCAGTCGCGACGTAGGCAAGGGCACGGACCGCGCGGAGGCGCAGAAGCGTGCCGACACGCTGGTGGCGCTGCTGCGCAAGGGGTTGGCGATCCTGGTCTGGGCCGTGGTCGGATTGATGATACTGAGCCAGGTCGGCATCGAGATCATGCCGATGCTCGCGGGTGCCGGCATCCTCGGCGTAGCCGTGGGCTTCGGCGCCCAGAATCTGGTGCGCGACGTGATCTCCGGGTTTTTCATGATCATGGAGAACCAGATCCGTGTCGGCGACTGGGTGGTCCTGAACGGCACCGGCGGCATGGTCGAGCAGATGCAATTCCGCACCACCGTGATCCGGGACCTTCAAGGCGCCGTGCACATCTTCCCCAACGGCACGATCACCCATTTGTCCAACATGACGCAAACGTGGTCGGCGGCCCTGCTGGACATCCGGGTCGACTACAAGGAGAGCACCGATCGTGTGGTGGAGGTCATGCAGGGTGTCGCCGCCGAGATGCGCGAAGACGAGCATTTCGGCCCTGCCATTACCGAGGACCTGGAAGTCTTCGGAGTAGACGAATTCGCCGATTCGTCCATGGTCGTGCGCGTTCGGCTGATGACCGAGCCCGGCCGGCAGTGGGAAGCCGGCCGGGAATTCCGGCGGCGCCTCAAGCACGCGTTCGACGCCGAGGGCATCGAGATTCCGTTCCCGCATCGCACGCTTTACACCGGCGGGGCAAACGAGCCCATGCGGGTCGAGGTCACGCAGGTTTCGGAGGACGCCGAAGCCCAGGATGCGCCAGCCAGGCAGCCGGAGTGAGCCCATCGTCCGCAGTCCGGGCGAGTGCCGGTATTTGCTCGCCTGTTCGGCTGTTCGTTTTATCCGGGCAATAGTCTGGCCACCATCACGCCATGAATGATGGCCGCGACGATCACCATCGCGTGGAACAGTTCGTGGTAGCCAAACCAGGGTGGCCAGGGGTTCGGGCGGCGCAGCCCCACGACGATCGCACCCGTCGTGTAGAGCAGTCCTCCGGCCAGCAGCAGCCAGACATTCACCGGTCCGGCATCGCTCCAGATCCACGGCAAAAGCACCAGGGATATCCACCCGAGCGTCAGGTAGACCGCGTTGTTGAA
>JAWLEW010000056.1:12799-14477 GCA_041685925.1 Wenzhouxiangellaceae bacterium | reverse complement strand
GTTAGCGCGTCGACCTACAGGTTCGTGTAATTCGGCCCCGAGCCGCCTTCGGGCGTGACCCACTCGATGACCTGGTAGGGGTCGGCGATGTCGCAGGTCTTGCAGTGCACGCAGTTGGCGGCGTTGATCTGGATGCGCTTGCCGTCCTCGTCCTCGACCTTTTCGTACACGCTGGCCGGGCAGAAGCGGGTGCAGGGGTTGCCGTATTCCTCTTCGCACCGGGTGAAGCACACGTCCGGCTCGACGATCTTCAGGTGCACCGGCTGGTCTTCATCGTGCTCGGTGGAGGCGAAATAGACCGAGGCCAGGCGGTCGCGCGGCGGCAGGTCGCGCTCGACGAATTCGTAGTCGAACTGGTGCCCGTTGCGCTTGCGGTACTGCTGATAGTCGGCGTGGTTGGACAGCGTGCGCGGCAGCTTGCCGGCGGTGGCCGTCTCGATGCCGGCGGTGACGATGCCGCGCCACAGCCCTTTCTGGAAGCCGGGCCGGATGTTGCGGACCTTTTTCAGTTCGGCCACGATGTCGGAGGCGCGCAGGCTCGCGTCGAAGCCTTTGCTGGATTTGTGTTCGACGATGTGTTCGGCCGCCAGCATGCCCGACTTCATCGCCTGGTGGGTGCCCTTGATCTTGGGCACGTTGAGCAGGCCGGCCGAGTCGCCGATCAGCATTGCCCCGGGCATTTCGACCTTCGGCAGCGACTGGTAGCCGCCCTCGACGATGGCGCGCGCGCCGGCCGAAAGGATCTCGCCGCCTTCGAGCAGCCCGCGCATGGTGGGGTGGTGCTTGAACTGCTGGAACGCCTCGAACGGCGTGAAGTCCGGGTCCTTGTAGTCCAGCGCGCAGACGAAGCCGACCGCGATCCGATCCTTGTCGAGGTGGTAGATGAAGCTGCCGCCGTAGATCTGGTTGGGCAGCGGCCAGCCCACGGTGTGCTGGATGTGGCCGGGCCGGACCCGGCCCTCGGGCAGCTTCCAGAGCTCCTTCATGCCGATGCCGTAGGCCTGGGGGTCGGCGTCCGCGGCCAGGTCGTATTTCCTGATCGCGCGCTTGGTCAGGTGGCCGCGCGCGCCTTCGCCCAGCACGGTGACGGGGGCGCGGATCTCGATGCCCTGGACGTAGGTGTCCTTTTCGTTGCCTTCGCGGTCGACGCCCATGTCGCCGATGATCACGCCCTGCACGGCGCCATCGTCGTCGTACGACAGGTCGGCCGCGGCGAAGCCGGGAAACAGGTCCACGCCCAGCGCCTCGGCCCTGGGTGCCAGCCAGGCGCACATCGCGCCCAGCGAGACGATGAAGTTGCCGTGATTCTTCTGCTGCGGCGGGGTGGGCAGCTTGCGCGAACCGTCCTTGCTGAGGAACACGAACTCGTCGCTGCCGGCCGGCACGCAGATCGGCGGCGGGTCGTCGCGCCAGCCCTCGACCAGCCGATCCAGCGGCCCGGGCTCGATGACCGCGCCGGAAAGGATATGCCCGCCGATCTCGGCGGCCTTTTCGATCACGCAGACGTCGAGGTCGGCGTCGAGCTGCTTGAGGCGCATCGCGCACGACAGGCCGGCCGGACCGGCGCCGACGACGATGACGTCGTATTCCATGATTTCGCGTTCGGACATGCCTGTATTCGATCGGCTTGAATTCATTTCGAGTATACCGTCGAACCGGTCGATGCCGTGCAGACGCC
>JAWLEW010000056.1:0-12699 GCA_041685925.1 Wenzhouxiangellaceae bacterium | reverse complement strand
GCTTGCCGACAAGGCCCGAACTGTCTATAGTTCACTTGCTTCCAAGCGACCCGCCACATGATCGAAAAGCTCGAACAACGCACCTTCCTGCTCGCGCTGGCGCTGGTGACAGTCGCGTTCGCCTGGCTGCTCAAGCCTTTCTTCGCCCCGCTGCTGTGGGCGAGCATCATCGCCGTGCTGTTTCACCCGATGCAGGTCTGGCTGGAGGGCAAATGGGGCGATCGGCCGAACCTGACCGCGCTGACCACGCTGACGGCCTGCGTGGTGCTGGTGGTGATACCGGTATTGCTGCTGCTGGCGTCTTTCGTGCAGCAGGGCGTGGCTTTCTACCAGCAGGTCGAGGCCGAGCAGATCCAGCCCGGCAAATACATCGACCAGGTGCGCAACGCCTTTCCTTCGCTGCAGGCGCTGCTCGACCGCTTCGACATCGACATGAGCACGGTGCGCGAGCGCGCGGCCAGCGCCGCGGTGACGGCCAGCCAGTTCATCGCCCAGAACGCGCTGGCGGTCGGCCAGGGGACGTTTGCGTTCATGCTCAAGCTGGCGCTGATGCTGTACGTGACCTATTTCCTGCTGCGCGACGGCCGGGTGCTGGTCGAGCGGCTGGTCGATGCGCTGCCGCTGGGCGATCAGCGCGAACGCATGCTGTTCCGGAAATTCGCCGAGGTCGCGCGCGCCACGGTCAAGGGCAACCTGCTGGTGGCGATGGTGCAGGGCGCGCTGGGCGGGCTGATCTTCTGGATCCTGGAACTGCCGGCGCCGCTGCTGTGGGGCGTGGTCATGACCGTGCTTTCGCTGATTCCCGCGGTCGGCGCCGGCCTGGTATGGCTGCCCGCGGCAATCTACCTGTACGCGATCGGCGACTGGGTTTCGGCCACCGTACTGATCGTCTACGGGGTGGTCATCATCGGCCTGGCCGACAACATCCTGCGCCCCATCCTGGTCGGACGCGACACCAAGTTGCCCGACTGGATGGTGCTGCTTTCCACGCTGGGCGGACTGGCGCTGTTCGGCATCAACGGCTTCGTCGTCGGCCCGCTGATCGCGGTCCTGTTCATCGCCTTCTGGCAGATCTTCGGCAAGGAGTTTCAAGACGGAAACCGCGCCGAACCGGCACCGTCCGAAGCCGCATCCGAACCGTCCGCGGCGCCGGCCGACTCCGAAAACTGAAGCGACCGAAGGCCTGCATGCGCGTCCGGCCGGTCGAGCGCAATCGGCTGCGCGATTACCTTATAGTCGGCATGCATGAATCGGTGGCGCCGGGATTTTCGCGCCTGAAGCTCCGGCCGCTGCTATACCAAGGGATACGCCGATGTTCGCTCGGGCACGTCCGAGAACCGGAAAGAAGCTCGCCGTCGCTGCACTCGCGGTGCTGCTCGGTTCGCTGGCGCCGGCAGGTGCGCAGGGCCAGGAATTGCATCCGGTGCGCGTGGGCCTGTACCAGAACCCGCCGAAGGTGTTCATCGACGACGACGCCCGCCCGGCCGGGCTGTTCATCGAACTGATCGAGCGCATCGCGCGCCAGAACCGCTGGCAGCTCGAATATGCCGAGTGCCGCTGGAACGAGTGCCTGGCCATGCTCGAGACCGGCGAAATCGACCTGATGCCGGACGTGGCCCTGACCGCCGCGAGGAATCTGCGGCTGACGTTCCACGAGATTCCCGTGGTTCAGTCCTGGAGCCAGGTCTACTCCCGGCCGCGGAACCGCCTTACCGCCATGACCGATCTGCAAGGCGCCACGGTCGCGGTGCTTTCGGGCTCGGTGCAGGCCGAATTTCTCGAGCGCCTGAACGCCGAACAGGCGCTGGACATGGAGCTGATCCACGTCGATTCGTTCGGCACGGCATTCGAGCTTGCCGGGACCGGCGAGGCCGACGCTGCGGCCGCCAATCATTTTTTCGGCCGCAGAAACGGCCATGAATACGACCTGATCGAAACGCCGATCACGTTCAACCAGTCCAGCCTGTATTTTGCCGCTTCCAGCAACGCGGCCGGCCTGCTGCCGGCCATCGACAACGACCTGCAGCGCTGGAAGCGCCGCGCCGATTCGCCCTACTACCAGGCGCTGAACCGGACCTACGCGGCACCGGCCCGGGTGGCGCTTCCCGACTGGCTGATTCCGGCGCTGACCGCCGCGGTACTGGCGTTCATGGCCCTGAGCGCGTGGCTGCTGGTCATGCGCCGGCGCATGCGCCTGGCGCAGCAGCGGCTCGAGCACACCAATCAGCGCCTGAACCACCTGCTGGTGAGCGCGCCCGTCGTGCTCTATTCCTTGCGCGTACCCGAGATGACAGTCGAGTGGGTCAGTCCCAACGCCGAGCGCCTGACCGGATTCCCGCACGAAGAAGCCAGCCGGGACGACTGGTGGCCGCGCCACGTTCACCCGGAAGACAAGGAAAGGATCGAAGCCGAGAATCAATCGATCCGGCCCGACCGGACGCTGGTGCAGGAATACCGCGTCACGGGCCGCGACGGCGAGACGCTGGTCGTGCGCGACGAGAAGCGCTTCATTCCCGATCACGAGGGCGCGGCGAGCGGCGTCATCATCGGCTGCTGGAACGACGTCACGGCGGCCCGGCGCCAGGCGCGCCAGGTCGACTTCCTCAGCCACCACGACCGGCTCACGGCGCTGCCGAACCGGGCCCGGCTGGAATGGCTGCTGGAAAATGCGCTGGCAGGCGCCGCCGAGCGACGGCAGAACTGCTTCGTCGTACTGGCCGATCTCGACCGGTTCAAGTCGGTCAACGACCAGCTCGGCGTGGCGACCGGCGACCGGATCCTGAAACTGATCACCTCGCGCCTGCTGAGCTGGACCCTGCCGGACGACGTGGTGGGCCGATTCGGCAACGATGAATTCTGCATCGTCACGACCGGCACGGATTACACCGAAATGCAGGATCGGCTGGCGCACCTGGTGGCCGAGATCGCAACGCCGACCCCGGTCGCCGACCGCGACCTGATGCTGACGGCCAGCGTGGGCGTGGCGCGTTACCCGCGCGACGGCACGCGCCCGGAAACGCTGCTGCAGCGCGCCAGCCAGGCACTCCAGGAAGCGCGCAGCCAGGGCGGCAACCGCTGGATCGAGTTCGGCCCGGAAATCGCCACGGCATCCGACACCAGCCCGTTCCTGGAAAGCGACATGCGCCAGGCCATCCGCGACCACGACCTGGAACTGTTCTATCAGCCGCAGGTCACGCTGGGCGACAACGTCACGGTTGCGGTCGAGGCCCTGGTGCGGTGGAATCACCCGGAGCACGGCATGCTGACGCCGTCGGCCTTCGTGCCGCTTGCCGAACAGACCGGGCTGGTCGAGGAGCTGGACTTGTGGATGATCCGCCAGGCCTGCCGACAGCTCGCGGCGTGGCGCGATTCGGGTTTCGGCATCGAGCGCGTCTCGGTGAATCTTTCGGCGCGCCAGCGCTACAACCGGGCGCTGCCGGCATACATCCAGTCGTGCCTGGACGACGCCGGGCTCGCGCCCCGATCGCTGACGCTGGAGCTCACCGAAACCATGCTGATGGAGTCGCCGGAGCGGGCGCGCGAGGTCCTGGAGCGCATCAGGTCCAGCGGCGTTCGCATTTCCATGGATGATTTCGGCACCGGCTATTCCAACCTGGCCTACATCACCCAGCTGCCCATCGACGAGGTCAAGATCGACCAGTCGCTGGTGCGCGACCTCGGCCGGTCGGCCGAAGCCGAAACGCTCATGCGCGGCATGATCGTGCTGTTCGAGCGGCTCGGACTGAAACTGGTCGCCGAGGGCATCGAGACCGCGGCCCAGCGCGATTTCCTGATCCGGGCCGGCTGCACCAACGGCCAGGGATTCCTGCTGGGACCCCCGGTCTCGCCGGACCAGCTGTTTCGCCGCACCGACGCCTGAAGACGCAGTCGGCGGATCGCGCCGACCCGACCGGCGCCGGAATCGCGCGGGTCGGGTTACAGTGAGCGCGACCCGACCTCCGCGGAAACGGCATGAAGCAATCGAGCTTGCTGCGCAACCGGCGCTTCGGACCGTTCTTCGCGGTGCAGGCGCTGGGCGCGCTGAACGACAACATCTTTCGCAACGCGCTGGCCACCCTGATCGTCTACGGCATCGGCGTCGAGGCCGGCTGGGACGCCAGCGGCCTGGTCAACCTGGCCGCGCTGTTGTTCATCCTGCCCTACTTCCTGTTTTCGGCCGTGTTCGGCCAGCTCGCCGACCGGTTCGAGAAGTCGCGCATGATCCGGCTGATCAAGCTGTTCGAGGTCGCCATCTGCCTGTTCGCCGGCGTCGCGCTGTACCTGGGGAACATCTTCGCGCTCATGTCGGTGGTGTTCCTGCTCGGCTTCCAGTCGACACTGTTCGGCCCGATCAAGTACTCGATCATTCCGCAACTGCTGGAAAAGCACGAGCTGACCGGCGGCAACGGCCTGGTCACGGCCGGCACCTACGTGGCCATCCTGACCGGCACCGTTGTGGGCCCCATCATCGCCGGCGTGCCGCTGGACTGGCCGTGGCTGGTGCTGGTCGCCACGCTGCTGGTGGCCGCGGCGGGCTACCTTGCGTCCCTGGGCGTCCCGCCCGTTGCGGTGGGCGACCGCGACCTGGCGCTGAACCTCGATCCGGTGACGGCTTCCTGGGCCAACCTCAAGCTGGTGGGCCGCGATCGCAACCTGCTGCACAGCGTGCTGGGCGTGTCCTGGTTCTGGTTCTACGGCACGGTGTTCCTGGTCCAGATTCCGGCCTGGACCCAGGGCGTGATCGGCGGCAACGAAGCCACGCTCTCGAGCCTGTTGGGGCTGTTCATCGTCGGCATCTCCACCGGCGCGCTGCTGTGCGACAAGCTCTCGCGCGGCGGCCTGGAAATCGGCCTGGTGCCGATCGGCGCGCTGGGCATGACGGCCTTCGGGCTGGACCTGATGTTCGCCAGCCCGAACACGCCGCTGGTCGACGCCGGGGTGCGCGAATTCCTGGCCGCGCCGGGCAGCTGGCGCATCATCGCCGACCTGCTGGGCATCGGCGTCAGCAGCGGACTGTTCATCGTGCCGCTGTACGCGCTGATCCAGAGCCTGTCGCAAAACGCCGAACGGGCCCGCGTGATCGCCGGCATGAACATCCTCAACGCGCTGTTCATGGTGCTGGCCAGCCTCCTGGCGATCGCATTGCTCGCCGTGCTGGGCTTTTCCATCCCGCAACTGTTCGGCATCGTCGCGGTGGTCAACCTGCTGGTGGCCGTTTACGTGTTCGCGCTGGTGCCGGCCTTCGCGCTGCGTTTCCTGATGTGGCTGCTCAGCCGGCTGGTCTACCGGGTGCACGTGACCGGCCACAGCGCCGACAGGCTGCCGGACGCGGGTCCGGCGCTGATCGTGTGCAACCACTTGAGCTACATGGACCCGCTGATCGTCGGCGGCACCCTGGCGCGCCCGATCCGGTTCGTGATGACCCACCAGATCTACAATATCCGCGGCCTGCAATGGCTGTTCCGGCTGGCCGGCGCCATCCCGGTGGCGCCGGCGAAGGTCGATCCCGAGTGCCTGCGCCGGGCGTTCGACAGCGTCGATGCCGCGCTGGCCAGGGGTGAACTGGTCGGGCTGTTCCCGGAAGGCGGCCTGAGCCCCGACGGCGAGGTGCAGGCATTCCGTTCCGGGATCACCGAGATCCTCGAGCGCCGCCCGGTGCCGGTCGTGCCGATGGCCCTGGAAGGACTCTGGGGCAGCGTGTTCAGCCGCGCCCCGGGCCGCTGGCGGCGACGCGAACGCGGCTTCTTCAGCCACGTGCAGTTGAAGATCCTCGAACCGGTCCCGGCCGGCGAAGCCGAGCGCGAAAAGCTCGAAAACTCGGTTCGCAGCGAATACAAACAGCTGCGGCAGGACGGCTGATCACGAAAAAATTTCGAAAACAGCTCTCGCGAAGCCGCCAGGGCGCGAAGAACTGCGAAAGGCAAATGCTGAATTTCTCACAGAGACGCTGAGACGCAGAGAAAGGCAGAATCCATGACAACAAATTTGTAGTTGCAGGGTGGATAAGCGCCAGCGCATCCACCTTTTCTGGGCCCTGAACGGTGGATGCGCTGCGCTTATCCACCCTACCGGAAGCGATCCATTTCAGGCCAGCCAAAAACGGTGGATGCGCGAAGATCAAGCAAATCGAGGGCTTGCGCTCGTAGTGCTTTTGCGGGATGGATACGCCAAGCGCATCCACCAAACCCAGGTCGGAAAAATGGTGGATGCGCTGCGCTTATCCACCCTACTGGCATACGACGCCTCTCGGAAATGATTGCTTTTCCTTAGCGTCTTCGCGCCTTCGCGAGAGCGGTCCTGAGCTATTGACTTTCTCTGCGGCTCTGCGTCTCTGCGAGAGGACGCTTTTCACCTTTCACCCTTCACCTCAATGACTTGCGCGCGAACACGTACATGCGCTCGGATTCGAAGTCGTACGGCGTGCCTTCCAGGTCGCCGTCGATGGCTTCGAGCTGCAGCCCGGCCGCTTCGACCACGCGCGCGATTTCGCCGGCCGACCAGACCCGGTGCGAGAACATCGCGCGCTCGGCGCGCTCGCCGCGGACCAGGATCCACTCGTTTTCCAGCCGGGTGTTGTGGTCGACCAATACCGGGCGCTCGACCAGCAGGCTGCCGTCGGCGTGTTCGGTCAGGTGCACCGGTTCGAGCGTGCGGCAAAGCGTTTCCAGTCCGAGCAGGTCGAGCACCGCGATCCCGCCGGGCTTGAGGCTTTCGGCGATATTGGACAGCGCGCGGTCGTGGTCGGCCTCTTCCGCGAAGTAGCCGAAGCTCGTCCACATCACCACGACCGCGTCGAACGCAGCGGGCCGGACGAACTCGCGCATGTCGGCGCGGACAATCTCCGGCGCCAGGCCCGCTTCGCCCGCGCGACGGCGCAAGTCGTCGAGCAGGTATGGACTGGTATCGACCGCGGTGACCTCCAGCCCGGCCCGCGCCAGCGGCAGCGCGTGCCGGCCGGGGCCGCAGCCCAGGTCCAGCACCGCGCCTTGCTCGAGACCGATGCGCGCCAGCAGGACCGGCACTTGCGCGGCGGCGTCGCTAAACTGCTCGTCCCCGAACATCAACGGTCCGAACTTGCGCCAGAAATCCTCGTCGGTATACCAATCGGTCATCGTGGTGGTCCTTTGCGGCCTGCTGCTTGCAGTCGGCGGATGCGCAACGCTGGGCTGGTACGGCCAGGCCGCGCGCGGTCAGATGGAGTTGCTGCTCAAGCGCAAGGATATTGAAAAACTGATCGCCGCGCCCGACACCCCGGAACGAAAACGGGAAAAACTCGAGCTGGTGCTTGCCGTGCGCGAGTTCGCCGGCGAACGACTGGGCCTGCCCGACAACGGCAGCTACGGCGGGTTCGTCAGCCTGGACCGCGATGCAGTGGTCTACAACGTCATCGCCGCGCCCGAATTCAGCGTGGCGCCGAAGACCTGGTGCTATCCGCTGGTCGGCTGCCTGGCCTACCGCGGCTATTTCGACCGCGGCGCCGCCGAACGCCGGGCGGCGAAACTGGCCGACGCCGGCTACGACACCCTGGTCTCACCGGTCGCGGCCTACTCGACGCTGGGGCGCTTCGACGATCCGGTGACCAGCCCGATGCTGGAACTCGGCGAGACCCGGCTGGCCGGCCTTTTGTTCCACGAGCTCGCCCACCAGCGCGTGTTCGTCAAGGGCGAGACCGCCTTCAACGAAGCCTACGCCACCGCCGTGGAGCGCGAGGGTCTGCGCCGCTGGCTGCTGCACCACGAGGATCCGGAAACGCTGGCGGACCGGGCGCAATCGCGCCGCCTGGAGGAAAAGTTCACCGACCTGCTGCTCGAGGCGCGCGGCGAGCTCGAAGCAATGTATGAGCGAAACCTGCCGGCCGAACGCATGCGCGCCGAAAAACGCGCCGTGTTCGAGCGCCTGCGGCAACGCTACGCCGAATTCATGCGGGCCGCCGGCGACGACCGCTTCGACGCCTGGATGCAGCGCGACCTGAACAATGCGCACCTCGCGCTCCTGGCCACCTACGAGGCCGGCACCGACGCGTTCGCCGATCTTCTGGCAGAATATGACGGCGATTTCGAGCGCTTCCACCAGGCCGTGGAACGACTGGCGGCCGCCGGTCAGAAAACGCGCGCCGAGTTTTTGAACCGATGCCGGACCGATAGCTGCCCGTGACTCATCTCGAGTATTACCTGCGCTCACACCGGCCCGGCCGGCGTACGGCGCGGTCCTTCCTGCTGGCATGCGCGCTGCTCGCCGTTCCGCTTGCCGCCCCGGCCCAGCAGACTCCCGGTGAATCGCAACCGCCGGCCCGGCAATGCCAGCCGCCCGGCACCATTCCCGATCGCGGCGTACTGGAACGCTCGGCAAACCTGCCGATGGACATTCGCGCCGACGACATGAGCGCCCCCGGCGGCGATGCGCCGATGCGTTTCACCGAGGACGTCGCACTGAACTACGGCGACCAGAATCTCATCACCGACGAACTGATCTATCACCCGGAAACCGGCGAGGTCGTCGTACCCGGCTGGCTGGAATACTCCGACGCGCTGGTGCGCATGCGCGCGTCGAGCGCACGCTACAACACCGAGGATTCGACCGGGCAGTTCGAGCAGGTGCGCTATTACATCGCCGGGGCCGCCGGCGCCGGCAACGCCGGCCTGGTCCGGATGACCGATGAAAGCCACGCCCGGGTGCAGCGCTTCGATTTCACCACCTGCGACGTCGAAGACCCGGACTGGCAGCTCAAGGCCGGCGACGTCAAGCTCGACTTCGACCAGGGGGTGGGCACGGCGCGCAACGCCAGGCTGGAATTCAAGGGCGTGCCCATCCTGTACTCGCCCTGGCTGAGCTTTCCGCTCAACGACGAGCGCAAGTCCGGCTTCCTGTACCCGCAGATCGGATCGAGCAGCGACAATGGCCTGGACCTGTCGGTGCCCTATTACTGGAACATCGCGCCCAACAAGGATGCGACGTTCACGCCCCGGATCATCGGCGAACGGGGTTTCATGCTCGGCTCGGAATACCGCTTCCTGACCCGCCGCCAGCGCGGCATCTTCAACTTCGACTACCTGCCCGACGACGACAAAGACGATGGTCATGACAATCGCGATCGCTGGCTGGGGCGGATTCGCTACCAGGCGCGCCTGGCGCCGCGCTGGACCACCCGGCTGAATTTCAACCGCGTCAGCGACGAGGACTATTTCCTGGACCTGGGCAACGACCTGGATTCCAGCTCCATCCAGTTCCTGCGCTCGGACTTCAGCATCAACGGACGCGGCCGCTTCTGGCAGCTGCAGACGACCTTCGATACCTTCCAGGTGCTCGACCGGGGCGTGCGCGAAGACCGCGAACCCTACGATCGGCTGCCGCGGGTGGAATTCGACGGCGACTGGCCGCTGCCGGCCGGCCTGAGCCTGGGCCTGGACAGCGAGGCGGTCTACTTCAACCGCAGCGAGGGCGTGACCGGCCTGCGCCTGGACGCGATGCCCGAACTCGGGCTGCGCATGGTGCGCCCGGGCTGGTTCTTCGAGCCCGCCGTCGGGCTGCGCACGACCGCCTACAGCCTGGAAGATTCCGAAACCGGCGACGACGATCCGAGCCGGGTCCAGCCGGTGGTCAGCATGGACAGCGGCCTGGTGTTCGAACGGCGCACCGATTCGGGCCGGCTGCAGACCCTGGAGCCCCGGCTGTTCTACCTCTACGTGCCGGGACGCGAGCAGGACGACCTGCCGGTATTCGACACCCGCGAACTGACCTTCAGCTTCGCCCAGCTGTTCCAGACCAACCGCTTCTCCGGCGCCGATCGCCAGACCGACGCCAACCAGGTCACGCTGGCGCTGACCAGCCGCCTGCTGGACGACGACAACGGCCGCAGCATCGTCGACGCCAGCGTCGGCCAGATCGTGTTCCTGGACGACCCCAGCGTCGGCCTGCCCGACGAACCGGCCCAGGACCGCTCGGTGTCGGCTTCGGTCGCCGCGCTCAACTGGCGGCCGACGGACCGCTTCCTGGTCAACGCCGGCCTGCAGTGGGATCCCGAAGACAATGAAACTGATGTCGCATCCTTCGGTCTCAGATGGCAAGGCCATGATGCCAGGCAGGTGCAGGTCGGCTACAGATTCCGCCGCAGCAGCGTCGACCAGATCGACATTCGCGGGCGTTATCCTGTCACCGACAAGCTGAACCTGATCAGCCGGGTCGATTTTTCGTTCCGGGATTCGACCGCGCTGGAGCTGCTCGGCGGGATCGAATACGAAAGCTGTTGCTGGGCGATCCGCGCCTCGCTCAGGCGCTACATCCGGGACCGCGAATCGGAAAAGCGCACCGCGTTTTTCATCGAGCTGCACCTCAAGGGCCTTGGCAGTCTCGGCCAGCGACCTTATAACCTGTTTACCCGATAAGTCCAGGAGCAACGATTGGATATGCACGCATTCACGACCCGCCTCGCCGCGGCACTGCTGGCGCTCTTGGTGCCGTTGCTGGCCAACGCACAGGGCTACCAGAAAATGGACGAAATCGTCGCGATCGTCGACGAAGGCGTCATCCTGCGTTCGGAACTCGAATCCAGCATGCAGAACGTGCTGAACCAGATCCAATCGCGCGGCGAGCGCCAGCCGCCGCCGCAGGTCCTGGAGGAGCAGGTGCTGGAGCGCCTGATCATGAACCAGGTCCAGGTCCAGCGCGCCGAGCAGACCGGCGTGCGGGTGACCGACCAGGAAGTCGACCGCTCGCTTTCCGACGTGGCGCAGCAGAACGGACTTTCCCTGATCGAGCTGCGCCGCGCGGTGGAATCGGACGGGCTGGACTTCAACGAGTTTCGCCAGGATGTGCGGCATCAGCTGCTGACCTCCAAGCTGACCCAGCGCATCGTCGAGAGCATGGACGAGGTCACCGATACCGAGGTGGACATGCTGCTCGATTCCGAGGCCTTCGGCAACGACGAGTACAACATCTCGCAGATTGCCCTGCAGCTTTCGCCGTCGGCCTCGCCATCCGATATCCAGGCGGCGCGCGAGCGCATCATCGAGATTCGCCAGCGGATTCTCGACGGCATGGACTTCGCCGAAGCCGCGGTGAACTTCTCGGATGCCCCCGACGCGCTGGAAGGCGGAGAAGTCGGCTGGCGCAATCTCAACACCATGCCGCGCGAGATCGCCGACCAGGTCCGCAACCTCGAAGCCGGGGAAATCTCCGAACCCATCCTGGGCAACGGCAGCGTGGTGCTGGTCCGGGTCAACGATCGACGGCCGCGCGGCGAGATCATCGTCGATGAATTCCGCGCCCGGCATATCATGATCCAGCCTTCCGAGCTGGTTTCGCCGGAAGATGCGCAGGAACTCATCGAGAACCTGCACTCGCAGCTCGAGGACGGCGCCGAATTCGCGGCCCTCGCGCGCGAATTTTCCGATGACGAGCGAACCGCGAACCTCGGCGGCCTGATGGACTGGTTTCCGGAAAGCGCCTACGGGCAGACGATCCAGTCGGTCTGCGACAGCCTCGATCCCGGCGAGATCAGCCAGCCGTTCCAGACGCAGGAGGGGTGGCACCTGATCCAGCTCGAGGGCGAACGCCAATCCGACGTCACCGAGGAAGCGCTGCGCGCCGAGGCGCGCGAACTGATCGTGCAGCAGCGCTCGGAAGAGGAAATCGACCGGGTCCTGCGCCAGATGCGCAGCGAAGCCTACGTCGAGATCCTGCTATAGGAAACCCCGGGAATCCCCGAATGACGGATTCGCCGCTGCTGATCACGCCGGGCGAACCGGCCGGGATCGGTCCGGATCTGGCCGTGGCGACGGCGACCGGGCAACCCGATCTGGTCGTGGCCGCCGATCCCGGGCTGCTTGAACGGGCCGCGCGTCGATCGGCCACGACCGTCAGCATTCGGGAATGGCAACCCGGGCAGGCGTCCGGGCCCGCCGGGCCGGACGTGCTGCAATGCCTGCCGGTGCCACTGCGCGCGCCGAACACGCCGGGCACGCTGAACCCGGACAACGCCGAATACGTACTCGAAACCCTGCGGCAGGCCGCCGGCCTGGTGATCGACGGGCGCGCCGCGGCGCTGGTGACCGGTCCGGTACACAAGGGCGTGATCAACGACGCCGGCATCGCGTTTTCCGGCCACACCGAGTTCCTGGCAGCACTGGCCGGCACCCGGCGCGTGGTCATGATGCTGGTTGCCGATACCCTTCGCGTTGCGCTGGCGACCACGCACCTGCCGCTGCGCGAGGTGCCGGACGCCATCGACCACGGCAACCTTCGCGAAACGCTGCGGATCGTCCAGCGCGACCTGTGCGAGCGCTTCGACATCGCCCGACCGCGCATCGCCGTGCTGGGGCTGAATCCGCACGCCGGCGAAGGCGGTCACCTGGGCCGAGAGGAAATCGACGTCATCGCGCCGGTGATCGCCGAATTGCAGGCCGAGGGTCTGCGGCTGGAAGGCCCGCTGCCGGCCGATACCGCCTTCGTCCCGCACCACCTGCAACGCTTCGACGCGGTGCTGGCCATGTACCACGACCAGGGCCTGCCGGTGCTCAAGTACGCCGGCTTCGGCCACGCCGTCAACGTGACGCTCGGCCTGCCCTTCATCCGCACCTCGGTCGACCACGGCACCGCGCTGGACCTGGCCGGAACGGGAAAGGCCGATGCGGGCAGCCTGCAGGCCGCGATCGATCTTGCGCGGCAGATGATGGGCAGGGTTTAAGGTTTCCTGATTACGTA
>JAWLEW010000107.1:0-3328 GCA_041685925.1 Wenzhouxiangellaceae bacterium | reverse complement strand
AACCGCATCCTGATCCTGATCTCACACCGTTTTTCGACGGTCCGCCAGGCCGACCTCATCGCGGTGATGGACCGCGGCCGCATTACCGAAATCGGCACGCATGAGGCGTTGATGGATCTCGACGGCCAGTACGCGAAACTGTTCGAACTGCAGGCCGCCGCTTATCGCTGACTCGCCGTCGCAGGCGCCCCGCGCCCGCCGCTGCTGAAATCATGTTTGTGCGATGCACAAAAAAAGCGTATCCTCTATCGTGGACTGGCGTACGCCAGCAAGCAACAACAAGGTGATCGTTCATGTTCTTCAACCCGCTCGAAGCCACTCGGTATTTCGTCGATTCCGCCCAGCGCTCGGTGCTGTACCTGGACACCCTGAGAAAGCGCGGCAACCAGGCGTTGGATCATCACGAGGCCGGCAAGCCGCCGGTGCTGGTGTTCGAATACGAAACCGTGCTCGACGGGGCTGCGTTCGACCGCCCGTGCAACTATGTGCTGTTGCGCATCACGCCACCGGACGATGCCCCCACCGATCCGGTCAAGCGGCCGTTCGTGGTGTTCGATCCGCGCGCCGGGCATGGACCGGGCATCAGCGGTTCCAAGGAGTCCAGCCAGGTCGGCGTGGCGCTGCGCGCCGGCCATCCGGTGTACCTGGTCTCGTTCCGGCCCGAGCCGGAGCCGCACCAGACGCTGCGCGACGTCGCCCGGGCGGAGATGAAGTTCCTGCTCGAGGTCGCGCGGCTCCATCCGGAGGCGCCCAAACCGGCCATCGTCGGCAACTGTCAGGCCGGCTGGGCGATCATGATGCTGTCGGCCCACGCCCCGGAACTGGCCTCCATGATCGGCATCGCCGGCGCGCCGCTGTCCTACTGGGCCGGCGTGGAGGGCAAGAACCCGATGCGCTACCTGGCCGGCTTGACCGGCGGCAACTGGATCTCGGCGATGACCGCCGACCTCGGCGCCGGCAGCTTCGACGGCGCCAACCTGGTTTCGAACTTCGAAAATCTCAACCCGGCCAATACGCTGCTGGGCAAACCCTATCGCCTGTACGCCAACGTCGATACCGAGGCCGACCGGTTCCTGGATTTCGAACGCTGGTGGGGCGGCTATTTCCTGCTCTCGCGCGAGGAAATCGTCGAGCTGACCTCGGAACTGTTCATCGGCAACAAACTGACCCAGGGTCGCATCCTCGACGATGACGACGAGCCGATCGACCTGCGCGCCATTCGCGCGCCCATCGTGGTGATCGCCTCGGAGGGCGACAACATCACCCCGCCGCCGCAGGCGCTGAACTGGATCCTGGACCTGTATTCCGACGTCGAGGAAATCCGCGCCAACGAACAGACCATCGTCTACACCGTGCATCCCGACGTCGGACACCTGGGCATCTTCGTCTCGGGCAAGGTCGCGGCGCGCGAACATGACAGCCTGGTCAACTCGCTGGACCTGATCGACACCCTCCCGCCCGGGTTGTTCGAGATGGTGATCGATGACGTGTGCACAGAAAACGAGCACGGCATTGCCTGCGAAACCTACACCATGCACTTCGAGCAGCGCACGCTCGACGACATCCGCGCCTACGACGACGGCCGCGCCGACGAGGAACCGTTCCGGGCCGTGGCCCGGTTCTCGGAAATCAACGAGGGCCTGTATTCCACCCTCCTCGCGCCGTGGGTGCAGATGATGGCCAACCCGGCCGCCGCCGAAATGCGCCGCATGCTGCATCCGCAACGATTGCGCTACACGCTTTTCTCCGATGCCAATCCAATGATGGCCGGGGTCAAGGTCGCGGCCGACCTGGTGCGCGACAACCGCGTTGAAGCGCCCGCCGACAACCCGCTGCGCCAGATCGAGCGCGGCATGGTCGAATCGTTCCAGCGCACCCTCGAGCAGGCCACCGATCGGCGCGACGTGGCCATCGAGCAGGTCTTCAAGGCCATCTGGACCCACCCCCTGGTCCAGGCGCTGGCCGGCGAGAAAGCCACCCACGCCGATTCGGCCAAGCCGGCCGCCGGCCAGCGCCGGGCGCTGGAGCAGGTGCGCGATCTCAAGCTCGCCGGCATCGCCGCGCGCGAGCACGAGGGCGGGTTTGCCGATGCCGTGCTGCGCGTGGTCTATGCCGCGGTCAAGGCCGGCAGGCGCGTCGACGCCCAGGCCTTCGCCGCCGCCCGGGAAATCTGGATGAAGCACGAGCGCTTCCGCGTGCTCGACCGCGATGCGTTCATCGAAAAGGCCAGGGAAGCCGCGCTGATGGTGGCCTTCGACGAGGACGCCGCGCTGGACGCCCTGCCCCGATTGCTGCCGACCGAGAAGGACCGGACAGATGCGCTGCACATCATCAACCGCATCATCGAGCTGCACCCCGAAGCCGCCACCGAAGTGCGCCAGGTGCAGAAGCGGGTCGAGAAAATACTGAACCAAAACGCCGAGGCGGCGTAAGTCTCGGGAACATCTGAGCAGCTCTTCGTGGACTTGTCTGGCCGATGCGCTGCGCTTATCCGCCCTACGAAAACCACAGGATGGCCCGTAGGGTGGATAAGCGAAGCGCATCCACCGTATCCAATCCAGTGTACCCCGTCGTTAATCCTGTAACTTTCAGCGAGTCGGAAAGCGCTTAGCTGCAAGGCAGGGCTTGCCGGGAATGCTTATTGCCTTTCCAAGAGCCCTAACGCCGCAGATGAGCGCGATTGTCATGACAATCGGGCTCGCCCTTCGGGAGCGCGTCTGAGTCGACATTGCGGCGTTCCGACCCTTGTAAAGGGCTTGCCATTCACCGCGGGTCGCGCCTTGCACTGTCGACTCAGTCACACTCTGAATGTTACAGGATTAACGACGGGGTACACTAGGTCCTGCGGTGAGCCGTCGGCGCAGGATGCGCCTTGTATGTTCTTCCACGCAGGGCTGGTTCAGGTAGCAACGCGCAAGCGGCGTTCGTGAAGCCTGTCGTACACCGGTCGGCAGCACGAAGCGACGTCTCGCGCGCGGCCCGTCAATTCGGGCGCTTGCGACGGCGGCGGGCCGAAGCCTGTCGATTCCCATACGCGTTGGTACCAGTGCGGCGCCCACGGTCCGTCGGTATCGCGCGGGCCCGACGGCCAGGCCAGCATATCGGGCCTGAAGTCGATCCCGAGCCGCTCGCACAGGGCCCGAAGATGCGCTTCAGGGTCGGCCAGGAACTCGCCGGAATCGATGACCGGCGGCTGCTGACCCAGTTCCTCGGTCACGAAACGGTACAGCGCCCACTGCTGGGGCACGCCGATGTCTTCGGCCGACACCGTGTCGCGCTTGTTCAGGTACGAAGCGACCACTTCGGCCGGGTCGCGGACCAGGAACAC
>JAWLEW010000106.1:0-3337 GCA_041685925.1 Wenzhouxiangellaceae bacterium | reverse complement strand
TCGATCCGGCGCACGGCGGGCGCAAACACGTTTTCGAGCAACCAGAGGTTGTCGTTCTTGTCGAACGTGATGGCGCCGGGCAGCAGCAGGCTGCCGTCCTCACCGGCAATGGTTTCGCAGGTGTTTTCCGATACGTCGCAGCGCTTGACCCGTCCTCCGGCCAGGTCGATTCCGAGATCGGGCGCCACGGTGGCGAGAAATCCGTTCTGCTCGTATTCGACGACATACAGCATGCCGTCGGGGCCGAACTCGATGTCGATGATCGAATTCAACCCGGTGACGACCTTCACGCAATCATCGGAGGGGCACTTCAGATTGCTCATGCCGGGCTCGAGCCTCCAGACGCTGGCCAGACCGAACGGTGTCGGCTCGCCGCTGAAGTTGTTGGCCGTCGAGCCATTCAGTTCGCCGACGTAGAAGGCACCATCCGGGCCGACGTCGATCGATGTCGGAACGGGCTCGACAGGACAATTCGTTTCTTCGTCCAGTGGAAACTGCACGAGCCGCTCGTCCGTGTCGGGATCGACCACCGGATCGAACGTCGCGACGACCTCCAGATCGCCGTCGCGAGAGCGCAGCAGCGTGTTCCCGGCCGCGTCGGCGATCAGGATATCGTTTTGGGAGATGGCCTTGATGTGATACGGATTGGTCTGCGGCCCCGGCGTGTATCCGCCCGCCGGCTCGCAGGCCCAGTTCTTCCAGCCCGGCTTCTGCCCCGGCGCGTTCACGGGCCAGTTGCCGAGGGTGAAGCTTTCAATGTCGGCGACGATGGTCTTTTCTTCCTTCGGGCAACCGCTCCCGATCAGCGCCCGGCGAATACAGTCCACGCTGGAAGCCGAAGATCCGGGGTTCACTCGGAACAATGCGCCGCCCACGGCCAGGTCCAGTGCCGACCGGGACGCCAGAAAGCTGCGATTGCCGACGGCTTCCAGGCCATTGATGAACGTGGGCTGGATTTCTTCGAAGGCCGCTTCGTCGAACACAACGGGCAGAGTGGCCAGGTCCCGGACACCGTTCGCCCGGATTTCCCTGACGGTATCGAAGTCGGCGATCAGGATGCTGCCGCTCGGTGTGGCGGCAATATCGAAGGCCGGGCCCGCGAAGTCGAAGGTTTCATCCGGATTCGGTCCACTGGCGAGACTCAGGCCGCTGAAAAGAATCAGGCCTGCTGCGATCGAGGCGGTTGCTGCTGATCTGGTCATGACGATCTCCCTAAGCGATTTCTGAGCGTACAGCTTGAACACGCCGGCTGGAAAAAACCTGTCAAAAACCTTTCGTTTTCATGATTTTTTTCGCGCTGCGATCCGAACATCCCGGCTCGCTCGTTGTGAAGCGGCGTTCCTGGGTCCGACCGGTATGCCTGCGAAGGAGCTGGCGAGAGCTGCCATGACCATGGCCGCGCCGAGCCGCGGGTTCGCTTCGCGTGGCGTTGCGTGAGCCTGGTTTGGCCGAGGGATGATCCGGCTTCAACGGGACGGGAGTTCGAAGTCGAATTCGTCGGGATGCCGACCGTCTTCCGGCAGACCGAAGTAGCGGCGCAGCGACGCCATGACGCCGTCGAATCGCGGCGAGGCCCGCAGTGGCGCGAGTTCGTCCGCATAGAAGTGATGCAGCACCAGGGCCGGCCACTGCCCCCATTGCTCGATCGATTCCATGGCCGCGAGCGCTTCGTCGTGCTCGCCTGCAGCGGCCCGGACCAGGGCCGAGCAGAATTCGTCTCCGGCGCGCTCGATCTCGCGCAGCACGTCGCGCGCGCGTCGTTCGTTCCCGCGGGCCGCCTCGGCCATCGCAAGTGCGGCCTCGGCACCGGCCCCGGCCCATTCGACCGTCACCCCGTCGAGCAGCTCGACGGCGGCATCGAACCTTCCGAGATGATGCAGCGCAACCGCCTCGTATAAACGGGGGGAGGCGTCGAACATGCCCAGTTCCTCGATTCGCCGGGCTTCGCGCACCCCGCGGCCATAGTGACCACACGCCATGTTCGATGCCATCAGGTTGTGGATGGCCTCTGCCGAGAACGGATTGACCGCCACGGCCATTCTGGCGCATGCCAGCGCCTGCTCCGCATCCCCGAGAAGCTGCAGCACCCAGCTCAGCCAGTTACAGGCTTCGGCGTAGCCGGGTCGGAGCTCGACGGCCCGCCTGAGCAGGCGGACCGCTTTCGGTCCGTGCAGCCCCTCGGCGCGCAACGGTCCGGCCGCGGCATGGCACATGTAAAACAGGCCTTTCGAGGCGTGCGCCTCGGCCAGTTCGGGGTCGATCTCCATCGCTCTGTTCTGTGCATTCTCTACCTCGCGACGCACGACGTCGGGCCGGCCGCGGTCGTAATAGTCGTAGAGCAGCATGAGCGCATCGGCGATGCCCACCCAGGCGATGGCGTAATCACGGTCACGCTCCAGCGCCGCGCGGAAATATACCAGTGCCTGCTCCATGCCGTCCGGTGTGCGCGTGTCGAGGAAGGAGCGGCCCTGGATGGACCGTTCGTAGGCCTCCAGATCAGCGCTGGGCGCGTTGCGGGCACCTGTTTCGGCCGCCAGCGTCGTATTCAGCGATCGGGCAATGTCCTGCATGATCTCGCGCTGAATCCGGAACAGATTGTCGGGCGACAAGGCCTTGCTGTAGGTACGTGCCCATCGGTGATGGTCGGCGGCGGCAGCGATGAGCTGCGCATTGACATGGACCGTTTCTTCGCTTTGCTGGACCGACCCCTCGACGATCCACGCGGCACCGAGCTGGCGGCCGATTTCGGGGAGGCTGAGTTCAGTGTCGCGGTATCGGCGGACCGAAGTGCCGGAGATGACCTTCAGCGCCGTTGCTTCCGACAGCCGGGTCAGCAGGTCCTGATGCAGCCCCTCGGCGATGGCCTCGCTCACGCCACTGCCGATCGTCTGGAACGGCAACACCGCGATAGTCGAGCCGGAGGCCTCGCCGGCAGCCGCGGGGCCAACCGGTTCGACCGTCGCCACAAGGCGATAGCCGCGTTTCGGAATCGTCTCGATGAACTTCGGCTCGCCGGGCCGGTCCCCGAGCACGCCTCGCAGTTTCGAGATGATCCGGGTCAATGCATCGTCCGTGACGACCGACGGATGCCACACGCCCTTGCTCAGGTCATCGCGGGTCACGACTTCGCCGGCGTGCTCGGCCAGATAAACCAGCACCCGCATGGCGCGCGGCGTGAGCCGGGCGTCGCTTGCATCCCCCGCCAGGCGATTTCGATCCGGCTGCACCCGCCACTCGCCCAGCCGGAATCCCGCGTCCAAGTCCATCAGGATGCTGTCGCTGCGTATAGCCTCCAAGGAGTATAAGCGCCGCATTTCCTGATTACCAGCGGTATCCG
>JAWLEW010000105.1:0-3425 GCA_041685925.1 Wenzhouxiangellaceae bacterium | reverse complement strand
ACCGCCAGCGTGTCGAAGTCGAACGGGCGCAGAATGATCGTCGCCGGCAGTTCCTTCATCACGTCGACGAACACCAGGATGGCTGCCGCCAGCAGGCTGCTGCGCATGACGGGGAGATGCACCAGCGCGAGGGTGCGCGCGGCGGTTTTGCCCAGGGTCCTGGAGGCGGCGTCCATGTTGGGCGTGATCTTGCTCAGGCTGGCCTCGACGCTGTTGAACGAAACGGCCAGGAAGCGCACGACGTAGGCGTAGACCAGCGCGACCATGGTGCCGGTGAGCAGCAAGCCGGGCAACGCGCCGAAGTGTTCGCGCGCGAACTGGTTGATCTGCTGGTCGGCCCAGCCGAGTGGAATCAGGATGCCCACGGCGATCACCGAGCCGGGAATGGCGTAGCCTACCGAGGCGATCCGAGCGGCCGCGCTGGTCACCCGGCCCGGGTTCATGCGCACGCCGTAGCCGATGACCACCGCCAGGCTGACGGCCACCACGGCGGTGGTCGCGGCCAGCTTCAGGCTGTTCCAGGCGTAGCCGGCCATGCGCGAGCCCATCTGCGGGTCGCCCTCGGCAACGTGCATTTCCAGCAGCAGTGCGGCCGGCAGCACGAACCCGACCAGGATGGGCGCGGCGCAGGCGGCCGTTGCCAGCAGCGCGCGCCCCGGCGGCAGCCGGTACTCGGGCAACTCGCGGTAGCGCGCCGTGGTGTGGTGGAAGCGCGCGTTTCTGCGCGACCAGCGCTCGAGCGCCAGCAGGATGATCACGAATACCAGCAGGCAGGCGGCCAGCTGGGCCGCCGCCGCGGCCTCGCCCATGCCGAACCAGGTGCGGTAGATCCCGGTGGTGAAGGTGTCGACGCCGAAAAACTGCACCGCGCCGAAATCGTTGAGGGTTTCCATCAGCGCCAGCGCCACGCCGCCGACGATGGCCGGCCGCGCCAGCGGCACGGCGACGCCCGAAAACAGCCGCCACGGCCCGCGTCCCAGAGATCGGCCGACTTCCAGCGCGCACACCGACTGCTCCATGAACGCCGCGCGGGTCAGCAGGTAGACGTACGGATAGAGCACCAGCGACATCAACGCGATGGCGCCGCCCAGCGAGCGGATGTTGGGGAACCAGTAGTCGTCCCGGCCCCATTCGAACAGCTCGCGCAGCAGCGTCTGCACCGGGCCGGTGAACTGGAGGAAATCGGTGTAGGCGTAGGCGATGACGTAGGTCGGCACGGCCAGCGGCAGCAGCAGCGCCCATTCGAAGATGCGCTTGCCGGGGAAGCGGCACATGACCACCAGCCAGGCGGTACCGACGCCGATGACCAGCGTGCCGGTGCCGACCCCGACCATCAGGCCCAGGGTATTGAGCACGTAGTCGCCGAGGACCGTCTCGTACAGGTGCCCCCAGATTTCCGGCGACGGCACGAAGACGTAACCCAGTACGGTAAGCACCGGCAGCGTGACCAGCCCGGCGACCAGCACTGTCAGCGTTTTCCAGACGTTCAGAGTTGGGCGGAAGCGACGCGCCGCCGCATGGCCCGTTGTTGCAGACTCGCCCGTCAAGGTTTATCTCGCAGTCCGTTCATTTCAGTTCGAAATCGTAATCCCGAAGTATGCGGCATCGAAGTGGTGCGGGGATGACCGTGGCGAATGAATTCATCGCAATGCTGCTCACAGGTTCGAAATTACGTAGCCTGGATAAGTGCGAAGCGCGCATCCGGGGGGATGGTGGCCGTGGAAAGCTGGCCCCGGGTGCGCTTCGCCTACCCGGGCTACGGAATTGCGGCCACGAAAAGCTATCTGCCGGCGTCCTGTTTCAGCCGCTCGCGGTCGTGCGCGCGGTGGAAGTCCAGCGCGGGCCCTACAGGGACCACGCCGCTGGGGTTGATGGTCGCGTGGCTGGCGTAGTAGTGCAGCTTGATGGCATGGAAATCGATGGTCTCGGCGATGCCGGGCCACTGGTAGAGTTCGCGCAGGTAGTTCGACAGGTTGGGGTAGTCGTCGATGCGCCGGATATTGCACTTGAAGTGCCCGACGTAGACTGCATCGAAGCGGATCAGCGTGGTGAACAGCCGCCAGTCGGCCTCGGTGATGCGCGCGCCGCACAGGTAGCGGTTTTCGGCCAGGATGTCGTCGAGCCGGTCCAGCGTCTCGAACAGCGGGATGACGGCCTCTTCGTAGGCTTCCTGGGTGGTGGCGAAGCCGGATTTGTAGACCCCGTTGTTGACCTTGTGATAGACGGTCTCGTTGATCTCGTCGATCCGCCCGCGCAGGTCTTCCGGGTAGTAGTCGCCCGCCTTCGCGCCGAGGCCGTCGAACGCCGAATTGAGCATCCGGATGATCTCGGCCGACTCGTTGCTGACGATGGTCCCTTTCTTCTTGTCCCAGATCACCGGCACCGTGACGCGCCCGGTGTATTCGGGGTCGGCGGCGGTGTAGACCTGGTGCATGTACTTCGCGTCGTGGATCGGGTCGGGGACCACCTTGTAGCCGGGCTCGAAACTCCAGCCGTTTTCCAGCATCAGCGGATTGACCACCGATATCGGCAACATGTCCTCCAGACCCTTGAGCTTGCGCAAGACCAGCGCGCGATGCGCCCAGGGACAGGCGTAGGCCACGTACAGGTGGTAGCGGTCCGGCTCGGCCTCGAAACCGCCCTCGCCATCCGGGCCCGCCGATCCGTCGGGCGTGATCCAGCTGCGAAACGCCGACTCCTGGCGTTTGAACCGTCCGCCCGTGGACTTGGTGTCGTACCACTGATCGTGCCATTTCCCGTCGATCAAAAGGCCCATCGCTGTCTCCTCGAAATAAGTCGCCTCCTTGCCATCCCGGGCAGGAGAGACAAGAACGGATCCGGTGGCATGGGACCGACGCATGCCGAAATTAGTTTCAAGTGTAACAATCTGGCGGCCGCGTCGCCATCCGGACAGCCTGGGCGGGAAGGAAGCCGCGATCTCGGCCCAAGTGCTTCGCGTTCTCTATAATCGCCACATGCGATCACGAAACCGGACTGTCCGACTGACCCCGCGACTCGCGGCCGCCGCCCTGCTCGCTGCCGCCTTCGCTGTGGACGGGGTCGCGCAGGAGGCCGAGGGTCAGGGCGATCGTCATGACTCTCGCCGTGACAATCGGGAATCGGTCACCGGCATCGTCGATCAGGTCCAGCTGATCGACGCCTCGTCCATGGGCGGGGGCCGCGAGCTGATCCTTCATCTCGAGAGCGGCGAGGCGTTCCGCTTTCCGCATGCCGACCACGTCGCGGCCAGTGCCGGTGTGAAGGTCCGCATCCGCTATCGCGAAGCCTCGTCCGATGGCGATCTCCCCGCCGCCTGCAGCGCCGAGGTGCTGGCGCTGCCGCTGGGGAACGATCCAGACGCTTCCGATGACGGCCTGCAGGAAGCGAGTCAACCATTCGAGGTCTACCGCAACCCGGACTGTTGA
>JAWLEW010000055.1:0-15046 GCA_041685925.1 Wenzhouxiangellaceae bacterium | reverse complement strand
GGGATGGAGGCTAGGCCCGGAATCGAACCGAGGTAAACGGCTTTGCAGGCCGCTGCATGACCACTCTGCCACCTAGCCTGAGGTGCGTGACCGGCTTTCAGGCCACTTGTGCTTGCATCCGCGATTGTAGCGCGCTTTGGGCGCGACTGGAACCGGACCGGAAACGAAAAACCCCGGGCGCGCCGGGGTTTTCGTCGAAACTGGAGCGGGAAACGAGACTCGAACTCGCGACCCCAACCTTGGCAAGGTTGTGCTCTACCAACTGAGCTATTCCCGCGGACAAGACTCACAATTTTAGCCCGTGTTTTCTTTCTGTCAACACCTTTTTTCGTTTTCGATGCGATAAACCGACGGCCCGGGCGCATGCCTCCGCTACACTTCCTCCCTGCTGCCGCAGATATCCATTGCCGAACGGCGACTCGAGACCCTTGAACGTGCCTGCTTCGAACCCCGGCGATTGCCCGGACGACGCCCATGCCCATTTCCCGATGGACCGGCCGTGCGTATCGGTATTGATCCCGACCCTGAACGAGGGCGGCAACATCGGCGCGTTGATCGATGCCTTGCTGGCCGAGCCGGCGCTGGCCGGTCGCGTCGAGGTGATCGTCGCCGACGACGGTTCCAGCGACTCGACGGTGGCCGAGGTACGAGCGCGCGAAGCGTCGGCGCCGGTGCGCCTGCTGCAGCGGACGGGCAAGCCGGACCTGACCGCTTCGGTGCTGGCGGCCGGGCGAATGGCGCGCGGCCGGTTCTGCGTGGTCATGGACGCCGACGGCTCGCACCCGGTCGAGGCGATATCGCGGCTGCTGCGCCCGCTGGAACGCGATGACGCCGACGTGGTGGTCGGCAGCCGGCACGTAGCCGGGGGCTCGATTGCCGACTGGCCGCGCTGGCGGCGGACGGTGTCGCGCGCCGCGGCGCTGCTGGCCTGGCCATTCACCCGCGTGCGCGATCCCATGTCGGGCTTTTTCGCGACCACGCGCGAGCGCCTGACCGCGCTGGAACCGCTGGAGGCCGGCTACAAGGTGCTGCTGGAGGTGCTGGTGCGCACCCGCCCCGATCCGCGCGTAGTGGAAGTGCCGTTCGAGTTCAACGACCGCGATACCGGCACCTCCAAGATGAACGCCCGGGTGCAGTGGCTGTTCGTGCGCCGGCTGGCCGCGCTGGGCGGGGCGCGGCTCAGCCTGGGCAACCTGTCGCGGTTCAGCCTGGTCGGGCTCAGCGGCGTGGGCGTGGACCTGGCCGTGTTCTGGCTGTTGCGCACGCTGGATGCGAGCCTGGCGACGGCGCATTTCGGGGCCTTCCTGGTCGCGACGATCAGCAATTTCGCGTTGAATTACCGCTGGAGCTTCGCCCGCCAGTTCGACCCGGATCGATCCGCCATCCGGCGTTACTGGGCATTCCTGATCGTCGCGCTGCTTTCGCTGACGTTGCGCGGCGGCGTGCTGGCGACGCTGACCGAGGGCTTCGGGATGGCCGCCTGGCTGGCGATTCTGCCGGCCGTCGCGCTGACGGCGCTGGTCAATTACCTCGGATCGATTTTCTACGTGTTCCCGGCGCGCGAGGCCGAAAACAATCCCGAGACGCGCTGGCGCATGGCCGCGCTGGCGCTGATCGGGAGTTCGCTGTTGCTGCGCTGGCTGTACCTGGGCCAGGCCGAGCTGATCTTCGACGAGATGTATTACTGGACCTACACGCTGCATCCGGCGCTGTCCTACCTGGACCATCCGCCGCTGACGGCCTGGCTGATCTGGCTCGGCACTTCGCTTTTCGGCGACAACGCTTTCGGCGTGCGCTCGCCTACGCTGTTGCTGGCGCCGGCTTCCATCGTATTCGCCTACCTGTTCACGCGCGATCTCTACGACAAGACGCGCGGCCTGATCGGCGCGATGCTGGTGGCGGTGGTGCCGGCGTGGCTGGCGACCGGCTTCCTGATGACCACCGACGCGGCCGCGACCACGGCCTGGCTGGCGGCATTGTTCTTTCTCCAGCGCGCGCTGCTGCACAACCGGCGCGGCAGCTGGATCGGCGCCGGCGTCGCGATCGGCCTGGGGGCGCTGGCCAAGTACACCGTCGCGCTCCTGGCGCCGGCGATACTGGTCTTCATGCTGGTCCATCGCCCGGCGCGCGCCCAGTTCAAGGCCTGGCAGCCGTGGGCCGGCGCGCTGATCGCGCTCGTCCTGTTCAGCCCGGTACTGGTCTGGAACATGCAGCACGACTGGGCCTCGTTTGCCTTCCAGTCCATGCGCAGGTTTACCGAGGATGCGACGATCAGCAGCCACCTGCTGCCGCTGCAGACGGTGGTCGCGCTGGCCCCTGTCGCGGGCATCGCCGCGCTTTACCTGCTGGGCCCGGCGTGCCGGCGCTTGTGTCCCGATCCGGCGCCCCGCCGCTACATGCTGATCATGGCGCTGGTGCCGCTGGGAATCGTCGCGCTGTTCGGGCTGCGCGCCGAGATCAAGTTTCACTGGATCGTGCCGCTGTGGCTGGGGATGCTGCCGATGATCGCGGCGACCGTGTTTCCCCCTGCGAGCGTCGAGGCCTCGCGCATCTCGCGGCTTCTGCGCAAGGCCTGGCGGCCCTTGCTGCCGCTGTCGCTGGTGGCGGCCGGCTTCGGCCTGCACTACGTCGCCATCGGCCTGCCCGGGGTGCAGTGGCAGCCGAACCGGCTGGGCTACATGGGCTGGCCGGAGCTGGCGCGCGAGGTCCACGCGATCGAGTCGAGGCTGGAGGCGTCGACCGGCAAGCGGCCCGTGGTGGCCGGCATGGCGAAATGGGGGATTTCAGCGGCGCTGAGCTTCCATGACGTCGATGGCCGGCGCGACAACATCACCGCGCGCAACCTGGTGGGCATGAGCGGCTCGCAGTGGGCGCGCTGGTTCGACCCGAAGGCGGATCCGGACCGGCCCGTGCTGCTGGTCAGCCACGAGCCGAAGCTGATCGACGAGGCGTGGCTGGAGCGGGCGCTGATCGACCTGGGTCCGCTTCAGACCCGCACCGTGTATCGCGACGGCATGCCGATACAGACCCTGCACTTCCGCGTCGGCGCCGGTTTTCGTCCGGACATGCTGCGCTATCCGGGCCACGTTCCGCCCTGAGCGCATTTGCCGGATGCGCTTGTTGAATGTTCTTGTTGAATGACCTTGGCTTTGAACCCGAAAGGTGGCAGAATAACGGGGTTTTAACGATCCAAACGGAGCCCCATGGCAAAGGACGAGCATATCGAGATGGAAGGTCGCGTACTCGAGACGCTTCCGAACACGATGTTTCGTGTTGAACTCGACAACGGCCACACGATTACCGCGCATATTTCCGGCCGCATGCGCAAGCACTATATCCGCATTCTCACCGGCGACCGCGTCAAGGTCGAGATGACCCCCTACGACCTTTCCAAGGGTCGCATTACCTACCGCATGAAATAGCGCGCGGGCCCCGGCCGGCGGCCCGAGCCCGGGTTGCCGCTTCAGCCCGGCAGTGCTTCAACCCTGGCTGCATCGAATTTCAACGACAGGCCCTTGCCGGTCTCGTCGACGTCGATGCGCAGCGTTCCGCCCTGCTCGCCCAGTTCACCGAACAGCAGTTCGTCGGCCAGCGGCCGCTTGACGTGTTCCTGGATCACGCGCTTCATCGGACGCGCGCCCATGGCCGGGTCGAAGCCGTGCTGCGCCAGCCATTCGCGCGCGGCCTCGGAAACCTCGATATGAATGTTCCGGTCGGCCAGCTGGTTTTCCAGTTCCATGACGAACTTGTCGACGACCTTGAGGATCACGTCGAACGGCAGCGACTCGAACTGGATGACCGCGTCGAGCCGGTTGCGGAATTCCGGCGTGAACTGGCGCCGGATCGCTTCCATGCCGTCGGGCCGGGCGTCGGAATCGGTGAATCCGATCGAGCGCTTGTTCATGTCGGCGGCCCCGGCGTTGGTGGTCATGACCAGGATCACGTTGCGGAAATCCGCGGTTCGGCCGTTGGCGTCGGTCAGCTTGCCGTGGTCCATGACCTGCAGCAGCAGGTTGTAGATGTCGGGATGGGCCTTCTCGATCTCGTCGAGCAGCAGCACTGCGTGCGGGTTCTGCGTGACCGCCTCGGTCAACAGCCCGCCGCGGTCGAAGCCGACGTATCCCGGCGGGGCGCCGACCAGGCGCGAGACGGTATGCGCTTCCATGTATTCGGACATGTCGAAGCGAACCAGTTCGATGCCCATCGTCATGGCGAGCTGGCGCGTGACCTCGGTCTTGCCGACGCCGGTCGGCCCGGCGAACAGGTACGAGCCGATCGGGCGGTCGGCGTCGACCAGCCCGGAGCGCGCCATCTTGATCGCCGATGACAGCGTTTCGATGGCCGCGTCCTGCCCGAACACGGTCAGCTTGAGATCCCGCTCGAGGGTCTTCAGGGCGTCGCGGTCGGAGCGCGAGACCTGGCGCGGCGGAATCCGCGCCATGCGCGCGACGACTTCCTCGATTTCATGCGTGCCGATGGTTTCCACCCGCCCCTCGGGTTCGAGCAGACGCTGGCGGGCGCCGGCCTCGTCGATCACGTCGATGGCCTTGTCGGGCAGGTGTCGGTCGTTGATGTGACGCGCCGAAAGCGTGGCGGCCGCTTCCAGGCCCTCGGGGGCGTATTTCACGCCGTGATGCTCTTCGAAGCGAAACTTCAGTCCGCCGAGAATTTCGATGGTTTCGGCGATCGTCGGTTCGATGATGTCGACCTTCTGGAACCGTCGCGCCAGCGCCCGGTCCTTTTCGAACACCCCGCGGTATTCCTCGAACGTCGTCGAGCCGATGCAGCGCAGTTCGCCGTTGGCCAGCACCGGCTTGATCAGGTTGGAGGCGTCCATGACGCCGCCGGAGGCCGCGCCGGCGCCGATGATGGTATGAATCTCGTCGATGAACAGGATTGCGCCCTCGCGGTCGCGCAGCTCGGCGAGCACGGATTTCAGGCGTTTTTCGAAATCACCGCGATACTTGGTGCCGGCCAGCAATGCACCCAGGTCCAGCGCCCAGACCTCGGCGTCGTGCAGCACTTCCGGGACCTGTCCTTCGACGATGCGCAGCGCCAGCCCCTCGGCGAGCGCGGTCTTGCCGACGCCGGATTCGCCCACGTACAGCGGATTGTTCTTGCGCCGTCGGCACAGAATCTGCACCGTGCGTTCGAGTTCGGCCTCGCGCCCGATCAGGGGGTCGATCCGGTCGGCCCGCGCGCGCTCGTTGAGGTTGGTCGCGAAGCTTGCCAGCGAGGATTTCTGCTCGGGGGCTTCACCCTCGGCCTGGCCCGATTCGGCGGCCGCTCCCGGCCCGGGCTGCTCCTCGTTCTTGGTGATGCCGTGGGAGATGAAATTGATCACGTCCAGCCGATTGACGTCCTGCTTGCCGAGCAGATAGACGGCGTGCGAATCCTTTTCGCTGAACATCGCCGCCAGCACGTTGGCGCCCAGCACTTCACTGCGTTCTGCCGACTGCACGTGGTAAAGCGCGCGCTGGAGCACGCGCTGAAAGCCCACCGTCGGCTGGGTGTCGCGCTGGTCGCCGGCCGAGAGCACCGGGATGGTTTCGTTGAGCACCTGTTCCAGGTCGGCGGCCAGCAGCTTGAGGTCGGCGCTGCATGCCAGCAGCACCGAGCGCGCCGACGGGTTGTCGATCAGCGCCAGCAGCAGGTGCTCGACGGTCAGAAATTCGTGTCGGCGGCTGCGCGCGGCATGGTACGCCTGCGATATCGATAGTTCGAGGTCTTTGCTGAACATTACGGGCGTTCTCCTGGCCGGGCGGCCGTCGGTGCTTTGACGTCTTCAATATGGACCGCGCGTCGGGCGGTCGGTTTCATTTCGGGCCGGCAATCCGACCGGTTGCGCGAACGCCCTGTAATCAGGATTCTTCCAGGGTGCACTGCAAAGGATGCTCATTCTCGCGCGCGTAATCGTTGACCATGATGACCTTGGTCTCGGCGATTTCGAAAGTATAGACGCCGGCCACACCGCGTCCTCTGGTGTGGACGTTGAGCATGACCTGGGTCGCTTTCTCGTGGTCCAGGCCGAAGAATTTCTTCAATACGTCGACCACGAATTCCATGGGCGTGTAGTCGTCGTTGAGCAGCACGACCTTGTAAAGCGGCGGTTTCCTGGTCTTCGGGCGTGCTTCCTCGAGGGTCAGGCCGTCGCTGGTATTGTCGGATTCGCGCGATGGGTCGGTCATGGATCCGGTTGCTTTTACGGGAAACTGCGAACCCGATATTAACCGAATCGGAAGGGTTTGAAAGTGAAGCGTGTGGAATTCCCGGCGTGCGGCGGCGGCCGCCGCACACCCGGGTTGCGGTCGTTCAGGCCGATTCGCGGAACTGCTCTTCCTCGGTGGAGCCGCTCAATGCGCTCAGCGAGGACTTGCCGGCGGTGACCGCCTGGGCCAGCTGGTCGAAGTAGCCGGTGCCGACCTCGCGCTGGTGGCGTGTGGCGGTGTAGCCGTCCTTCTCGGCGGCGAACTCGGCTTCCTGCAGCTCGACGTAGGCCTCCATCTGGCGGGCCTTGTAGCCGCGCGCCAGCTCGAACATGGAATAGTTCAGCGAATGGAAGCCGGCCAGCGTGATGAACTGGAACTTGTAGCCCATGGCGCCCAGTTCGCGCTGGAAGCGCTTGATGTCGGTCTCCGACAGGTTCTTCTTCCAGTTGAACGAGGGCGAGCAGTTGTAGGCCAGCATCTTGTCCGGGTACTCGGCGCGGATGGCCTCCGAGAACTGTTTCGCCTGCTCGAGGTCGGGGGTGGAGGTTTCGCACCAGACCAGGTCGGCGTACGGCGCATAGGCCAGGCCGCGCGAAATCGCCTGCTCCAGGCCCTGGCGGACCTGGTAGAAACCTTCCACGGTGCGCTCGCCGGTGGCGAATTCGCGATCGCGCGCGTCGACGTCCGAGGTCAGCAGGCTGGCGCCCATGGCGTCGGTGCGCGCAACGATAATCGTCGGCACGTCGGCGATATCGGCCGCCAGGCGCGCCGCGACCAGCTTGGAAACGGCCTCGGAGGTCGGCACCAGCACCTTGCCGCCCATGTGGCCGCACTTCTTGGCCGAGGCCAGCTGGTCCTCGAAGTGCACGCCCGCCGCGCCGGCGGCGACCATGTCCTTCATCAGTTCATGAGCGTTCAGCGTCCCGCCGAACCCGGCTTCGGCGTCGGCCACGATCGGCGCGAACCAGTCGATGTCGCCCTCGCCTTCGGCGTGCTGGATCTGGTCGGCGCGCAGCAGCGTGTTGTTGATCCGGCGAACGACTTCCGGCACCGAGCTGACCGGGTACAGCGACTGGTCCGGATACATCTGGCCGGCGTTGTTGGCGTCGGCCGCGACCTGCCAGCCGGACAGGTAGATGGCCTTGAGGCCGGCCCGGACCTGCTGCATGGCCTGGTTGCCGGTCAATGCGCCCAGCGCGTTGACGAAAGGGTCTTCGTGCATCAGGCGCCACAGCTTCTCGGACCCCATGCGCGCCAGGGTGTGCTCGATGGTGATCGAGCCCCGGAGCCGGAACACTTCGGCGGCGTCGTAGGGGCGCTCGACGTCCTTCCAGCGGGGGTTGTCGGTCCACTCGCGTTCGAGCTTGATGATGCTGCTGGTATCGGTACTTTCGTTCATTTCGGGTTGCTCCTTCGGTGCCTGAAGATTCAGTCCAGCTTCGAATACGCCGGCAAGGTGATGAATTCGATGAAATCGTCGTCGACGGTGACCTGCTCCAGCAGCTCCCCGGCCTGGCGGTACGCGCCGCTTTCGAAGGCCTGCTCGCCGACCTCGTCGCGAATTTCGTCCAGCGTTTCGGCGAGCCAGCCGCGGACCCGATCGAGATCGATGTCGCGGCCGTCTTCGAGCCGGCCGGCCGGGTGGCGCATCCATTGCCATAACTGGGCACGCGCGATCTCGGCCGTGGCCGCGTCTTCCATCAGGTTGTTGATGGGCACGCAGCCCTGGCCGGCGAGCCACGCGGCCAGGTAGCGGATGGCGACCGCGATGTTGCCGCGCACGCCGGTTTCGGTAATCGTGCCGTGGGCCGGTTCGATCAGGTCGGCGGCGCTGACCTGCACATCGCGCCGGAGCTTGTCGAGCTGGTTGGGCCCGTGCAGGTATTCGTCGAAGATTTCCATGGCGATCGGGATCAGGCCGGGATGCGCCACCCAGGTGCCGTCGTGGCCCTCGGAGGCCTCGCGCCGCTTGTCGGCGCGGACCTTCTCGATCGCGGCCTCGTTGGCGGCCGGGTCGTTCTTGATCGGGATCTGTGCGGCCATGCCGCCCATCGCAAAGGCGCCGCGCCGGTGGCAGGTGCGGATGAGCAGCTGCGAATAGGCCTTCAGGAACGGCACGGTCATCGTGACCTGTTCCCGGTCCGGAAGTACTTTGTCAGGATGATTACGGAAACGTTTGATATAGCTGAATATATAGTCCCATCGGCCGCAGTTCAGGCCGACGATGCGCGAGCGCAGCGCGTGCAGGATCTCGTCCATCTCGAACACGGCCATGATGGTCTCGATCAGCACCGTGACCTTGATCGTGCCCGCCGGAAGTTCCAACCGCTCCTCGATCAACGAGAGCGCCTCTTCCCACAGCGCCGCTTCGAACCGGTTCTCCAGCTTGGGCAGGTAAAGATACGGACCCGAACCGTTGGCCAGCAGCGTCTCGGCGTTGTGGAACACGTAGGTTGCCGCGTCGAACAGGCCGCCGGGAATGGCGCGACCGGCGACCTCGACGTGCTTTTCGTCCAGGTGCCAGCCGCGCGGGCGCGCGATCAGCACGGCCGGTTCGTCGCCCAGGGCATAGTGCTTGCCGTTGTCGGCGGTGAAGTCGATGTTGCCGCGCACCGCGTCGAACAGGTTCCGCTGGCCGTGCATCATGTTGGCCCAGGTCGGCGTGCTCGAGTCCTCGAAATCGGCCATGAACACGCGCGCGTTGCTGTTGAGCGCGTTGATGATCATCTTGCGGTCGACCGGCCCGGTGATCTCGACCCGCCGGTCGCGCAGGTCGGCCGGAATCTCGGCGACGCGCCAGTCGGATTCGCGGATCTCGCGGGTAGCTTCCGGGAAATCCGGCAGGTCGCCGGCGTCGAGGCGCTGCTGGACCTCCGTCCGGGCTTCCAGCAGGCGGTCCACCGGATCTCTGAATCGCCGGCCCAGCGTCCCCAGGAGCTGCAGCAACGCCGGCGAAAGCAGCTGCTGCGTCGGCTCGGGCGCGGGCGCAAGCACTTGCGCCGATGGCGCTTCGGTTGTCATCGGATCGTCTCCAGGGGTTTCACGAATATGCAACAGCCTAGCCAGCCGATCATATATTTGACAAATTAAATATTCAGATATCGGGCATTGGTTTTTCCAATATAATTCTCGGTATTGGCCCAGCGTTTTCCTCGCCCCGGATTTGCAGCATGTACAAAGGCAACCTGCTCAAGCATTTGCGGGCGTTCTGCCAGACGGCGCGCCTTGGCGGCGTTTCGGCGGCCGCCGACGCGCTGTACCTGTCCCAACCCTCGGTCAGCCAGCAGATTCGTGCGCTGGAGCTCGAGCTGGGCCACCAGCTGTTCGAGCGCCAGGGCCAGAAGATGCACCTGACACCGGCGGGCAAGACGCTGCTGGAGCTGGGCCGACCGCTGGTCGACCAGTTCGACGCCCTGCCCGACGAATTCGCGCGCGCTTTCGGTCGACTCGACACCGGTGAAGTCCGTATCGCGGCGGGCGAATCGACCATTCTCCACCTGTTGCCCAGCCTGGTCCAGCGCTTCCGGCAGAAGCATCCGGGCATCTTCGTCCACCTGCACAACGTGACCGGCGCGGACGGACTCGGCATGTTGCGCGCCGACCGGGTCGATTTCGCGGTGGGTTCGATGATCGACGTACCCGACGACATCAGCTACCGGCCGATCTACAGTTTCCGCCCCGTGCTGATCGCGCACCGCGACCACCCGCTTGCACGCCGCCGCACCCTGACCCTGGCCGATATCAGCCCCTACGGCCTGATCCTGCCGCCCAGGCGGCTGACCAGCTACACCCTGATCGACCGGGTCTTCCAGAAGCACAAGCTGCCGTTCCGCGTGACGATGGAAGTCGGCGGCTGGGAAGTCATCAAGCGCTATGTCGCCCGCGGCATGGGCATTTCCATCGTTACCAGCATCTGCCTGGACGACGCCGACCGCGACCGGCTGGTCACGCGCGACGTCAGCCGGTGGTTCCCGAAGAGAACCTACGGCGTGGTCGCCCGCAAGGGCGCCTATCTCACGCCGCAGGCGCGGCGCTTCATCGAGCTCATGTCCCCGGAGCTGTTCCCCGAGCCGGACATTGGCGGCGCTGCGGGAAAAAGCTGAAAGGCGGTCCATCTGTGGACCGCTTTCAATGCAGCCTTGCGATTGCCCGTGCCCTGCCCCATTTCCCTGAGCATGAGTGAGCTGACGATGGTGGCCATGTCCGGCGGCGTCGATTCCTCGGTGACCGCGCTGCTGCTCGAGCGGCAGGGTGCCGAGATCGCCGGCATGTTCATGAAGAACTGGGAAGAGGACGACGCCGACGGGGCCTGCAGCGCCGAGGCCGACGCCTCGGACGCGCGCGCGGTGGCCGAGCTGCTGGGCATCCCCTTCCATGCGCGCAATTTCGCGCCCGAGTACTGGGAAAACGTCTTCGCCGAGTTTCTCGCCGAGCTCGAGGCCGGCCGCACGCCCAATCCGGACGTATTGTGCAACCGTGAAATCAAGTTCAAGGTCTTTCTCGAGCACGCCCGAGACCTCGGAGCCGAACGCATGGCGACCGGTCATTACGTGCGCAGCGTCCGCAGCGACGACGGCTATCGTCTGCTCAAGGGCTTCGACCGCGACAAGGATCAGAGCTACTTCCTGTACATGCTCGACCAGGAGCAGCTGGCCCATGCCTGCTTTCCGGTCGGCGGGATGAAGAAAGACGAACTGCGTCGGGTTGCCGCCGAGGCCGGCCTGCCGACCGCGGCGAAAAAGGATTCCACCGGCATCTGCTTCATCGGCGAGCGCAATTTCGACCGGTTCATCGGCCGCTATCTCGAGGGCGAGCCGGGCGAAATCAGGACCACGGACAATCTTGTCATCGGCATGCACCGCGGGCTGATGCATTACACGCTGGGGCAGCGCCGCGGCCTGGGTATCGGCGGCGTGCGCGGGTTTCCCGAGGCGCCCTGGTTCGTCGTGCACAAGGACCTGGCCGACAACCGGCTCTACGTGACCCAGGACCCGAGCGACCCGCACCTGCTGTCGACCCGCTTGAGCGCCGGCCGGCTGACCTGGATTGCCGGCAGTGCGCCGTCGCCGGGCAGCCGCCTGACGGCCAAGGTCCGCTATCGCCAGCCCGACCAGGCCGTCACGCTGGCCGCGCTTGACGGTGACACATTGGAACTCCAGTTCGACGCAGCCCAGCGCGCCGTGACGCCTGGCCAGTCGGTCGTGCTTTACGACGGCGAAGTGTGCCTGGGCGGCGGCATCATCGAATCCAGCGACAGACGGATTCCGGAGGCTGCCGCATGAGCGGGACGAGGCCATCACGATCATGAAACGCCCTCTCAAGGAACAGACCCTGGCCTTTGCCGGCGTGCTGCAGGCGGGTGAACTGGTGCGCCAGATCGCCACGGGCGGTCAATGCAGCCAGCAATCGGCGCGCAACAGCATCAACAGCCTGTTCGTCAAGGACCCCGAAAGCACCGAGGCCGTATTCGGCGGATTGTCCGGCATTCGCCTCGGCCTGACCATGACCAATGAAATGGCGAACCGGGCCAGCGACGATGCGCGCCAGGCCATGGGTTACGCCAGCGGCCTGCTACGGCTCTCGATGCTGCTGCGCAAGGACGCCGATCGCCAGGCGTCCATGGAACGATCGCTGGGGCTGGTCGAGCCGGTCTGGCAGAACGCCGAAGACTCGCTCGATCCCAGCATCGTGGCGCAACTGGCCGATATCTACAAAAGCGAGATCTCGACGTTGCCGCTGCGCATCCAGGTACACGGCGACCCGACCCATCTGAAGCACGACGACAAGGTTTCGCTGATTCGCGCCCTGCTGCTGGCCGGCGTGCGGGCCGGGTTCCTCTGGTTTCAGCTCGGCGGGCGGCCCTGGCGCCTGCTGTTCCAGCGCGGCAAGATGTTTCGCATCGCGGCCGAACTGGCCGGCTGAAACCGCGCTCCGGTCTGCGTTCATTCGGCTGCATGCTAAAATCGCGCCAGCCGGTCCGGTATGTCCGGACTCGAAATATTCAATGGAATCGGGAGATCTTTCATGCGAGATGCGCTCAATTGCCGCGACACGCTTTCAGCCGGTGGCAAGACCTATCATTTCTACAGTCTGGAAAAGCTTGGACAGAAACACGACATTTCCCGGCTTCCCTACTCGCTGAAAGTTCTCGCCGAAAACCTTCTCCGGCACGAAGACGGCGAGAACATCACCGCCGACGATGTCGAGGCGATCGCCAACTGGGATCCGAACGCCGAACCGAGCCAGGAAATCGCGTTCACGCCGGCGCGCGTGGTGCTGCAGGATTTCACCGGCGTGCCCGCCATCGTCGACCTGGCCGCCATGCGCGACGCGATGAAGAACCTGGGTGGGTCGCCAACCAGGATCAACCCGCTCTCGCCGGCCGAACTGGTCATCGATCACTCGGTACAGGTCGACAAATTCGGCACCGAAGACGCGCTGGACTTGAACAACCGCATCGAGTTCGAGCGCAACAAGGAACGCTACGCCTTCCTGCGCTGGGGCCAGGGCGCGTTCGAGAATTTCAAGGTCGTGCCGCCGAACACCGGCATCGTCCACCAGGTCAATCTCGAACACCTCTCTCGGGTGGTCTTCGGCGAGGAAGTCGACGGCGAGTTGATGGCCTGGCCGGACACGCTTGTCGGCACCGACTCGCACACCACGATGATCAACGGATTGGGCATCCTCGGCTGGGGCGTCGGCGGCATCGAGGCCGAGGCGGCCATGCTGGGCCAGCCCATTTCGATGCTTTTGCCGCAGGTCGTCGGCTTCAAGCTCAACGGCAAGCTCAAGGAAGGCGCCACCGCGACCGACCTGGTGCTGACCGTCACCGAGATGCTGCGCAACAAGGGCGTGGTCGGCAAGTTCGTCGAATTCTTCGGCGACGGGCTCAGCCAGCTGCCGCTGGCCGACCGGGCCACCATCGGCAACATGTCGCCCGAGTTCGGCTCGACCTGCGCCATCTTCCCGATCGACAGCGAAACGATCCGCTATCTGAAACTGTCCGGGCGCAGCGAAGAGCGAATCGAGCTGGTCGAGGCCTACGCCAAAGCCCAGGGCATGTGGCGCGAAGACGGCGACCAGGATGCCGAATACACCGACATTCTCGAACTTGACCTCGACGACGTCGAACCATCGCTGGCCGGCCCGAAGCGCCCGCAGGACCGCATCGCGCTGTCGAACGCCAAGCACAAGTTCATCGAGGTCTGCAGCGAGATGACCAAGCACCGCGACGGCAACGCCGAAGGCCGGTTTGCCGACGAGGGCGGCGGCACCGCGGTCGGGCACGAGACCCCGGGCGTGGCCGAGGTCGAGTACAAGGACCAGAAATTCGTGCTCAAGGACGGGGCGGTGGTCATCGCCGCGATCACCTCGTGCACCAACACCTCGAACCCGGCGGTAATGCTCGGCGCGGGGCTGCTGGCGCGCAACGCGCGCAAGAAGGGGCTGGAAGTCAAGCCCTGGGTCAAGACGTCGCTGGCGCCGGGCTCCAAAGTCGTCACCGATTACCTGGAGTCGGCCGGCCTCGACGACGACCTGGAAGCGCTGGGCTTCTACACCGTCGGCTACGGCTGCACGACCTGCATCGGCAATTCGGGGCCGCTCCCGGAATCGATCGACAAGGCGATTCGCGACCACGAACTGGTCGTGTGCTCGGTGCTTTCGGGCAACCGCAATTTCGAAGGCCGCATCCATCCCGAGGTGCGCACCAACTACCTGGCCTCGCCGCCGCTGGTGGTCGCCTATGCAATCGCCGGGCGCATGGATATCGACCTGATCAACGAGCCGCTGGGCCGAGATCCCAACGGCGACGGGATCTTCCTCAAGGACATCTGGCCGGACGCGCACGAGTTGCACGATTTCATTCGCGACACGGTCACCTCGAACATGTACGAGAGCAACTACGCAAGCGTATTCGAGGGCGACGAGCGCTGGAAGTCCATGGACACGCCGACCGGCGAGATGTTCGACTGGTCGGACGATTCGACCTACGTGCAGAACCCGCCTTACTTCGAAGGCATGTCGCTGGATCTGCCCGAAATCCGCGATATCAAGGGCGCGCGCTGCCTGGCCAGGCTGGGCGATTCGGTCACCACCGACCATATCTCGCCGGCCGGCGCGATCAAGCCGGAATCACCGGCCGGGCAGTACCTTCAGGAAAAAGGCATTTCGCCGGTGGATTTCAACTCCTACGGCTCGCGCCGCGGCAACCACCAGGTGATGATGCGCGGCACGTTCGCCAATGTCCGCATCAAGAACGAGATGGCCGAAGGCACCGAGGGCGGTTTTACCACCCACGTCGAATCCGGCGAGGTCATGCCGATCTACGATGCGGCGATGAAGTACCAGGAAAAGGGTACGCCGCTGGTCGTGCTGGCCGGCAAGGAGTACGGTTCCGGCTCGTCGCGTGACTGGGCCGCCAAGGGCACGCTGCTGCTGGGCGTCAAGGCCGTCATCTGCGAATCCTTCGAGCGCATCCACCGCTCCAACCTGGTCGGCATGGGCGTGCTGCCGCTGACGTTTACCGGCGACGACACCCGCGACAGCCTGGGCCTGACCGGTTTCGAGGAATTCGAGATCCGCGACCTCGACGTCGGCAACTCGACCGAGGCCACGGTGATCGCGACCGACGGCAACGGCGAGGAAACGCAGTTCAGCGTACGCGTGCGCCTGGACACCCCCAAGGAGGTCGAGTACTACAAGCATGGCGGCATCCTGCACTACGTGCTGCGCCAGCTGGCCGGCACCGACCCGGCGGATGCGAAGAACGAAGCCGCCTGAGCCCATTGGTATAAAGTGCACGAAAAAGCCCGCCGATCGGCGGGCTTTTTTGTTGG
>JAWLEW010000054.1:6649-15080 GCA_041685925.1 Wenzhouxiangellaceae bacterium | reverse complement strand
ACTGCGCCGTCGAAACGCCCGGCCAATGCCTCGAGCGCCGCCGGGTCGAGCCGGTCGGATTGTCCGATCACCAGCAGTGTGGGCGCGATTTGCATCACGCTTTCGGTCATGGCCCGCCGGTCGCCACCCACGAGCTCGTGGATTTCGAGCGCGCGCGCGCCGGCCAGCTCGGCGAGCCTGGCTTCGAGCGAAGCCAGCTCCGCTCGGCACGCGGCCCATACGAGTACCTGCAGCGGCTCGTCCGGGGGCGTCAACTCAAGTGCTCGGCGAATCACAAGCTCGGCCGCGGGCGAGCGGTCGAAAACCGCCAGCACGCTTTCGGCAGGTGCCGGGACGGGTCCGATCAGCATGACCGGAAAACCTGCGCCCGACAGCAGGCGCCTCGCCGTGGATCCCAGCCGTCGATATCCGGGCTGCATGCCCGCCCGGCCGACGGCCAGCAGATCATGGCCGGCAAACGCAGCCAGTATTTCGCGGGCCACCCGCCCGCGCCGGGTCTGGAAACTCCAGCGAAGCTCCAGCGCGACGGCAATGGCCTCCAGTTCCGCTTCCAGCGACAGCGCCTGGCGGGACAACTCGCGCTCCATCGCGTCGCTCGAAAGCGCGCGCCCTGCGCCACCGCTGGCCGAGAGTTCGCGCGCGAACGGCAGTGCCGCCAGCTGCAGCAGGTTCTCGTCCTCGACGAACAGGCCGATCAGTTCGGCATCGATGCGCCGCGCCAGTTCGGCGGCACGCCGCAATGCCGCGCGGCTGCCCGCCGAGCTGTCCAGCGCCACCAGGATGCGCCTGCCCGCATTCATTCCCGCTCACCACCGGCGTGCCCGGTGCCACGGCGCTTCCAACGCCTGGCCTGCTCGGCAAACTCGAGCAGACGGCGCTGCACGAGGTCGTTGACGGTGCCTTCCGGGAAGCGTCCGCGCGCGTCCTTTTCCCCGGCGTCGCGACCGGTGACCAGGCCCAGCCCTTCGTCGATCGTGCTGAACGCATAGATGTTGAATCGCCCGTCGCGCACCGCATCCACCACGTCTTCGCGCAGCATCAGGTGCTTGACGTTGGCCGATGGCACCAGCACACCCTGGCTGCCGGTGAATTCGCGTTGCCGGCAAGTATCGAAGAACCCCTCGATCTTTTCATTCACGCCGCCGATCGCCTGGACATCACCGTACTGGTTGGCCGAACCGGTCACGGCCAGCGCCTGTTTCAACGGCACCCCGGCCAGTGCAGAAAGCAGGGCGAAAAGCTCGGCGGCGGTGGCCGAATCGCCCTCGATGCCCCCATAGGTCTGCTCGAACACCAGGCTCGCGCCGACCATCAGCGGGAAATCCGGCGCATAGTGCGCGCCGAGGTAGCCGGTCAGCGTCATCACGGCCTTGGAAAAGATCGGCCCGGCAAGCTTGACCTCGCGCTGAATGTCCTTGACCTCGCCGTCGCCCAGTCGCACCCGGGCGGTAATCCGGGATGCGTGGCCGAAATTCACCTGTCCGGCACTGCTCACCGACAGGCCATTGATCTGGCCCACGCGCGCCCCGTCGGTCTCGATCAGCAGCGTGCCCCGCCGGATCGCCTCCTGGATTCGTTCCGGCACGCGACCGGCCCGATACCGGCGCGCTTCAATGGCTTTTTCCACGTCCTCGCGGGCGATGACCCGCCGCTCGTGCTCGCGCGCCCAGAAGTCGGACTCGCGCAGCAGGTCGGTAACGCCCTGCAACTGCACCGACAGCCGCTCGGCATCCTCGGCCGCGCGCGCGGCCTGCTCGATCACGCGGGCCGTGGCCGCGCGGTCCAGCGGCAGCAATTCGGCCCGGCGGCTCTGGGTTGCAATCATGCGTGCATACAGATTCTGACTGTCTTCGGTACGCGGCATGTCGTCTTCGAAATCGGCCGCGACCTTGAACAGCTGACCGAACTCCGGCTCGTATCGATTCAACAGGTAATACAACAGCCTCGAGCCGACCAGGATCACCTTGATGTCGAGTTCGAGCGCCTCGGGCTCCAGCGACACCGTATCGATCAACGAGAGCTCCTGACCCAGCGACTCCACCTTGAGCTCGCCTGAAAACAGCGTTCTCTTGAGACCCTCCCAGGCAAACGGCTGGGTGAGCAGTTTGCGCGCCTCGACCACCAGGTAGCCGCCGTTGGCGCGATGCAGCGCGCCGCCCTTGATCAGGGTGAAGTCGGTAAACAGGTTGCCCATCTGCGACTTGTGTTCGATACGCCCGAACAGGTTCTGGTGGCTGGGATGGTTCACGAACACGACCGGCGCGCCGTCGGTATCGCCGTTTTCGACCAGTACATTGACGCGATAACGGCGGAAGGATTTCTGCTTCTGCTGCCCCGGAATCATCATTGCGTTCTGCTGCCCGCCGCCGTCCTCGTCCAGGAAATCATCGACGTTGTCGATCACGTCCTCGACAACCGCATCCAGGTATTCGAGCACTGCAGGCTGATCGCTCCAGCTGCGCTGCATATCCTCGATCAGGTTTTCCACCGCAACCCGGCTGACATCGCGATCGAGCGCGCGAATCTTGCGCTTGCCCTCGCGCTGCCACCGCGGCACCTGGTGGATGATCTTTTCCAGGTCCTCCTCGAGCTTTGCGATCTTTTTCCGAAAGGCTTCGCGCTGGTCCTCGGGCAATTCGTTGAACTGATCGGCCGGCATCACTTCGTCGTCGTCCTTCTTCGGCGCGAACGCCATGCCGCGATTGGTGCGGATCAACAACACGCCCTGCTTCCTGGCCTTTTTGTCGAGTTTCTCGAACGGCTTGCCCTGCTCTTCCTCGAGCGCCTCTTCCAGCTCCTTGCGCCGGGCCCGGTATTCCTCGCTCTCGAATGCCGCCGGCAGCGCCGCCTGCAGGTCCTCGATCAGTTGCTTCATGTCGTCGCGCAGCTCCACACCGCGTCCGGGCGGCAACGCCAGCGCCACCGGTTTGCGGCTGTCGCGGAAATTGTTGACGTAAAGCCAGTCGGGCGGGCAGGACTCGCCGGCCGCGCGCTCGTGCAGAAACCGATCGATCAATGCACGCCGCCCGGAACCCGGCGTTCCCAGCGCATAAAGGCCGTATCCGTCGCGCGGCATGCCGATTCCGAACCGGACCGCCTCCATTGCACGCTTCTGGCCCAACACACGGGAAAGATCTTCCAGCTCGTCGGTCGTCTCGAAATTGAATCCTGAAGGATCGCAGCGCCGGTAAAGCGCATCGGGCTCGAGGGGCTTGATTTCGGGCATCGTCGATCTCCGGTAGCTCGCGCACTTGAAGACTGTAGGCCGCACGACCATCGTGGACGAAAGCAACCGAGCCCGACTTGAGCGAGATCAACGTCGAATCGATTCGCGACCGCTGAATTCGGGCGACGGGGATCCGGTTACCGGCATGCCGGGAGCGCCGCGAGCTTCTCGCGCAGCGCTTCGGCGGCATCGCCGGCCTCGTCGACGATGCGGTCGACACGGTCGAAATGCAGCAGCCGAATGCCGGCCAGTTCGGGCTTGATGTAGATGTCCGGCCTGGCGTGCTCGGCCTTTTCGCGCAGGATGGACTGCTGCATGATCTCGAACGCGCTGAACAGCAGATCGGTGATGTCGGGTTTGCCGTCGCGATCGGCGCGTCGGGTGCCGGTGACGTCGATGGCAACGACGACGTCGAAGCCTTCGAGCAGGTCCAGCGGCAGCGGGTTGGAGGCGCCGCCGTCGATCAGCAGCTTGTCGTCGAACGGCACCGGCGGAAACATCCCGGGCACAGCCATGCTGGCCTTGATCGCCCGGAGCAGATCGCCTTCGCGAAACACGTGCGCTTCCCCGGTCCAGTAATCGGTCGCGACGATGGTGAGCGGCTTGTCCAGATCGGCGAAGCTGCGGGCGTCGAATTTACCGGCGATGAAATCGATGAAGCCGTCCGAATCGATAAAGCTGCCGTTGGCCAGGTCGAACTCGATCAGATCGCTCCAGCCCGGCGAACCGCTGTCCTCGAGCAGCCCCGAGAAGGGGTTGAGCGCCGAGTCGCCGAATTCGCGGAACAGGTCCTGGATTTCGTTCGATTCCAGGCCGGCGGCGTGCAACGCCCCGATAATGGCGCCGATGCTGGTCCCGGCCACCGCGGCCGGCTCGATTTCGAGTTCCTCGAACACCGCCAGCATGGCGATATGCGCCAGCCCCCCGGCGCCGCCGGAGCCCAGCGCCAGGCCGACGCGGGGCGGTTCGCATTCGTCGGCTGCGGCCGGCGGGGTGAAAAGCAGCCAGGCCGCGGCAGCGACGATGCTGCATCGCGCATGCACGCAGCGCGCGCGGCTTCGACGCGGGCGTCCTCGAACAGTGGAGCTGACTTGCATCGCGCAATGATAGCGCGTCCGGGCATTCGCGCCGCTGCCGCAACCCCTGCCCGGATGCAGCCGGAGAGGCATGCACGAGAGCTTGCTATGCTTGCAGCGCAATCCACGACACAAGAGGCGCCGTGAAAGAAGAATTGCTCAAGTGGCTCGAATCGGTCGGGCTTGGCGACAGCGACTACCTGTACTTCCTGGTCGTGATCGGATTGATCGTGGTCGTGTCGCTGATCCTCCACTTCGCACTGCACCGGGTCGTGCTGCGCTTCCTGGGCCGCGGGCGACGGGCCGGGCGCACGGTCTGGCAGCGGGCGTTTTCGGGCCACAAGCTGTTCAGCCGGGTCGCGCTTGCACTGCAGGGCGTGGTGGTATTCGCCATGGCCGGTGCATTCCTGGAAGCCGACTCGCTTTCCATGCAGCTGATCGAGGCGGTCACCCATTTGTGGATCATCGCGTTTGCGCTGCTGTCGCTGTTCTCGCTGCTCGATTCGGTCGAGGAGATTTCCCGCTCGGCCGGGCCGGCGATCAAGCTGCCGCTTCGGGGCATTTTCCAGAGCCTGAAACTGGTCGCGACCAGCGTGGCGCTGATCTTCGCGGTGGCCTTCCTGATCGGCAAATCTCCGCTGATCCTGTTCAGCGGCCTGGGCGCGATGACCGCGGTGGTGTTGTTGATCTTCAAGGACCCGATCCTGGGCCTGGTTGCCGGCGTTCAGCTTTCGGCCAACAACATGCTGGCCGTGGGCGACTGGCTGGAAATGCCCCAGTACGGCGCCGACGGCGACGTGATCGACATCAGCCTGACCACGGTGAAGGTGCGCAACTGGGACAAGACGATCACCTCGATTCCCAGCTATGCGCTGATCTCGGACTCTTTCAAGAACTGGCGCAACATCGAGGAAGTCGGCGGGCGTCGAATCAAGCGATCCATCAATATCGACGCCAACAGCGTGCGCTTTGCCAGCGACGAGGATCTCGAATACCTTCGCCAGGCCGACCTGCTGGCCGACTACATTGAACACAAGCTTGCCGAGATCGACAGGCACAATCGTGAAAAGGGCGTCGATCCCGATTCGGCAATCAACGCGCGCCGGCTGACCAACCTGGGCATCCTGCGCGCCTACCTCAACGCCTACCTGGGCAGCAACGCCAACATCAACACCGACCTGACCTACATGGTGCGCCACCTCGATCCGGGTCCGAACGGAATCCCGCTCCAGGTCTACGCCTTCGCCAACCGGACCAGCTGGGTGCCGTACGAAAACATCCAGTCCGACATCTTCGAGCACATCTTCGCCGTCATCCCCGAGTTCGGGCTCAGGCTGCACCAGGCGCCCAGCGGATACGACGTGCGACTGGCCGGCGAAATGATGGGTGCAGGCGATGGGAAACAAGCAGGGAAACAAGGAGACAGCACGACATGATCAGAGCGCTCGGCAGCCTGTTGTTCTACGGCCGATTCCTGCGCTCGTTCAGCGCGCTGGGATTCCAGCGGCGCGCGCGCGAATGGCCGCCATTCAAGCCCGGTTTTTCCGGCCAGCGCTGGCTGGTCACCGGCGCGACAGGCGGCATCGGGCGGGCCGTGGCGCTTGCCGCCAACCGCCACGGCGCCACGGTGCTGGCCCTCGCGCGCAGCGAGCAGAAGCTGGAGGCACTGCGCGAGGCGGCCGATCACCCGGCGCGCATGGTACCCGTGAGCGCCGACCTGTCCTCGATCGCCGAGATCCGCGCGCTGGCCGGGAAGTCCGAGATCCAGGCCGCGCCGATCGACGTGCTGGTCAACAACGTCGGCGTGCTGCTCAACGACTTCGAGACCACCGACGAAGGCCTGGAAACCTCTTTCGCCACCAACCTGCTGGGGCCGTTCGTGCTGACCGAGCACCTGAAGGCACAGGACCTGCTCGACGCCGACGGCATCGTCATCAATGTCTCCTCCGGCGGCATGTACGGCACGCCGCTGAAGCTGGGGGAAATGGATTGCCGGGACGAAGACGACTACGACGGCATGGCCGCCTACGCCATGCACAAGCGCGCCCAGGTCGAGCTGACGCGTTACTGGAATGAACAGTGGCAGGGCCAGCCGGCCGTACACGTGATGCATCCGGGCTGGGTCGACACCGAAGGCGTCAAGACCGCGCTGCCCGGTTTCCGCACTGCGCTCAGGGGCATTCTCAGGGACGCCGAGCAGGGCGCCGACACGATCCTGTGGCTGGCCGAAACACGGCCGGCGCCGGCCCAGGATGGCATCTGGCTGGACCGCGAGCTGCAGCCCGAGCACGAGTTCGCGTTCACCCGCAAGTCCCGCCACGACGCCGAAGACCTGGCCGGGTTCCTGCACGAAATACTCGAGTCGGCGCGCGCTTGACACGAAAGGCCGTCGGTACGATGCTTGACCGACAGCGCGAAAAAACAGATCCGCGCGCCAATGGAGGTAGACATGAAACAGATGCAACAGGCGGCGCCGGCCGCCGAAATCAAGGCCGGCTCAAGCGCGAATTCACCGTTCAAGGCACGCTACGACAACTTCATCGGCGGCGACTGGGCCGCGCCGGTCGGCGGCGAGTATTTCGACAACATCGCGCCCATGCTGGGCAGGAAGGTCTGCGAGATCGCCCGCTCGCGCGCCGAAGACGTCGAAAAGGCGCTGGACGCGGCACACGCGGCCGCCCCGGCCTGGGGCGCGACCTCGACCACCGAGCGGGCCGGCATCCTCAACCGCATCGCCGACCGGATGGAGGAAAACCTCGAGCTGCTCGCACAGGGCGAGACCTGGGACAACGGCAAGCCGATCCGCGAGTCGCGCGGCGCCGACGTGCCGCTGGCGATCGACCATTTCCGCTATTTCGCCGGCTGCATCCGCGCCCGGGAAGGCGGCATCAGCATGATCGACGAGCAGACCGTCGCCTACCACTTCCACGAACCGCTGGGCGTGGTCGGCCAGATCATCCCGTGGAACTTCCCGCTGCTGATGGCCGTCTGGAAGCTGGCCCCGGCGCTGGCGGCCGGCAACTGCGTGGTGCTCAAACCGGCCGAGCAGACCCCGGCCAGCATCCTGAACTGGGCCGAACTGGTCGGCGACCTGCTGCCGCCCGGCGTGCTCAACATCGTCAACGGCTTCGGCCTGGAAGCCGGCAAGCCGCTGGCGTCCAATCCACGCATCGCCAAGGCGGCATTCACCGGCGAAACCACCACCGGCCGCATGATCATGCAGTACGCGGCCGAGAACCTGATCCCGGTGACCCTGGAACTGGGCGGCAAATCGCCCAACGTGTTCTTCGAAGACGTGATGGAAGCCGACGACGCGTTCTTCGACAAGGCGCTGGAGGGCTTCGCGATGTTCGCCTTCAACCAGGGCGAAGTCTGCACCTGCCCCAGCCGCGCGCTGATCCAGGAATCCATTTATGACGCCTTCATGGCGCGCGCGCTCGAACGGGTCGAGGCGATCCGGATCGGCAATCCGCTTGACGAGAACACCATGCTGGGTGCCCAAGCCTCCAGCGAGCAGCTCGAGAAGATCCTGAGCTACTTCGACATCGGCCGCCAGGAAGGCGCCGAAGTGCTGACCGGCGGCGAACGCGCAACCGTCGATGGCGAGTTTTCGGAAGGCTACTACGTGCAGCCGACCATCTTTCGCGGCCACAACAAGATGCGCGTGTTCCAGGAAGAGATCTTCGGGCCGGTCGTGTCGGTCACGACCTTCAAGGACGAGGCCGAGGCGCTGGAAATCGCCAACGACACGCTCTACGGCCTCGGCGCGGGCGTGTGGAGCCGCGACAACGCGACCTGCTACCGCATGGGCCGCGGCATCCAGGCCGGCCGGGTCTGGACCAACTGCTACCACGCCTATCCGGCCCACGCCGCGTTCGGCGGTTACAAGCAGTCCGGGGTCGGGCGCGAGAACCACGCCATGATGCTGGACCACTACCAGCAGACCAAGAACATGCTGGTCAGCTATGACCCGAACAAGCAGGGTTTTTACTGAAAACCCGAAAAGCATGAACCACGAAGAGCACGAAGGTCACGAAGAAAAGATGAACGAAAGCGAAAGAGCCAACCTGACCAGTGCCGTCACTCGGTTTTCCGGAGTCCGTCGGATTCTGGCCTTTGGCAGGGTGGA
>JAWLEW010000054.1:0-6549 GCA_041685925.1 Wenzhouxiangellaceae bacterium | reverse complement strand
AGTGCTTCGATAACAAGAATCGCAGGCAATAACGATACGCAGGGAGAGAAAGTGATGGTGGAGTGGATCACCGCGATCAACGATTTCGTCAACGGCATCGTCTGGGGCCCGCCCTTCATGATCCTGCTGGCCGGCACCGGACTGTACCTGACGATCCGGCTGGGCTTTTTCCAGTTCACCCATCTCCGGTATGCGTGGCGCCACAGCTTCGGCAGGTTCTTTCGCCGCGAGATGGATACCGGCGACGGTTCGATCTCGCCGTTCGAGGCGGTCAGCTCGACCATGGCCGCGACCATCGGCGTGGGCAACATCGCCGGCGTAGCCACCGCCATCGCCCTGGGCGGGCCGGGCGCGATCTTCTGGATGTGGATCATCGCGCTGGTCGGCATGGCGACCAAGATGGCCGAGGCCACGCTGGGCCTGAAATACCGCCACGTCGACGCCGACGGCAACGTCTCGGGCGGGGTGTTCTACTACATCGAAAAAGGGCTGGGGCCGAAGTGGAAGTGGCTGGCGGTGCTGTACGCGCTGTTCGCCGGCGTGGCGGCATTCGGCATCGGCAACATGGTCCAGTCCAACACCTTGTCGCAGGCCCTGGACACCGCCTTCGGCGTGCCGACCTGGGTCAGCGGCATCGTCGCGCTGCTCGCGGTCGGCGCGGTAACGCTGGGCGGCATCTCGCGCATCGCCGCGACCGCCTCGAAAGTCGTCCCGGCGATGGCGCTGGTCTACATCGCCGGCTCGCTGGTCATCCTGTTTCTGCACTTCGACGCCATCCCGGCGGCGCTGAAGATGATCGTGGTCCACGCCTTCGAACCGGCGCCTGCGGCCGGCGGCTTCGCCGGCGCCACGGTGGCCGAGGCGCTGCGCTACGGCGTGGCCCGGGGCATCTTCTCCAACGAAGCCGGACTGGGATCGGCGTCGATCATCCACGCCCAGGCGCGCAACAAGCCTTTCGTGCAGGGTTTCTGGGGCGTGTGGGAGGTTTTCATCGACACCCTGGTGGTGTGCACCATGACCGCACTGGTCATCCTGACCACCGGCGCGTTCGCCACCGGCGCAAATGGCGCCGAGCTGACCGCTGCGGCATTTTCCACCGGGCTGCCGGGCCCGGGCGGATATATCGTGCTGATTTCCATCGTTTTCTTCGCCTACACGACCATGCTGGCCTGGAACTTCTACGGCGAAAAGAGCTGGGAATACCTGTTCGGCCAGCGCGTGGTACTGCCCTACCGGCTGCTGTTCCTGGCGTTCCTGTTCGTCGGCGCGGTCGGCGGCCTGGAACTGATCTGGGACGTGGCCGATACTTTCAACGGGCTCATGGCCGCGCCCAACCTGATCGCGCTGGTGCTGCTGGCCGGGGTGATGGCACGCGAGAAGAAGGATTACTTCCTCGGCCTGGGCGGCAAGAAAGTGGAGTGATCGCCTGATATCCCCGTGCCGAGGCGCACGGGGCCGGGCTTGACGGAAAGGTTTCATCGCGCAAGCGCCTGCGGTATGCTCGGCAAAACGGCATTTGGCGGCCCGACCGCCGGAGGTGCGACGATGAAGCCGACCGATACGCGCAACCCCGACTACTTCCACAAGGTGGTCGATTGCCAATGGGCCTGCCCGGCACACACCGACGTCCCCGAATACATCCGCCTGATCGCCCAGGGGCGTTTCACCGACGCCTACATGGTCAATCGAGAATCCAACGTATTCCCCGGCATCCTGGGGCGGGTCTGCGACCGGCCGTGCGAGCCGGCCTGCCGCAGAGGCCGCATCGACGAGAAGCCGGTCGCCATCTGTCGCCTCAAGCGGGTCGCCGCCGACCACAAGGAAGACATCCAGGCCCGCCTGCCGAACGTACCGAAACGCAAGAACGGCAAGAAGATCGCGCTGGTCGGCGGCGGCTGCGCAAGCCTGACGGTATGCAACGACCTGGTGCCGCTGGGCTACCAATGCACGGTATTCGAAAAGCTCGACAAGCCCGGCGGCCTGATGCGCTCCAACATCCCGGCCTTCCGCCTGCCGGCGCGTGTGCTCGACGAGGAAATGGACTACATCCTCGACATGGGCGTGGATCTGCGGCTGAACACCCCGGTCGATTCGATGCAGGCGCTGCTGGACGAGGGCTTTGACGCGGTATTCGTCGGCTCCGGGGCACCGAAGGGCAAGGAACTGAACATCCCCGGCCGGCGGGAAGCCGACGCCAGCATCCATATCGGTATCGAGTGGCTGGAGTCGGTCGCGTTCGGCCACACCGAGGCCATCGGCCGCAAGGTGCTGATCATCGGCGTGGGCAATACCGCCATGGACTGCTGCAGGACCAGCCTCAGGCTGGGCGCCGACGACGTCAGGGTGATGGCGCGCAAGCCGCGCGATTTCTTCAAGGCCTCCGACTGGGAACTCGAAGACGCCGAGGAAGAGCAGGTCGAAATCGTCATCAACCGCAGCCCGAAGGAATTCGTGGTCGAGAACGGAACACTCAAGGGCATGATCTTCGAGGTCATGGAATACGACATCGAAGACGGCCGCATCACCGACACCCGCGTAACCGGCGAAGAATTTCTCGAGGCCGACGACGTGATCCTGGCGATCGGCCAGGAAACCGCTTTCCCATGGATCGAGCGCGATATCGGCATCGAATTCAACGAGTGGGACGAGCCGGTCTGCGACCGCACGACACATCAGTCGACGCGGCCCGGCGTATTCTTCGGCGGCGACGCGGCGTTCGGCCCCGAAAACATCATCTGGGCCGTGGAGCACGGCCACCAGGCCGCGATCTCCATCCACAACTACTGCCACGGCAAGAGCGTCGGGGATCGGCTGCCGCAGACCATGAACCTCGGCTCGCGCAAGATGGGCATACACGAGTGGAGCTATTCGAACGATTTCGAACCGGCCGCCCGGCGCAAGATGGAACACGTGCCGCTGACCGAGCGGTTCCGCGAGCTCGATACCGAGGTGGAACTGGGCTTTACCGCCGAGCAGACCGCCTGCGAAGTCGAACGCTGCCTGAACTGCGATATCCAGACCGTGTTCACCGACTCGCTTTGCATCGAGTGCGACGCCTGCATCGACATCTGCCCGACCCAGTGCCTGACGATCACCGAAAACGGCAGCGAGGAGGACGTCGGCTCACGCCTGACCGCGGCGCCGAAGAATCCGGATCAGCCGATGTACATCTCCGACTCGCTCGAGCAGACCGGCCGCATCATGGTCAAGGACGAAAACGTCTGCGTCCACTGCGGCCTGTGCGCCGAGCGCTGTCCCACTGCGGCCTGGGACATGCAGAAATCGATGCTCGGGATTCCGTATGCAAAGGACCACGACGTCATGCCCATTGCCAAGGTCGGGTCTTGATTCAAAAGCGGTCCACAGATTACACGGATCAGCACAGATTGGAAAAACGCAAATCTCGAATACTTCAGGCAAACGGATCGAACACAGCGAGCCGTCCGGTTTCAAACCCTTTGTTTTCATATCCGTGTAAATCTGTGCAATCTGTGGATAGCTTTCAAAGACTCAAGGGAACAGCATGACTACAGGCAACACGCGTACCAACGACTTTGTCCTCAAGATCGCCACGGTCAACGGCACCGGGTCGGCCAGCGCGAACGGCTTGCTGATGAAGGCGCTGTTCCGGATGGGGGTTCCGGTGACCGGCAAGAACATGTTCCCGTCCAACATCCAGGGCCTGCCGACCTGGTACGAGATCCGGGCCAGCCGCGACGGCTACAACGCGCGCACCGGGCGGGTGGACGTGATGGTCGCGATGAACGCGCAGACCTATTCGAAAGACCTGGCCGAAGTCAGCCACGGCGGCCACCTGATCTACGACTCGACCTGGCCGCGCGACGAGCAATTGTCACGCGAGGGCGTGAGCGTACTCGGGATTCCGCTTTCGAAGATGGTCAACGAACACTTCGAGGGCTCGCGCGTGCGCACGCTGATGAAGAACATCGCCTACGTCGGCGCGCTGTGCGCGCTGATGGAAATCGACCGCGACATCGTGCGCACGCTGCTCGAGGAGACCTTTGCCGCCAAGCCGAAGTTGGTCCAGCCCAACTTCAAGGCCGTGACGCTCGGTTACGACTACGCGCGCGAACACTTCGCGTGCCCGCTGCCGGTGCGTGCCGGGAAAATGGACGCCACCACCGGCAAGATCCTGATCGAGGGCAACGCCGCGGCGGCGCTGGGCTGCCTGTATGCCGGCGCGACGGTGGGGGCCTGGTATCCGATCACGCCGTCGACTTCGCTGATGGACGCCTTCCAGGGCTTTTGCGACAAGTACCGCAAGGACCCGGAGACCGGCCAGAACCGGTTCTGCATCATCCAGGCCGAAGACGAACTGGCTGCCGCCGGCATGGTCGTCGGCGCCGGCTGGGCCGGGGCGCGCGCGTTCACGCCGACCTCCGGGCCGGGCATTTCGCTGATGAGCGAGTTCATCGGCTTTGCCTACTACACCGAGATTCCGGCCGTGTTCTTCGACATCCAGCGGGTCGGGCCTTCCACCGGCATGCCCACGCGCACCCAGCAGTGCGACGTGATGCTGGCCGCCTACGCCTCGCACGGCGACACCCGCCACCCGGTACTGTTCCCGTCCGACCCCGGGGAATGCTTCGAGATGGCGGTCGACGCCTTCGACCTGGCCGAGCGATTGCAGACCCCGGTATTCGTGCTTTCCGACCTCGACATCGGGATGAACGACTGGATGGTCGACGAACTGCAATGGGACGACACGTACCGTCCCGACCGCGGCAAGGTACTGACCGACGCGGACCTGGCGGAAATCGAGCATTTCCACCGTTTTCGCGACCTCGACGGCGACGGCATCCCGTATCGCACCCTGCCCGGCTCGAACCGCAAGGGCAGCTATTTCGTGCGCGGCTCCGGCCACAACCAGTATGGCGGCTATACCGAAGACGCCGACGAATACCGGCAGGTCGTCGACCGACTGAAACTCAAGTGGGAGAGCGCCCGGGGCCTGGTGCCCGGGGCCCTGGAACGCAAGGCGGCGTCCCGAACCGACATCGGGATCATCGCGTTCGGTTCGTCGCACGGCGCCACGGTCGAGGCGCTGGACCGGCTGGCCGCCGACGGCGTTGCAGTCGATTACCTCAGGCTTCGCGCGTTTCCATTCGGCGACGAAGTCGAGGCTTTCCTCAGGGCCCATCGAACCGTTTTCGTGCTGGAGCAGAACCGCGACGCGCAGATGCGCAGTCTTCTGAAGATCGAACTGGACGCGGACCCGCAGAAACTGGTCTCCATACTCCACTACAACGGCCTGCCGGTGCCTTCGGACATGATCGTCGAACGCATCGGCGACTACATCAAACAGGAAGCCGTGGCATGAGCTATATCGCCAAACCGAAGGTCTCGTGGGCCGGACAGGATCGGAACAGCCTCGGGCTGACACTGGCCGACTACGAAGGCGGCCTTTCGACGCTGTGCGCCGGATGCGGCCACGATTCGATCACCGCGGCACTGGTGCGGGCGTTCTGGGAACTGGCGCTCGAACCCGAGCAGGTCATCAAGCTGTCCGGCATCGGCTGTTCGTCCAAGACGCCGGCTTACTTTCTCTCCGGCGCGCACGGCTTCAACTCGGTGCACGGGCGCATGCCGTCGGTGGCCACCGGCGCCCAGGCCGCCCGCAGAGACCTGATCGCCGTCGGCATCTCCGGCGACGGCGATTCGCTGTCGATCGGCTTCGGCCAATTCGCCCACGCGGTGCGGCGCAACCTCAACGTGCTCTACCTCATCGAAAACAACGGCGTCTACGGCCTCACCAAGGGGCAGTTCTCGGCCTCGGCCGACCCGGGCAGCAAAGCCAAGAAGGGCGCGGAAAATCGCAACCAGGCAATCGATCCGGTCGCCACCGCCATCACGCTGGGCGGCAGCTTCGCGGCCCGGTCGTTTTCCGGCGACAAGAAACAGCTTGTGCCGCTGATCAAGGCCGGCCTGATGCACCCGGGCTGCGCGGTCATCGACGTGGTTTCGCCGTGCGTGACCTTCAACGACCACGAGGGCTCGACCAAGTCCTACGCCTGGACCCGCCAGCATCTGCACGCCACCGTCGAGGCCGATTACGTGCCGCCGTCGACCGAGATCCAGGTCGACTACGCCGACGGCGCGCATACCGACGTGAATCTGCACGACGGCTCGGTTCTCCGGCTCAAGAAGATCGACCCCGACTATGACCCTTCCAATCGCGCCCGGGCGCTGGACTTCCTGGAAGCCCACCGCGCGCGCGCGGAGGTCGTCACCGGCCTGCTCTACATCGACGAAGACCTGCCGACGTTCCACGACATCGCCGGTACCGCGAAACAGCCGCTGACGCACTTCGAGTTCGAGGACCTCAACCCCGGTGCGGAGGCGCTGGCCGATTTCCAGAAGGGGTTGCGCTGATTGCAGCGCTGATGAATATCGCGGCCTGGAGACCGCTCCTACGAAAAATGCGGGCAAATTCGGTGTTGGTTTTCGTAGGAGATTCTATGTTGCGATGCAACCCTCCTGGCGCGTCTGCGGCCGATATTCGGAGCCGTTCTTGAGCAGCGCGAAGGC
>JAWLEW010000002.1:72669-120036 GCA_041685925.1 Wenzhouxiangellaceae bacterium | reverse complement strand
CGGGGTTTTTTTGGGACCGAATCTTTCGGCCGTATGCGGCGTTCCGTCGCGGCTGGAAATGCTCACGTACACAAATCGTACGCTCCGCTTTCCAGCCGCGCCTTGCCATGCCTTGCTTGTTTGCTGCCTACTGGTCGCGAGGGGGCTCCAAGTGCGGCAGATGTGGGGCTTCGCGACCGAGCGGACCGCAGGCGTAGCAAAAGCTACGTTGAGGATGCGCAACCGAGCTAAGCGCCGCAGATGCTGTGCCTGGAGACACCGCAGTAGAGTGGGTGGCGAACAAGCAAGGCCGGACCGAAATCTTCTAGTCCCTCGCTCTCTGCTCATAGCAAGAACGAGAAAACCCCGGCTCCGGTCGGGGTTTTTTGTTTCCTGATTACGTACTTGTTTCCGCCATGCCCCGAAACGCTGGGGCAAAGCGTAGGGTGTGTTGAGCCGCAGGCGAAACGCACCGATCGGCGTTCTGGCAACCGCTGTGATGCTTTCGTTGTCCGTTCGGTGCGTGTTCGCTTCGCTCAACGCACCCTACCCGGTATTCGATGGCTGAAGTAGATACGTAATCAGGTTTTGTTTAAGCCCTCCGCCTGCTCGCGGGGGAGGGTTTGGGTGGGGGTGCGTTGGATTGTTTACCGGCGGTGCTTTATCCTCCGTCGGACAACCAACCAGAACCCGGGGTACGACCAATGAATTCGGTTCGACTGACTGCAGTTCTCCTGATGCTCATGTTTGCGGCGCTGCCGGCCCCGGCCCAGGACGCCGAAAGCGATGCGATGCTGCGCGCGATCACCGGCAACGCCGACGCGCCTTCGGGGCGGGACGTGAATTATTTCGAGCCCGATCCGGCCACCACCGGCTACCTGGCCCTGCCCGAGGGCGACGGGCCGTTTCCGGCGGTGATCCTGATCCACGAGTGGAACGGGCTGGTCGAGCGCATCAAGCAGACCGCCGACGCGTTCGCCGCGCAGGGATACATCGCTTTCGCCGCCGACCTGTACAGCGGCCGGACCGGCAGTTCGCGGGAAGAGAACGTCGAGCTGATGCAGGCCGCGCGCGCCGACGAGGACGCGATCATCGCCAATCTCGAAGCGGCCGTGGACTGGGTCGAGGCGAATACGCCGGCGACCGGCAAGGCGGCGGCCGTCGGCTGGTGCTTCGGCGGCGGCATTGCGCTGTCGTACGCGCTGGGCAGCGACGACCACGAAGGCACCGCGATCTTCTACGGCTCGCTGATCGACGATCCCGAGCAGATGCAGCATATCCACCACGAGGTCTACGGCACCTTCGCCGAAAACGACCGCGGCATTCCGGTCGAGGACGTCGAAGCCTTCGTCGACGCGATGCGCGAAGCCGGCATCGACAACGACGTCCACATCTACGACAACGTCAACCACGGTTTCTGGCTGCACGTCGACCGCGACCCGGAAAACAACCGGCCGGCCGCCGAGCATGCCTGGGAGCGACTGAAGGCGTATCTCGGCAGGGTCCTGTAACCGTGCGCCATTCGCTGGCGGTCCACTGCGACGACGGGTGAAAAACGCCGGATATCGGCGCGCCATCACGCAAGACGCGGATTTGTCGTATGAAATCCGCTCGATGCCGCGCCGCATCGCGGCATAGGCCGTCCGGCACATGGCCAGGGTCACGGCAGGTGACGTATGATGCCGGGTCCCGATTCAACCGGAGAGTTTCATGCAGCGTGTAGTCATTTCCCTTATGGCCGGGCTTGTCGCCGGACTCGTGGGCAGTCTGGGCCTGGCCGGTCCGCTGGCCGCGCAGGACGAGCACACCCGGCTGTTGCGCGACCCGGACATTTCCGATTCGCACCTGGTGTTCGTCTACGCCGGCGACCTGTGGCTGGCCGAACGCGACGGCAGCGACCCGCGCCGCCTGACCAGCCACCCGGCCGAGGAAAATTCTCCGATCTTTTCGCCCGACGGCCGGCATATCGCGTTCGCCGCCGAATACGAGGGCAATACCGATGTATATGTCATCTCCGTCGAAGGCGGCCAGCCGCAGCGCCTGACCTGGCATCCCGGCGGCGATACCCCGGTCGACTGGACGAGCGACGGCAGCGCGGTGGCGTTCGTTTCCAGCCGCGAAACCGACCACGGGCGTTCCGGCCAGCTCTACCACGCCAGCCTGGAAGGCGGACTGCCGGCCCGGCAGATGGAAGCCCGGTTCTTCCGCGGCGCCTATGACGAGAACGCCGAGCGCCTGGCTTACATCGACCACGGCTCGGGCTACAACGGCCTGTTCGGCGGCACGGCCGGCTGGAAGGGCTACCGCGGCGGCACCACGCCGTCGATCCGCGTGCTCGACATCGCCGAGCAGACCTTCGTCGAGGTGCCGGGCGAGCGGGTCACCGACTTCAACATTTTCTGGCTCGACGGCAAGATTCATTTTCTCTCGGATCGTGATGGCAATGGCGACGACAAGGATTTCAACCTGTTCCGCTTCGACCCGGATTCCGAGCGCATCGACAAGCTGACCGACGAATCGGAGTTCGACATCATGGCCGCCGCAGGGCACGGCGACACCGTCGTCTACGAGACCGGCGGCCATCTCAAGCAGCTCGACCTGGCCTCCGGCGACGTCGAGACGCTCGAGATCTCGCTGAACCCCGATTTGCCGCAGCTGCGTCCGGGCTGGGAATCGGTGGCCGGCAACGTCCAGGGCATCGACATCTCGCCCAACGGCAAGCGCGCCGTCATCACCGCGCGCGGCGAAGTGTTCACGGTCCCGGCCGACAAGGGCTCGACACGGAACCTCAGCGATACCGAGGCGGTGCGCGAATATCCCGCACTGTGGTCGCCGGACGGGTCGCAGGTCGCCTGGATCGTCGAATCGCTGGAAGGCCAGACGCTCAAGGTCGTCGACCAGAAGGGCATGGAAGCGCCGCAATCGTTCGAGCTGGGCCCGGATTTCTACGCGCTGGAGGCCTGGCACGCCGAGACCGGACGCATCGTGTTTTCCGACAACCATCTCGGCCTGCACTTCATCGAGCTCGACGACGGCGCGGTCGAGACGATTGCGGTCAACACGCGCCGGTCCGGGTTCGACGTGTCGTTCTCGCCCGACGGCCGCTGGCTGGCCTACAACTACGAACAGCCCAATTTCCATGCCGACCTGGCCGTCCACGATTTCGATTCCGGCGAGTCCACCGTGATCACCGACGGCATGGCCGACGTGGCCTCGCCGGCGTTCGATCCGAAGGGCAAGTACCTGTACTTTGCCGCCTCGACCAACTCCGGGCCGGTCCAGGTCGGCCTGAACATGACCAGCCAGGAACATCCGTACCGCGCCGGACTGTATGCCGCGGTGCTGGCCGCCGACGGCGAATCGCCGCTGGCGCCCGAGACCGGCGACGAGGCTGTCGACGGGGACAACGGGGACAACGGGGATTCGGAGAGCGGTGACCAGGACAACGGTTCCGAGGACAACGGCGACGAGGCGAATGGCGACAAGAACAACGGCGACAAGGAAAATGAAACGCCGAAAGTCGTGATCGATTTCGAGGGCCTGCAGCAGCGCATCGTCGGCCTGCCGGTCGCCGAGGGCAACTACAGCGCCCTGCAGGTCGCCGGCAACGGCAACCTGTTCTACCTCGAATCGCCGCAGCCGGGTGAAAGCAATCGGCCGCCGGGAGAATCCTCGGCGGCCGACAACGAGCTCAAGCGCTTCGATTTCGAAAAGCGTGAAGCCAATACGGTGCGGCGCGGCGTGCAGGCCTTCCGCATCGCCGCGGCCGGCAAGCACATGTTGCTGCAGATGAGCGGCAACGGGTTGGCGATCGCCAAGATCGGCAAGAAGATCGATCCCGAGCGGCTGGATACCTCGAACATGCGCATGTACGTCGATCCGCGCGTGGAATGGGCGCAGATCTTCGACGAGGCCTGGCGCATGCAGCAGCAGTATTTCTACGCCGACAACCTGCACGGCCTGGACTGGGATTCGGTCTACGACAAGTACCAGCCGATGGTGGCCCACGCCGGCCGGCGCGAGGACCTCAACGCCATCCTGGTCGAGATGATCGCCGAGCTGCATGCCGGCCACAACCGCGTCGGCGGCGGCGACGTCCACCGCGAAAACGGCGTGAGCGTCGGGCTGCTGGGCGCGAATTTCGAGATCGCCGACGGCCGTTACCGCCTCGCCCGCGTCTATTCCGGCGAGTCCTGGAACCCGTTCCTGCGCGGTCCGCTGACCGAGCCGGGCAACGAGGCCGCCGAGGGCGAATACATCCTCGCGATCAACGGCGACGCGTTGACCGCCGAAGACAACATCTTCCGGATGCTGCAGAACACCGAGGACAAGCAGACCACGCTCACCGTCGGCCCGACAGCCGACGGCAACGACGCGCGCGAGATTGTCGTCACGCCGACCGATTCCGAGGGTGCGCTCCGGCTGTGGAACTGGATCGAGCGCAACCGCCGGCAGGTGGCCGAGGCCACCGACGGCCGGGTGGGCTACATCTACCTGCCCAATACCGCCGGCGCCGGTTACACGTTCTTCAACCGGATGTTCTTCAACCAGGTCGACAAGGAAGCGCTGATCATCGACGAGCGCGCCAACGGCGGCGGCCAGGCGGCCAATTACATCGTCGAGGTGCTCAGCCGTCGTCACCTGTCGACCTGGAAGGACCGCGACGGCCTGCCCTACAACACCCCGGCCGGCGCGCTGCACGGGCCCAAGACCATGCTGATCGACCAGGACGCCGGCTCCGGCGGGGACTATCTGCCCTACACGTTCCGTCACCTGGAGATCGGCGAACTCATCGGCACGCGTACCTGGGGCGGCCTGATCGGGATTTCGACCAACCCACCGTTGGTCGACGGCGGGTTCATGACCGTGCCGTTCTTCCGCTTCATCGACGCCGACGGCGACTGGTCGGTCGAAAACGAGGGCGTGGCGCCCGACATCGAGGTCGAGCTCGATCCGGTGGCGACCAACAACGGTCGCGACACCCAGCTCGAGCGCGCCATCGAGCACATCAAGGCCGAACTGGAGACCTACCAGTCGCCGGTGCCGCCGGTGCCGGTGCTCCCGACCGAGCTCGGCCAGTAAGCCGGGCGTTCGGCGCGTAACGTTCAGGTAAAACGCCTCGGCCATCCGGGGCGTTTTTGCTTCAGCCGGTCGGAGTATGCCGGGGCCGGCCGACCTTCCGGGTTATATTCAATGGCTGGACAAGCGCAAGAAACGGATTCGATGAACGGACACGCCCCCGATGCCTGCCGCGTACCTGCCGAGCTGTCGCTTGACCCGATGCGTGATGCGGTCGCTGAAGCCGAGTGCTTCCTCGCTACGCTTCGATAAGCATCGGTCCCCGCCATGTCGCGTGCCCGCCTGATCTCGATATTGTTTTGCGCCGGCCTTCTCGGCCTGCTGCTTTCGTGGTGGAACTGGGACCGGTTCGCCGAGGCCATGGTGCTGGACCCGGCGCTCGACGAGGCTCCGCGCCAGGTCCAGGTCGACGAGCCGCCGTTCATGGTCCACGCCAACGAAGTCGACTACCGCGTGCAGCCGCTCTACAACTATGAGCTGACCGGCCTGGTCGTATCGTTCAAGCGCTTTCGTCCCGGGTTCGGAATCCACGAGCGCTGGAACGACTACATCAACATCGCCGATATCTGCGTGATCTGGGGCGACAACCTTCGTGACGTCGACTTGAACGCATTCGACTTCTGGAACCTCTCGTTCACCTGCAACTACTCCACCCGAAGCCAGGCCGATTGGGAGCGGTTCAATGCCGACCAGCTTTCCAACAACCACATCCTGACCAACGACGAGCGGCTCAAGGACGAAATCCGGAAGCTCGAAGTCGGCGACCAGATTCACCTGCGCGGCTGGCTTTCGGAATACGGCCAGCCCGACGGCCCGATACGCGGCACCAGCACCGTGCGTACCGATACCGGGGACGGTGCGTGCGAGACGATCTATCTTTCCGAGTTCACCATCCTGGATTCGATGGAAACCGGCTGGCGCAGGCTGTGGTGGCCGAGCCTGTTCGTCCTGGTCATCGCCCTGGCCCTGTGGTGGCTGACCCCGTATCACAAGCTCAAGGGGTATTGAGTTCCTTACCAAAGCCCGGGAACGCCTTTTGGTGCCGTCAAGATCCGGAACAGCTCTCGCGAAGTCGCGAAGGCGCTAAGGAAAAGCAGGACCGTAAAGCGTAAAAGGCATTCTCTCGCAGAGTCTCCCAGCCAATAACCGGGCCCGGAGACTCTGCGAGAAATCAGCGTTTGCATTTCCCCATACCTTTGCGGTTCTGGCGCGCGCCGGTTTCGAATTGAATTGCGGCTGCTGACCGTTTCGGTCGCCTGAAACCGTTAGACTGAAGGGCTCGGTTTCAAGGAGTTTCAACATGATTCAATCCGTGGGTTCGAATGGTCGCGGGCAACAAGGCCGCGGCCAGCAAGGACCGCCCGATCTGACTGAACTGTTCAACAAGCTCGGCGGTGGTGGGGGCGGACCGTCGGGCAAGGCCATTATTGGCATCGCGATCGTGATCGCGCTGATCTGGGGCGCGTTCAGTGCGTTCTATACCGTCCAGCCCGAGGAACGCGCGGTAGTCAAGCGCTTCGGCGCCGTGGTCGGCATTACCGACCCGGGGCTGCACTTCAAGATCCCGTTCGGCGTCGACCAGGTCCAGCGCGTGGCTACCGAGCGGGTGCTCAAGCAGGAATTCGGCTTTCGCACCCAGGGCACGCGTGCCGGTGCGGCGTCGACCTACAGCAGCGGGAACTTCGAGGCCGAATCGCTGATGCTCACCGGCGATCTCAACATGATCGACGTCGAGTGGGTGGTGCAGTACCGCATCGAGGATCCGATCAAGTTCCTCTACCAGATGCGCGAGCCGACCCGCACGCTGCGCGACATTTCCGAGTCGGTCATGCGCCGGATCGTCGGCAACATGCTCGGCGCCGAAGTGTTGACCATCGGGCGGGTGGAAATCCAGCAGAAGGCGCAGGAAGAAATCCAGGAGATCATGCGAGGCTACGATGCCGGCATCCGGATCAACACCGTGGAAATGCAGGACGTGGTGCCGCCGCCGGCGGTGCAGCCGGCGTTCAACGAGGTCAACGAGGCGCGCCAGGAGCGCGAGCGCATGATCAACGAGGCGCAAAAGCGCGTCAACCAGGAAATTCCCAACGCCGAGGGCGCCGCCCTGCGTACCGTGGCCGAGGCCGAGGGCTACGCCACCGAGCGCGTCAACCGGGCGTTCGGTGAGAGCGTACGCTTCTCGGCGGTGCTGGACGAATACCTCCAGGCCCCCGAGGTCACCCGCTCCAGGCTGTACCTGGAAACCCTCAACGAGGTGCTGCCCGAGATCGGCCAGGTGCTGGTCGTCCAGGACGGCCAGGTCTCGCCGCTGCCGCTGCTCGATGTCAACCGCAACGCCGCGCCCCGCGCCGGAGGTGAACAATGAAGCCGATCATCATTGCAATCGCGGCGGTCGTGCTGATCGCCGGCGGCAACTTCGTGTTCTATACCGTCGACGAGGCCGAGCAGGCCATCATCGTGCAGTTCGGCGAGCCCATCGGCGGCGTGATCAGCGAGCCGGGACTGAAGATGAAGCTGCCGTGGCAGAACGTGCGCCGCTTCGACAAGCGGCTGCTGGTCTGGGACGGCGACGTCACCCAGATTCCGACGCTGGGGCGCGAATTCATCCTGATCGACACCACCGCGCGCTGGCGCATCGCCGATCCGCTGATGTTCCTGACCAGCGTGCGCGACGAGGCCGGCGCCCGGACCCGGCTCGACGATATCGTCGACTCGGTGGTGCGCGACATGGTCTCGTCGACCGAGCTCGAGGAAATCGTGCGCTCCAAGGACTGGGAAGTCGACGTCGACAACCTGGCTGACCCGGCGCTGGCCGACCGCGGCGACGTCAACCTCGAGCAACAGCCCAAGCTCGGCCGCGAACTGCTGGAGACCGAGATTCTCGAGCGTGCGCGCGATTCCATGCCGACGCTGGGCATCGTGCTCGACGATGTGCGGGTCAAGCGGGTCAACTACATCGACTCGGTGCGCCAGCAGGTCGAAAACCGCATGATCGCCGAGCGCCAGTCGATCGCCGAGCGCTTCCGCTCCGAGGGCCAGGGCCGCAGCCAGGAAATACTCGGCAACATGGAACGCGATCTTCGCCGGATCCGCTCGGAGGCCGAGCGCGAGGCCGAGGAAATCCGCGGCGAGGCCGATGCCGAAGCCACGAAGATCTATGGCGAGGCGTTCGGCGCCGACCCGGAGTTCTACTCGTTCTTCCGCACGCTGGAAAGCTACCGCGCGCTGGGTCCGAACGCCACCATCATGCTCAGCGCAGACTCGGACTTCTTCCGCTACCTGGAAGAATCCCAGGTGCAGTAAGGACGCATCCCCTGAACAAACCTGCCGCCTGCAGACTTGTTCAGGGGTTTCTTGACCGTCTCCCCCGGCCGCGGGGGAGACTGGCGATCGGTAGACCCGAATGAACGATTCGAATTACCTGTTGAAGCTTTACCACAAGACCGGTGCGCTGCCGTTCGGCAAACGGGTGTTTTCGCGATTGTTCGCGCGCAAGGCGCCGTATTTCGCCAGCATTCGGCCGCTGGTGACCGAACTGCGGCCGAACTTCTGCGAAGTGCGCTTCACCAGGCGCCGCAAGGTCCAGAACCATATCGGCACGGTGCACGTCATCGCTATCTGCAATGCGCTGGAAATGGCCATGGGCGGGCTGGCCGAGGCCACCATTCCGAAGCATCTTCGCTGGATTCCCAAGGGCATGCAGGTCAATTACACTGCGAAGGCCACCAGCGACATCCGCGTCACGGCCGAAACCCGTCCCGAGGACTGGAAACCGGGCGACCTGCCGGTGACCGTGAAGGCGTACCGCGACGACGGCACGGTGGTGGTCGAGGGCACGATCATGCTGCACGTTTCCGAGAAGCCGCGACGAAAAGCGACCCGCGCTTGACTTGTGCGGCACCGGCTTCTGTGGCAAAGTTGGCGCCATGGAATCAACCGCAATGAACATCGACCCGGCTCTTCCGATGGACCCGCGCCAGCGACGCCGAGGCGGGCGCCTGTTCGGCTGGGTGGCCTAGCTTTTCATTCATTGAAAAAGCGGAATTCGTAACAGCCCAGCCATCCGGTTGGGTTTTTTTTTTTGGAAATAGCGATCGTGAAAAATTTTCTTTCTACCGTCGATTACACCCGCGCCGAGATTCAGGGGCTGCTGGACACGGCCTCCGAACTCAAGGCCGCGCCGGTATCGCGCGCGCTTGCCGGGCGCACGGTTGCGCTGCTGTTCCTCAACCCGTCGCTCAGAACCCGGACTTCGTTCGAGGTCGGCGCGTTCCAGCTCGGCGCGCACGCGGTCGTCCTGGAGCCAGGCAAGGGCGCCTGGGGCATCGAGTTCGAACAAAGCGTCGTGATGGACGGCGATGCCGAAGAACACATCAGCGAAGTCGCCGGCGTGCTGTCGCGCTACTGTGACGCGATCGCGCTCAGGGCGTTCCCGCTGTTCGCCGACTGGCAGGTCGATCGCCAGGACCGGGTGATCCGGGCGCTGGCCGCGCACGCCACGGTGCCGGTGATCAACATGGAAACCATCATCCATCCGTGCCAGGAGTTGGCGCTGATGCGCACGATTCAGGATCACCTGGGCCGGCCGGATAATCGGAAGTTCCTGTTGACCTGGACCTGGCACCCGCGACCGCTGAACACGGCCGTGGCCAACTCGGCGCTGCTGATCGCCAGCAAGTTCGGCATGGACATCACGCTGCTGGTGCCCGACGAGGCCTACCGGCTGGATTCGCAGTTCATGGACGCGGCCGCGGCCCAGGCCTGCGAATCCGGCGGCAGCCTGGAAGTGACCACCGATATCGAGCAGGGCTACTCGGGCGCCGACTGGGTCTACGCCAAGAGCTGGGGCGCGCTGCCGCTGTACGGCCGCCCGGAAGAAGAAGCGAAGCTGCGCGCGCCGTTCCGGCATTTCATGGTCGACGGCGACAAGATGGCCATGACCGCCAACGCCCGTTTCAGCCACTGCCTGCCGCTTCGACGCAACATCAAGGCCAGCGACGAAGTGATGGATGCCGACTACTGCGTCGCGCTGGAAGAGGCCGAGAATCGGCTGCACGTGCAGAAGGCATTGATGCTGTCGTTGATGGGCGGCAAGTGAAAAAAAGCGAAAGGCGATCCACAGATTACACAGATGAACACAGACGGAAAAGGGGTTGGAAAGCAAGCTGCAGCCCCTCTCTTGCATGATTTCACGATGCAAAGGGAAAGCGGCTTTCTCGCTTTTTGACAAAAGTTCCGGCAGTTTTTTATCTGTGTTCATCTGTGTAATCTGTGGACTGCCTTTCACGCAACCCTGAACATTTTCAAGAGTTTCTGGAATGCACAAAGACAAGATCGTATTGGCTTTCTCCGGCGGCCTGGATACCAGCTACTGCGTGCTGGCGCTGAAGAACGAAGGCCATGAAGTGCACACGGCGTTCGTGGATACCGGCGGCGTCGACGACGAGCAAAAGCGCTGGATCGCCGATCGCGCGCGTGCGCTGGGCGCGGCCGAGCATTACGAACTCGACGCCTCGACGCCGCTGTGGGACAAGTTCGTGGTGCCGCTGCTGTGGTCGGGCGCGCGGATGCTGGACCAGTACCCGATGCTGTGTTCGGACCGCTACGTGATCGTCGAGCAGTGTCTCGAACTGGCCGATCGCATCGGCACGAAGCGTTTCGCCCACGGCTGCACCGGCATGGGCAACGACCAGCTTCGCTTCGACCAGTCGGTGCGCTCGCTGGGCGACTGCGTCATCCATGCACCGATTCGCGAACTGCAGCGCGAGACCGGCAACGTGCGCGACTACGAGCTGAAGCTGATGGCCGAGGCCGGGGTCGAGGTGCCGGCCTCGTCCGGCAAGTACTCGATCAACGAGAACCTGCTCGGCGTGACGCTGTCGGGCCAGGAGATCGACCGCTTCGAGGCGCCGGCCGACGACACCCGGGTGCGCTGCCGGCCCAGGTCCGAATGGCCGGATGCGCCCGGGAGCTGGACGCTGGGCTTCGAGCACGGCCGCGCCGTGCGCCTGAACGGCGAGCAGATCCCGGGACCGGAAATGCTGGAAAGGCTCAACCGCGAGCTGGGCGCCTACGGCGTGGGAAGGCACATCTATACCGGCGACGTCTCGATCGGGCTCAAGGGCCGGATCGTGTTCGAGTGCCCGGGCATCGATGCGCTGATGTGCGCCCACCGGGCGCTGATCGAGGCGGTCAATACCCGGCTGCAGAACCAGTTTCGTCACGTGATCGCCGCGCGCTGGGCCGAGCTGGTCTACACCGGCTTCTTCTTCGAGCCGCACAAGACCGATCTCGAAGCCTATCTCGAGTCGGCCAACCGTTTCGTCACCGGCGAGGTCGAATTGAATACCGACGGCAACGCGGTGACGGCCACCGCCGTTCGATCGGAGTTCCTGCTGCAGGACCCGGAGTCGGTCTACGCCCAGTCCGCGTCGTGGACGCCGGAAGAGGCCGAAGGCTTCGTCAAGCTGCTCGGCCAGAGCTCGACGCTCGCCACGCGGGTCAGAAGCAGGGGGAGCGCGAAGTGAACATCGAGCGCATTCTTGAACACCTGAGCCCGCTGATTACCTGCGACAGCCAGAATCCGCCGCGCGCGATCACCCCGGCCGCGCCGATGTTCGACTACGTTCGAAGCATTCTGCCGAAATCGTTCGCGATACAAGTGTTCGACCATGGCGACGGCCACGTCACCCTGTTCGCCCGGCGCGGCCGCCCGGAAGTGCTGTTCAACTGCCACCTCGACACGGTGCCGGTGGGCGAAGGCTGGAGCGTGCCGCCGCTGCGACTGACAGTGCGCGACGCTCGCGCCTGGGGACGTGGCGTGTGCGACATCAAGGGCGCCGCGGCTGCCCTGCTGGCGGTGGCCGAAGCCACCGACGCGCCGATGGCGCTGCTTTTGACCAGCGACGAGGAAGGCGCCGGCGGCTGCTGCGTGCGCGAATTCCTCGCCACCGCGACGGCGAACGAATTCCGCCAGGCCGTGGTCTGCGAGCCTACGGCCAACCGCGCGGTGCTTGCCCACCGCGGATTTCTCTCGGTGCTGGGCCACTTCACCGGCACCGCCGGGCACTCTTCGGAATTCCGCGCGCTGGAAGACAGCGCCGTGCACGCCGCCGGCCGCTGGATTGCCGCGGCCGTGGAATACTGCGCACGCGAGGCCGACGCCGGCCGGCCGGCCTGCTTCAACGTCGGCCGCATCGGCGGCGGGCTCAAGAGCAATGTGATCGCCGATCGCTGCGACCTGCACTACTCGGCGCGCCTGGCGCCCGGCCAGGATAACCAGGCGTTGCTGGATGCGATCTCGGGCCTGGCCGGCGCCGATGCGCGGGCCGAATGGAACGTGCCGTTTTCCGGCCCGCCGCTGCCTTCGGGCGGCCGCGTGAGCGACGCGGCCCGGGCTTTTGCCGAATCCCTGGGGCTTGAGATCACCGAAAGCGTCGATTTCTGGACCGAGGCGTCGCTGTTTTCGGCCGCCGGCATGGATGCCGTCGTGCTGGGCCCGGGGCATATCGAGCAGGCCCACACGGTGGACGAATGGGTGGCGCTGGACCAGCTCGAAACCGCGGCCAGCCAGTACCGGGCCATCGTGGAGAAAAGCGCGGAGCCGTCTGCGTGACCGAAGTCCGGCCCATCGTCACCGAGCTGCTGGGCCAGCTCGGCTCGTCGCGCGAAGCGCGCCAGTACCTGGAGCAGTTCTCGCGGGTCAACGAGAGCCGCTTCGCGGTCGTCAAGGTCGGCGGCGGGGTGCTGGCCGAGGGGCTGGACGCGCTGGTCGCGGCGCTCGCCTTCCTGCATCGGCTGGGCCTGTATCCCATCGTGCTGCACGGCGCCGGACCCCAGCTGGACGAGGCGCTGGCCGAGGCCGGCATCGAGACGCTCAAGCGCGACGGGTTGCGCGTCACCTCCGAGGAAGTCATGGCCATCGCCCGGCCGGTGATCTACCGCGAGAACGCCCGACTGGTCGATGCGCTGGAGCGCCACGGGGTGCGCGCTCGCGGGCTGTTGCACGGCGTTTTCGAGTGCAACTTCGCCGACCGCGAACGGCTGGGGCTGGTCGGAGAAGTTGCCGACGTGCACCTGGAAGCGGTGCGCGGCGCGGTGCAGACCGGGGCGCTGCCGGTCGTCGCCAGCCTGGGTGAATCGCGCTCGGGCCAGGTCATGAACATCAACGCCGACATCGCCACGCGCGAGCTGGTCTGGGCGATCAAGCCCTACAAGATCATCTTTCTCACGCCCACCGGCGGGCTGCTGGACGAAAATGGCCGGATCATCTCGGCAATCAGCCTGACCAACGACTACGAAGGCCTGATGGCGCAGTCCTGGGTGCATTCCGGCATGCAGCTCAAGCTGGCCCAGATCCGCGACATGCTCGAGCCGTTGCCGCCGTCGGCTTCGGTGTCGATCACCTCGGCCGAGAAGCTGACCCGCGAGCTGTTCACGCACACCGGCGCCGGCACGCTTGTGCGCAAGGGTGAACGCATCGAGTGGTTCGAAGCCGTGCCGGAAGCGCGGCGTTCCGTGCTCGAAGCCTTGCTGGAAGGCGCGTTCGACCGCAGGCTTCGTCCCGACTGGCTGGAAGGCCGTGCGGTGCGCGGACTGCTGATGGCCGAAAGCGGCCGGGCGGCGGCGCTGATCCTGCAAGGCGCCGACGGCGTGCCTTACCTGGACAAGATCGTCGTGACGCCGGAAGCACGCGGCGAAGGCCTGGGCGCAGCGCTGTGGCAGGCGCTGCGCGCGCGCTGCCCGGCCATGTACTGGCGCGCCCGGATCAACAATCCGATCGCCGGCTGGTATTTTCAGCAGGCCGAAACCAGCCACCGGTGCGACCAGTGGGTGGTCTACACCATCGGCGTCGACGACTACGCGCAGATGGCGCGCCTGGTGGCCGATGCGGCCGCACGCGATTCCGGCTGGCAGGAGGAGCCAGGATGACAAAACCCGGTTCCACAGATTACATGGTTAGGCGCAGATCATTTATTGACTTGCGCTGTGCGTCTGGTTCCCCGATCAACTTTGGGGCAAAGTGTTCGACCCCGCTTTTGAAGCGCCAGACGCCGGTCTGATCAAAAGCCGTCCGAGAGCCCCGGCAAGAACGTCCCTTTCAATCTGTGTCAATCTGCGCAATCTGTGGAAAGGTTTCGAGCATGATTAAAAAAATGAAGCATCGACTGGCGCTGATCGGCGCGCGCGGCTATACCGGGCGCGAACTGCTGGGGTTGCTGGCGGCGCACCCGGCGATCGAGCTGGCGCTGGCGGCATCGAACGCGCAGGCCGGCGAGCCGATTTCCGGCGAGGTGCCGGCCTGGCCCGATCCCGAGCAGCGTTTCGTGGCGCTGGCGCCGGAACAGGTCGGCGAAATTGCCGCCGACGTCTGGGTGCTGGCCGTGCCCAACGGCATGAGCGCGCCGTGGGTCGAGGCAATCGAGGCCGCGCATCCGAGGGCGTTGATCGTCGACCTGGGCGCCGACTACCGGTTCGATCCCGAATGGGTCTACGGCCTGACCGAGTTCAACCGCGACAGCCTGAGGAGCCTTGCGGGCAAAGGCGGCGGGCGCATCTCCAATCCCGGCTGTTACGCCACCGGCGCCCAGTTCGGCCTGCTGCCGCTGCGCGATCAACTGATCGGCCCACCGGTGATCTTCGGCGTGTCGGGCCACTCGGGCGCCGGCCGCACGCCGTCGGCGCGCAACGACCCCGAGCGGCTGCGCGACAATCTGATTCCGTATGCCCTGACCGGTCACGTCCACGAGCAGGAAATCAGCGCCCACCTCGGCCGCCCGGTGCGCTTTCATCCGCACGTGGCGGCATTCTTCCGCGGCATCTCGCTGACCATCGCCGTCGAGCTGAGCGCGCCGGCCTCGATCGAATCGCTGCAGGCCGAGTTCGCTGCCCGTTATCACGCCGAACCGCTGGTGCGGGTTCGCGCCGAAGTGCCGGAGATTGCCGGTCTCGCCCCGCGCACCGGCGTCGAGATCGGCGGCTTCAGCACGGACGCGCGCAACACCCAGCGCGCCAGCCTCGTCGTGGTGCTGGACAACCTGCTCAAGGGCGCCGCATCGCAGGCGCTGCAGAACATCAACCTGGCGCTGGGGCTGGACGAATTGACCGGCATCGATTCAATCCAACGCGTCGAAGCCGAAGGAGCTGGACAATGAGCGAGCCGATCTGGAAGAAATCCGGCAAGCACGAAGTGCCCGAGGCCATCATGCGCTTCCTGGCCGGCCAGGACGTCGAGCTCGACCGCGAGCTGCTGCCGTTCGACATCCGCGCCAGCCAGGCCCACGCGCGCGGCCTGGCGCGCATCGGCGTGCTGACCGACGACCAGGCCGGCGCCATGTGCCGCGAGCTGGACGTATTGGCAAAAGCGTTCGCCGACGGCGAGTTCGAGCTCGACCAGCGGTTCGAGGACGGTCATTCGGCGATCGAGGCCCGGCTCACCGAGCGCCTGGGCGAGACCGGCAAGCGCATCCACGCCGGCCGCAGCCGCAACGACCAGGTCGCCGTGGCCCTTCGGCTGTATCTCAAGGACCGGCTCGCGCGGCTTTCGGCGCTGTGCGCCGACATCGCCGAGGTCGCGCTCCGGCGCGCCGAGGCCGAGCGCGACGTGCCGCTGCCCGGGCACACCCACCTGCAGCAGGCCATGCCCAGTTCGCTGGGGCTGTGGTGGGCCGGCCACGCCGAGGCGTTCGTCGACAACGCCGAGCTGGCCGCGACGATCCGCGACTGGCTGGACGCAAGCCCGCTGGGCACCGCGTCGGGCTTCGGCGTCAACCTGGCGCTGGACCGCGACGGTGTTGCCGACGAGCTGGGATTCGCGCGCCTGGTGGCCAATCCGCAGACCGCCCAGGCCGGTCGCGGCAAGATCGAGCTGCGCGCGATCGACGCGCTGTCGGCGGCGACCTCGGATCTGCGGCGGCTGTGCTGGGATATCAGCCTGTACGCCAGCCAGGAGTTCGGCTACGTCACCGTCTCGCCGGAATTCTGCACCGGCTCGTCGATCATGCCCAACAAGCTCAACCCCGACGGCGTCGAGCTGTTGCGTGCGCTGCACGCCAGCGTAGCCGGCGCGCGGGTCGAGCTCGATTCGGTGCTGAGCCTGCCATCGGGCTACCAGCGCGACCTGCAGGACACCAAGCCACCGGTGCTGCGCGCGTTCGGCCGCGGGCTGGAAGGCCTGGCGCTGGTCCCGGCGCTGCTGGCCGGGCTGGAGTGGAACCGTGACCGGATGCGCGAGTCCATTGGCGCGCCCATGCACGCCACCGACCGGGCCAACGAGCTGGTCGCCCAGGGGCTGTCGTTTCGCGACGCCTATCGCAGGGTGGGCGATGAACTCGAGGCGCTGGCCGAGCGCGACCCGGCCGACAGCGTGGCCGCGCGCGTTTCGCCCGGAGGCTGCGCGGATCTTTTGCTCGACCGGATCGAGGCTCGCTTGCGGGCCATTCGCGCAAAGCAGGACTGACAGTTTCCGCCGTATGTAGCGGTCTCCAGAGGATGTGTGTAGGCGCGGTCTCCAGGCCGCGATCAAAGGATCTCGGAAGAAGCACCACCCAGGTCGGCGCCGGAGACGCCTCCTGCGGAAGCCAGCACATTTCATAGCGGTATCCGATCGCGAATGGACCGGAAATTGAATCGCCAAAGCCTGCCCCGGACGCCGATCCGGGGGATTCGGCTCCTACAGACGTAGCCAACCTGTGTAACCTGTAGAGCGCCTGAACCGAAATCCGCAAAGGGCCCGACCAGGAGGCGATGGAAAGCGAACTGACACTGACCGGTGACATGCTGCTGGTGCTGGCGCTGCTCGGCCTGACCATCTTCGCCTTCGCCAGCGAGATCGTTCGCATCGACATTGCCGCCGTGTCGATCATGGTGCTGGTGGGATTGCTGGGGCTGGTGCCGGCCGATCAGCTGTTCGACGGGTTCGCGTCCAACGCGGTGATCGCCGTGATCGCGGTGATGATCATCGGCGCCGGGCTGGATCGCACGGGCGTGATGAACACGGTTTCGTCGACCATCGTCAAATACGGCGGCAAGTCCGAGAACCGGATCGTCGCGATGCTGGCTACCCTGGTCGGCCTGATTTCCGGGTTCATGCAGAATACCGGCGCCACGGCCTTGTTCCTGCCGGTGGCCGGCCGGGTTTCGGCGCGGCTGGATATCCCGCTGTCGACCCTGCTGATGCCGGTGGGGTTCTGCGCCATCGTCGGCGGCACCATCACCATGGTCGGCTCCTCGCCGCTGATCCTGCTCAACGACCTGATCGATACCTCGAACCGGTCTTTGCCGCCCGGCGCCGAAGCGATGCGGCCGTTCGGACTGTTCTCGGTCAGCCCGATCGGACTGGCGCTGCTGGCCGTGACGCTGGTGTTCCTGCTGACCCTGGGCCGCCGGTTCATCCCGCGCACGCAGGGCAAGCGCCCGGCCTCGCCCGGGCGGACCAAGAATTATTTCGCCGAGGTCTACGGCATTACCGGCAACGTCTACGAGCTGCTGGTGACGGTCGATTCGCCGCTGGTCGGCATGCGCGTTTCCGAAGCCGAAATGCTCGACGGCGCGCCGCTGCTTTTGGCCATACAGAGCACCGACGAGCCGCGCCTGGCACCGCCGGCCGACGAAATGATCTGGGTTGGCACCGTGCTCGGCGTGATGGGCACGCGCGAGCAGGTCGGGCGCTTCGCGGTCGACAACAAGCTGCGGCTGCAGCCGAGGCTGCGCACTTTCGGCACGCTTTTCGATCCGGGCCGGGCCGGCATCTCGGAGGTGGTGATCCCGCCGGGCTCCAACCTGGTCGGCAAGACCATCGGCGACGCGCGGCTGCGATCGCGCTTCGGCATTTCGGTGCTGGCGATCAACCGTGGCGACGACATCGTGCGCGAGGGGCTGCGCGGCGAGGCGTTGAGAGTGGGCGACTGCCTGGTGTCGCATTCGTCGTGGCGCGACCTGTCTTCGGTCGCGCGCGACAAGGATTTCATCGTCGCCACCGACGTGCCCAAGGAAGAAGCCAGGCCGCAGAAGGTCGCGCACGCGCTGGTGTTCTTTCTGCTGGCCATGGGCCTGATCCTGTTTACCGATTTCAATCTTTCGGTCGCGCTGCTGACCGGCGCGATCGGCATGGTGCTGACCGGCGTGCTGAGCATGGACGAGGCCTACCAGGCGGTGAGCTGGAAGACGGTGTTCCTGATGGCCAGCCTGATTCCGCTGGGTTTCGCCATGGAGGTCACCGGCACCGCGGCCTGGCTGGTGCAGGAAATGCTGGCGCTGGTCGGCGACATCGGTGACATCTGGATGCAGCTGGCGCTGGCCGTGCTGGCCACGGTACTGACGCTGGTCATGTCCAACGTCGGCGCCACCGTGCTGCTGGTGCCCATCGCGATCAACATCGCCCTGGCCACCGGGGCCAACCCGGCCACCTACGCGCTGATCATCGCGCTGGGTACCTCCAACGCGTTCATCCTGCCCACCCACCCGGTCAACGCGCTGATCATCGGGCCGGGCGGTTACAAGGTCAAGGATTTCATCCGCATCGGCCTGCCCATGAGCGCACTGTTCCTGGTCGCGATGCTGGCAATGGTCAACCTGGTCTTTTGAGCGTGTCCGATTTCGAATCGCTGCCGTGGCGCGACGACCATGCCGGGAAACCGCGGCGGGTGGGCGTGGAAATGGAAATGGCGGGCATCGATCCGGCTGCGATCGCGCGTGTGGTCATCGAGGAGGTCGGCGGTCAGTTCGAGGTCGAAAGCGCGTTTTCCGGCACCGTGCGCGATACCGAGTTCGGCGATTTCGGCATCGAGCTGGACGCCCAGGTGCTGACTTCCCGCGGCTATCTCGATTCGCTCAAGGCGCTAGGCATCGACATCGAGCCGGGCGAGCTGCGCGACAACCTGGAAGACGTCATGTCGCGCGTGGCCGGGCTGGTCGTGCCGCACGAACTGGTCTGCCCGCCGGTGGAGCTCGAGGCGCTGGCGCGCATCGACGCGATCCGGCGCGGACTGTGCAAGCGCGGCGCCAAGGGCACGCAGTCCTCGGCGTTGTATGCCTTCGGCCTGCAGTTCAACGTCGATATCGCGAAGGTCGACAGCGCGCATCTTCTCGCGGTGCTGCGCGCCTTCTTTCTGTTGTTCGACGAGATCTGCGAACGCGAGCGCATCGACTTCTCGCGCAAGCTCACGCCGTTCGTTCAACCGTTTCCGGAAGACTACGTGGCCCACGTGCTGGCGCCGGACTATGCGCCCGACATGCAAACCCTGATCGACGACTATCTTCGTTTCACGCCAACCCGGAACCGGCCGCTGGACCTGCTGCCGCTGCTGGCCTGGATCGACGAGGAGCGGGTGATGGCCGCGCCGGTGGAACGCGAACTGATCAAGCCGCGCCCGACCTGGCACTACCGGCTGCCCAACTGCCTGATCGACGACCCGGACTGGTCGCTGGCCAGGCCCTGGCGCGAATGGGCGCGCATCGAGAAGCTGGCCGCCGACGGGGACGCGCTGGAACGTGTGGCCCGGCAGCGGCTGGGCCAGTCCAGCGCGCTGCGCCGCTGGTGGTCGCGGCTGCGGCGGCGCGCGGCCGAGATGCTCGCGGGGCGTGACTGATGCGCCCGCGGATCGGCGTCACCGGTCCCGATCGCGGCGGGCTGGCGGCCTGGATGTTCACCGCGCTGGCGGTGTGGTGGGCCGGCGGGCGGCCTTCGCGCATCCGCCCGGGCCGGCGCGTGGCTTTCGAAAGCCTCGACGCGCTCATCATTGGCGGCGGCGCCGACGTCAGTCCTGCGCTCTACGGCGAGCACCGGTACCTGCCGGTGCGCGAGTTGCGCGACGCCGGCGCCTTCGGCTGGCGGCGGGCGCTTGGCTATGTGCTGTTTCCGCTGTTGTGGCTGGTGCGGCGGCTGTTGACCAAGAAGCGCGGCGGGCTGGATCCGGCCCGCGATGAAATGGAACAGGAACTGATCGGAAAGGCCATCGCCGCCCGCCTGCCCATGCTCGGCATCTGCCGCGGCATGCAGTTGATCAACGTGGCCCTGGACGGCACCTTGCACCAGTCGCTCGAAGGCTTCTACGACGAATATCCGGCGATTCGCTCGGTATTGCCGCGCAAGCGGGTCGAACTCGCGCCCGGCTCGCGCCTGCAGCGCATCCTGGGGCGCGAGCAAAGCCTGGTCAACGCGCTGCACCGCCAGGCCATCGACCGCCTGGGCAGCGGACTCGAAGCGGCAGCCCGCGAGCCCAACGGCGTGTTGCAGGGCTTCGAGGCCGTCGGCGACCGCTGGCTCATCGGTGTCCAGTGGCACCCGGAATACCTGCCGCAACGCCGGGCGCAGCGCGCGCTGTTCCAGGACCTGGTCGCGCATGCGGGCGGAAGGTCGGACGCATGAGCGACACGGCGGCCCAACGGCTCGCGCCGGCCGATTTCGTCGCCGCCAGCGGCTATGCGCGCGAGGTCCTGCGGCGGTGGCGGCTGGAACCCGACTGGCTGGTGGACGAAGCCGAGGCCGATGACCCGGAACTGCCGGTGGCCTCGCGACTGCGGCGCTACCGCCAGCTTCAGGCACTGCGCATCCAGTGGCAGGAGATCCAGGGCCTTCACGATGTCGAGGAAACCGGGCGGCGGCTGTCCGCTCTGGCCTGCGAATGCCTCGAGCGGGCACTGGCGCAGGCCGAAGCGGTCGTTGCCGAACGCCACGGCAGGCTGGAGACGCCCGACGGCGCCGCCGCCCGCCTTGCGGTGCTGGCGCTGGGCAAGCTCGGTGGCGACGAGCTCAACTTCAATTCCGACCTGGACCTGGTGTTCTGTCATGCCGCGACGGGCCACAGCGACGGTCGTCGCTCGCTGGAGCCGCGCGACTATTTCAGCCGGGTGGTGCGCGAGCTCTCCGGGCTGATGGAAGAGGTCACCAGCAACGGCCGCGTCTGGGTGGTCGATACCCGCCTGCGGCCGTTCGGCCAGGCCGGCGCCATGGTCTGGTCGGTGGACGCCATGGAGCAGTATTTCGTCAACGAGGGCCGTGCCTGGGAGCGCTATGCCTGGCTCAAGGCGCGCCCGGTCGCCGGCGATCTCGCGCTCGGCGGCGACCTGTTGGCGCGGATTCGTCCGTTCGTGTTCCGCCGCTACCTCGATTACGGCCTGTTCGACAGCCTGCGTTCGCTGCACGCCGAAATCGAGACCCGTTCGCACCGCGACGAACTGCAGGACGACATCAAGCGCGGCCCGGGCGGAATCCGCGAGCTGGAGTTCCTGGTCCAGAGCCTGCAGCTTCTGCGCGGCGGACGCGAACCGGCACTGCGCACGCCGGGCTTTCTGGCGGCGCTGCGCGCTGCACGCGATGCACGACTGCTCGAAGACGGGCAGTTCGAACCGCTCAACGAAAGCTATCGTTTCCTGCGTGCGCTGGAAAACCGGCTGCAGTTGGCTACCGGCCGCCAGACCCACGAACTGCCCGCGGATACGGAGCAGCGCGAGGCGCTCGCGCTGTTGATGGGCTTGTCCGACTGGAATCGGCTGGCCTCCCGGACCGCGAAAGTTCGCGAACGCGTGCGCGAGCTGTTTCGCAAGCGCTTCGGTGCCCCGGAACAGCGCGCCGAACCGGTGCGCCCGCTGTGGCCGCCGACGCCGGATCTGCGCGATGGCCTGGCGAGCGCCGGATTCGAAGATCCCGGCACTGCCGCTTCGGCCCTGGAGCAGCTGCACAAGCGGCTCGGTCGCCGGCCGCTTTCGGCCGAGGGACGAAGACGGCTGGATCGCCTGATGCCCGAATTGCTCGAAGAGGTGCTGCAGCACGACCCGCCGGACACCGGGCTGGGCGACCTGCTCGCGCTGGTCGAAACGATTGCGCGCCGCTCGGCCTATCTCGCCTTGCTGCACGAGCGGCCGCAGACGCTGGCGCGCTGCGTGCGCGTATTCCGCGGCTCGGCACGCGTGGCCGCCTGGATCACCGCAAGCCCGCAATTGCTCGACGACCTGCTGGCGCCGGAAAATAATCCGGAGCTTCCGCGCCTGCCCACGGTCCAGCCCGACGACGTCGAAAACAGCCTCAACGCACTGGCGCGCTTCCGGCAGGCCGGATTCGTGCGCACCGCGCTGGGCCAGCTCGACGGCAGCCTGGACCGCCCCGAGGCCAGGCGGCGGCTGACCCGGCTGGCCGAGGCGGTGATGGCGCGCATGGCCGAATTGTTCCTGCCCGAAGACGAACCCCCGGCCATCATCGGCTACGGCAATCTCGGAGCCTCCGAGCTGCACTACACCTCCGACCTGGACTTGGTCTTCCTGCACCAGCGCGGCGAGCCGCCGGTGCGCGCCGTGCAGCGGCTGATCAATGCGATGCAATTGCCGATGCCGGGCGGCAAGCTCTACGAGATCGATACCCGGCTGCGCCCCAACGGCAATGCCGGCATGCTGGTCTCGACCCTGGAAAGCTTTGCCGATTATCAGGACCGGCACGCCTGGACCTGGGAACACCAGGCGCTCATCCGTGCGCGCTGCGTGTTCGGCAGCGATGCGTTCCGGGCGCGTTTCGACGAAATCCGGGCCGCGGTGCTGGTGCGATCGCGCGACCCGGACGAAGTGCGTCGCGCCCTGTCGGACATGCGCAGGCGGCAGCTGGCCGAGCGCGCCGAACGCGACGAAAAGCGGCTGCTGGGCGACATTCAGTTCATCGCTGAACTGGGCGTGTTGCTCAACGCCGCGCAGGCCCCGGCGCTGGTCGAGGCGCGCGCGACCATCGAGCAGCTGTCGCTGCTGGGCGAGCACGGCTGGCTCAAGCCGCAGTCGGTGCGCCGGTTGATCGGCGTGTTCAACGAAGCCGCGCAGTTGCGCGACCGGTTGTTTCTCGAGCGCGAGTGCCGCGACGCGCTGCCTGAAGCGAGCCGCCGGGCCGTGGCCGAAACCTGGCGGGCGCTGTTCGAAGATGGATGACGCCCGCGCCGCCGGTGGTTCCACCCGGCCGCGGCGCGCAAGCGCTAAAATAGACCGATTCCATCAACGGCTGGTCTGCTCGTGAACGAATCCGCACAAAATCATGCGCCGAAGAAACCCGCGAATACCGAGCGACTGTACAAGGTCACCCGCGCGGATCTGCCGCTGAGCTGCCCGACGCCGGAAATGGCGCTGTGGAATTCGCATCCCAGGGTCTACCTGCCGATCGAGAAGACCGGCCATGCCCTGTGCCCGTATTGCGGCGCCAAGTTCGAGCTTGAGGATTGAGCTCCCGCGCGCGGCACGCCCGGTGCCGCGCAGCGATGCGCTGATTCCCGCCGTCAGCTGGCTGGGCCGGATCAGCGCGCTGATTCTTTTCCTGGGCCTGGCGCTGGGGCTGGTGGTGCCCAAGGTCGCCGGCGGCGTATTCCTGCTGTTTGCGCTGATGGGCATCGTCTGGCTGGAGCCCGGCCTGGCCCGCCGGCGTCTCGGGCTGGACGCACACGAGCGGCTGCTGACGCTTGTCGTGCTCTCGTTCGTCGGCGTCTGGCTGCTGGCCTGGCTGGGTCACGGCCTCGGTCCGGTCGGCGGGGAGGACGTCGGCCGCATTCTCAGGCTGTTGCTGATCATTCCCGCATATCTTTTCCTGGCCCGGGTCGACGGGCTGGACAGGGCATGGTGGGCCGGGCTGGCGGCCGGCGCGATCATCGCCGGCGGCTACGCCATCGCGTTCGCGCTGATCGGCGAGCCGGGCGGCTGGGCCGACCGGGTCGGCGGACCGACCAACCCGATTTATTTCGGGGGCGTGGCGCTGGCGTTCGCCCTGATGCTGCTGCCGCGCGTGGCCGACCCGGAAACCGCGCCGGTCGTTCGGTTGCTGATGTCGCTGGCCGTCGTGCTGGGCCTGACGGCAAGCGCGATTTCGGGTTCGCGCGGCGCCTGGCTGGCGCTGGCCCCGCTGCTGGTGCTGTATTTGATTACGCTGGGCACGCGCCAGCACCCGGCCAAGCGTTTCGGCCTGCCGCTGATGATCCTGGCGCTTGCCGCCGTTCTGGCCTTCCTGCCCGGCGTTCCGCTGGGCCAGCGCGTGATCGAAGCGTTCGGAACGTTCGCCAGCCACGGCGACGAGATCGTGCGCGAAGACACGCTCGCGGTGCGCTGGGCGCTGTGGCAGCTTTCCTTCGACCAGCTGCGCGATGCCTGGCTGTTCGGCGTGGGTCCGGACGGTTTTCGCGCCGCGCTCGAGCAGGCCGTCGACCGGGGCCGGTTGCCGGCGTGGTTCCTCGAGTACCACCATCCGCACGACCAGTTCATTTCGGCGCTGCTGATCGCCGGGCTGCCGGGCCTGCTCACGCTGGTGCTGCTGTTCGCCGTTCCGATCGGACGCTTTGCGCGGCTATGGCGTACCGGGCTGGAGCGCACGCGCCTGGTCGGCTGGAGCGGTCTGGCGGCGGTCGCCGTGCTGGCCGTCATGGGGCTGAGCGAATCGATCTTCCAGCGCAACAGCGGCGTCGTCTGGTTCGGGCTGCTGCTGGCCGGCGGCTACGCCATGGTCCGGGTGCGCCAGCGACGCGAGCTGCAGTCGGCGCCGGCGCAACGGCTGCATTCGCTGAGCGTGATCATGATCTGCCGCGACGAGGTCGACCGCATCGAAAACGCGCTGGCGTCCGTGCACGGCTGGGCCGATGAAATCGTGGTGCTCGATTCGGGCAGCACCGACGGCACGGCCGACATCTGCCGGCAATACACGCAGCGGGTTGAAGTCACCGACTGGCCCGGCTTTGGCGTGCAGAAGCAGCGGGCGCTGCAGCGCGCCACCGGCGACTGGGTGCTGAGCCTGGACGCCGATGAAGCCGTCAGCGAAGACCTCAGGCGCGAAATCGACCTGGTGCTGTCGCGGGCGCGTCCGCACTATTCGGGTTATCGCCTGCCCTGGCTGACCATCGCCTTCGGCCGCAGGCTGCATTTCGGCCACTGGGCGCGTGCCCCGCTGCGGCTGGTCGAACGAGGGGCGGCCAGGTTCACCGACGCCCGCGTGCACGAGAAGCTGGTCATGGCCGACGATGTGCGCAGTACCGGCCGGCTGGAAGGGGCCTTGCTGCACCGGGTCTTTCGCGACGAACATCATGCGCGCACCAAGCTTTTCGGCTATGCGCGGCTGCAGGCCGCCGAGCGCCACGCGGCCGGACGCCGCGCCACCCGCGCGGGTGCGCGGCTGCGGGCGCTGTTGAACTGGCTGGACAACTACCTGCTGCGCGGGGCCTTCATGGACGGCCCCGCCGGCTGGAAGATGAGCGCCCTGCAGGCAGCCTACACCCGCGAGAAATATCTCGAACTGGCGCGGCTGTCGAGGCTGAAAAGCGTAAATGAGGCGGAAAGGCGTAAATAGGGAATAGTAAATTGTAAATAGCAATCGGCACGTCTAATATCCGGACCCAGCATGTTTGCCATTTACCATTGAGCGAGCAAAGCCGATGGTGCGTTACGCCTCCGGCTTCACGCACCCTACGCGGGCAATAGTGGTTTCGTAGGGTGTGTTGAGCGTAGCGAAACGCACCAGCAACCCCGATCAACGCCACGGGCGCAGGAAAAGCCGGGGCGATTCACTTTTCGTGTTTCGCAGCTCCTGGCGCCCTTGCGGCTTCGCGAGAGCTGATTTGAACTTTTTCAGAGGCGCGGCCAGCGATCGAGCCGTGCGAGACAGGCTCAGCGGTAGGGATCGGGCTGGCCTTCGGGGCGAGTCTTGAAACGGCGGTGCAGCCACCAGTAGGTCGCCGGTGCCGCGCGCACGTGGCGTTCCAGGATCGCGTTGAAGCGCGCCAGGTCGGCGACCGGATCGTCGGAGGGAAATGGGTCCAGCGGGGCTTCCAGCATCACCGTGACACGACCGGTTTCGGCGTCCTTGCGCGGGATCATCGGCACCACCGCGGCCCGCCCCAGGCGCGCCAGTTCCAGCATGCCGGTGGCCGTCGCGGTGGGAATCGAGAAAAACGGCGCGAACTCGCTCCTTTCGGGTCCCATGTCCTGGTCCGGGGCGTACCACAGCACGCCGCCGGCGCGCAGGTGGCGGACCATCGCACGCAGGTTGTTGCGGGGAATCATGGCTTCGGCGTAGCGCGCGCGGCCGCGGGCCTGCTGTTGCTCGAGCACGCGATTGCGCAAGGGCCGGTAGATGGCCCTGGCCGTGACCCGCTCGCCGAACAGCCGGGCGCCGAGCTCCAGGCAGGTGAAGTGACCGGTCAGCAGCATCACGCCGCGCCCGCCGGTGCGCGCGGCTTCCAGGTGCGCCAGCCCGGTGACTTCGCCGAAAGTTTCGTCCAGCCGGCCCGGATGGTGCCAGGCCACCGCGATCTCGCCGATGGACTCGCCCAGGTTGCGAAAATGCGCGCGCTCGAGCTTGCGCCGCTGCGCCGGCGCCTGTTCCGGGAAGCACAACTCGAGATTGCGCCGAACGATGCGCGCGCGCCGTCGCATCAAAAGGCGCAGCGGCCAACCCACCCAGCCGGTCGCCCGCTGGGCCCGGGCCAGCGGCACTCGGCCGATCCACTTCAGCGGCGCCAGCGCGGCGCGCGTCAAGGCGTGCCTGAATTTGGCCATTTGGATCTATCTCTTCCGGAGCGTGCGGGTTTCTTCGCGGCTTCGTGCACAGGCATTTTTGCCGCGGATGGACGCAGATACACGCGGAGAAAAAAAAGGTTAACCACGAAGGACACGAAGAGCACGAAGAAAAGAGTACGTCATCCTGGAATCGCCGGCAGGCGATATCCGGGATCTCGAGACGATGCCCTGATCTCGGTTTGTGTCCTAAAAACGGCTCTGCCGGGCGAATTCGTGCGACCTAAGGTCGCTTCGCCCGATTGGTCGTTGCTATTTTTTATTCCTTCGTGTTCTTCGTGGTTCATGCTTTTGCATATATCCGCGTGTATCCGCGGCTCAGTCCTTTTCAGCGCAGGGGTTGTTGAGAGGCTCCCTGGGATATGCTTGGCAGCGATGGCTTCACCCTGGCTTCGAGTTTACCGTTTCGCGACCGGCGCGCTTGCGCCGTTTGCCGCCCGCCGCCTGAAGGCGGCCGCGGCCGGCCATCCGGCCCTGATCGCGCGCCAGTCCGAGCGCCGCGGGCACGTGCCCGATGCCGGCGGCGAGCTCTGGGTTCACGCCGCCTCGGTCGGCGAACTCAATGCCGCCGAACCGCTGGTGCGCGCGCTGACCGGCGACCGTCGGCGCCGCATCGTTGTGACCACGCTCACCCATACCGCGGCCGAGGAAGCGCGCCGCCGCTTTGCCGATTGCAATGCGGTGCGCCACCTGTTCGCGCCGCTGGATACGGTCGGCAGCGTGGCGCGCTGGCTGGATCATACCCGGCCGCGTGCGCTGCTGCTGGTCGAGACCGAGATCTGGCCGGTCACGCTGGACCAGTGCCGCCGGCGTTCGATACCGGTGGCCATGGCCAATGCCAGGATCTCGGCGCGGGCGTTTGGGCGCTACCTCCGGTTTTCCGGGTTGTTTCGAGATGCGCTGTCGGCGATCGAGCCGGTGCTGTGCCAGGACGAGCGCGATCGCGCGCGGTTCGAAGCGCTGGGCGTGGATGGCGCGAGAATCGCCGTGACCGGCAATCTGAAATTCGACGTCGACCCGGCGTGCCCGCCGCCGGAAGAACTGGCCGAATGGAAACGGTTCCGGGCCGGCCGCCCGACCTGGGTGGCCGGAAGCACGCATGCCGGAGAGGAGGCTCTGGTCGGCGAGGCGCATCTCGAGTTGCTGCAGTACCGTCCGGACGCGCTGTTGGTCGTGGTGCCGCGACACCCGGAGCGCGGGCCGGAAGCGCTGGCCGCGCTTGCAAAGACGGGCCTGAGGAGCCGCATGGTCGATGACTGGATGGCTGATCCGGGTGCAAACGGAACGGTGCAGGCCGTCGTGGTCGACCGGATGGGCGTGCTGAACGGTTTATACCAACTCGCCGACGCCTGCTTCGTCGGCGGCAGCCTGGTCGACGGCATCGGCGGGCACAATCTGCTCGAACCGGCGCTGGCCGGCAAACCGATCCTGACCGGCGTGCATACCGCCGATCAGCAAGCCGCGGCACAAGGGCTGGAGGCGGCCGGCGGCCTGGCGCGAGTCAATTCGGAATCCGACCTTGCCCAGACGCTGGTCAAGCTATTCGAAGAGCCGGAATTCGCCCGCGAAACGGCCGCCAGCGCCAGCGCCTTCGCCCGATCACAGCGCGGCGCGCTGGAACGAACCCTCAAGGCGCTGAAACCCTGGCTGCTCAAAACCAACTGACGTGTTGACGGGCTGACGGACCAACGCCACCAGCCGACCAGCAACGGGGTCGGCTGGATAACCCCGCGTGGTTGGGATTTCAGTCGGAGATACTGCAGATCGTGCGTGCCGAGCCGAGTGACAGTAGCCAAAGCTACGGCCGAGGTTCGTCGCGCATGAGGTGCGGCCTCTCCGGCGAAAGGCGACCGCGCAGAGTTGTCCAGCCGACCCCTATCCCCGTTCCGGTCCCTCGAGCAATTCGTTGGCCCGCTCCAGGTCTTCCGGTGTAATCGTGCCGGCGGCGCGTCTGAGGCCGAGGCGGTCGAGAATCAGCTGGTGACGCGCCTGGGAATAGTCGCGCTGGGCCTGGAAGAAGCGCTGTTCGGCCAGCAGCACGTCGACGATGGTCCGGGTGCCGACTTCGAAGCCGGCGTTGGTGGCTTCCAGCGCGCTCTCGGCCGATACCAGCGCCTGCTGGAACGCCTCGACCTGGCGAATGCCGGCCATCACGGCGCGGAACGCGTTTTCGGTCTGGCGCACGACCTGGCGCTGGTTGAGATCCAGTTCCTCGTTGGCCACGCTGCGGTTGATGCGCGCGCGCTGGGTCTGGGACTTCACGGCAAGGCCGGAGAAGATCGGGACGTTGAGCCGGACCGTCGCCGCCCACCGGTCGTTCTGAAGCGTGGTGGTGCCGATCTGCGTCTGGTCGTCTGCGCGCAGCGGGAATTCGTTGTTCAGGCTGCGGTTGTAGTTGGCCGCGAGCTCCAGCGTTGGATAGTGCCCGGCGCGCGAGAGACGGATGTCGGAATCTGCAATCGAGACTGCGTCGCGCGCGGCGACTAGGTTGGGATTCGTCTGCAGCGCAGTGTCGACCCATTCGCTGGCATCGACCGGATCGGGCGGGTTCAGGGGCAGGTCCTCGGTCAGCGGCTTGAACGATTCGAACATCGTGCCGGTGAGTTCGCGAATTCCCTCCCGGGTGTCTTCCAGGTTATTCTCGGCCACGATCGTGCGCGCCCGCGCGGCATCCCAGCTGGCCTGGGCTTCGAGAAAATCGGTGACCGCCGACAGGCCCACTTCGAAGCGCTGCTCGGCCTGCTCGTACTGGCGCTGGAGGGCCTTTTCCTCGGCTTCGGCAAACAGCAGGCTGTCGATCGCGTTGAGCAGATCGAAATACCGCTGGGCGGTGCGCTGCAGGAAATCCTGCCAGGCGACGTTGAACTCCGCGTCGGCCTGGGCGACGACCAGTCGGGCCCGTTCCATTTCCACGAAGTTGCTGTGGTCGTACAGGCTCTGGGTCAGGTCGAGCCGGTAGTTTTCCGAATCGACGTCGTTCTCGTCCAGCTCCACGCCGTTGACCTTGGGCTGGCTGTTGCCGATCGGGGTGCGCTGCAGCGTCGCGTCGATCTGCGGCAGGAAATTGGCGCGCGCCAGCTTGGTCTCGATCTCCGAGGCGTCCAGCCGCCGTTCGGCGGCCCGGATCTCGGGGTCGTTGGTCGACGCCAGTTCGTAGACCCCCATCAGGTCCACGGCGGCGGCGGGGGTGCTCATTACCGCGACGATCGCGGTGGCAAGAATCTTTCGCATTGATGGTTCCGGCTGTCTTGGTTGGTGTTTCACGAATCCGGCGGCGAATGCCGTCGGGGCCGCTCAGAATCTGAACGCGGGCGGATCCTCGGCGCCGATCAACCGCGGCAGGTCGGTCTCGAACAGGCTGTCCTCGGAAAGCCTGCCCGATTCGGTCCGGGTGACGACCAGCGCTTCCATGGCCGGCGACTGGCCGCGCACGATGAACAGCCGCCCGCCCGGACGCAGCCAGCGCACGACCGGGTCCGGAACGCTGGCCACCGAAGCGGTGACGACCACGACGTCGAACTCGCCGTCTCCGAATCCCGCCGCCAGCGCGTCGCCGATCTTCAGGTCGAGGCCTTCCACGCCCTCTGAAGCGAGCGCGGCGTGCGCTTTTTCCGCAATTGATTCGATGATCTCGATGCTCGTCACCTGGCGGGCCAGGCGGGCCAGGCAGGCGCTCAGGAACCCGGAGCCGGTACCGATTTCCAGGACCTTCTCCTGCCCGGCAAGCGCCAGGCCCTGGAGCAGGCGACCCTGCTCGACCGGCTTCATCATGACCTGATCGTGCCCGAGTGGAATCCGGAGGTCCGAAAACGCCAGCTTGCGGTGGCGGGTCGGCACGAATTCCTCGCGCGGCACTTCGCGCAAGACGTCCAGCACGCGTCCGTCGAGGACTTCCCAGCTGCGGATCTGGTGATCGATCATGTTGGATCTGGCTTGTTCGAGATTCACGGGAATGCTCCGGCCACGGTTTTCCACTGATGGGTCCTATTGTACCGGCGATGCCGTGACTGCAAAGGTGCCGGTCGTCATGCTTTTGGCGACACTGGTAATCGGCGCCCGGCGCCGCACGCCGGCGGAAGAGGCCGACCCGGCCGCGGTCTGCTACTATTTTCACCTTCGCTTCCAGCGTCGCCTCGCCGACGCCCGGGCGGGCGGAAAGCGCGCGCTCCCGGGTCGTCGCCGACAATTCGGCCATCCCGAACGGCCTCTTCTTGGGGGCCTCGGCACGCTTCCGCAAACTGGACAGCAATGCAATGAAAAGCCAGGATTTCCGGTCATGAATGATGCGGAACGGAAAAGGCGCTTCGACGCGCTGGCGCGGCAGTACGCCGATGATCTGTTCCGTTTCGGTGTCTGGCTGTGCGGTGATCACGCGTTGGCCAACGACCTGGTGCAGGAGACTTTCGTGCGCGCCTGGAAGGCGCTGGACAGCCTCAAGGATGCGGGCGCGGCCAAGAGCTGGTTGATCACCATCCTTCGTCGCGAGTACGCACGGACTTTCGAGCGTAAGGTGCCGCCCATCACCGACATCGACAACGTGGTGGTGGCCGAGGAATCGGAACTCACGCCCGAAGACCGTACCGAGCGCGACATGTTGCGCAAGGCGATGCTGGAAATGGAAGACAAATACAGCGAACCGTTGGTGCTGCAGGCCGTGATGGGGTTGTCGATTGCCGAAATCGCCGAACAGCTCGAACTGACCGAGAGCGCGGTGATGACCCGTGTATTCCGGGCACGCGAGAAACTCAGGACAAAACTGCAACCGCCGGCGCGGCGGGGAAATATCCATGAACTTAAGTGAATTCAAGAGACGCCTGATGACCGACCCTGCCGACCGCAGCGAAGAGATGCGCGCCGCGCGTGCGGCCGGCGGCGAGTTCGCCGACGCGGCAGAGGCGTCCGACCGTTTCGAGGCCAGGCTCCATCAGGCGCTTGACGTACCCGTGCCGCACGGCCTGGCCGACAGCATCATCCTGCGCCAGTCGCTGGCGGAGGATTCGCGCAAGCCGCGCTGGCCGCAGCTGACCGCGCTGGCCGCGGCGCTGGCGCTGGCCGTGGCCGTGACCACATTCACCATGCTGCCCGGCAAGACCTCCATGAACGATCTTCAGGCGCATCTGTCGTGGCACTGGCAGCACGACGGACCGCAGGCGCTGGCCATGTCGGCGGATCGTGCGCAGGCCGATCCCAACCAGGTCCGGCAGGTGTTGTCCGAGTTCGGCGTTCAGCTCGAGCCCGAAATGCTCGAACAGGTGCGCATGACCAAGTTTTGCCCCACGCCCGACGGCGACGGGGCGCACATCGTGCTTTCCACCGAGTCCGGGCCGGTGACGCTGTACTACATGCCGCGCACCCGCATGCGGTCGTCGCCGGCAAGAATCCGTCTCGACGACGGCATGCAAGCCGTCGCCCTCAACGTCGAGCGGGGCAGCCTGGCGCTGATCGCGGAGCCGGGCGTGGATGCCCCGGAACTGGCGCGCCGGATTTCGAGCCAGCTGGCGTTTGCCCCGGGCGTGCGGATCTGAATTGAGGATTGAAAGCGATCCACGGATCACGCAGATCTCCGCAGATCATTGATCGGCAAACTGTCATCAACCTGGAATTGGGATCGATGATCTACAGGAATCCGCGGCGGCGGTTTTGATCCTGCGGGTTGGGGCCGCTGAGTGTTACCGAACTATCCGCGTGGCCCATTCGCCCACAGCCAGGCACGCTCCAGCAGGGGATCGGTGAAAGGTCGCGAAAGTTGCCCGCGCCCGGCCGCTCCGGTCATGCACTAACATGTTGGCTTGTGTCATTCATGATGGCTTTTGTCATTCGAGGTGCAGACCATGTCGAGAGCAACGCTTTCCACGCTGCTTGTCGGGCTGATGACGTTGGTCGCCGGCGGCCCGCTTTACGCGCAGTCCATCGTCCTGGACAACGTGCGGGTGGTCGATGTCGAAGCGGCGACCAGCAGCGAACCGACCACCGTCCACGTGCGCGACGGCTGGATCGTCGATGCCGCGACCGGGGACGGTGACGAGGTCGAGCGCATCGATGCCAGCGGGCATTACCTCATCCCCGGGCTGGCCGAAATGCACGCCCACGTGCCGTCGTCCTCCGACCGCCAGGGCGTCGACGACGTGCTGGCACTGTTCCTGGCCCATGGGGTCACGACCATCCGCGGCATGCTGGGCGAGCCCGGCCACATCACGCTGCGCGCCGAACTGGCGCGCGGAGACCGTGTCGGGCCGCGCCTGATCACTTCGGGGCCATCGCTGAACGGCAATTCGGTGCCCGACGTCGAGCGCGCCCGCGAGCTGGTACGGCGTCAGGCCGAGGCCGGCTACGACTTCCTCAAGCTCCATCCCGGGCTGCTGCCCGACACCTTCGCCGCGATCGTCGACGCGGCCAACGGCCTGGACATCGACTTCGCCGGTCACGTCTCGATCGGCGTGGGCGTGGAGCGCGCGCTGGCCGCCGGCCAGGCGACCATCGACCACCTCGACGGCTACGCCCAGGTCCTGGTGCCCGAGGGCGACCCGGCACGCCGGCGCGAGCCCGGTTTCTTCGGCTTCAACATCGCCTCGGCGATGGATCCCGACCGGGTCGATCAATGGGCCCGCCGCACGGCCGATGCCGGCGTCTGGAACGTACCCACCCAGACGCTGATCGAGAACCTTGCGACCGGCGACGTCGACGCGCTGCTCGAACGCCCGGCGATGCGCTGGGTGGCCGAGGAAACCCGGGCGCAGTGGGTGGCGCGCATCGAGCAGATGCGCGCCTCGGCCGAGCCCGAAGCGCTGGCGCACTTTGTCGCCGTCCGGCGCGCGCTGATCGAGGCGCTGCACGATTCCGGCGCGGGCGTGCTGCTGGGCGCCGATGCACCGCAGATCATGAACGTGCCCGGCGACGCGCTGCATCACGAACTGGAAATCTACGTCGAGGCCGGGTTGAGCCCGGCCGAAGCGCTGGCGACCGGCACCGTGAACGTCGCCGAATTTCTCGGCCAGTCCGCGCTGGGCTGTCTCGAACCCGGCTGCGTGGCCGACCTGGTGCTGGTGGAAGCCGATCCATTGGCCGATATTTCGAACGTGCGCCGAATCCGGGGCGTGATGCGCGCCGGCGAATGGTTCGATCGCGCGCGCCTGGACGCCATGCTTTCGGATGTCGAAGCGCGGGCCAATCCCGCCGGCCCGGACTGAAAGCAGGTGACCGGTATCTTCGAGAGGCCGCTGTCCTATACCGAGGCGCTCGAGCCGCGGTCGCCGGAATCCATCCGCCTGGCGGTGGTACACGCCACCGAACTGCCCGATCTGGCCACTGCGCGCGAGTACGGCGAGCGCATCCACTACCCCGAATCCGGCACCGGCAACAGCGGACACTTCTACATCGACCGCGACGGACGCATCGAACAATGGGTGCCGCTGGCGCGCGTCGCCCACCACGTGCGCGGCCACAACGCCGATTCGATCGGCATCGAGTTGATCAATCGCGGCCGCTGGCCGGACTGGTACGACAGCCACCACCAGGAGTGGGAAGAGGCGTACGCGGAAGCGCAGATCCAGGCGCTGATCGAACTGCTCGCCGAGCTCGAACGGAAGTTGCCGGGCCTGGTCGAGATCGCCGGCCACGACCAGCTCGACCACGACTGGATCGAGGCCAGCGACAATCCGGAAGTGATGGTTCGGCGCAAGACCGACCCCGGCCCCGAATTCCCGTGGACCCGGGTGCTCTCGGCCACAGGCCTCGAGCTGTACCACGAGCGGGACGACCGGTGACCCGGTCCCCCGGCGAAGCATCGCTGACCCGCATCGGCGTCGATACCGGCGGCACGTTCACCGATTTCGTCGCGCTCGTCGATGGCAGGCTCGAGACCGCCAAGGTGCTGTCGACGCCCGACGACCCGTCGCGCGCGATCGCTGAAGGGCTGGAAGAACTGGGCCTGGATTCGGCCCGGGTCGACCTGGTCCACGGCACCACGGTCGGCACCAACGCGGTGCTCGAAGGCAAGGGTGCGAAGGTGGCGTTCGTCACCACCACCGGGTTCGCCGACATGCTGGCCCTGGGCCGGCAGAACCGCGACCGGCTCTACAGCCTGGCCCAGCCGCGGGTTGCGCCCCCGGTTGACGAACAATTGTGCCTGGAGATCGACGCGCGGGCCGCCGCCGATGGCGAGTTGCTGGCCGAGCCCGACGACGACGCAATGGCAGACCTTGCGCGCCGGATCGAGGCGCTGGCGCCGGAATCGGTCGCGGTCAACCTGCTGTTCTCGTGGATGAGACCCGATCTCGAACAGGCGGTGCGCGATGCGTTGCCGAAGGGCCTGGCGGTTTCGCTGTCGTCGGAGGTGTTGCCCGAGATCCGCGAATACGAGCGCGGCATCGCCACCTGGCTGAACGCGTCGGTGGGCCCGAAGCTGGCCGGCTACCTGGGCCGGCTGGAACGTGCCCTGGCCGGCGGCCGGCTGGCGGTGATGCAGTCCAGCGGGCTGACGGTCTCGGCCCGCCAGGCCTCTTCGCGCGCGGTCCACCTGCTGCTGTCCGGGCCGGCCGGCGGCCTGGCCGCGGGCGCGCACATCGGGCGTGAACTGGGCCGCAAGCGCTTGCTGACCTTCGACATGGGCGGGACTTCCACCGACGTCGCGCTGCTCGACGGCAAGCCTTCGCTGACCCGCGAAGGCCGCATCGGCCGCTATCCGGTGGCCGTGCCCATGGTCGACATGCACACCATAGGCGCCGGCGGCGGATCCATCGTGCGGGTCGACGCCGGCGGCCTGATCCAGGTCGGCCCGGAGTCGGCCGGCGCTGATCCGGGGCCGGTGTGCTACGGCCGCGGCGGCGCAGACATCACGGTGACCGACGCCAACCTGCTGCTGGGCCGCCTGCCGCGCGAGACCCGGCTGGGCGGCACCCACAGTCTGGATTTCGAGGCGGCCGCAAGCGCCATGGATGCCCTGGCCGAACAGGCCGGCCTGGCGCGCGAGGAACTCGCCCGCGGCATCCTCCGCATCGCCAACGAACACATGAGCCGCGCGCTGCGGGTGATGTCGGCCGAGCGCGGGGTGGACCCGAAAAGCGCGACGTTGATGAGCTTCGGCGGCGCCGGCGGGCTGCACGTTTGCGAGCTGGCCGAAAGCCTGGGCATGCAAAGCGCCGTGGTGCCGGCGCGCTCCGGCGTCCTCTCGGCGCTGGGCATGCTGGTCGCCCGGCCCGGTCGCCAGGCCACTGCCAGCTTCCTCGAGCGGGCCGACGCGGTCGGCGGCAACGACGTCGAGGCCGGGTTCGAGCCGCTGGTCGAACAGGTGCGCGACGAACTCGCCGCCGAAGGGATCGAGCGCGGCGAACTGGATATCGAGCGCTGGATCGACTGCCGCTACGCCGGCCAGAGCGCCACGCTGGAACTGGCCATGCAGTCGCCCGAAGCGCTGGTGGCCGCATTCCACGATGCGCACGAACAGGCGTTCGGACATCGGCTCGAGCTGCCGGTCGAGCTGGTCGGGCTGCGCGTGGAGGCGCGCGGTGCGCCCCGAATCGACCAGGTGCCGCCGCTGGCCGGCACGGCCGAGCCGCCCGATACGAAAAGCCAAGTGCCGGTGATGCAGCGCGCCGCGCTCGCGGACCGCGAAATTCCCGGCCCGGCGATCGTCACCGACACCGACGCGACGACGTGGGTGGCCGAGGGCTGGACCGCCACGCTGCACCGCGGCGGCCACGTGCTCCTGGAGAAGGCTTCCTGACGACCGATCAGATGATGCCGACCAGGCCGAGCAGCACGATCACGATCATGATCGGCGTGACCACGCGGGTCAGCCACAGCCAGCCCGTGAAGGCCCAGGCAGGCATCTTCGCGTCGAGTTCCTCGCGCGTGATGCGGTTGGACAGCACCCAGCCGGCGAACACCGCCGTCAACAGCCCGCCGATCGGCAGCATGATGTTGGAGGCGACGAATTCGATCGCGCCCATGATGTCCTTGCCGCCGATCGTGAATTCGCGCCAGATGTTGAGCCCGAACACCGACAGCAGGCCCATCAGCCAGGTCAGGGTCGCGACGCTGATCGCGATCTGCTTGCGCGAGAAGTTGGTGGCTTCGACGAAGTAGGCCGTCGGCGGCTCCAGCAGCGAGATCGAGCTGGTCCAGGCCGCAACCGAAAGCAGCAGGAAAAACGCCATGCCGTAGGCGATGCCGAACGGCATCTCGTTGAACGCCAGCGGCAGCGCGGTAAAGATGAACCCGGCCCCGCCGCCTTCCGGGTCCAGCCCGAACGACAGCACGATGGGGAAGATCGCCAGCCCGGCGACCAGCGCCACGGCGGTGTCGGAAAATGCCACGGCCACGCCCACCCTGGGGACGTTGACGTCCGATGGCAGGTAGGCTCCGTAAGCCATGATGGCGCACATCCCGAGGCTCAGGGTGAAGAACGCCTGGCCCATCGCGGTGACCACCATGCCGCCCGATACGCGCGACCAGTCGGGGCTGAACAGGAAACCCAGCGCTTCCTGGAAATGGCCGGTGCTCATGCCGTAGCCCAGCAGCACCAGCAGCAGAACGAACAGCGTCGGCATCAGGACCGATACCGCGCGCTCCAGGCCCTCTTCCACGCCGAGCGCAACCACGCCCACGGTCAGCACCATGAACACCGCGTGCCAGAAGATCAGCTTGCCCGGACTGGCCAGCATGTTTCCGAACGTCTCGCCGGGATCGGAGATGGGCGGTGCGCCCACGACCAGCTGCTGCAGGTAGTCGAACCCGTAGGCCAGGGTCCAGCCGGCGACGACCGAGTAGAACGACAGCACCAGGAAACCGGCGATCACGCCGAGCCAGCCCAGTCCGACCCAGGCCCTGGAGGCGCCGGCGTCGTCGGCCAGTTCCTTGAGCGAGTTGATCGGGCTCATCCGCCCCCTGCGGCCGATCACGATTTCGGAAAACAGGATCGGCAGCCCGACCACGGCAATGCACGCCAGGTAGACCAGCACGAAGGCTCCGCCGCCGTTTTCGGAGGTGATGTAGGGAAAGCGCCAGATATTGCCCAGGCCGACCGCCGAGCCGGTCGCGGCCAGCACGAACATCAGGCGGGAAGACCACATGCCGTGGACCGAGGTTGTCTTCATGAATCGCTACTCGCTTATGGTTGTTATCGTGGCTTTTCTCGCAAGCGCCCAATTGTGTATCAAGCCGCGCCGGGAAGCAAATCGGCACGCTTGAAATCGCCGTGTCTACGCCCCGGCAGGCGACTTGAGTATCATTGCGCTTCCGCCATCCATCACCGCGATGCCATGACCGAACCGTTGCTCGAGATCGAAAACCTGGCGTTCGCCTGGCCGGGCGATTCCGCGCCGGTCATCGGCGCACTGAATCTACGGGTCGAGCGCGGTCAGCGGGTCTTCCTGGCCGGCGCCTCGGGTTCCGGCAAATCGACGCTGCTGGCCCTGATCGGCGGCCTGGTGACGCCCGCGCAGGGCAACATCCGCTTCGCCGGCCGGGACCTGGCCGCGCTGTCGCGAACCGCGCGCGACCGGTTCCGGGCCGATCACCTGGGCGTGATCTTCCAGCAGTTCAACCTGCTGCCATGGCTGGACGGGGTGGCCAATGCGCGCCTGGGCTGCCAGTTCTCGCCGGCCAGGCGCGAACGCGCCGGTGATATCGAAGGCGCCGCGCGCGAACTGCTCGCGGCGATGGGACTTGCGCCCGATCGCTGGACGCGGCGCGCCGACGCGCTCAGCGTCGGCCAGCAGCAGCGCGTGGCCGCGGCGCGCGCGCTGATCGGCCAGCCCGACCTTGTGCTGGCCGACGAGCCCACCTCGGCGCTGGACGCCGACCGGCGCGACGACTTCGTCGAGCTGCTGTTCGCCCAGGCCGAACGCGCCGGCAGCGCGATCCTGTTCGTCAGCCACGACCGCGCGCTGGCCGATCGCTTCGACCTCACGCTGGAGCTCGCCGACATCAACCAGGCGAGCGCCGCAGCGGGGGCGGCGGCATGACGCTGGTGACCCTGGCCCGCGGCTCGCTGGCCAACCGGCGTGCCGCGGTCGCGCTGACCGTCGCCACCATAGCCATCTCCATCGCGCTGCTGGTGCTGGTCGAGCAGATGCGCTCGCAGGTGCGCGAGGGTTTTTACCGCTCCGTGTCCGGCACCGACCTGATCGTCGGGGCACCGACCTCGTCGGTGCAGCTTTTGCTGTTTTCGGTCTTCGGGCTGGGCAACCCGACCAGCAACGTCGGCTGGGCGCGTTACCGCGAGATCGCCGACCGCCCCGTGGTCGACTGGTCGATTCCGCTTTCGCTGGGTGATTCGCACCAGGGCTTCCGCGTCATCGGCACCACCGCGGCGATGTTCGAGCACTACCGATACGCCGGCGGCCGCAGCCTGGAGTTTCGCCACGGCGGGCCGTTCGATGGATTGTTCGACGTGGTCGTCGGCGCGCGCGCGGCCGACCGGCTGGGGTACGCCATCGGTGACCGTGTCGTGCTCGCCCACGGCGGCGGCAACGTCAGCCTGCACCACCACGACGAGCTTCCGTTCGCCGTCTCCGGCGTACTGGCGCCGACCGGCACGCCGGTCGACCAGTCGCTCTACATTCGCCTGGACGCCCACCACGCCATCCATGTCGGCTGGGAACAGGGCACGCCCCGGTCCGGCGCCACGCTTTCGCCGGAACAGGCGCAGGCGCGCGCCGGCGGCCACGACGGGCATGACCACGACCACCACGAACACGGCGATGATGCGCATGCCGCGGGGCAGACGGATGCACGCGGGTCGACTGCGGCCGGGGCCGAAGACGGGCAACGCCGGCCCGAAGGCTCGCTGCAGCCGGAAGAAATCTCGGCCTTCCTGCTGGGCCTGAAGACGCGCGCCGCGGCGCTGGGCCTGCAGTACGAGATCAACCAGCGAAGCGAAGCCCCGTTGCTGGCCATCCTGCCCGGCATCGCGCTGCAGGAGCTGTGGCGCATTACCGGACTGGCCGAGCGGATCCTGCGGGTGGTTGCCGGCCTGGTGGTGCTGGCCGGACTGCTGGGCATGCTCACGGCGATGCTGACCACGCTCAACGAGCGCCGGCGCGAGATGGCCATTCTGCGCGCCTGCGGCGCCCGGCCGTGGCAGATCTCGACGCTGCTGCTGCTGGAGGCGGCGTTCATCATGGTCGCCGGCATCGCCGCCGGCCTGCTGCTGGCCGCGGCCGCGCAGTTCGCGCTGGCGCCGTGGCTGCTGGCGCGCTTCGGCATCGCGGTTTCGCTGACCTGGCCGGAGGCCTGGCAGTGGCTGGTGCTGGCCGGTATCGCGCTGGCCGGGGTGCTGGTGGCACTGGTGCCCGCGGCGATGGTGTATCGTCGCACCCTGTCCGACGGCATGCAGGTGCGGCAGTGAGTGCCGCACGTGTGCGGCATTTCCTGCGAAGACGTGAAACCGCAGATTACGCAGATTTCCGCAGATTAATGAATGCAGGTTGGAAAGCCGGACGAAAAAGCTCAGGTAGTGATTAATCTGCGTAATCTGCGTAATCTGTGTTTCCAGCTTTTCAATCAGAGTGTCAAACATGCCAAAAGCGTTTTTTGTGGTCGCCACCGTGATCCTCCTCGGTCTTTGCGTCCGGGCCATGGCCGACGCGCGCGAGCTCGAATGGACCGAGCTGATGCCCGAGGAAGAGTCGAAAGCCTGGTCCGAAAACCAGAGCGGCGTCGATCACACCGGCAGCGGGCCGGGCGAGGCATTCCAGTCCAGCCTGACCGTGGGCGAACTCGATGGCGAGGATATACGCATCGCCGGCTTCGTCGTCCCGGTGGAAACCACCGCCGAAGGCATGCTCAAGGAATTCTTCCTGGTGCCCTACTTCGGCGCCTGCATCCACGTCCCGCCGCCGCCGGCCAACCAGATCATCTACGGCCGGCTGGAAGAGCCCGTCGAAATGGTCAACATCTGGGACGCGTTCTGGATGGAGGGCACGCTGAACATCGAAGACATCAGCAACGAAACGGCCGATTCGGCCTACACCATGGATGTCGATTCGCTGATTCTTTATTGACCGGCGCCGTCCGGGGCGGCGATGGTGCCGCCAGGCGGAACGCCTTATGATAGGCGTCCGGTCTTTCCAGGAAACAGGCTCATGAAAGGATTCACGTTCTCGCTGTTCGCGCTGTTGTCGTGTTCGGCCGCGGTCGTCGCCGAAGATAACAAGCCGCTGTCGGCCGAAGTGTTGTGGCAGCTCGACCGGCTCGGCGCGCCGGTGATTTCGCCGCAGGGCGAACACGTGGTGGTGCCGGCGACGTCCTACGAGGTCGAGTCCGACGAGTCCGAGACCCGGCTGTGGTTGCTCGATCGCGGCGAGCCCCGGGACCAGCGCCCGATTTCCATGACCGGCGCCAGCGCCTCCAGCCCGGCGTTTTCGCCCGACGGCTCGATGCTGGCCTTCATCAGCAAGCGCGAAGAGGACGACGCCGGGCAGGTCTACCTGCTGCCCATGGACGCGCCGGGCGAGGCGACCCGCCTGACCGAAGTGCCGACCGGCGTGTCGGCGCTCAAATGGGTCGGCGAACACATCTACTTCATCTCCAGCGTCTGGCCGGGCAAGACCTTCGATGAAATGGCCGAGGCGCTGGAACAGGACGAAGAGCGCCAGGTCTCGGCCCACGTCTGGACCGAACTGCCCTACGCCTATTTCGATACCTGGCTGGACGCGGATCGCGAGAACCACCTGTTCCGCGTTCCGGCAGCCGGCGGCGAAGTCCAGCCGCTGAGCCAGCCGGCGGGGCTGGCGCTTTCGCCTTCCAGTCCCGGCACCGGCGACTACGACGTCTCGCCCGACGGCGAGCGCCTGGCGATCGTGGCCGACAGCGCCGAAGACGGCGTCTATCCGGATCTCGACGTCTACCTGGTCGAGACCGGCGGCGACGACCCGCAGAACATCACCCAGGGCAACGCCGCGCCCGACACCGCGCCGATGTTCTCGCCCGACGGCCGGCTGCTGGCATTCACGCGCCAGCACATCCCGGGCTTCTACGGCGACCAGCGCAAGCTGATGCTGCACGAACTGGCCACGGGCCGCACGCGCCTGCTGCACGGCGACTGGGACCGCTCGGCCGACGGCCTGGTGTGGGCGCCCGATTCGGCCGGCTTCTTCGGCGCCATCGACGACGCGGGCACCCGCCGGGTCTACTTCCTGCCGCTGAGTGGCGCCGACCCGGTCGCGCTGACCGATGCGACCAATTACGACGCGCTGGCCGTGGCCGACGACGGCACCCTGGTCGCGCGCAACCAGAGCTTTGTCCATCCGCCGCGCATCGTGCGGGTCGACGTCGAGGGCGGCGAGGACGAGCGCCTGGAGACGTTCAACGACGCCGCGCTGGCCGAGGTGGACATGGGCACCTACGAGTCGGTCACCTACACCGGCGCGGAAGGCGCGGAAATCCAGATGTGGGTGCACTACCCGCCGGGCTTCGATCCGGATCGCAAGTATCCGCTGTTCCTGCTGATCCACGGCGGTCCGCACGGCGCGATCTCCGACATGTTTCATTTCAGATGGAATGCGCAGACATTCTCGTCGTGGGGCTACGTCACCGCCTGGCACAACTTCCACGGCTCGTCCGGCTTCGGCCAGGACTTCACCGATGCGATCAACCCGGACTGGATGACGCGGCCCTACGCCGACACCATTGCCGCGGCCGAGTGGTTCATGGAGAAACCGTGGATCGACGCCGAGCGCATGGTCGCCGGCGGCGGCAGCTACGGCGGTTATCTGTCGACCGTGCTGCTGGGGCGCGACCACCCGTTCAACGCGCTGGTCATCCATGCCGCGGTCTACGACCTGTACGCCCAGACCTCGGCCGATTTCGCCGTCCACGACCAGCGCTTCGGGCCTTACTGGGAAACCCCGGAAATCTACCGCACGATCTCGCCGCACTATTTTGCCGGCCAGTTCGACACGCCCAGCCTGATCATCCACGGCCAGAAGGACCTGCGCGTGCCGGTCGGCCAGGCCTTCGAGCTGTTCCGCACGCTGCAGACCCGCGGCGTCGAATCGCGCCTGGTCTACTACCCGGACGAAAACCACTGGGTGCTCAAGCCGAACAACTCGCTGCACTGGTACGGCGAGGTGCGCGACTGGGTCGAACGCTTCGCCGAGCCGGGGCCCGCGCAGCCGGCATCCGGAACGCAAGACGCCGATTCGGAGCCCGAAGGCGGCTGAACCGGCCTTAAGGGCGCGCCGTAGCCGGATCTATTCGGCGCTCGCCGGATCCGGGCGCCGGTACCCCCAGCGTCGCAGCCATTCGCCCCAGGCCGCGTCGACCTTGTCCAGCGTCTCGCTTGCAAACCGGTACGGATTCTTCTCGTAGCCCCGGACGCTGTCGAGGTATTCGCTCAGGCGTGTCTCGATATTCCCGAAGCCTTCCAGGCGAAGCTGGCCGTAGATCCGCGCCAGGCAGTCCAGCGGCCGGGAATCGAGTTCGTCGTAGGTGATTTCGATGAACTGGTGCGCCGGCAGGTCGCCGGTGTCGGCGTACAGGCGTTCCAGCATGCGCGGATAGGCGTCCAGGATTACCGGCTCGGCGGACTCGGCGTCATACGGCTGAAGCGCGTAGGCCGGCAGCAGCTTGCGATAGAAGTTGCGCGTGGACTCGAACACCACGTACGGGTTTCGGTGGATGTGGATGAAGCGCGCATTGGGCCAGATCGAGCGGATCCACGTGACCTGGCCGGTGTGGATCGGGTTCTTGACCAGCAGCGTGTCGCCCGACATGTTCAGCAGCAGCTTGCGGCTGTAGTGCCTGAGCCGTCGAGCACGTCGCTTCATTGCTCCGGTCGCCACGCCGTTGTCGTCGGGAAACGCGCCGCGTTCGAACTGCTCGGCCAGGTCTTGTGGAAAATACAGCGCGTGGTAATACGAAAGATCCTGCATCGAGGCCAGCGCGATCTCGTCTTCCTGCGGCGAATCCGGGTTGACCGCGACGTTGTCGATCAGCCGGCTTTCCGGCAGCGCGCGCTTCAAAAGCGGCCGCAGCGCCCGGCCGAGCAGAAGGAAATTCCACGGCAGGCCGGTCGCGATCGGATCCGGCCAGGCAAAGCGCGGGTCGCGGCTCATCAGGTTGAACAGGTGGGTGGTGCCGCTGCGCCAGTGGCCCAGGATGAATACCGGCGCCGGCATCTCTTCCAGCGGGTCAGGCTGCAGCCGCACGTGGATGCGTTCGGCGATCGACAACGGCAGGCGCGCCAGCGCGGCGCCGAAGAACGCCGCCAGCCGCGGCCACATCGCGGGCGGCACGCGGTTGGCCGCGGTCAGGCGCGCCAGCGTTGCCAGGTCGGCGCCCAGCAGCGGATGGTTCCAGGTCGCGTGCGGCTTGTGCAATGACATGGATTCGTGTCCGGTTTCATTATCGAGCTTCGCAATGATGGCAGACTAGAGCAGACATGACGACGATCGCTTTCAACACCGCCCGGGCATGGCGGAGATGATGGACCTGGTCACCGGCGGCGCCGGCTTCATCGGCACCCATCTCGTGCGGCTTTTGCGCGAGCGCGGGGATCAAGTGCGGGTGCTGGATCTGCGCGCACCGACCGAGCCGGTGCCGGAGGTCGAGTACCTGCAGGGCTCGATTACCGACGGCGAGGCCGTGCACTCGGCCGTCCGCGGCTGCCGGCGCGTCTTCCACATGGCCGCACACGCCGGGCTCTGGGCGCGCGACAAGCAGGCATTTACCTCGGTCAACGTCGCCGGCACGCGCAACGTGCTGGAAGCCGCGCGTGCCGCAGGCGTGGAGACGGTCGTGCATACGTCCACCGAATCGATCCTGATCGCCACCGGCCGTGGCCGCAAGCCGCAGCGGATCAGCGAGCAGACGACGCTTTCCGAGGCCCGGATGGCGGGGCCGTACTGCGTCGGGAAACTGCGCGCCGAGCAGGAAGCATGTGACGCGTGGCGCACGCACGGCCAGCGCGTGATCATCTGCAATCCGACCGTACCCGTCGGGCCCGGGGACCACTGGCTGACGCCGCCGAGCCGGATGATGCTGGGGTTCCTCAACCGCCGCCTGCCGGCCTACATGCCGACCACGCTGAACCTGGTCGATGCGCGCGACGTGGCGATGGGCCACCTGCTGGCGGCCGAGCGCGGCGCGCCCGGCAACCGCTACATCCTGGGCGCGCACGATGTCGAGCTTGCCGAACTGCTGCAGCGCCTGCAGTTTCTGTCCGGGGTCGCCATGCCGACGCGCCGGGTGCCCTACCGTCTGGCGTGGCTGGTTGCGCTCGGGTCGGAATGGCTGGCCGATCACGTCACGCGCCGCCCACCGGCCGCGCCATTGACCGGCGTGCGGCTGGGCGGCATCCCGGTGCGCTTCGACAACCGTCGCACGCGCGATGCGCTGGGTTGGCGCCCGCGTCCGCTGGATGAATCGCTTCAGGCCGCGATCGGCGACTACCGCGAGCGTGGGTTGATCGAGCCGGACACGCCGGCGGCGCCCCGGCAGCCGAAGCGGATGCGATAGTCGACGAAACGCCGCGCCGACACGCATGTCTGCAGCGAAATTGCGATGCAGACGCAGCAGGTGGGCGCGCGGATCGATCAGATGGCGATGGGCCGCCAGCCGCAGCCGGCGTTGAATGCGCACCGAGCTGCCGGTTTCGCGATGGATCGCCTCATCGGTCGTCGCCGGACTGGCGCAGCCCGCCGAGCGCCGCGCGTCCGCTCTCGATCTGCCAGGCCAGAAGTCCGGGCAGCCCCAGCACCAGTTCGCGCACGCGCTTGGCCAGCGACAATTCGAGTCCAGCGCCGGGCGGCAGCCCCAGCAGCGCGGCGAATACCACGAAACCGCCTTCCTGCACGCCCACGGCGCCGGGAACGGCGAACGCGGCGGTGCGCAATGCCCGGCCCAGGCTCTCGAGCAGCATGGCCTCGACCAGGCCCACCGGCGTGCCCAGGAAATACAGCGCCAGCCAGACTTCGCCGACCCCGACGAACCAGGCCAGCAGGTGCAGCGCGGCCGACTGGTACAGCGCCGGGCGGTGGCGGTAGAGCGTGGCGATGGTGGCGTCCATGGCCTCGGCGCCGCCGGCCAGCGCCTGCCAGTCCGGGCGCCTGGAAATCCGGTTCAACAGCGCCGTGAGCATCGAAAACAGGCCGCGCTTCTGCACCAGGTAGAAGCCGCCGATGGCCGCGCTCATCACCACCGCGCCGGCCAGCACCGAGCCGGCCACGTCGCCGGCGCCCAGGTGCCACAGCAGCAGCATCAAGCCCAGCAGCGTGAACACGATCTGGGTCGAGACCGTCAGCGTGACGTCGATGACCACGCTGGCGCCGGCCAGGTCGGTGGCGATGCCGCGCCGCATCAGCGCGCGCACCTTGACCAGGTTGCCGCCGATCTGCATGACCGGCAGCAGGTTGTTGACCGACTCCTGCATCCAGCGGGTCCGGATCGCGGTGCCCGCGCCGATCCGGGCGCGCGGCCGCATGAGCTGGCGCAGCGCCAGGCCGTCGATGCTCATGGTCAGCACGTGCCAGCCGGCGACGGCCAGCAGGCCGAACCCGGCCGCGGCCAGGCTGGCGGCCAGTTCGCCGATGCCCTCGCGCACGATGAGCGCAATGAACAGCACCAGCCCGAGCAGGCCCAGTACGCGGACGATGAAATTCAAGCGGGTCATTCAGGCGAACGCTTACGGTTGTCCATGCGCTGTCTCATTTGCCCCGGCCCAGCATCGCCGGCAGGAATACCAGCGTAGCGACCACCATCAGCGCCAGCCCCATGGCCAGGATGATCCCGAGGCTGGCCGTGCCGCTGTGCGGCGAAAACGCCAGGTTGCCGAAGCCGCCGGCCGTGATCATGGCCCCGACGACGATGGCGCGCGCCGTTGCGGTGCGCAGCACGTTGCCGTCGGGCAGCAGCCCGGCGCGATGGCGCGCGACCAGGTGGATGCCGTTGTCCACGGCCACGCCAAGCAAAAGCGGCAGCGCGACCACGTTGGCGAAGTTGAACGGCAAGTCGAACAGCGCCATGGCCGCCAGCGTCAGCAGCCCGCCCAGCAGCAGTGGCGCCATCACCCTGGCCGCGGCAAGCGGCCGCCGCAGCGTGGCCAGCAGCACCAGCGCGATGCCGATCACCGCCCACAGCAGCGCCTGGCGGAACGCTTCAACGATCGCGCGGCCGGCTTCGAGCTGGATCACCGGTCCGCCGGTGGCCCGGGCGCCGGCGACCGACTGCACCTGCTCGGTGAATTCGGCCTGGCGTTCGAAATCCAGTACGTTGACGGCCGGGTAGACTTGCAGCAGCCGGGTGTCGTTTTGGCCGCGCCACTGGTCGACCAGCCATTCGGGCAGATCCTCCCGGGTCACCGGCCGGTTGGCCTGGAGGCCGGCACCGAGCCGGCCCAGCGTGGGCTGCAGGCCGGCGGTCAGGGCCCGGTTGACGCGTGCCGCGGCCCGGTCGGCGCCCGGTTCGGCCAGCGCCTGCTGCAGCCGGTCCAGGCTTTCGGCCAGCTCGGCCGACCCCGCGCCGGCCCCCAGCGCATCGGCCAGCGCCGCGGCGCTGGCGGCCAGCGTCTCGGACGCCACTGGATCGGTCTGCCAGTCGGCATTGACGATATCCGGCCCCAGCACCCAGCCGAGATCCTCGATGACGAACAGCTTGTCTTCCTGGTTTTCGGGCACGAAGCTTTCCAGCGACACTGCGCGCGCGACGGTCGGCAGCGCCTGCAGCTCCCGGCGCAAGGTTTCGGCGTCGGCGTCGGCGTCGGCGTCGGCATCCATCAGCACCTGGATGTTGCGGTAACCGGCATCGCCTTCGGCCAGCAGGGTGCGGATGGTCACCACCGATTCGGAGTCC
>JAWLEW010000002.1:70371-72569 GCA_041685925.1 Wenzhouxiangellaceae bacterium | reverse complement strand
TCGGCGTCGGCGTCGGCATCCATCAGCACCTGGATGTTGCGGTAACCGGCATCGCCTTCGGCCAGCAGGGTGCGGATGGTCACCACCGATTCGGAGTCCTGGTCGCGCACGTTCAGTGGATCGCTGTCGAAGCGCAGTTCGGACAGTGCCGGCAAAGCGGCGACGACCAGCAGCGCGCCCGCCGCCAGCACCAGGCGCCGGTGGCGCAGCGGAAATTCCAGGTGCTTGCGCCATCCACGGTCGTGGGCCGGGGCAGCGCTTTTCACCTGCGGCCGGAACAGCGCGAGCATGGCCGGCAAGGCGGTGTAGCTCAGCAGCAGCGTGACCAGCATGGCCACCCCGGCGATCAGGCCCAGCTCGGCAATGCCGGAAAACGCGGTCGGTACGAACGCGAAGAAGCCCAGCGCCGTGGTCAATGCGCTGAGCGCCAGCGGGTAGAGCAGGAAGCGGCCGGCGCTGATGGTCGAGCGGATCGCGGCGGTCTTGCCGGCCGGCTCGAGCTGGGCGATTTCGCGATAGCGCAGCAGGTAGTGCACCGCGTAGTTGACGCCCAGCCCGATGTAGAGCACGACGAAGCTCACCGAGATCAGGTTGACCCGGCCGATCGCGACCGCCGCGAAGCCGGTGGTGATGACCAACCCCAGGGCGAGATTGGCCAGCGCGATCAGGCTCAGCGGAATCGAGCGCAGCCCGGCCAGCATCACCACCGTGACCGCCAGCAGCGCCAGCAGGCCGGTCAGTCCGGCGCCCTCGATCACGCTCTTCATTTCCTCGAAGCGCAGCGCGGTACTGCCGGTCAGGCGCATGCGCACCGGGCCCTGGTCCAGCCCGAGCCGGCCGCGCAGCGACTGCATTTCTTCCATCACCGCACGCGCGGCGAGCACGCGCTCGTGGTTCAGTAGCGGGTCGATCAACAGGATTTCGCGCGCCGGTCGCTCCGCATCGCCCTCGCCGCCCAGCAGGCGCTGCCAGGACAGCATCCCGGGCCCGCCGGCCAGGCCGGTGTCGATTGCCGCGGCCGCGCGGGCGTGGATGCGCTGAGTGTCCAGGCCCGGCGGCGCGGCCGTGCCGCCGGGTTCACGTTGTTCGATCCGGGCGAGCAGATCGAACAGGGCCGCGGCATGGGTGTCCTGCGCCAGCCGGCCCAGCAGGGGCTGGGCGGTGGTGAGCCGGTCGCCCAGCGCCTCGAGTTCGTCCAGCGAAAGAAACAGCAGACCGTTGCGGGCGAAGAATCGGCTGCCGGCCGGCCAGGTCACCGAACGAATCACTTCCGGCATCCGGCCCAGCTCGCGCTCGGCGCGGCCGGCGGCAAGCATGGCCTGCTCCGGCGTGGGCGCCTCGATCACGGCCAGCAGGTTGTTGTCCAGGTTCGGGAACTCCGCGCGCAGCCGCTCGTCGGTCTGGCGAAACGGCAGGTCCTCGTCGAGCATCGCGATCGGATCGCTGTTGACGCCCAGCAGGTTGGCGGCGCCCAGCGCGGCCAGCGCCGCGACCGCGACCACCGCCGCGAGCGTGCGCAGTGGATGGCGGGTGATCCGGGTGAGCCAGTGCTCGGTCGCCGATGGCCGGTGTTCGGCGTCAGTCACTGCGTTGCGATTCGGCCGAATCCTGGATGCGCGAGATGACGGCTTCGAAGTCCTGGTCTTCGAGCAGCCGTCGATACTGGCTGCGCTTGACGGCCAGGTCGCTGACCCCGTCGGTGATGATGGTGACGATCTGCCAGCCGTCGTCGGAATGGGTCATCAGGTAGTCGAAGGCGACTTTCTCTCCGCTGCCGGTGGTCAGGCGCCGCTTGACCACGACGCGGTCCTCGCCCTGCCGCTGGACCTCGACCGGGTCGAACCGCTCACCGCCGAATTCCTTGAATTGCCCGGCGTAGGTTGCTGCGCTCAGGTCGAGAAAGGCCTGTTTGAAGCGCTCGCGCTGCTGCTCGTCGAACGCGGCCCAGTCGCGCCCGAACAGGTAGCGGCCCATGCGCTCTACCGCCATGATGTCGGCGACCAGCGGGCGCAGTTTCTCGAAGCGATCGTCGAAGCTCAGCGATTCGCCGGCCCTCATGTTCTCGATCAGCACGGTCTCCAGCCGGTCGACGATTTCTTCGGGCGCGGCGTCCTGGTCGGCTTGTTGCGCGTGCGACGAAAGCGCGCCCAGCAGCACAAGCGCGATCAGCAGGGATTTCATCAGCGACTTCATTGGCG
>JAWLEW010000002.1:60672-70271 GCA_041685925.1 Wenzhouxiangellaceae bacterium | reverse complement strand
GCGACTTCATTGGCGGCTTCGGGGGCAATTGCAGCGGTGTTGTCATGATTCGTCTCTGGCAGGCCTGTTCGGTAGACCGCAAAATCCTGCAATCGATCGCGTGCCGCCCGGATTTGTTCCGGATGGTTCCCGGCCCGGGTATCGCAGCGGATCGCGCCCGAATGGTCCGGGTTCAGGCGGCTTCGGCGACCTCGTCGCGCCGGGTATTTCCGACCGCTCGGCCCAGCAGCAGGTCGGCGGCTTTCTCGGCAATCATGATGGTCGGGGCATTGGTGTTGCCGCCGATCAGCCTGGGCATCACCGAGGCGTCGACCACGCGCAGGGCCTCGATGCCGCGTACCCGCAGCTCCGGATCGACGACGGCGTCGTCGTCGCTGCCCATGCGGCAGGTGCCGACCGGATGATAGATCGATTCGGCCTTGTTGCGGATGAAGCCCAGCAGGCCGGCCCGATCGGTGACCTCGTTGCCGGGCTGTATTTCGTGCGCGCGGAACGGCCGGAACGCCGGCTGGGCCAGGATTTCGCGCGAACAGCGAATGCACTCGAGCATCATCTCGACGTCGAACGGCGCGGACAGGTAGTTGGCGTGGATGGCCGGCGGCTCGCGCGGGTCGGTCGATCGCAGCTCGATCCGGCCGCGGCTTTCGGGTCGCAGGTTGCACGCGTGCAGGGTGTAGCCGTCGCCGGGCAGCCGGTTGCGGCCGTGGTCGTCGAGCAGGGCCGGCACGAAATGCATCTGGATGTCGGGTCGGCTGCCATCGCTCAGGCTGCTGGCCAGGAAGCCGCCGGCCTCGGCGATGTTGGACGTGCCGATGCCTTCGCGGTACAGGAAGTATTTCAGGCCGACCATGATTTCGTTGAGGCGGTCGTAGGTGACCGGCTGCGAGCAGCGGGTCAGCGTCATGACGTCGAGATGGTCCTGCAGGTTTTCGCCCATGCCGACGAGGTCGTGGCGCGTGCGCACGCCGGCGCGCTCGAGCTGCGCGGCCGGGCCGATGCCCGACAGCATCATCAGCTGCGGCGAGTTGATCGCCCCGCCGCACAGCACAACCTCGCGCTCGGCGTAGACTTTCTGCGTCAAGCCCATGCGGCGGTATTCGATGCCCCTGGCGCGGTGGCCTTCGAGCAGGACGCGCGAACTCAGGGCGCCGGTGCGCACGGTCAGGTTGGGCCGCTTGCGCACCGGGCGCAGGTAGCCGCGCGCGGTGCTGCAGCGTCGGCCGTTGCGCTGGGTGACCTGGTAGAGGCCGAAGCCGCGCTGCACCGGGCCGTTGAAGTCGACGTTGCGGAAATATTCGGCCTGCTCGGCGGCCTGGACGAAGACCCGACTCAGGTCATTGACATGCTGCAGGTCCGACACCCCCAGCGGCCCGTCGGTGCCGTGCATTTCGGATTCGCCCCGGGCCTGGTCCTCTGACCGGCGGAAATACGGCAGCACGTCGTCGAAGCCCCAGCCCGGGTTGCCCATTTCGCGCCAGTCGTCGTAATCGGAGGCGTGTCCGCGCACGTAGCACATGGCGTTGATCGAGCTGGATCCGCCCAGCACGCGGCCGCGTGGCCAATACAGCCGCCTGTTGTTGAGGTTGGGCTCGGGTTCGGTTTCGTAGTTCCAGTTCAGCGACTTGAACCGGACCAGCTGCGCCAGGCCGGCCGGCATGTGGATGAACGGATTCCAGTCGCGCGGCCCGGCTTCGAGCAGCAGCACCTTGCAGTCGGGGTCGGCGCTCAGCCGGTTGGCGAGCACGCAGCCGGCCGACCCGGCGCCGACGATCACGTAATCAAAACTTTCGGGCATGAACAACTCCTGATACTCGGGCTCGAGTCGGCCGGGCGGTCGGGCCCGGCGTGCGTGCAGGCAACGCCGGTACGCAATGCTTTCGGCGTGCCTGTGCGTCCAGTCTCTACCCCGAACAATTCAAACGATACCGCATTCGGCGTGTTCGGGTCGCCGATCGCCGGAAAAATCCGGGCACTTCCGTCGGTTCGTGTTGTCCATCAGGCATCCGGAAAGCCGGCCGCGGCCCGATGCCGCAAGCGGGCCAGAAAAACGAGAACTGCATCACAAGCCGGGTGATCATGACATTCGGGTCATGGAATTCCGGTCATAATTGTATGGTTGATCTGAAAACAACCGAGAAAAAATCGTGCCGCTAACCCGCCTGGGACTCAGTAATCCGGTCGCCGTCGCCGTCGGTTGCATTCTGCTGGTGATATTCGGGCTGCTCAGCCTGTCGCGCCTGCCGGTGCAGATGACGCCGAACATCGATCGGCCGACCATTTCGATATCCACCGGCTGGCGCGCCGCCGCGCCCAGCGAGGTCGAGTCCGAGATCGTCGAGCCGCAGGAAGAACAGCTGCGCGACGTGCCGGGGCTGGAACGCATGACCTCTTCGGCGGGCCAGGGCCGGGGCTCGGTGACGCTGGAATTCGACGTCGGCGCCGATCTCAACCGGGCGCTCATCGAGGTCATCAACCGGCTCAACCAGGTATCGAACTACCCGGCCGACGTCAACGAGCCCACGGTGCGGGTCGGCACCGACCAGTTCGGCGACACCATGGCCTGGTTCGCGATCATGCCCAAGGAGGGCAACACCCGCTCGATCATCGAATACCAGGATTTCGTCGAGGAAACGCTGCGCGAGCGCATCGAGCGCATTCCGGGCGTGGCCTCGGCCAACCCGCGGGGCGGCCGGCCGTTCGAGGTGCGCATCTCGTTCGATCCGTTCCAGGCCGCCTCGATCGGGGTCGACCTGGCGCGCATCGGCCAGCAGCTGGGCCAGAATGCCGACGTTTCGGCCGGCTTCGAGGAAGTCGGCAAGCGCCAGTACACGGTCCGCTTCGCCGGCCAGTACGAGCTCTCCGACCTGGATAACCTGGTGCTCGACTGGCGCGACGGGCAGCCGGTCTTCCTCGGCGACGTCGCCGACATCCAGCGCGTCATGCGCGACTCCAGCGGCGGGATGACCTACAACACCACCCGCTCGATCATGATGAACGTGGTCGCCGAGCCGGGCGTGAACATCCTCGATGTCATGGACGAGCTCAAGGCCAAGGTCGCCGAACTGCAGGAAACGCACCTCGACCCGGAAGGCCTGCAGATGCTGCAGACCTCCGACGACACCATCTACATCAAGCAGTCGGTGCGCATGGTCGTGACCAACCTGCTGATCGGCATGTTCTTGGCGGTGGGCGTCTTATGGTGGTTCTTCCGCCGCTTCCGCGCGACCATGATGGTGGCGCTGGCGATTCCGCTGTGCCTGTGCTTTTCGTTCATCGTGCTCGACAGCGTCGGGCGATCGCTGAACGTGATTTCGCTGGCCGGCCTGGCGTTCGCCACCGGCATGGTGCTCGATGCGGCCATCGTGGTGCTGGAAAACATCGTGCGCCAGCGCGAGCAGGGTCGCGATGCGATGGAATCGGCCGACCGCGGCACCGGCCAGGTCTGGGGCGCGCTGCTGGCCTCCACCGCAACCACGGTGGCAATCTTCCTGCCGGTTTTGTTTCTAAAGGACGAGGCCGGCCAGCTGTTCGCCGACCTGGCGGTGGTGATCTCGGCGGCCATCGTGTGCTCGCTGCTGGTCGCGACCGTGGTGTTGCCGGCGGCCAGCTACCGGTTGCTGGGCGATCGGTCCATGGAAGACCGGCACGGCAACTGGTGGCGCAACGCGGCTGATTTCATCATGACGCTTACCGACACGCCCAGGCGCAGGATCGGCTGGATCACCGGCCTGATCCTGGTGCCTTTGGCGATCGGCTATTTCCTGCTGCCGCCGGCCGACTACCTGCCCGAGGGCAAGCGCAACTTCGTCTCGGCGTTCGTGCAGACGCCGCCCGGAATGGGGCCGGAGACGGCCCAGACCGAGCTGGTCGAGGTGATCAACAAGCGATTCGAGCCCTACATTTCCGGTGAAAAGGAGCCGAAGATCCGCAACCTGTTTCTCGGTTTCTTCGGCAGCGGGGCGTTCCTGGGCATCCGCGCCGAAGACCCGGAGCGCGCCGACGAGATGATCGGCATCATCAACAAGGAAATCCTGTCGGGCTTTCCCGACACCTTCGGCCGCGCGACCCGGCGCGCCATCTTCGGCGGCCGCGGCGGCCGCCGCATCGAGGTCGACCTCCAGGCCGGCGAGTTCGAGCAGCTGCTGGAAGCCGGCCAGGTCGGTTTCGCCCGGATTTCGCAAGTCATGCCCGAGGCCAACGTGCGCCCCGAGCCGGGCCTGGAAATGGCCGAGCCCGAACTCCGCCTGATTCCCGACGACCGGCGCATCGCCGAACTGGGCTGGACCCGGAACCAGGTCGCGACCATGATTCGTGCGCTGGGCAACGGCGCCTTCCTGGGTGAATATTTCGACGGCGACCAGCGCCTGGACGTGATCCTCCGCGGCGAGCGCTGGTCCACGCCGGAAGAACTGATGGCGACCCCGCTGTCCTCGCCCACCGGCGAGATCGTGACGCTGGGCGAGCTGGTGACGCTGGAACGCACTGCCGGGCCCAACGAGATCCGGCGCGTGGATCGCAGCCGCACCCTGACCCTGCAGGTGACGCCGCCGTCGGGCATGCCGATGGAAACCGCGCTGGAGATCCTGAAAGCCGAGGTCGAGCCCGATATCCGCGAGGCGCTGCCGCCGGGCGGCGTCATTACCTACCGCGGCACCGCCGAGGCGCTGGGCGAGACGCTGCGCAACCTCGCCGGCAGCTTCCTGCTGGCCATCGTCATCCTGTACCTGCTGATCTCGGCGCTGTTCCGCTCGTTCAAGGATTCGCTGCTGGTCGTGCTCACGCTGCCCATGGCGACCATCGGCGGCGTCCTGGGTCTGCGCCTGATCGACGTGCTGTTCGGCCAGGCGATGGACATGCTGACCATGATCGGCTTCGTCATTCTGCTCGGACTGGTCGTCAACAATGCGATTCTTCTGGTTTATCGCGCCCGTGACGAGGAGCGCGACGGGAAAGACCGCAAGGAAGCCGTGCACCAGGCGGTCAGCCTGCGCCTCAGGCCGATCCTGATGAGCACGTTCACCAGCCTGTTCGGCATGCTGCCGCTGCTGTTGCTGCCGGGCGCGGGCACCGAGCTGTATCGCGGCCTGGCTGCGGTCATCGTCGGCGGCATGGCAATCAGTACTTTATTCACATTGATCCTGCTGCCCAGCCTGCTGAGAATGAACGAAGAAAAACAAGCCCCCCAGGTTGCCGGATCACCGGCGGGAAAGGAACAGTTCGCATGAACAGGATTCTTGGCGCAAGCGTCATGACAATCGCCGTAAAAATCGTTTTGACGAGCGTTTTTTCAATCGTTGCCGCGGTCGGCGCGAGCAGCCAGGCCGTGGCCCAGTTCGGCGCCGCACCGGTGGAGGTCGAGGAAGCCCGGGTGATCGCCATGGCGCCGACCATGCAGGTTGCCGGCACGGTGTTGTCGCGTTCCGATGCACTGATTTCGGCCGAAGTCAGCGGCCGCCTGCTCGAGATTGCCGAATCCGGCGAACGCTTCGAGGCCGGTGACGTGCTCGCCCGGATCGAGGACAAGGCGCTGACACTGCAGGCCGAAGAACTCGAAGCCGAAATCGAAAGCGTCCAGGCGCGCCTGCTGTTCCTCAATGCCGAACTGGAGCGCTACCAGAGCCTGGTCGAGAGCAACCTGGCCTCGCGCACCCAGATCGACGAGACCCGTTCCAACCGAAACGTCGTGCAAAGCGACCTGCAGGTCGCGCGCAGCCGCCTGGCGCAGGTACAGGACCAGATCGACCGAACCCGCATCCGCGCGCCGTTCGACGGCGTCGTGGCTCGGCGGCTGGTGCAGGCCGGCGAGCGCGTCTCGGCGGGCACGCAGGTCATGCGCATCTACAATCCGAACGACCTGGAAGTCGTTGCGCGCGCACCGTTGTCTTACTACCGCTACGTCCAGCCCGGCGACGAGCTCGCCGTACGCTTCGGAGACGAGGTCATCGCCGCCCCGCTGCGCACCGCCGTCAGCCAGGGCACCGAGCAAAGCCACGTCTTCGAGCTCCGGCTCGACCTGGAAGAGCGCCTGCCGGTCGGCCAGACCGTGCGCGTCACCATTCCCACCGCCGACGTGCGCGAAGTGCTGGCCGTGCCGCGCGACGCGCTGGTGCTCAGGGGCGACGGCACCTCGGTCTACGTACTCGATTCGGAAAACACCGCGCGCCGGGTCAACGTCGCCGTGGGCATCGGCTCGGAGAACATGATCGAGGTCAAGGGCGCCATCCAGCCCGGCGACCGCGTCGTCATCCGCGGCAACGAGCGTCTGAGAGCAGGCCAGGAAGTCGAAGTCATCGGCGGCGCATCTGGCGCCGGCACCGAGTCGGCCTAAAGTCCAGTTGGCGGGAACCGGCGGCGCCGGGTAGTCTTGGCGGTATTGCTGAATCTGGAATTCGAAGATGTCGCTGAAAGGACGAATTGCCGTCGTTACCGGCTCCAACTCCGGCATCGGGCTGGGGGTGGCCGAGGCACTGGCCAGGGCCGGCGCCGACGTGGTGCTGAACTCGTTTACCGACTCGGATGAAGACCATGCGCTGGCCGAGCGGATTTCAACTGACCACGGCATCCGTTGCCGCTACATCGCCGCCGACATGACCGACCCGGACCAGTGCCGGGGCCTGGTCGAGCATGCCGGACCGGTCGACATCCTGGTCAACAACGCCGGTATCCAGCACGTCGCGCCGGTCGACGAGTTCCCGCGCGAGAAATGGGACGCGATCATCGCGATCATGCTGTCCTCGGCGTTCCACACCACCGCGGCAGTTCTGCCCGGGATGCGGAAAAGAGGCTGGGGCCGCATCGTCAACATCGCCTCGGCACACGGATTGACTGCGTCACCCTTCAAGGCCGCCTACGTGGCGGCCAAGCATGGGCTGGTGGGATTGACGAAGACTGTCGCGCTGGAAACAGCGGAACAACCCATCACGGCCAATGCCATCTGCCCGGGCTACGTGCTGACCCCGCTGGTCGAAAAGCAGATCCCGGCGACGATGGAGAAATACGGCATGGATCGCGAACAGGTCATCCGCGAGGTGATGCTGGCGCGCCAGCCCTCGAAGCAGTTCGCCACGGTCGAGCAGATCGGCGGCACTGCGGTTTTCCTGTGTTCGGGTGCGGCCGATCAGATCACCGGGACGACCCTTTCGGTCGATGGCGGCTGGACGGCTTTGTAACCGTTCGATTTACTTTCTTCAAAGGCCTTTTCGCCGCCAGTTTCGCTGGCTGATGCGAGTTACTTTTGCCGCACCAAAAGTAGGTCGCATCAGCCGGCGTAGCCGGCGGCGAAACCTGGTTTTGACCACGTTTATTGTATTCAGGCCTTCGGAGAAGCCCCTGAATAAAAAAACGCGGCCCGAAGACCGCGTTTTCCGGGGTCCGGCTGGAAGCCGGTTTATCAGTGCGTCAACAACGGCGCGATCACCAGGCTGACGATGGCCATGACGTTGATGAGGATGTTCATCGACGGGCCGGAGGTGTCCTTCAGCGGGTCGCCGACAGTGTCGCCCACGACGGCTGCATGGTGGGTTTCTGAACCCTTGCCGCCGAGGTTGCCCTTTTCGACGTATTTCTTGGCGTTGTCCCAGGCGCCCCCGGCATTGGCCATGGTCAGCGCCAGCAGTACGGCCGCGACCAGCGCGCCGCCCAGCATGCCGCCGAGCGCCTCGGCGCCCAGGCCGAAGCCAACCGCCACCGGGCCGAGCACGGCGAGTGCGGCCGGCAGCAGCATGCGCTTGGTCGCCGAGGTCGTGGCAATATCCACGCAGCGCGCCGCGTCGGGCTTGGCGGTGCCTTCGAGCAGGCCCGGGATTTCCTTGAACTGGCGGCGGATTTCCTTGATCATTTCGAACGCCGCATCGCCGACCGCGGTCATCGTGATCGAGGCGACCACGAACGGGAACAGCCCGCCGATGAACATGCCGATCAGCACCAGCGGATTTGAGATCAGCAGCTCGAAGCCTTCGACGTGGGTCGCCACTTCGGCGATATAGGCGCTGATGATGGTCAGCGCGGCCAGCGCCGCGGCGCCGATGGCGAAGCCCTTGCCGATCGCTGCAGTGGTGTTGCCCAGCTCGTCGAGCGAATCTGTGATCTTGCGCGTGTCCTCGCCCAGGCCCGCCATCTCGGCGATGCCGCCGGCGTTGTCGGCCACCGGACCGTAAGCGTCGATGGCCATGGTCATGCCGACCGTGGCCAGCATCGAGACCGCTGCGATGCCGACGCCGTAGAGGCCGGCCTGCCAGTTGGCGATGAAGATCATCAGGCAGATCGTCAGGATCGGAATGACGACCGACATCATGCCGGTGGCCAGGCCCGAAATGATCACCGTGGCCGGTCCGGTTTCGCCGGATTGGGCGATCAGGCGCACCGGCTTGCCGGCGGTGTAGTACTCGGTCGAAAGGCCGATGATCACGCCGCCGACGGCGCCGACCAGCGTGGCCAGCCAGACGCCGGACTGAACGTCCATGCCGGTGATGAGGAAATAGCCCAGCACGACGAACGCCAGCGCGGCGAACATGGTGCCGATGCGCAGCGCCACTTCCGGGCTGCGGCCGGCCGAAGCGCGAACCACGCCGATCGCCGCGATGGAACAGACAAGGCCCAGCGACGACAGCAGCAGCGGCAGCCCCATCAGCGCACTGTCCGGGCCCATGCCCGGCACCATGCCGGTGCTGCCGGCTTCCTTGACCATCACGGTGGCCAGCGCCACGGTGGCGATCATCGCGCCGCAGTAGGATTCGAAGATGTCCGAACCCATGCCGGCGACGTCGCCGACGTTGTCGCCGACGTTGTCGGCAATCACGCCCGGGTTGCGCGGGTCGTCTTCGGGAATGCCGGCCTCGACCTTGCCGACCAGGTCGGCGCCGACGTCGGCCGACTTGGTGAAGATGCCGCCGCCGACACGATAGAACAGCGCGACGATGCCGGCGCCCATGCCGAAGCCGTGGATGTTGTGCGCGGTCTCGGGATCGGTGCCGAAGACCACGTACAGCGTGCCCAGGCCGAGCAGGCCGAGCGAGGCCAGCACCAGGCCCATGACGGACCCGCCGTAGAAGGCCACGGTCAGCGCCCGGTCGGTGCCATAGTTATGCGCCGCGGTGGTGGTGCGCACGTTGGCGCGGGTCGCGGCGATCATGCCGAAGAACCCGGCGATGGCCGAGCAGAAGGCGCCGGTCAGAAACGAGGCTGCAGTCTGGATGCCCAGCGGGGAGACCGCAAGCGCGATGAACAATACCGCGACCGAAATGCCGATCATCAGCACCTCGCGACGCATGAAGGCCATTGCGCCCTCCTGGATCAGCTTGGCGATTTCGGCCGGTTTTCCTTCCATCACCGGGTAGCGCATCATGGCGCGGAAAACGATGAAGGCGACGATCAGGCCGACGATGCCGAGCAACGGCGGTATGAGACTCTGGTCCATGACTTCTCCCTGCTACAGGTTTTTGATTGTGGTTCGGATATTCGTATCGACTCGGAAACGGCTTTTCCGGATTCGGCTGGCGCAAGGTCCGCAGTCGCGGCACCCGGGGACTGACCGGGCGGATGGCCACTTTTACGATACTCGCCGGGCCGCGCACCGATCCGCGCACGCGAAAAATATCGCG
>JAWLEW010000002.1:40098-60572 GCA_041685925.1 Wenzhouxiangellaceae bacterium | reverse complement strand
ATCGAGCCAGGCCGGAGCGCGCATGAAACAGCTCGACGAACAGCACCTGAAGGCGAACCGGGCCGGGCGCAACAGCCTCGCCGAAGCCTTCATGGCCATGGCAACCGCCGACGAGTGCCGCGCGCTGCTGCGCGACCTGACCACGCCGGCCGAGCTGGAAGCGCTGGTCGACCGCTGGCGGGTGGTGCAGTTGCTCGACGCCGGGTTGCCGTACCGCGAAATTCACGAGCGCACCGGCGTGAGCGTGACCACCATCGGCCGCGTCGCCCGGTTCCTGGAGATGGGTCACGGCGGCTACCAGCTCGCACTCAGGCGGCTGAGTGGCGAACCGGATCAAGGAGAGCAGTGAGCATGTCGTCGGAACAACCCCGAATCAAGATCGCGATCCAGAAATCCGGCCGGCTGTCGGAGACCTCGCTGAAGCTGCTGGAGAAATCCGGCCTGCAGTTCGCACGCAGCAAGGACAAGCTGTTCTGGTACGGCCGCAACCTGCCGGTGGACCTGCTGCTGGTGCGCGACGACGACATCCCCAGGCTGCTGCTCGAGGGCATGTGCGAGCTCGGCATCGTCGGCGAGAACGTGGCCGTGGAAAAGGTGCTCGAGGCGCGCAAGCGCAGGCCCGATGCCGAACTGGAGGTTCTCGCCCCGCTGGATTTCGGCCATTGCAAACTGATGCTGGCGCTGCCGGAAGATGACGAATACACGGGCCCCGGACAGCTACAGGGACAGCGCATCGCCACCAGCTACCCGCGCCTGACCCGGCGCTGGCTGGAAGACAACGGCGTCGAGGCCGATATCGTGACGCTCAACGGCGCGGTCGAAATCGCGCCCAGCCTGGGCACGGCCGACGCCATCGTCGACCTGGTCTCCACCGGCACCACGCTGCGCGCCAACCACCTGCGCGCGGTGACCACCGTGCTCGAAAGCCAGGCCGCCCTGTACCGCGGCAATTCGAAGCTGCCGGCCGAGCGCGAACGGCTTCTGGACAAGCTCGTGCAGCGCGTGATGGGCGTGCAACGGGCTGCCGAGACCAAGTACGTGATGCTGCATGCACCGCGCGATGCACTGGCCCGCATCAGCGCCATCCTGCCCGGCGCCGAAACGCCCACCGTGCTGCCGCTGGAAAGCCAGTCCGAACGGGTCGCGGTGCACGCGCTCTGCACCGAGCAGGTGTTCTGGGAGCACCTGGAAGAACTCAAGGCCGCCGGCGCCTCGGCCATCCTGGTGTTGCCGGTTGAAAAGATGCTGGCATGACGCGGGAGAGACGATGAAGAGTGTTGAATGGAACCGGCTGAACGAAGCCGCAAGAAGTGACCTGCTGGCACGTCCGCTGATGGAAACGGGCGGCGAACTCCAGCGCATCGTCGCCGATATCGTGGCCAACGTCCGCGAACGCGGCGACCGGGCCATTACCGAATACACCACGCGCTTCGACGGCGTGACGCCGCCGGCGCTTTGGCAATCCAGCGCTGAGCACGCGCCGCTGGATTCCGCGCTGGACGCGGCCATCGACCGCTCCATCGCCACGGTGCGCGCGTTCCACGCGGCCGGCCGGCCCGAAGACTACGCAGTCGAAACCGCACCGGGCGTCGAGTGCCGGATGCGCTACCTGGCGCTGGACCCGGTCGGGCTCTACGTACCCGCCGGCAGTGCGCCGCTGCCCTCGACCGCGGTCATGCTGCTGGTGCCGGCCCTGCTGGCCGGCTGCCGCAACATCGTGCTGGCCACCCCGCCCGACGCAAAAGGCCGGGCCGACGACGCGGTGCTGGCCGTAGCGCGCAAGCTGGGCCTGGACAGGGTGTTGATCGCCGGCGGCGCGCAGGCCGTGGCCGCGATGGCCTACGGAACCGAAACCGTCCCCGCCTGCGCCAAGCTGTTCGGGCCGGGCAACCGTTTCGTCGCCGAGGCCAAGCGCCAGGCCGCCACCGACGTCGACGGCGCGGCCCAGGACCTGCCGGCCGGCCCGTCGGAAGTGCTGGTGATCGCCGATGAATCGGCCAACCCGGAATGGGTGGCCATCGACCTGCTCAGCCAGGCCGAGCACGGCCCGGATTCGCAGGTCATCCTGGCGACCGATTCCGCGCGCCTGGCCGAGGCCGTGAGCGAACAGGTTCAGAAACTGCTCGAAAGCCTGTCGCGCGGCGAAACGACCGCGAAAGCACTCGAACATGCCGCGATCGTGCTGGTAAAAGATCTCGACGATGCGATCGAAGTCAGCGAGCGTTACGCGCCCGAGCATCTCATCGTCCAGACCCGCGCGGCCGAAGCCGTGGCCGATCGCATCACCACCGCCGGCTCGGTGTTCGTCGGCCACTACACGCCGGAATCGCTGGGCGACTACATTTCGGGCACCAACCACACGCTGCCCACCGGCGGCTGGGCGCGCACCGCAAGCGGACTGGCGGTGGTCGATTTCATGCGCCGGATGACCGTGCAGACCGCAAGTGCTGCCGGCCTGCGCGAGCTCGGCCCGTCCGGCGCGCGGCTGGCCGCGCACGAGGGGCTGGACGCGCACCGGCTGGCCATCGAGTTGCGACTGGGTGAACTGCGCCTGGAAGCATCATCGTGAATCCGCCGGACACGAACGCGCAAGGTGTCGCGGCGCTCGCGCGTCCGGAAATCCGCGCGCTCGAGCCGTACGCCTCGGCGCGCGCGCTGGCCGGTTCGGCCGGCATCCTGCTCAACGCCAACGAAAATCCCTGGCCGCCGGCCGGCGACGACGGCCTGGCGCTGAATCGCTATCCCGACCCGCAGCCGGCCGGGCTCCGGCAGCGGCTGGCCGAACTCTACGGCACCGGCGCTGAAAACCTGCTGATCACGCGCGGCAGCGACGAGGGCATCGACCTGCTGCTGCGGGTGTTCTGCCGCCCCGGCACCGACCGGGTGCTGGTCTGCCCGCCGTGCTTCGGCATGTACGCGCTGTCGGCCCGGGTGCAGGGCGCCGAGGTGGTCGAAGCGCCGCTGGTCGAGTGCGAATCGGGTGGCGAAAATACCTTCGACCTGGCGCCCGATATGGAAGAAAAGGCGGACGGCTGCCGGATCGTCTTCCTGTGTTCGCCGAACAATCCCACCGGCAACACCATCGACGCCGATCGAGTCGCCGCGCTGGCCGAGGCGCATATGGGCGCCGGCCTGGTCGTGGTCGACGAGGCCTACGTCGAGTTCGCCCCCGAGACCTCGATGCTGGCGCTGCTCGAACAACATCCCAACCTGGTGCTGCTGCGCACGCTGTCGAAAGCCCACGGGCTGGCCGGTTGCCGGCTGGGCTGCGTGATCGCGCGGCCCGAGGTCATCGGGCTGTTGCGGCGCATCATCGCGCCGTATCCGTTGCCCACGCCCACCGTGGCGATCGCGCTGCGTGCACTGGACGACGAGGCGCTGGCCGTCGAGCGCGGGCACCTGGCCACGCTGGCCGCCGAACGCGCGCGCCTGGTCGAGGCGCTGGCGGCCAGTCCCGGAATCGACAGGATCTGGAAAGGTGCGGCCAACTTCGTGCTGGCGCGCGCCGTCGACGGCAAGCGGCTGGTGGCCGACGCGGCGCGCGCCGGCATCCGGCTGCGTGACCAGTCGGTGCAGCCCGGCCTGGCCGACTGCGTCCGGATCACGGTGGGCACGCCGGAAGAAAATAGCGCGTTGATCGATTTTCTGCGCCAGTGGCGACCAGCGGAGGCCCCGGCATGAGTTACCGCAAGATCCTGTTCATCGACCGCGACGGCTGCCTGATCGAGGAGCCCGAAGACGAGCAGGTCGATTCGCTGGAAAAATTCCGGCTGATGCCCGGGGTCATTCCGTCGCTGCTTCGACTCAAGGACGCCGGATACCGTTTCGTCATGATCAGCAACCAGGACGGCCTGGGCACCGAATCGTTCCCCGAAAAACAGTTCCGCGGCCCGCACGAACTGCTGCTGCAGATCCTGGGCTCGCAGGGCATCGAATTCGACGCCGAGCACATCGACCCGAGCCTGCCGGCCGACAACAGCCCGAACCGCAAGCCGGGCGTGGGCATGGTGCTGGAATACCTGCGCGATGCGAACCTGGACCGTGAACGCTCGGCCGTGATCGGCGATCGCGAGACCGACATGCAGCTGGCCGGGAACATGGGCCTTCAGGGCCTGCGCGTCGGGCCCGAAGGGATGAGCTGGCCGAAACTTGCCGCGCACCTGCTCGACCAGCCGCGCACCGCCCGGGTGGTGCGCAAGACCAACGAGACCGCCATCGATGTCGCGGTCAACCTGGACGCCGACAAGCCCATCGTCAACACTACCGGCATCGGCTTTTTCGACCACATGCTCGACCAGCTCGCCGCGCACGGCGGATTTGCGCTTGAATTGAGCTGCAAGGGCGACCTGCACATCGACGAGCACCACACCGTAGAGGATTGCGCGCTGGCCCTGGGCGAGGCGCTGGACCGCGCGCTGGGCGACCGGCGCGGCATCGGGCGATATGGTTTCACGTTGCCCATGGATGAGTCGCTGGCCCGGGTGGCCATTGATCTTTCGGGACGGCCGGTATTCGTGCTCGACGGCGAATTCCCGCGCGAATCGGTCGGCGGCCTGCATACCGAAATGGTCAGCCACTTCTTCGCCTCGCTGGCGCAGAAACTGCGTTGCGCCATCCACATCGAGCTGTCGGGCGACAACACCCACCACCTGGTCGAGGCCTGCTTCAAGGGCGTCGGCCGCGCGCTGCGCCCGGCCCTGGCAAAAGGCGAAGGCGGCACCCCGTCGACCAAGGGGATGCTGTGATATTCGATTTGATTCACGCAGATGAAGCCGTGATTGTGCCGAGAAAGTCAAGGGCGGAAAGCAGTTTGCGCGCGCAAGCAAGGGTGCCTGGAAAGGCGAAGATGACGTGCTCGCGTAGCCCGGGTAAGCGAAGCGCACCCGGGGCCAGCATTCGATCGGGCGCCCGTTCCCGGATGCGCGCTGCGCGCTTACCCGGGCTACAAAACCGTCCGGGGTTTTTGCCGTTGCCTTTCTCCGCCTCTCCGCGCCTCTGCGCGAGCTGCTTTCCGGGTCTGAAGATTGCTCGGCCCGATACGCGAATCTGCCCGGTGATGGTCCAGTGACCATCGCGGTGATCAATTCCGGCGGGGCGAACCTGGGGTCGGTGGTGCAGGCACTGAACCGTCTCGGCGCGGAGAGCGTGCTGACGCGCGACGATGACGTCATCCGGCAAGCCTCGCGCGTGATCCTGCCCGGCGTGGGCGCGGCGGCGTGGTCGATGAACGCATTGCGCGAGCACGGGCTGGTCGACGTGATCCGCGGCCTGACCCAGCCGGTGCTGGGCGTCTGTCTCGGACTGCAGCTGCTGTTCGAATGCTCCGAAGAGGGTGATACGCCCTGCCTGGGGCTGATCCCGGGCCGTGTGACCCGGTTGTCCGAAGCGCCCGGGCTGCGCCTGCCGCACATGGGCTGGAACCGGCTGAAATGGAGCACCGACGACCCGCTCGCGCGCGGCCTGGCGGGCGATGAGTGGTTCTACTTCGTCCACAGCTACGCCGCCCCGGCCGAGGCCGCCGCGGCCACCAGCGAGCACGGCCGCGAGTTCGCCGCGGTCGTGCGCCGCGACAACTTCGCCGCCTGCCAGTTTCACCCGGAAAAGTCGGCCAGTGCCGGCCAGACTCTATTGAGGAACTTCCTGAGCCCATGATCCTGATCCCCGCCATCGATCTCCGCCACGGCCGCGTGGTGCGCCTGCAGCAGGGCGACTACGCCCGCGAGACCCGCTACGCCGAAACCGCGCCGGACCAGGCCCGTTTGTACGCGCAAGCCGGCGCCGGGCTGATCCATGTCGTCGATCTGGATTCGGCGCTGGACGGCGGCGACGGCAACCTGGCGTTGATCGGCGAGATCTGCAGTGCGCTGGATATCCCGGTCCAGGCCGGCGGCGGCGTGCGCGGCGACGACGACGTGCAGGCGCGCCTGGATGCCGGCGCGGCGCGGGTGGTGATCGGCAGCGTTTGCGTGCGCGATCCGCAAACCGTGTGCGATTGGATCGAGTCGTTCGGCGCCGAGCGCATCGTCGCCGGCCTGGACGTCAAGCGCGACGCCGGCGGCCGCTGGATGCCGCAGGCGGCCGGGTGGACCGAGTCCGGCGAGCAGGATTTGTTCGAACTGCTCGAGCACCTCACCGGCGCCGGCCTGGAACACCTGCTGTGCACCGACATCGAGCGCGACGGCATGTTGACCGGCGCCGGCGTCGAGTTGTACGAAGAACTGCGCGAGCACTTCCCGACGCTCAGGATCCAGGCCTCCGGCGGCATCGGCTCCGAAGCCGATATCGAGGCGGTCGCCGCCACCGGCGTGCACGGCTGTATCGTCGGCCGCGCGCTGCTCGAAGGCCGCGTGCCCATGGACGCGATCGGCCGGTTCAGGCAGGGAAATACTCGGTAATGGTCGCGGTGCGCATCATCCCGTGCCTGGACGTACGCGCCGGCCGCGTGGTCAAGGGCGTGAAGTTCCGCGACCACGTCGACATGGGCGACATCATCGAGCGCGCCCGGGCCTACCGCGACCAGGGCGCCGACGAACTGGTGTTCTACGACATCACCGCCAGCCCCGAGCAGCGCAGCGTCGACGTCGAATGGGTCGAACGCGTGGCCGCCGAGATCGACATCCCGTTCGCCGTCGCCGGCGGCATTCGCGACGTCGAGCGCGCGCGCGCCGTGCTGCACGCCGGCGCCGACAAGATCTCGGTCAACAGCCCGGCGTTGAGGCGGCCGCAGCTGGTGCGCGAACTGGCCGATACCTTCGGCAGCCAGTGCGTGGTCATCGGCATCGATTCGATTCGCGAGGACGGCCAGTACCGGCTGCGCGCCAACACCGGCGATCCGGACAACATGATCGACCCGGACCTCGATACCCGCGCCTGGGTCGAGCAGGTGCAGCGACTCGGCGCCGGCGAAATCGTGCTCAACTGCATGGACGCCGACGGCGTGCGCAGCGGCTACGACATCGAGCAGCTCGCCGAAATGCGCGCCATCTGCGACGTGCCCCTGATCGCCTCGGGCGGGGCCGGCCGGCGCGAGCATTTCCTCGACGTCTTCGAACAAGCCGACGTCGACGGCGCCCTGGCCGCCACCGTGTTTCATTCCGGCCAGATCGCGATTCCGGCGCTCAAGGAGTGGCTGCGCGCCCACGGCGTCGAGACGCGCGTGCAGGCCGGCTCCACGGCGGTTGTGCAATGATCTTCGTCGACTCGAGCGGGAGGCGACGATGAGAGACAGCTGGCCGCTGTTGAAGAACTCCGACTTTCCCGCGATCCGCCGCCGATCGCTGGATACGCTGCAGATGAACCTGGGCTACCTGTGCAACCTGGCCTGCGTCCACTGCCACGTCAACGCCGGCCCGAACCGGACCGAACTGATGGATCGCGCCACCATGGAACAGGCGCTGGGCGTGATCGATCGCTTCGGCATCGGCACGCTGGACGTGACCGGTGGCTCGCCGGAAATGAACCCCGAATTCCGCTGGCTGGTGGCCGAGGCGCGCGCGCGCGGCGTCCACGTGATGGACCGGCTCAATCCGACCATCATGGAAGCGCCCGGCTACGACTGGGTGGCCCCGTTCCTGGCCGGGCACCGGGTCGAGGCGGTGGCCTCGCTCCCGTGTTATTCGAAAGAGAACGTGGACGCCCAGCGCGGCAGCGGCGTGTTCGAAGCCTCGATCCGCGCGCTGCAAACCTTGAACGAGCACGGCTACGGCAAGCCGGATTCGGGCCTGGTGCTCAACCTGGTCTACAACCCGGCCGGCGCCAGCCTGCCGCCGCCGCAGGAATCACTGGCTGGCGCTTACCGGCGCCTGCTGGCCGACGAGTTCGGCATCGTGTTCAACAACCTGTATACGATCACCAACATGCCGATCAAGCGCTTCGGCGCGGTATTGCTGGCCCAGGGCCAGTTCGACGATTACATGGCGCTGTTGAAAAACAGCTATCGCCGCGACAACCTGCACGGCGTGATGTGCCGTGACCTGGTCAGCGTGGATTATCGTGGTTACGTCTACGACTGCGATTTCAACCAGATGCTGGGCCTGCCGCTGGGCGGCGCCGGAGAACATACGCACCTGGCCGATCTGCTCGCCGCCGAAGACGTGCCGCGCGGCATCGCCGTGGCCGATCACTGCTACGGCTGCACGGCCGGGCAGGGTTCGAGCTGCGGCGGCGCGCTGAGCGGCGAATGATCCGAGCGATGCGCGTCGACTGGACCGCGCCGGGGATTTCAAGGGAAGCAGCAAGACAAGCAGCAAGGGAAACCGCATGGGCAATCTCGAAAACCTCGACTGGGACAAGGCCGGCGGCCTGATGCCGGCAATCGTCCAGGACGCGCGCAGCGGCCGGGTGCTGATGCTCGGCTACATGAACCCGGAAGCGCTGGAGAAGACGCAGGCCACCGGGCACGTCACGTTCTTCTCGAGAAGCAGGCAGCGGCTGTGGACCAAGGGCGAGCGTTCGGGAAACACGCTGGAACTGATCGGCATGCAGGCCGACTGCGACCGCGACACGCTGCTGGTCCAGGCCGTGCCGCACGGACCGACCTGCCACCTGGGCACCGACACCTGCTGGGGCGATGAAAGCCATCCGCCGGTCGGTTTCCTGGCCGAGCTCGAGCGCGTCATCGAATCGCGCGTCGGCGCCGACCCCCGGTCCAGCTACACCGCCAGACTGCTGGACAAGGGCGTCAAGCGCTGCGCGCAGAAGGTCGGCGAAGAAGGCGTGGAAGTCGCCCTGGCCGCCACCGCCGGCGACCGCGAGGAACTGGTCAACGAATCGGCCGACCTGCTGTATCACCTGCTGGTCGTCCTCGCGGCCAGCGACGTGTCGCTGGAAGAGGTCTGCCGGCAACTGGAATCGCGGCATCGAAGCCACTGACCGGGACATCGATCAGCGGCCTGGATGGCTTATCGATGACAGCGCAATCGTGGCTGGATGCGGCATTCGCGGGGGGAGCGGCCACCTTGCCGGGCGCGCGCATCGTCGCAATCCCGAGGACTCACTGGAACGGAAAGATCAGCGGCACGACGACCAGCGTGGCGACGAGGATGAGCAGCTGCAGCGGGATGCCGACCCGGGCGAAGTCGGCGAAACGGTATTCGCCGGGGTTGTAGACCAGGGTATTGACCGGCGAGGCCACCGGGGTGGCGAATGCGGTCGATGCGGCGATCGCCACCGTGATCAACACCGTGTCGGGATTGATGCCCATCGCTGTCGCCGCGCTCAGCGCGATCGGCGCGGCCAGCACGGTGGTGGCGGTGTTGGAGACCAGCTGGCTGAGACCCGAGGTCAATACGAACACCGCGACCAGCAGCGCATATGGCCCGAAACCCTGCGCCAGCTCGAGCAGCGCGCTGGCGGCCAGCGCCATGCCGCCGGTGTTTTCCAGCGCGGTGGCCATCGGCAGGATGGCGGCGATCAGGATGACGCTTTCCCAGTTGATGCCGCCGAAGGCCTCCTCCACGGTCAGGCAGCGGCTGAACAGCATCGCCACGGTCGCGGCCAGCACGGCGATCACGTTGGGCACCAGGTTGAGGGTCATTGCGATCAGCATCAATGCCATGACGGCGATCGCGATCGGGGCTTTCGCGGTGCGCCGGGTACGCAGCGAAAGATCGCCGCCCAGCAGCACCAGGTCGCGCGCGTTTTCGGCCAGTCTTTGCAGCGCCGGCACGCGCCCGGTGACCAGCACCGCGTCGCCGATTTCCAGCGGCCGGTCCAGGTCGGGCGGCGCGATCGGCTCGTGGCGGATCGGCCGATGCGCCAGCACGGTGACCCCGGCGCCCGAATGCAGCCTCAACTCGCGCAGGGTCTTGCCCGAGAAACGCGAGCGCGGCGGAATCACCGCTTCGAGCAGGTGCACCGACGTCGGCAACTCGGGATTGTCATCGACGCGCTCGAGGCCAAGCGACTCGCAAAGTTGCACGATCGCTTCGCCATCGCCGGCCACCACCAGCTGGTCGCCGGCCCGGATGACGCTGCCCGATTCGGCCCGGCGCGTCTGCCGGCCCCGGGCGGTCTGGCTGCTGATGGCCAGTGCCGTCACCCCGTAACGGGTGCGCATCGCCGAATCGATCAGGCTCAGCCCCCGCAGCGGCGAGTCGCCGGGTACCGAAAGGCGCGCCAGGTGGTCGGTCAGTCGGTATTCGTCGGCCAGTTCGTGCTCGTCGACATCGCCGGCCGGTCGGCCGCGTTCGCTGCGGTCGGGAATCAGGCGGTGACCGAACAGGCTGAAGAAACCGATGCCGACGGCCAGCATGAAAAGTCCCGGCAGCGTGAAGTCGAAGAAGCCGAAGGCGCCGGCGTCGGTGTCGGCCCGGGCGGCGCTGACGATCAGGTTGGGCGGCGTGCCGATCAGCGTCAGCATGCCGCCGAACAGGCTGCCGAAGGCCAGCGGAATCATCAGTTTCGACGGGCTGACCTTGCGCGCATGTGCCAGCGCGATGACCACCGGGATCAGCACCGCGACCGTGCCGGTTGAACTGATGAACGCCGAAAGCGCAGCCGCGACCAGCATCACCGAGACCATCATCGAGCGCATGCCGCGGCCGGCGGTGCGCTCCAGCCAGCGGCCCATGGCGTCGGCCACGCCGGTACGGAACAACCCGCCGCCGACGATGAACAATCCCGCGATCATGATGACCAGCGGGTGCGAGAAGCCGGCCAGCGCTTCGTCCACGTCGACCAGCCCGGTCGCGAACAGCGCCAGCAGCGCCGCAACGGCGATGAGGTCGAGCCGAAAGCGGCTGCTGACGAACAATGCGAGGGTCACACCCAGTATGACCAGCAGCATCAGCAATTCGCTGGTCATTGCCCCGGCCCGGAAAGGGAGCTCGAATCAAGCATGCTGGAATGATACGCAATGCGGTGGCCCAGATTGTTCAGATCACGCTTTGCGCGCCGGGCTCGCGTGACGCTCTCCCGGCCGGGTTACAGCCCGATTGCGAACAGCCCAAGACAAAGCAGCAGCCCGGCCACCGGCACCAGCACGGTCAGCGCGCCCATGGCCGGGTAGGCCCCGGCGTGCGATTCGCCGCAGATGGCGCGGATCGTGGTCACCACGTAACCGTTGTGCGGCAGCGAGTCCAGCGCGCCCGAGGAGATCGCGACCACGCGGTGCAGCTGGTCGGGATCGACGCCCTGGTCGATGTAGTGCGGCCCGAGGATGGGCAGCGCGATGGCCTGGCCGCCGGAGGCCGAGCCGGTCATCGCGGCGATGGCCGACACGGCGATGGCGGCCGAGACGAGACCGTTGCCGGGCAGGCCGGTGACCCAGACCACCGCAGCGTCGAATGCCGGCGCGGCCTTGGCCACGGTGCCGAAGCCGACCACGGCGGCGGTGTTGCCGATGGCGATCAGCGCGCCGGTGCCGCCCTCGGTCAGCGCCTGGCCGGGCGAATGCAGGTGGTTGATGTTGATCGCCGCCGCGGCGATGCAGCCGGCCAGCAACGCGATGATCAGCGCCGAGGTGCCGAGCATGTCGTGGGTGGTGAACGAAACCCCGAGCACCACCAGCAGCGGCAGCGCCGACAGCGCCGGATGCGGCAGGTCGCCGCGCCCGCTCTTCGGATCGAAATCGCGCTCGTCGAAGGTTTCCCCGCGCGCCACGGCGCGGTCGAGCATCCACTTGAGCCAGAAGTAACCCGTGGTGGCCATGAAGATCGCCACCACCAGGCTGGCCTGCCACGCGGCCAGCGGGCTGGAGCCCAGGAACTCCACCGGAATCCAGTTCTGGATTTCCGGCGAGCCGGCCGAGGTCATGGTGAAGGTGACCGAGCCGAACGCCATGGTCGCCGGAATGAATCGGCGCGGCAGGTCGGCGTCGCGAAACAGCGCCAGCGCCATGGGATAGACCGAGAACGCGACCACGAACAGGCTGACCCCGCCGTAGGTGAGCACGGCGCATGCGATGACCACGGCCAGCGCGGCCCTCGCGTTGCCGAGCCGATTGATGATCCAGTGGGCGACGCTCTCGGCGCCGCCGGACGATTCCATCATCTTGCCGAACAGCGAGCCGAGCAGAAAGATGAAGAACCACGCGGCGATGAAGCCGGTGAAGCCGTCCATGTACTGGGTGACCAGGTTGGCCTGTTCGCCCTCGGCCAGCGGCGGCAGCAGCGCGATGTCGCTGGTCAGCGCCACCAGCAGCGCGCACAGCGGGGTGGCCACGAACAGGCTCATGCCGCGCATGGTCAGGAAAATCAAAAGTGCAAGGCCGCCCAGCAGCCCGATCAGGCTCAACATTGGTTGTATCCGCCGATTGATTTGACGCGCGGGCACTCAGGTGGCCGCTTCTTGCTGCGCATGGTGCGCGTTTGCGGGTGCGACGGAAACTGTACGAAGGTACAAATAGTGTTGTTGACATGAGTTTTATTTTTTTTTTTACGATTCCCTGCGTAGGCGTGCATTGACATCTGAACCATCAGGTAGGAGGACAAGCATGAAATATTTCATCGCATCTGTTTTCATGGCGATTGCCTTGTCCGCGCAGGCTGTCGAACCGAAAGCCAGCGTTCCGCCGTGGGCCGAGGGGCCACCGGTAGATTTGCAGACCGTCGTTTCCGATGATCTGGCACTGGAAGCTGTTTTCATTCGGGACACGAGCGGCGCAGTGATCGGAATGATCGTTACAGAGCTCACTTCCGGGGAACGATTCGTGTTCGATACCGATGAGCTCGGTCCGATCCCCGGTCGCAGCGCAGCGCCAATGTCGAACCAGTCGACCTCGGCCACCGGCGATGATTCGCTCGGAAAGCAGGGCATCCATTCGGAGATTCCGGACAATGCGACGATCAGGTTGGTCGAATGTGGCGGATCGAGCTGTCTGTACCGAATCTCCATCGGTGACGACACGATTGGATGGATGGTCGTCGACACGTCCGGACCCCAGCCCAAGGTATCGATCGTAGAGTCTTGATTCGTCGGGCCTGATGTGGCCCGTTTTGTCGAAAGCGATGTTTGCTGCACGTCAACCCATAGGGCGGCGCGGTAAGAGCCGCCCTTTTTCGTGGTGCGAACCGATGGCCTGGCGCCTTGATCGAAATGACCGGGACCATGCGCAATCGCTGGTGGCTTGTACCTTGGTACAGTATTTTTCCCGCCGCTCGCCGCTATAGACTCGTTTGCGACTGGCCCGGTCCGGCCGGGCGCGACGCATTCAAGTCAAGCAGGAATTCTTCAATTCAAGCACCAGGCGAGGTTGCAGCATGATCGATTCGACAACAACAACTCACAAGCGTACGCAGCTCGGACGCGCGATTCGAATGGCGCTGATTTCCGGTCTGTGCATCGGTTTCGCGGCGGCGCATGCGCAAAACGCCGACGACGGAGAAGATGCCGACGGCCGGGATGCCGAAGCCGGCAGCCAGGACCGGATCGTGGTTACCGCGCGGCGACGGGATGAAGATCTGCAGGATGTTCCGATCTCGGTCACTGCCCTGAGCGGCGAGAACCTCGAGGATTTCGGCGCACAGGACATCACCTTTCTGAACCGCGTGGTGCCGAACGCCACCATCGAAACATCGCGCGGCACCAACAATACCTTGACGGCATTCATTCGCGGCGTCGGCCAACAGGATCCGGTCGCCGGCTTCGAGGCGGGCGTCGGCATCTACATCGACGATGTCTATCTCAACCGGCCACAGGGTGCGCTGCTGGAAGTCTACGACGTGGAGCGGATCGAAGTGCTGCGCGGGCCCCAGGGCACGCTGTACGGCCGCAACACCATCGGGGGCGCGGTCAAGTACGTGACCAAGCGGCTGGGCAACGAGCCGGCGGTGTCCATCGAGGGCTCCTACGGCAGCTATGATCAGGCCGACTTGATTGTTTCCGCCGAAACGCCGATCGGCGATACGTTTGCGATCGGTGCCAGCGCGGCCACGTTCAATCGCGACGGGTTCGGGGAGAATCGCAATCTCGGAGAAGACAACTACAACAAGGAACTGCTGGCATTCCGCGGCAGCGCCGAGTGGACGCCGACCGACAGATTCTTTGCGCGGGTCACGGCCGATTATATGGACGACGACTCCAACCCGCGCGCAGGTCATCGCCTGATTCCGGGCCTGCTGTCGGGCGCGCCGGTGCTCGACGACGTGTTCGATTCCCGTGCCGGCATCCAGGGGCCCAACAATTCCGAGCAGTTCGGCACCAGCCTGCTGCTGGAATACGAGATCTCGCCTGATCTCCAGTTCAAGTCGATCACCGCCTATCGCGAAGACGACAATTTCACGCAGATCGATTTCGAGGCGCTCCCCGCACAGGATGTCGACGTGCCGGCGATCTACGAGAATGAACAGTTCACCCAGGAATTCCAGCTTGCCTACACCAGTGATCGAGTCAGCGGCATCGCCGGCTTCTACTACATCGACGCAAACGCTTTCAACGTGTTCGACGTCGTGCTGGCGACCACCGGTGACCTGATCGGGCTGCCGGGACTCACCGCACAGACCGAAGGTGACGTGGACACCGAATCCTGGTCGGTGTTTGCCGACGTCAGCCTCGACCTTGCCTCGTACTTCGGCCTGGATACCGGTCTCGAGCTTTCGATTGGCGGCCGATACACCAGCGACGAGCGCACTTCAAGCGTTCTGCGCCAGAACTTCATTGGCGGCAATTCGCCACAGCTGGGTGGCACCGGAATTCCGATCCAGACGACTTCCGATTTTCAGGGCAGCGAAGAGTTCACCGAGTTCACGCCGCGAGTCAGCCTGGCCTGGAAGCCCGTGGATACACAGAATATCTATGTCTCCTACAGCCAGGGCTTCAAGGGCGGCGGCTTCGATCCGCGCGGCCTGACCACGGCAGCGCCCGATTTCGACGGCGACGGTACCGTGAGCGACGACGAGGTGTTCGAGTTCATGAAGTTCGAGCCTGAAATCGTCGACACCTTCGAGGCCGGCATCAAGTCGAGCTTCGCCGACAATCGCATCTCGACCAGCCTGGCGGTCTTCTACAGCGACTATACCGATATCCAGGTGCCGGGCTCGGTGGGTGTGGATACCGATGGCGACGGCATTTCCGATACCTTTGCCGGTGTGACCACCAATGCCGGTGAGGCCACGGTCAAGGGCCTGGAATTCGAGGCCAGCGCATTGTTGGGGTACGACATCGCGACCGACGGGGACAGCCTGAGCGCGGGCTTGGCGCTGGGCCTGATCGATGCCGAGTACAAGGAGTTCATCGCCCTGGTGACGGACCCGGCGACCGGCTCTACGGCGCTCGAAGACGTTTCCGATGAGCGCGTGTTCCAGAACACGCCGGAAACGACCGTGCACGTCAACATGCAGTACGACCGGCCAGTTTCTTTAGTCGGCCATGCGGGCATGCTTTCGGTCATCGGCGCCTGGTCGTTCCGGAGCGAGACCAACCAGTTCGAGATTCCTTCGAGCTTCCTGGACGAAGGCTCCTACTCGCTGTATGACGCCAGCATCGTATGGAAGCGGCTGGACGGCAAGTACGAACTCGGCCTGTACGGACGCAACCTGGCAGACAAGGAATACAAGGTCTCCGGGTACAACTTCACGGCCCAGAACGGCACCGTGCCTACGCTTGGTCTCGAGGGTGTGCTCAACGCGTTCTACGGCGATCCGCGGACCGTTACCTTGACCGCCCGCGTCAATTTCTAGAAATCAGCGAACGGGCTGCGATTTTGCCGTTTCCTGCTGGAACGGAGACTTCGCCGGTTCTTTTCCCTCGGGGCGGGGAGTCTTGCCTGCATTGGAACGCTGACCAATGTTGTGAACCCCAGTCGGGCCGGCCATCACGGTCGGCCCGTTTCTTTTTCCGGGAAAGCTGCGCTAAGCTCTGTCCTTGATCGGTCTCAGCAATTCAACCGTCCGAGGGGACTCAGGTAAATGATCCAGCTACCCGGCAGCATGCTGGCGATTGCCGGCGTTGTATGGCTGTGCCTGCTGTTCGCGGCCGCGCTGGCCGGCGAACGCTCGCCGGAAAGGTTTCGGCGTTACTGGCCGGTGGTCTATTCGCTTTCGCTGGCCGTCTATTGCACGGCGTGGACGTTCTACGGCACCACCACGCAGGCGGTTCGCTCGGGCTGGCCGGTGCCGCCGACCTTCATCGGCACCATCCTGGTCTTCCTGTTCGGCTGGCGCTTCCTGATCCGTCTGGTAGCGCTGAGCAAGCAGCATAATTCGACCAGCATCGCCGATTTCATCGCCAGCCGTTTCGGCAAGTCGTCGATGCTGGCCGCGGTGGTCACCGCCGTGGCGGTGCTCGGGATCGTCCCCTACATCTCGCTTCAATTGAAGGCCGTGGCGATGAGCTTCGGCGCCCTGGCCGGCGTGTCCGGCGAATCCGACGGGCTTGCGGCCTGGCAGGATCTGGCGTTCTACATCGCCGTGTTCATGGCGCTGTTCGCGGTGCTGTTCGGCACCCGCAGGGCTTCGGCCGTGGAGCACAACCGTGGCCTGGTGCTGGCGATGGGCTTCGAGTCTCTGTTCAAGCTTGCCGCCATGCTGGCGCTGGGACTGTTCGTGCTGTTCGGGTTGTACGACGGGCCGGGCGACTGGGCCAGCTCCACGCCCGCCCAGCCGTTCACCTCGCCGGGCACGTTCATCACGCTGATGCTGCTGGGCGCGCTGGCCATGTTCACGCTGCCGCACCAGTTTCATATCGGCGTGGTCGAGTGCCGCGACGGCGCGCACATTCGCACCGCGCGCTGGCTGTTTCCGCTGTTTTTGATCCTGATCGGGCTCCCGGTACTGCCGCTGGCGCGTGCCGGCGAGGCGCTGCTGGGCGGCCAGGGGGTGCCGCCGGATCTTTACGTGCTGATGCTGCCGCTTTCCGACGGCAACTCCGGGCTGGCGCTGTTCGCGTTCCTGGGCGGCCTGAGCGCGGCCACCGGCATGGTCATCCTGGCCAGCCTGACGCTTTCGATCATGATCGGCAACCACTGGTTGACGCCGATGCTGCTGAATCGACGCGGGTCCGCGGCTGGCGAGCTGGGCATTCCGGTGCGCATCCAGCGCCGGCTCGGCATCGTGCTGGTCGTGCTGCTGGCCTACGCCTACAGCCGCCTGGCCGGTTCGGCCGAGGCCCTGGCCGACATCGGCGCGGTGTCGTTTTCCGGCCTGGCGCAGCTGGCGCCGGCGGTCATCCTGGCCGTCTACCGGCCCGGGCTGCGTCCGCGTGCGCTGCTGGCCGGCCTGCTGGGCGGCGTGGGTGTCTGGGCCTACGTGCTGCTGCTGCCGATGCTGATCGCCCACGACCTGCACAGCCACTGGATCACCAGCGGCCCGCTCGGCTTTCACTGGCTGGCGCCGGAACAATTGCTGGGCCTGGGCGCGATGGAGACCCTGCCGCGGGCGGTCCTGGCGAGCCTGCTGGCCAACCTGGCGTTGATCGGCCTGGGTCAGCGCTTCGGATTCAGACCCGGCCATGACGCGGCATCTACCCAGCGCCTGGAACCGCACGTGCTGCGCGGCCTGGCGGCGCGCTTCCTGCCGGCCGAGCGCAGCGCGCTGCTGTTCGACTCGGAGCTGGACGGGCGGGCACTGGAAGACGGCGTCGAGCACGAGCTGGCCGCCGTGGTCGGCGCCGCCTCGGCCCGGCTTCTGCTGGACGCCGCGCGCCGGCGCGCCCCGGCGCCGCTGGAGACCGTCGCCGACCTGGTCGGCCAGGCTTCCGAGCAGGCGCGCTTCAGCCGCGAGGTGTTGTCGGGCGCACTGGAGAACATGAGCCAGGGAATCTGCGTGGTCGACCCCGAGATGCGCCTGGTGGCCTGGAACCAGCCCTACCTCGACCTGTTCGACTACCCGGCCGAATTGATCCGGGTCGGGCGGCCGGTGGCCGACCTGTTGCGCCACAACGCAGCGCAGGGTCTGATGGGTCGCGGCGATATCGAAGCCAAGATCCGGCGGCGCCTGGCGCACAAGCGTGCCGGCAGCCGCCACCGGGTCGAGCGGCCATGGCCGGACGGGCGCATCATCGAAATCCGCGGCAACCCGATGCCCGGCGGCGGATTCGTCGCGACGTTTACCAACGTCACCGCGTTTCGCAAGGCCGAGGCCGAGCTCAAGCGGGTCAACGAGACGCTGGAGCAGCGCGTCGCCGGGCGCACCGCCGAACTCGAGTACGCCAAGGTGCAGGCCGAGCGCGCCAACAACGCCAAGAGCCGCTTCCTGGCCGCGGTCAGTCACGACCTGGTCCAGCCGCTCAATGCGGCCCAGTTGATGACTCATTCGCTGGCGCGGCGCGCGCAAGACGACGAACAGCGCCGCGCCGTGGCCCGGATTTCGGGCGCCCTGGGCGCGACCGAGGACCTGCTCGAAGGGCTGCTGGACATCTCGCGGCTCGACGCCGGCGGCCTGGAGCCGCGCCTCATCGAGTTTCCGCTCGGCGAGCTGTTCGAGCAGCTTTCCGGCGAATTCAGCGTGCTCGCGCGCGAACGCGGCCTGGCGCTGCACTGCATGCCCACCTCGGTGGTGGTGCGCAGCGACCCGCAACTGCTGCGCCGCATCCTGCAGAATTTTCTTTCCAACGCGGTGCGCTATACCCGCAAGGGCCGCATCGTGCTCGGGGTTCGCCGGCGCGGCGAACGCGTGCTGGCGGGCGTATGGGATACCGGGCCCGGCATCCCACAGGCATCGCGCCGGCTCATATTCGAGGAATTCCGCCGGCTGGACGCCGACGCAGCATCGCCCGGCCTCGGCCTGGGGCTGGCGATCGCCGAGCGCATGGCCCGTTTGCTGGACCATCCGCTGGCGCTCGAAAGCCGCGAGGGCCGCGGCACCCTGTTCGGCGTGCTGGTTGCGCGCACCGAAACCGCCCGGCAGGCGCCTCAAAATTCCACGCCTGCCGAAGCACCCGGCGGCGGGCGCGCGCTGGTCGTCGACAACGACCCCCAGATGCTGACCTCTCTGGAGCAGTTGCTGGGCGACTGGGGCTTCAGCGTGTCCACGGCCACCGGTGGCGACGCGGCGCTGGACCTGGCCGACGCGGCGTGCTTCGACCTGCTCATCCTCGATTATCACCTCGACGGCGGTGAGACCGGGCTCGACCTGCTCTACCAGCTGCGCGCGCGCCGGATCGATTGTCCGGCGCTGCTGATCAGCGCCGACCATGCCGCGCAGTTGAAAAATGCTGCGCGCGAGGCCGGCTGCGAACTGCTGCACAAGCCGATCCGGCCTTTGGCGTTGCGTTCGGTTCTCAGGCGACTGTTGGTGGGGTGAGACATCCCGGCCGGCTGCCGGCGGCTTTTCTTGATTTCAGCTTTCTGCGCGAGCTGCAAAACGCTTTTGAAATTGGAATTTGAAGTTGGAATCGAAAGTCCCGCGCCAAGTTAGAATCGTCCCAAGCCAAAAACCGCATTCAAGCATGCGACCGGAAACCCGATGATCCAGATCTCCAGCCGGTTCGACGCCGGAAACATCGAAGTGGTCAAAGCCGAAGACGTGTCCGACATTCGCCTCAGGATCCGCCGCGACGTCGGTGACGAGCACGCCCAGTGGTTCTACTTCCAGCTGTCCAACGCCGCCGGCAAGCGCTGCACGATGAGGCTCGAGAACGCCGCCGAGGTGTCCTACCCGGACGGCTTCCGCGACTACCAGGCGGTCGCGTCGATCGACGGCGAGACCTGGTTCCGGGTGCCGACCGCGTTCGACGGCAAGGAACTGGTGATTTCGCACGAGCCGCCCACCGACCAGGTGTTCTACGCCTATTTCGCCCCCTACAGCTACGAGCGCCACCAGTGGCTGATCGCGGATGCGGCGGGATCGGATCGGGTGCGAACCGAGGTGCTGTGCCCGACGCCGGACGGCCGGGCGGTGACGCTGCTGAAGATCGGCGACGAGACCGCCGGCCACAAGCGCATCTGGATCACGGCCCGCCAGCACCCGGGCGAGAGCATGGCCGAGTGGTGGGTCGAAGGCTTCCTGGAGCGGTTGCTGGACCCCGAGGATGGGGTTTCGCGCGCGCTGCTCGATCACGCCGTGATCTACCTGGTGCCCAACATGAACCCGGACGGCAGCGTTCGCGGTCATCTGCGAGTGAACGCCCACGGTGTCAATCTCAACCGCGCCTGGCGCGATCCGGATCCCGAGACTTCGCCCGAGGTCTACTACGTGCGCGAACGGATGCACGAGACCGGCGTCGACATCGCGTTCGACGTGCACGGCGACGAGAACCTGCCGTACAACTTCATCGCCGGCGGCGAGGGCGTGGCACGCTGGAACGACGCGATGGAAAACGACCTGGAGGCGTTCAAGGAACTGCTGGCGCGGATCAGCCCGGATTTCCAGACCGAGTTCGGCTACGAGCGCGACGCGCCGAAATCGGCCGACCTGCGCAAATGCACCGACTACGTCGCCGAGACCTTCGGCTGCCTGGCGATGACGCTGGAAATGCCGTTCAAGGACGCCGCCAACCAGCCGCTGCCCGAGGTCGGCTGGTCGCCGGGCCGCAGCCGCAGGCTCGGCGCGATCTGCGTGGATGCGTTCTGGCAGACGATTTCCGGCGGCGGCGCCTGA
>JAWLEW010000002.1:22120-39998 GCA_041685925.1 Wenzhouxiangellaceae bacterium | reverse complement strand
ATGGTAAGAAACTGGTTTTTCGGCATTTCGGCTGCAGTATTCGCGCTGGTGGCGGCCCTCTGGCTGATCTGGCCGCCGGTGTTGTGGAGCCTGGTGGTGCTGCTGCCGCTGTTCGCGCTGGGCATGCGCGATGCGCTGCAGACGCGGCATACCGTGCTGCGCAACTTTCCCATCATCGGTCACGGGCGCTACCTGATCGAAAGCGTGCGGCCCGAGCTGCAGCAGTACCTGATCGAATCCAATCTCGATGCCTATCCGGTCGAGCGCGAGTTTCGTTCGCTGGTCTATCAACGCTCGAAGAACGAGCTCGAAACCCGGCCCTTCGGCACCCAGCGCGACGTCTACCAGGTCGGATACGAGTGGGCGAGCCATTCACTGGCGCCGGTCCGGGAACTGGACGAGGAGCCACGCGTCATGTTCGGCGGCGCCGACTGCTCCAAGCCGTATTCGGCGTCGCACCTCAACGTGTCGGCGATGAGTTTCGGCTCGATTTCCAGCAATGCGATCCTCGCGCTCAACGGCGGCGCGAAGAAGGGCGGGTTTGCGCACAACACTGGCGAAGGCGGGCTTTCGAAATATCATCTCGAACCCGGCGGAGACCTGGTCTGGCAGATCGGTACCGGCTATTTCGGCTGCCGCACCCGTAACGGCCGCTTCGACCCGGAGCGGTTCCGCGACAGGGCCCGCCGCGAATCGGTCCGGATGATCGAGCTCAAGCTATCCCAGGGCGCCAAGCCCGGCCACGGCGGCATCCTGCCGGCGGCCAAGGTCACGCCGGAGATCGCCGAGGCGCGCGGGATGCCGGAATACGAGGCTGCCCTCTCGCCCCCTTGGCATACGGCCTTCAGCACGCCGGTGGAGATGATCGAGTTCGTTGCGCGTCTGCGCGAGCTTTGCGACGGCAAGCCGGTGGGCATCAAGTTGAGCGTGGGGCGGCGCACCGATTTCCTCGCCATGTGCAAGGCCATGATCGAGGTCGGCACCGCGCCCGACTTCGTTACCATCGACGGCGGCGAGGGCGGCACCGGCGCTGCGCCGCTGGAGTTCTCGAATTCGCTCGGGATGCCGGGGCGCGACGGACTGGTCTTCGTGCATAACGCGCTGGTCGGCGCGGGCCTGCGCGAGAATACCCGCGTCATCTACTCGGGCAAGGTGCTGTCGTCGTTCCACATGATCCGCGCATTCGCGCTGGGCGCCGATACCTGCAACGCGGCGCGCGCAATGATGTTCGCGCTGGGCTGCATCCAGGCGCTCAGATGCAACAACAACACCTGTCCGACCGGCATCACCACCCAGAACCCGGCGCTGGTCAAGGGCCTGCACGTGCCCGGCAAGACCGAGCGCGTCTACCAGTACCACAGGGCGAGCATCCACGCCCTGCTGGAAATGCTGGCCGCGATGGGGCTGGAGGCGCCGGCCGAGGTACGGCCCGACCACGTGTTCAGGCGCGTCGATGATCTGCACGTGCGCAGCTTTGCAGAGATCTACGAATTCCTGGAATCCGACGTGCTGGCGTCGGGCGCGGCTCAATGTTCGCTGACCCGCGAGTGGGACCAGGCGGACGCGAAGCGCTGGAGCTTCCAGCCCGAACGCGGCGAGGAAATGCCGGCGGACTGACGACCGGCCGGTCGTGACCCGTTCGGCGTGCCCGCGCCGAGCTTCATCTGCGCGGCAGCACCTGGCATGCCCGGTGTTGCGAAAGTCTTCATCTTGAAAGGTGCATGATCGAACAATGACCTTGACCGCATCGCTTGCCGCCTGCTTCGTGATCATGGCCGCGCTCTGGGCCTGGCAGCGCAAATCCGGCCGCGCCGACTGGGTGGACTTCGCCTGGTCGGCGCTGATCGGCGTGCTCGCGGTGTTCTACGCGCTGGTCGGCGACGGCAGCGCTGAAAGGCGTGTGCTGGTCGTGCTGATCGCCGGCACCTGGTCGTTCCGGCTGGCGTTTCACCTGTGGCAGCGCCTGAGCGCGCACGACGCCGAGGACGGGCGCTACCAGGCCATGCGCGAGCACTGGGGCGGGCGCGCGGATTTCTGGTTGTTCTGGTTCTTCATGGTCCAGGCGCTGGTCGCCTGGCTGTTCGCGCTTCCGGCGTGGGTGGTGGCCAACGATCCGAACGCGGCGCTGGACGGCTGGGTGGTCGCCGGCGTCGCGTTCTGGCTGGTCTCATTGGCCGGTGAATCGATCGCCGATCGCCAGCTTGCGGCGTTCAAGGCCGACCCCGGCAACAGGGGCAGGGTCTGCAACGTTGGCCTCTGGCGCTATTCCCGCCACCCGAACTACTTCTTCGAATGGCTGCACTGGTTTTCCTACCCGCTGGTCGCCGTCGGCGCACCGAACTGGTGGGTCAGCTGGCTCGGCCCGGTCTTGATGCTGTTGTTCCTGTATCGCGTCAGCGGCATCCCGTATACCGAAAAGCAGTCGCTGAAATCGCGCGGCGAAGCCTACCGTGAGTACCAGCGCACGACCTCGGCGTTTTTCCCGCTGCCGCCGCGCAACAGCGACTGACCGGTCGTCTCATTGCGTCGGCAAGACTCATCGGCCAGCGACTTCCGAGTTCAGGTTACCCGGAAAACCGCCAGGGTCCGGGCAGGCCGGCGACGTGGACCCCGGACGCTCAGACCGTCGGCAGGAACAGCAGGATCAGCATCACCAGCCCGGCGAACATGCCGTTGCGAAAGGCGTCGCCCATGGCGCCCTGGCCGAGCTGGGTCTGCCACATCTGGAACAGCGCCGCGCCGATGGTCAGGAACAGGCCGAACCAGATCAGCAGCGCGATGCCGCAGCCGATCAGCGCCCATTCGGTGGCCGCCACGAAGTCGGCCGGTGAACCGCCGCTTGCCAGGAACATCTGGATTGCCCCGATCGCCAGCGCGATGCCGGCGGCGAACTCGGCGGCGATGATGAAAGCCAGCGCCGCCCACAACAGTGCCGGCTGGCGAATCGGCGGCATCATCGATCTTGGATAGAACGGCGCCTCGGACTGGCCGAACACGGCTTCGACATAGCCGTAGGCCTGCTCGAGGTTGAACAGGTTCTGGATCGCGTAGATCAGGCTGTGCAGCGCCAGAAAGGCGACCAGTGTCGCGACAAGAATTTCCATGACCGGCTCCCTGGTGATTTGACGGTATCAGGGTAAGTTAGCCGCCGCGCCGCTCTCGGGTCAAGCGCATCGCCGGCACCGGACGAGGTTCAGCGCCCGCTTTCCAGCGCGATGTCGAGGTCGGCGACCAGGTCCTCGACCCGCTCGATGCCCACCGAAAGCCGCATCAGCCGGTCGTCGATGCCCAGCGCTTCGCGCGCCGCCGGCGTCAGCTTGGCGTGGCTGGTGCGCGCGGGCTGGCAGATGGTCGACTCGACGCCGGCCAGGCTGACGGCCGGGCTGATCAGCTCGAGCGCGTGCAGGAAACGCGTCGGCTCGATCGTTGAATCCACCCGGAATGCCAGCATGGCGCCGAATGCGCGCATCTGGCGCGAAGCGGTCGCGTGGCCGGCATCGCTTTCCAGCCCGGGATAGAACACCTGCGCGATACCGTCGCGCGATTCCAGCCAATCGGCAAGCGCCGCGGCGTTGTCGGACTGGCGTTCGACCCGCAGGGCCAGCGTCTTGAGCGATCGTTCGAGCAGGTACAGGTCCTGGCCGTTCAGGCTGGAGCCCAGGCGCAGGGCCTGCGGCCGGATGCGCGCGATCAGTTCACCGGTCCCGGTTACCGCGCCGCTCAGCAGATCGGAATGGCCGCTGAAATACTTGGTGGCCGAGTGCATGACCAGGTCGAAGCCGAGCTTGATCGGCTGCTGCAGGATGGGCGTGGCGAAGGTGTTGTCGACCACCGATACGATGCCGTGTTGGCGCAACGCAGAAGCGGTGGCTTCCAGGTCGATGACGCGCAGCAGCGGATTGGTCGGCGATTCGACCCATGCGAGCCTTGTGTTGTCTCGCACCAGGGCCGACAGCGAAGCCGGAGCGCCGTCCCAGGTCGAGAACTCGAAGCCGGCCGGTTTCAGCAGCCCCTCGACCAGGTCGGTGGTGCCGCCGTACAGGCCGTCGAGCAGAATCGCGTGGTCGCCGGGCTTCATCAGGCCGAAGAACACCGCGCTGACCGCGCCCATGCCCGAAGCGGTGACGAACGCGGCCTCAGCGCCTTCCAGCGCGGCGATGCGGTTGGCCACCACGCGGTGGTTGGGCGTGTTGAGGTAGCGCGGGTAGCGCACCTGGTCGTCGCGGGTGTAGTCGAACGCCGTCGAGGTCACGATGGGCGTGTTCAACCCCTGCTCGGCCGGGCCGCGCTCGTGCCCGGCGTGCACGCAGGCCGTCTCGGCGTTCCAGGTCTTGTGGTATTTGTCGGTCACGGCGCCTCCGGGCGTTGGGTATTCAGCGTCTTTCAAGAACCATTTCAAAAGATTACACAGATCTGCACAGATTGCTTGAATAAGGATGAAAAGCGTGAGCGGTTTCGATACCCGCCTGGCGAACCCGCAGGCATTCGGGTTTATCGCAGTCGCAGATCACGCTTTTCAAACCAGGAATCCTCCGTGTTCATCCGTGCAATCTGCGGACAGCTTCTAAAGCCGTTCGGCGCGGCCCTCGACTTCGCGCCACACGCGCATCACGTTGCCGCCCAGGATCTTGCGGATGTCGGCTTCCGTATGGCCGCGTCGGAGCAGTTCGGCGATCAGGTTGGGGTAGGTCGAGGCATCCTTGAGGCCTTCGGGCAGCGAGTCGCCGACGCCGTCGTAGTCCGAGCCCAGGCCGACGTGGTCGATGCCGGCGATCTCGATGACGTGCTCGATATGGTCGGCGACGATGCCGACGTCGGCGTAGGGATACGGATTCTGCTCCCGGTAGTCCTCGCTGAATGCCGTGACCTGCAGGTGGTCCCGGTCGTCGGTACCGAGCTGGCCCATCAGGTGCGCCCGCGCCTCGGAAAACTTCGCCTGCCACTGGTTGGCCTCGTTGGTCAGAAACGCCGAGCCGAAGTTGATCATCACGACGCCGCCGTTGTCGCCGATGGCCTCGATGATTTCGTCGGAGGCATTGCGCTCGAAGTCCGGCGTGAAGCGGCGCGCCGACGAATGCGTGGCCACCACCGGGGCCGTGGTGACCTCGATGACGTCATGGAAAGCCTGGTCGGAGATGTGCGAGACGTCGATCATCACGCCGAGCCGGTTCATTTCCCGCACCAGTTGCTCGCCGAACGGGCTCAGGCCCTGCCACAGCGCGACCGGGTCGTAGGACGAATCCGAAATGTGGTTGGACTTGCTGTGCGCCAGCGTGATGTAGCGGATGCCGCGCGCATGAAAGTGCCGAAGGTTGTCCAGGTCGCCGGCGATCGCCGCACCGTTTTCCATGCCCAGCGGCAGCGCGATGCGGCCGGTGGCGACCAGCCGTTCGACCTCGGCCGGCGAGGTCGCGATGCCGAAGGTCTCCGGTGCGCGCGCGACCTGCGCCTCGACCAGGTCGATCAGGCGGTTGGCCAGGGCAAAGGCCTCGCCGGAGATTTCGGTCTCGGCCGGCAGGTAGATCGACATGAACGGCGCGTCGAGGCCGCCGGCGCGGGCGCGCGGGGCGTCGAAATCGTTGCCGGGCACCGCGCCGGACACATCGGCCCATTCGGAATACACGCGGTAGGGCATGTCGACGTGGCCGTCGACGATCAGCGCATCGCGGGCCAGCGCTTCGGCGCGCTGTTGCAGATCGTCCTGCGCTGCGGTTGGCAGCGCCAGGGTCAGAAGCAGCGCGGACAACAGGGTCGGGATGAGGTTGGTCTTCATGATTCTGACTCCAGTTCTGGAACTTCGCGGTAATTTGCCGGCTGGAAGCGCGGCGTGCAGATGGCCAGGAAGACCAGATCGGCCTCGCCGGTATTGGTGATGCGCTGGGGCTGGCCGGGCGGGATGATCACAACGTCGCCGGCAATCACGTCGATCAGTTCGTCCCCGACCTCGGCGCGCCCGCGGCCCTCGAGGATCACGTAGCGCTCGGTGGTCCCGGCCAGCCGGTGCCAGCGCGTGGTCTGCCCCGGCTCGACCCGGGCACGGGCCACGGAAAGATCCTCGTCGGTCGCGCCGTTGGACCATTCGGTGATGTGGCAGCCTTCGCGGAACCAGTACTCGGGGTTTCGGCTTCCGGGAACAAGCGGCATGACCGGGATTGTATGCGCTGAACGGCAGGAATGGCGCGGCTGTGACTTCTGGCCCATGCCGCCTTCACCGGGCTTGGGTACCGTGCTGGACTCTCGAGTTCACTGGAGTTCGCCTTGCGCTACCTATTCTTTGTCCTGTGCGCGCTGATGATCGGCCCGCTGCAGGCGGCCGAGCTTCGCCAGCCGCTGCCCGGCACTTACGCCATCGTCGACGTGCGGGTGGTCCCGGCGCCCGGCGAGGTCTTGGAGTCGGCCACGATTGTCGTCCGCGACGGCATCATCGAGGCGGTCGGCAGCGATATCGAGCCGCCGCCGGACGCGGCGCTGGTCACGTTCGAGCGCGGCTCCGAAAACGATGGGGATCAGCCGCCGATCACCGTCTACGCCGGCCTGATCGATCCCTACCTGGTCGTGGCCTCGGACGAGCAGTCCGATGACAACGGCAATGACGACGACGAAGACGCCGATCCGATACCGGGCCGGCATCCGCTCATCCGGCCCGATCGACAACTGGATGCGGCCGCCTGGCCCGGTGAAAAGGTCGAAGCCCACCGCCGCGCCGGCTTCACCACCGCGCTGATGGCGCCGGGCGCCGGCCTGCTGCGCGGCAATTCGCTGGTGGCCAACCTGGGCGACGGCGGCATGAGCGCCAACCTGCTGGCCGAGAACGTGGCCCAGCACGCGCACCTCGACGAGCGTTCGCCCGACGGCAATTACCCGCAGTCGCTGATGGGCTCGGTGGCGCTGTTTCGCCAGAGCCTGCTGGACGCGGCCTGGCAGCGGGCCGCGCGTAACGCCTGGCAGGCCAACCCGGCCCAGTCCCGCCCGGAATGGCTGGCCGGCATGGACGCGCTGGCCCCTTTACTGGCCGGCGAACAGCCGCTGGTGTTCGAGACCGAGGACGCGCTCGACAGCCTGCGCATCCTGGACCTGGTCGACGGTGAAATCGACCTGGTGCTGGTCGGCCACGGCGAGGAGTACAAGCGCCTGGACGACTTCGACCGCAAGGTGGCGCATATCCTGCCGCTGGATTTCCCCAGCGCGCCGGACGTCGAGGAAGAAGGCGACCGAGATGCTTCACTGGAAGAGCTGCGCCACTGGAAATACGCCCCGGAAAACCCGGCCCGGCTGGTCGAGGCCGGATTTCCGGTGCTGTTGACCGCCCACGGCCAGTCCAATCCCGAAGACCTGTTCGGCCAGGTCGCGAGGGCCGTGGAACACGGCTTCGACGCCGACGCCGCGCTGGCCGCGCTGACGACCGGACCGGCCGAATGGCTGGGTATTGAAGATCGCGCCGGACGCATCGCGGCCGGCTACATGGCCAACCTGGTCGTCGTCGACGGCGACCTGTTCGGCGAGGAGACGACGATCAGCGAGGTCTGGGTCGACGGCCACCGTTTCGAGCTGGCCAAGCTGGTGCCGCCCGAGGTCGACCCGGCCGGTACCTGGGACCTGACGCTGGGCCTGGAAGGCATGGGCGACGTGGATGCGACCCTGAAGCTTTCCGGCGAGCCGGCCAACATGGACGGCATCCTGGTGGTGATGGGCAACGAGACATCGCTTTCCGAGGCGCGTGTTTCCGGCAAGCGACTGCAGGTGCGCATCGACGCGGCACGCTTCGGCGGGGCCGGCACGATCTCGATCAACATGGATATCGACGGCGATCGCGGGCGCGGCAATGGCAGCGGCCCGTTCGGTGAATTCACGGTGCGCGGCACGAGATCCAGCGGCCCCGGCGACGAGGAGACCCGCATATGAACCGCCTTGCGAACAACGTGAGCATCCTGCTGGCGAGCCTGCTGACTTCCGCGGCGCTGGCCGAATACACCCCCGGCGTAGAGGCCTGGAACATCGAATCGGCGCCGCCGCAGCAGACCGTGGTGGTGCGCGACGCCACCGTCTGGACTGCCGCCGAAGACGGCATCCTGGAGCAGGCCGACCTGCTGGTCCGCGACGGCGAGATCCGCGCGGTGGGCGCCGACCTGGACGCGCCGCGCGGCGCGCTGGAAATCGACGGGACCGGCATGCACGTCACGCCGGGCATCATCGACGCCCACTCGCACGCGGCGATCATCGGCGGGGTCAACGAGGCCACCGACATCTCGACCGCCCAGGTGCGCATCGAGGATGTCATCGATTCGGAGTCGATCAACATCTATCGCCAGCTGGCCGGCGGGGTGACCGCGATCAATCTGCTGCACGGCTCGGCCAATGCGATCGGCGGCCAGATGGCCGTGATCAAGATGCGCTGGGGCGCGTCGCCCGAGGAGCTGATCTTCGACGCGGCCGCGCCGGGCATCAAGTTCGCGCTGGGCGAGAATCCCAAGCAGAGCAACTGGAGCAACGACGATCCGCGCTACCCGCAGTCGCGCCCGGGCGTGGCCCAGGTCATCGAAGAGAAGTTCGAGCAGGCCGCCGACTACCAGCGGAAACTCGAGGAAATGCCGCAGGGGCGGCGCGGGCGTGATGTCGTTCCGCCGCGCCCGGACCTGGAGATGGACGCCATCGTCGAAATTCTCGAAGGCGTGCGCAAGATCCATTCGCACGCCTACCGCGCCGACGAAATGCGCATGCTGATCGACGTCGCCGAATCGTTCGGCGTCACCATCGGCACCTTCCAGCACGTGCTGGAGGGTTATAAATTGGCCCGCAGAATGGCCGAACACGGCGCCGGCGGCTCGGGCTTCATCGACTGGTGGAACTTCAAGCACGAAGCCCACGACGCGATTCCCTACAACCCGGCGCTGATGGCCATGGGCGGCGTGACCGTCGGGCTGCATTCGGACAACCCGGAACTGGCCCGCCGGATGAACCTGGAAGCGGCCAAGGCGGTTCGCTATGGCCAGGTCGACGAACACGACGCGCTGGTCATGATCACCGCCAATCCGGCCCGCCAGCTTGGCGTGGGCGACCGGACCGGACGACTCGAACAAGGACTGGACGCCGACTTCGTGATCTGGAACGGCCATCCGCTTTCGGTCTATACCCGGGTCGAGCAGACCTGGGTCGACGGCCGGCGCTACTTCGATCGCGAGGCCGACCGGGCCCAGCGCGAGGCGCTGGAAGCCGAGCGCCGCGAGCTGATGGCCATGGTGCTGGAAGCCGACAACGGCGAAGGCGCTCCGGAAGACGACAGCGAAGAAGAAACCCCGGGCTGGCTGATCGGCTACCGCGCCTCGGAACTGGCGCACGACGAGTTCTGCCACGCGCAGGATTTCGGTCACGTCCATGCGATTGACTTCAGGAGCGGCGAATGAGTATCAGGAATTCAAGCGGGATTGCAAATGGATTCAGGCTGGCCTGCGCGCTGGCCGCCAGCATTCTGGTTGTCTCGCCGGCGCTGGCGCAGCAGATTACGGCGCTGACCGGCGCGACCGTGCATCCGGTCGACGGTGACGTCATCGAGAACGGCGTCGTCCTCATCGAAGGGCGCGACATCAACGCGATCGGCGCCGATGTCGAGATTCCCGACGGCGCCGAAGTGATCGACCTGGAAGGCAGCCACGTCTATCCCGGCTTCGTCCACCCGCTGTCGGCGCTGGGCCTGACCGAGATCAGCAGCGTGGCCGGCACCGTCGACAACACCGAAATGGGCGCGATCAACGCCGCGCTGCGCGTGGAAGTCGCGTTCAACCACGACTCGGCGCTGCTGCCGGTCAACATCGCCGGCGGCATCCTGACCACCCATACCGTGCCCTCGGGTGGGCTGATCCGCGGCCGATCGGCGGTGATGAACATGGAAGGCTGGTCGTGGGAAGACATGATCATCAAGGCCCCGGCCGGCATGCACATCGACTTCCCGGCCGGTGCGGCCAGCGACAGCGACAACGACGATCTCGACAAGATCGAATCGGTGCTCGACGCCGCGCGCAACTGGCGCAAGGCCATGCAGGCGTTCGAGGCCGGCGGGGCCCCGCGCCCGCCGCGCAACGACCAACTGGAGGCCCTGGCGCCGCTGCTTGAGGGCGAATTGCCGCTGTTCCTGTACGCCGGCAAGGAGAAGGAAATCAACGCTGCACTGGATTGGGCCGAAGAGCAGGAATTCGATCGAGTGATTCTAGTCGGCGGCCCGGACCTGCAATACGTCACGGACCGTCTCGCGGCCGATGACGTACCGGCCATCCTCAACGGCGTCTACACCATGCCGACCCGGCGCTGGGAGGCCTACGACATGGCCTACCAGGCCGCCGACAAGCTGCACGAGGCCGGTGTGAAGTTCGCGATCGGCGACGGGGGCGGCGGCTTCGGCGCCACCAACGCGCGCAACCTGCCGTTCCACGCCGGCAGTTCGGCCGCGTTCGGCCTGCCGAAGGACGCCGCGCTGAAAGCCGTCACGCTGTGGCCGGCCCAGATTCTGGGCATCGACGACCAGCTCGGCTCGCTCGCCGCCGGCAAGCGCGCCTCGCTGATCGTCACCAGCGGTGACCCGCTGGAAGTCATGACCCGCATCCAGCGCGTATGGATCGACGGCGAGGAATACGACCTCGACCGCAGCAAGCACCGGCAGCTGTACGAACGCTACAAGGGGCGGATTCAGTCCCAGGCGGATTGATCCGCCAATTGATCCAGTTGGGCCACGAAGACCGCCCCCATCCTGACCTTCCCCCGCGAGCGGGGGAAGGGATTTTCGTGCTCCGGCGCGCAGCCTTTCTCCTTCCCCCGCTTGCGGGGGAGGGCCGGGGTGGGGGCTAGGGGCATCCCCAAGCAATCCCCCGGACAACAAGTACCCGCGGGCTCAGGCGTCCTGCGACCGACCCATTTCCTCGTGGAAGCGGGTCTTTTCGTCCAGCAACGCGGCTCGCCAGGCCGGTTCGAGCGGCTCGGTAGTCCAGGCGTCGACGTTTGCCGGGCCGGGCGTGTCGCCCGTGAGCCACTCGGCCAGTCGATCGACCAGTGCCTCCCGATCACCGGCCGGGTAGCGATATTCGGCCGGGTAGATTTCCGGGTAGCACAGCGCATCGGGCGCCAGCGGTATGCAGCCGGCGCTGGCGGCTTCGAGCATCGAGATGCCCTGGAATTCGTGCTTCGAGGTGCTGACCACGATGCCGGCGCGGGCGAGCAGGGCGCAGTAGTCGTTCGCCGGGAGACGGCTGTCGGCGACGATGCGGTCGGGGAGTTCGTCGCGCAGCCGTGCCAGTGCCTCGGGCGTTGTCTCGTGGCGCTGGCCGAGCAGCGCCAGCCGGAAGTCAACGCCGCGCTCGGCCAGCGTGATCATCGCATCGGCGAACAGGTCGGGCGCCTTGTCGTACTCCCAGCGGTGGTTCCAGACGATCAACCGCGGGTCGCGCGTCCCGGCCGGCGTTATCGGTCGAATCGGCACCGGCAGCACATCGGACTTCGCGCCGATCCGGTCGACCACCTTCGGCGGCACGTGATCCGGCATCCGGTCCAGCAGCCGACGCACGCCTTCCAGGAAACTCTCACGGTTGTACCCGGAATTGAACAGCACCCGATCGGCCGCCAGCGCGCCGTAGAGCTGCACCATCTTCGGCTCCAGCGCCTTGAGCTGGTTCTTGCCCTGCGGATAGGCGAACTGGTTTTCGTGGAAATAATAAATTGTCGGCACGCCGGCCAGTCGCGGATTGATTCCCTTGAGCGTGGCCAGGTCCACCATCGAGGTCGCCACCATCAACTCCGGTCGGCCGTCGGGCAGCGCATCCAGCCAGCTCAGCGGGTTGCCGCGGATGCGCCAGGCGAAATGCCGGCCCGGCAGCTCGAAGCGCTGCCAGTCGAACTGGCTGAAAGTCGCAGTCAACCAATCGGCCCAGGCCGCGTGGCTATCGGCCCGATACGCCGAAAGCAGCCAGGCATTCGACTTCAATGGCAATGCTTGAGGTTCTTGCCGATCAGCCACCAGTTGACCGGCCAGGCAGCGATGTAGCCGGCCGGTATGGCGGCCAGCAACGAGTACCAGAACACCGGCTCGGTCACCGACATCGCGCTCATCCCGCCCAGCGCGTAGTCGATGACGTTCATCGCCACCTCCATCACCGCGATCGAAACCGCCTCGCCCAGCCAGATTGTCGCCAGCGCGCGCTTGAAGCTCATGCCGTGACCGCGGATCAGCGGCAGTACGGCCAGCCCCATGCCGAACACGAACGCCAGCGCCACGGCCAGCGAAAGCGTGAACCACAGCCCGATCCCCAGCGTGACCCCGATCGAAAGCCCCAGCACCTCGCCGATGGAGCAGCCCAGCAGGCAGTGGGCCGTGGTGTGCGTGGTGGTCCAGAACCGTGATGAACCCCCGTGATCGTGTTGTGCTTCGCTCATGGGATGTCGGTCGATACGAATCTTTTTCCCACCTTAACCCAGAGCCGGTGGTCGTATACGAAAAACCCCGCCGGAGCGGGGTTTGACTTGAAAGCAACCAGGGATCGGGGTCACTCCAGGTCCAGGAAGCTCCTGAGCTGCTCCGAGCGGGTCGGGTGGCGCAGCTTGCGCAGGGCCTTGGCTTCGATCTGCCGGATGCGCTCGCGGGTGACGTCGAACTGCTTGCCGACCTCCTCGAGCGTGTGGTCGGTGTTCATGTCGATGCCGAAGCGCATGCGCAGCACCTTGGCCTCGCGCGGCGTGAGGCCGCCGAGGACCTTCTGCACGGTGTCGGTAAGCCCGGTAGTGGTGGCCTTGTCGACCGGCGAGAGGATGTTGAGATCCTCGATGAAATCGCCCAGGTGCGAATCCTCGTCGTCGCCGATGGGCGTTTCCATCGAGATCGGCTCCTTGGCGATCTTGAGCACCTTGCGGACCTTGTCCTCGGGCATCTCCATCTTGATCGCAAGCTCTTCGGCGGTGGGCTCGCGGCCCATTTCCTGCAACATCTGCCTGGAAATGCGGTTGAGCTTGTTGATCGTCTCGATCATGTGCACCGGAATGCGGATGGTGCGCGCCTGGTCGGCGATCGAGCGCGTGATGGCCTGGCGAATCCACCAGGTCGCGTAGGTCGAGAACTTGTAGCCGCGGCGATATTCGAACTTGTCCACGGCCTTCATCAGGCCGATGTTGCCTTCCTGGATCAGGTCCAGGAACTGAAGGCCGCGGTTGGTGTACTTCTTCGCAATCGAAATCACCAGCCGCAGGTTGGCCTCGACCATTTCCTTCTTGGCCCGGCGTGCGCGTGCCTCGCCGATCGACATGTTGCGGGTCAGGTCCTTGAATTCCGAAATCGGAATGCGCTGGGTCTTTCCGATCTGGTTGAGCTTCTTCTGCAGGCGTGCAATCTCGTCGGCATGTTCCTTGAGCGCCGAAGACCACTTGGTACGCTTGTTCAGCAGCCCCTGGAGCCAGTCCGGATCGGTTTCGTTGTCGACGAAGCTCTTGATGAAATCCTTGCGCGGCATGCCCGCCTTGTCGATGCAGATGGTCATGATCTGGCGCTCGAGGTCGCGCGTGATATTGGCCTGAAAGCGCAGCCGATCAATGAGATGCTCGAACATGCGCGGCGGCAGCTTCAGACGCATGAACTGCTCGCTGATCTGGTCCTTGAGCTCGTTGGTCTTCTTGCCGCCGGCGCCGTAGCGGTCGAACAGCTTGATGAACTGTTCGTGGGACTTCTTCAGTTCCTCGAAGAAACCGATGACCTGCTCGGCGTCGGGGCCGGTGTTGACGGTGGGCGCCGGCTTGTCCTCGTCTTCGTCTTCCTCGGGCTCGTCGATGAACTCGGCTTCCTCGGCGACCGCGGCTTCCATGGTGTCGTCGGAAATCAGGTCCATCTCGGCCAGCAGCAGCGGGTTGACGAAGCCCGAGACCAGCTCGTTCAAGCGCTGGTTGCCTTCGCGCCAGGCCTGGTATTCCTCCAGCAGCACGGTGACGGTGCCGGGGAAACGCGCCAGGGCGATGTTGACGGCGTTCAGGCCGTCCTCGATGCGCTTGGCGATCTCGATCTCGCCCTTCTGGTCGAGCAGGTCCACCGCGCCCATCTCGCGCATGTACATGCGCACCGGGTCGGTCGTGCGGCCCAGTTCGGTCTCGACCGCGGCCAGCGCGGCCTCGGCCTCCTGCTGCGCGGTTTCGTCGTCGGTGTCGGTGGAGGCCGAATCGTTGAGGATCATCGCGTCGGGATCTTCAGGCGCTTCTTCGAACACCTTGATGCCCATATCGTTGATCATGTTGACGATGTCTTCGATCTGTTCGGCTTCGACCACGTCGTCGGGCAGGTGGTCGTTGACCTGGGCATAGGTCAGCCACTGGCCCTGTTCGCGGCCTTTTTCGATCAACACCTTCAACGAAGAGCGGGATGTATTTTCCATAAGCATGATTTCGGGTATTCAAGACGAACCGGATTTGCCGGCTTCACGTTTCGACAACCAGTGACGCAGTTCCGCGTTCTGGTCCTCGCTCAGACCTTCCGAGGCCTGAATCTGCTGCAAGCGACCGACGCGCGCGCGGATCAATTGCGCGTGGATGCGGTCGAGCGCTTCTTCCAGCGCCGGTTTCAGCTGCTCGACTTTTCCGGCCAGGTCGCGGACTGCGAGACCGGACAGAAAACGGCCTTCCGGCTTGTCGCGCCAGTGTTCGAGTATCAGCGCGGTAGAGATGTTGGGCTTTTCGCGGCAGAAATCAATCAGATCGGCCAAAAACCGAACCCCTTTGAGCTCTCCGGGCACGTCCAGCCGCGTTCTATCCGATGGGGCCGCCAGCTCCGGATGCTGTACCAGAATGGCAACAGCGTATTGTACCGGAGTCAACGGGCGTTCGGAAAGCTCCGAGCGGTGCTGCGGCCGGGGCTGCCGGGGCGGTTTCCAGCTGCCCGAATGGCCGGCGCGGCGGTCGAGTTCGTCGGCCATCAGCGTGGCGAACGGGCCGGCCGGCAGCTTTTCCAGCAACGGCTCGGCCAGCGCGACCAGCCGTGCGCGCCCGTCGGGCGTGGAAAGATCGAGCTTGCGGCCCAGCTCGTCGAAAAGAAATTGCGAAAGCGGCACCGCCTTGCTCAGCTTTTGCTCGAATCCCTCGGCGCCCTCGGACCTGACCAGGCTGTCCGGATCCTCGCCCTCGGGCAGGAAAAGAAAGCGCACTTCGCGATCCGAGCGCATCACCGGCAGAGCGGTTTCCAGCCCCTTCCAGGCCGCGCGCCGGCCGGCCGCGTCGCCGTCGAAGCAGAAGATGATTACCGAGGTGGCGCGAAACATCAATTCCAGGTGGTCGGCGGTCACCGCCGTGCCCAGCGTGGCGACGGCCTCCCCGAAGCCGAACTGGTACAGCGCGGCGGCGTCCATGTAGCCCTCGACCACGAGCAGCCGGTCCGGCAGCCCGCCCTTGCGCACGTTGAACAGGCGGTAGAGTTCGCGGCCCTTGTGGAATACCGGCGACTCGGCCGAGTTCAGGTATTTCGGACCCTCGTCGGACAGCGCCCGTCCACCGAACGCAATCGTCCGGCCCCGGCGGTCGTGGATGGGAAACATGATCCGGTTGCGGAAGCGGTCGATCAGGTTGTCGTTGCGCGCGCGCGACGACAGCCCGGCCTGCTCCAGCGCCTGAGGCTTGAAGCCCTGCTCCAGCAGTTGGTCGGTCAGCGCCGACCATGCGTCCGGGGCCAGGCCGATGCCGAACTCGTCGGCGGTGCGCTCGTCGATGCCGCGCTGTTTCAGGTAGGCGCGTGCGGCGTCGGACTGGCGCAGGGCAGTGCGAAAGAAGTTCTGGGCCGCATCCAGCGCTGCATACAATGCCTCGCGCTGGCGTTTCTGCGCCTCGTCGGGCGCCTTGCCCTCGGTGCGCGGCACTTCCAGTCCGGCCATCGAGGCCAGTTCCTCGATCGCGGCCGGAAATTCCAGCCCGTCGTAGGCCATCACGAAGCCGATCGCGGTGCCGTGCGCGCCGCAGCCGAAGCAGTGGTAGAACTGCTTTTGCGGGCTGACGTAGAACGACGGCGTCTTCTCGTCGTGGAACGGGCAGCAGGCCTTGAACTCGTGGCCGGCCGGCTTCAGCGGCACGCGCTGGCCGACCACGTCGGCAATGTCGACGCGCTCGAGCAGGGTCTCGATAAACGATTCTGGAATCAGTCCGGGCATTTCCGTGAGTTTAGCTGGCTCGGCAGGCCTTCGGGACAGCCGGCGACGGCTTCCGGGCCGGACACGTGATACCGCGCATCGACCGAAACAGCCGCCGGGGAAAAAGGGTTCCGGTGGCAATTGCAATCAGCGTGGCCGGCAGGCCAGGCCCGTTGCGCGCGACACTCGGTACCGTTTGCGGCGGGTCCGGCCGAGGCAAACGCCTTTTTTTGGGCCGACGCGCTACACTCAAGACGATTCGCCGGGTTTTATGCTTGGGGTAGCCGGCGGACTGCGAGGCCCGGCTCGGTCGCGACCCGGGCGTGCAATGCACCCTGCAACGCGAGGACCCGGCGCTGGATTCGCTGGCCGCGGCCGCATCGCGAAATCATCTTGCTTTCCGAACCATGGAATCCGGCATGAGCACACTGGGCTACAGCCACCTGAAGACCCCCCTGGGCTGGGTGCGGATCGAAGCCAGCGATACAGCGATTACCGCCGTGCGCTTTGTCGACACGCCCGAAGACCACCGGCCCGAAAACGTCCTCAGCCGGGCGGGCAAGGCCCAGCTTGCGGCCTGGTTTCAGCGTGAACGAACCGACTTCGATCTGCCGCTTGCACCGCAAGGCACGGCGTTCCAGCAAGCTGCCTGGAACGCGCTGCAATGCATCCCTTACGGCGAAACCCGCTGTTACGCCCAACAGGCCGACCTGATCGGACGACCCAGTGCCATCCGGGCCGTGGGTGCGGCCAACGGCGTCAATCCCATTGCGGTCATCGTGCCCTGTCATCGGGTGATCGGCAAGAACGGCTCGCTCACCGGCTATGCCGGCGGGCTGAAACGCAAGGAGTGGTTGCTGGCGTTCGAACAGGGAGTCGAACCGCAGGCGGATTCCTTTGCCGAGCAATATTGAGGCATTGCCTGGCCGGACAGGATTCCTGACTGCATCGGGAATCGTCTGAATCGCTTGTCGCGCCCGCGGTGCGCCGCCCGGGCGATTTTTAGCCCAGCTTCGTGCGCACGGCGGCCGAGACCTGTTTCATGTCGGCCCGGCCCTGGACCTTCGGCTTGAGCTGGCCCATCACCTTGCCCATGTCGGCCATCGATGCGGCGCCGGTGTCGGCGATCGCCTGGTCGATCATCGCGGCCAGTTCGTCCTCGCCCAGCGGTTCGGGCAGGAATTCCGACAGGATGTCGATTTCGGCCTGCTCGGCTGCGGCCAGGTCGACCCGTCCGCCGGCGGTGTACTGCTCGATGGATTCGCGGCGCTGCTTGACCTGCTTGTCGATGATCGCCAGCACCTGCGCGTCGTCGAGCTCGACGCGCTCGTCGACTTCCTTCTGCTTGATCGCCGCGGTCAGCATGCGCAGCACCTTCAGGCGATCCTTCTCGCCGCCCTTCATGGCCTGCTTGACCTGGTCGTTGATCTCTTGTTTCAGTGACATGTCGAACCCCTGCTCCGGCTTGGGAGCGGCAGAAAGATACTTCCCCAGAATATTACGCCACGATGCGACGCACGAGGGGTGGGGAGGGGCCGGGTTTCGTAGGGTGCTGTTGAGCCGCAGGCGAAACGCACCGCGGGGCATGATCAGCCCCGCATTTCCAAGCAAGGAGTATGGAAAGGCTGATTGGTGCGTGTTCGCTTCGCTCGACGCACCCTACGCGGGTCGTAGCGGTTTTGTAGGGTGCTGTTGAGCCATAGGCGAAACGCACCGGGGGGGGTCTTGCCGGGTTACAAGGCGGTTCCGGG
>JAWLEW010000002.1:19837-22020 GCA_041685925.1 Wenzhouxiangellaceae bacterium | reverse complement strand
AGTTTCCGCAAATGACGCTTCACCGCCGCGGCCTTCTTGCGCTTGCGTTCCTGGGTCGGCTTTTCGTAGAACTCGCGGCGACGGGTTTCGGCCACGACGCCGGCCTTTTCGCAGGAGCGCTTGAAGCGGCGGAGCGCAAATTCAAACGGTTCGTTTTCCTTGACTTTCACGTTCGGCATGCTGAATCACTTACCTTCAAAAACGGGTGAGTTCACCAGTATATCGCGGTAAGCTACCCGAATGCAAAATTTTTCCGACTTGCCGATCTCGTCCGAGCCCCGGCGCGACACCGTCCTGGGCATCGAGACTTCGTGCGACGAGACGGCGGTGGCGGTCTACCGGCATGGCGAGGGCATCATCGCCGAGGCGGTCTACACCCAGCTCGACCACGCGCGCTACGGCGGCGTGGTGCCGGAACTGGCCTCGCGCGACCACGTGCGCAAGCTCGCACCCATGATCCGCCAGGTGCTGGACCAGGCCGCGATCGACCCGGAAGCGCTGGACGTGGTGGCCTACACGGCAGGCCCCGGCCTGGCCGGCGCGCTGCTGGTCGGCGCCTCGGTGGCCGAGGCCTATGCCGCGGCCATCGACCGCCCGGCCGTCGGCGTGCACCACATGGAGGGCCACCTGCTGTCGCCGCTGCTGGAGGACGACCCGCCCGAATTTCCGTTCGTCGCGCTGCTGGTCTCCGGCGGCCACACGATGCTGGTCGAGGTCGCCGAGCCGGGCAAGTACCGGCTGCTGGGCGAGACGCTGGACGACGCGGCCGGCGAGGCCTTCGACAAGACCGCGAGACTGCTCGGCCTTTCCTATCCCGGCGGGCCCGAAGTGGCGAAGCTGGCCGGGCGGGGCGATTCGGATCGGTTCGATTTCCCTCGGCCGATGACCGACCGGCCCGGGCTGGACTTCAGCTTCTCCGGGCTCAAGACCCACACCCGGCTGTTGATCGAGCGCGAGGCCGATGAAGCTGGTCGCGACGAGCGCACGCGCGCCGACATCGCGGCCGGCTTCGAGCGCGCCGTGGTCGACACACTTGCGATCAAGTGCAAGCGCGCCTTGAAGGAGACCCGGCTGGAACGGCTGGTGATCGCCGGCGGGGTCAGCGCCAACCGCCGGCTGCGCGCGGCCCTCGACAAGGCGCTGCCCGGGCGCGTGTACTATCCGCCGCCGGCGCTTTGCACCGACAACGGCGCCATGATCGCCCTGGCCGGCTGGTTCCGCCGCGGATCGGCCACCCGGAATGGACACATCGGCGTTCGCCCGCGCTGGCCGCTGGACGAACTGCCAGCGCTAGAGAAACCAAAGGCAGCCTGAACATGGACCGAATCTTCATCCAGGATCTCGAAGTCGAAACCGTCGTCGGCGTATTCGACTGGGAGCGCGAGATCCGCCAGAAAGTCGTGCTGAATGTCGAAATGTCGGCCGATATCGCGCGCGCCGCGCAGACCGACTCGATCGACGATACACTCAATTACAAGGCCGTCGCCAAGCGCCTGGCCGCGTTCATCGGCGACAGCGAATTCTTCCTGGTCGAAACGCTGGCCGAGCGCTGCGCCGAGATCGTGCTGAACGAATTCGACGTCGCGTGGCTCACGCTCAGGCTGGACAAGCCCGGCGCGGTCACCGGCTCGAAATCGGTCGGCGTGATGATCGAGCGCGGCCGAAAACCCTAGCGATTCACCTCGTCCGGGCACGCGCCCGGCCGCAACGAACTGGAGCAGCACGTGGCGCAAGCCGAACAGGTCTATCTCGGGCTGGGCAGCAATGTCGATGCGCGCAACAAGCTGGCCGCCGGCCTCGAGGCGCTGCGCGCGCGTTTCGGCGATGTCGAGTGCTCGCCGGTGTATCGGTCCGAGGCCGTCGGCTTCGACGGTGACGACTTCCTCAACGCCTGCTGCCGCATCCGGACCGACCTCGAGCCCGAAACGCTCAAGGCCTGGCTGACCGAACTCGAAGACCGGCACGGCCGAAAGCGCGACCTGCCCAGGTTCGCCGACCGCACGCTGGACATCGACGTGCTGCTGTTCGGGGAGCGCACCGGCCGTTTCGGCAACCTGGTGCTGCCGCGCGGCGAAATCCTCAAGTACGCCCACGTCCTCAAGCCCCTGGCCGACCTCGCGCCCGACCTCGAGCACCCGGTGACCGGCAAGACCTTCGCCGAGCACTGGCGCGAATTCAAAGGC
>JAWLEW010000002.1:4568-19737 GCA_041685925.1 Wenzhouxiangellaceae bacterium | reverse complement strand
GCCCCGAAATGAACAAACCCCGCGTCATCTTCAGCCACGGCCACGAATCCAGTCCCGAAAGCCGCAAGATCCAGGTGCTGCGTCCGATCGCCGAGCAGGCCGGCTTCACCGCCGAGGCGATCGACTACACCGACCTGCACGACCAACCGATCGCGCGGCGCGATCGACTGCTGGCGCGGCTGGACGAACTCGATCGTCCCGTCGTATTGGTCGGCTCTTCGCTGGGCGGCTGGGTCTCGGTCGCGGCGGCCGAGCAAAGGCGGGTCGCCGGCCTGTGGCTGATGGCCCCGGCGCTGTTCATGGAAGACCGCATCGAGGACGGTGAAATCCCGGACGCCTACACGCCGCGCACCGGCCACATCATGGTCGTGCACGGCTGGCAGGACGACATCATCCCGTGGCGCAACAGCCTGAAGTTCTCCGAAGCCTCGGTCGCCACGCTGCAGCTGGTGTCCGACGGCCACCGCCTGGAGAACTCGCTGATATCGCTGGAACGCCTGCTCGACGAATTCCTCGAACGGGTCCGCGCGGACCTGGACTGAACGCCGCGTGGGCAAGATCCTGATCTTCGCCGGCCTCGCGCTTCTGGTCATCGGCGCACTGCTCCACTGGTACCCGAACCTGTTTTCCTGGTTTGGCCGTCTCCCCGGCGACATCCGAATCGAACGCGAATCCGGCGGCTTCTACTTCCCCGTCGTATCCATGCTCATCATCAGCATCGTCCTCACCATCCTCGTCAACCTGTTCTTCCGGCGCTGAGACAGGGCCTGCGCCACCGCCGATGGTGCAGGCCCTGTGGTCCAATGGCACTCTACAGACCGTTACTTCCCGCATGGGTCGCGTCGAGCCTGCGAAATGCACCCGTTCAATGGCGCGGCGATGCCGGCCACAGCGCGCCGAGACGGACGGGGTGGCGGGCGCCGGTGATGGGCGGGGTGTTGATGGGACGGCCGGCGATGAATTCGCGGGCGAGCCAGGCGAAGAGGGTGGCTTCGACGAAGTCGGGGTCCATGCCGTGATCGGCGGTGGACTGGACCGGCGTGTCGCCGAGGCGGGCCTGGATGCGGCCGACCAGGTGGGTGTTGGCCATGCCGCCGCCGCATACCAGAACGCGGTCGGGATCGAACGGGACAAAGCGTTCGATATTCGCGACCAGGCTGGCCGCACTGAATTCAGCCAGGGTGGCCTGAATGTCGGCGGGTCGCTCCTCGGCGTCTTGCGGCAGCCGGTCGCGCAGCCACGTGGGACTGAAATACTCGATACCGGTGCTTTTGGGCGGTTCGCGATGCAGGTAGGGCTCGCGCATCAATTCAGCCAGCCAGGTCGCGTCGACGCCGCCGCTGGCGGCCCATTTTCCGCCGGCATCGAAGCGCACGCTCTTTCCATCCTTGCGATGGCTGGCGTGATGGGTGCGGTACCAGTCGTCCATGAAGCAGTTGGCCGGACCCGTGTCGAAGCCCGAAACGCCGCCTTCGGCCGGCAGCAGCGTAACGTTGGCGATGCCGCCGAGGTTGACGACCACGCGGTTCTCGTCGGCGCTTGCCAACAGCGCCTGGTGAATCAACGCGGCCAGCGGAGCCCCCTGGCCACCGGCGGCCAGGTCGGCACGGCGCAGATCGGCCACGACGTCGATGCCGGTGAGCGCGGCGATGCGGCTGGGGTCGCCGATCTGCAGCGTGTGGGCGAATTCGTCGTAAGGGCGGTGCAGCACGGTCTGGCCATGGCTGCCGACGGCGCGCACCTGGTCGGCACTCGCGCCGGTCTTCGCCATCAGGTTGACCGCGGCCTCGGCAAACGCGTGGCCCACTTCGGCGTCCAGCCGCGCCAGCCGTGCCGCGGTGAATGCATCCGGGTCGATGCGCAGTTGGTCGAGCGCGGCGCGAAGCTTTGCCGGGCACGGGTAGGTCTCGGCGGCGATGGCTTGCGGCCGGTCACCGGCGAAGTCGATCAGGACGGCATCGATGCCGTCCATGCTGGTGCCCGAGATCAGGCCGATATAGATCGTGCTCATGAGGTTGATTGTCGCCGAAATCCATCCGGCGACACAGGGCAACGCGTGGGCGGCCGTTCAGGGCGGCGCGAAGAATGACCAGGGTGCATGGCGCGTCGCTTCACGCGCCTTGCGAAATGCGCAAACCCGACCACCGCAAGTGCGTTGTCACTTCGGTGCGGAAGGGCTTTTCCGGCGCGATTCGGCGGTCGACTCGCTTTCGTCGTCGGAGCTGGCGAGCAGGATCTTCGGCGGCAGCAGTTCTTCCAGCCTGGCCAGCCACGAACTGGCGTGGGCCTCGTACTCGGGCAGCAGCTCGGCCGGCAGCGGTTCGGCTTCGGGCAGATCGACCTTTCGCGGATCGCGGTGGCGGCCGTTGACCAGGAACTCGTAGTGCAGGTGCGGTCCCGTGGCCATGCCGGTGGCGCCGACCCGGCCGATGGTCTGGCCCTGGCGTACGCGATCGCCGCGGCCGACCAGCTTCTTCGACAGGTGCAGGTAGCGGGTGACGATGTGGTTGCCGTGCTTGATGAAGATGTAGTTGCCGTTGGCCCGGCCGTAGCCGGCCTCGATCACGGTCCCGTCGCCGGCCGCCCAGACCGGTGTGCCGGTGGCGGCGGCGTAGTCGGTGCCGTTGTGCGGCCGCACCCGGCGCGTGACCGGATGAAGGCGCCGCGGGTTGAAATTCGATGACACGCGGGTGAAGTTGATCGGCGCGCGCAGGAAAGCCTTGCGCATCGGGCGGCCTTCGGGGTCGTAATAATCGGGCCCGTCGCCGGCGTCGAAGCGCACGGCCTCGAAGCTGTCGCCCTGGTTGATGAAGCGTGCGCCCAGGATGGCACCCTGGCGCAGGAACTGGTCGTCGCGGTAGATTTCCTCGTAGACCAGGGCGAAGCGGTCGCCTCTTCGAATATCCAGCGCGAAATCGATGTCCCAGCCGAAAATGCCGGCCAGGCGCAGGATCATGTTGTCGGAAAGCCCGGCATTCTTGCCCGCATTGAACAGCGACGAAGTGATTTCGGCCTCGACCTCGGCGACGCGCACCTCGAGGTTGCGCGCTTCCAGGCGGCTGGCCAGGTCGTCCCCGGACCGCTCGATGAACAGCCAGTTCTCGTCGTCGAACTCGGTCCGAAGCGCGTTCAGGCCGTCGTCGTCGATGTCGAACGCGATTTCGTCGCCCGGGCGCAGGTCGACCAGCGAATCGGTGCGCTCGTCCAGGTTGATCACCTCGTGCAGCAGCCGCGGTGAAAGCCCCAGTCGGCGGAAGATGATTTCCATGGTATCGCCCGAGGCGACCTGGACGTACTGCCAGGCGCGTTCTTTCGGGGCGGTTGGGACCGGTTCGCTCGGCACCGGGTCGGCGTCGCCCGCGCTGTCCGGATCACCCGGTTCGCCCGGGTCTTTTCCGGCTTCGGCCATGTCGGCAATTGCAGCGGTATCGATCTGCATCGGTACATCGGCGCGCTGCGCCTCGGGCGCCGGCTCGGCCGGCCCGGCGGAGAACTGCAGCCCCATGACGACCAGCGCCAGTGCGCTGAGGCCGCCGATCAGGGCCAGCCGGCCCGGCCCGCCGTTGCGCAGCGCGCGCCATCCACGGCCGGCGATTTCTCCGGCGGCGTGCAATGCATTCCCGATCGCCGAAAGGCGCTCGGGCATTGGCGTGGACTCGTTCGCCGACCCGGATCGGTTTCGGCGCGAGGCCATGGTTTTCGTTCTGGGCATCGGGGCTCTTGGTTGCCGGTACGGCGGACAAAATCCCCCGTACAGTAGCGCCATGCGCGTGAAACGTCAATTGTAAAAGGACCGTTCGGGCCCATTGGTCGCCGTCGGTCAGGCTAAACTGTCGCACTGTTTTCAATGCTTTCCGAGCGGGTCTGAAGTGACCGATATCGACGAACTGCTGCGCGGCGCGGCCGAGGTGATCCAGGCCGACGAACTGGCCGAGCGCATCGCCGGCGACAAGCCGCTGCGGGTAAAGGTGGGCTTCGATCCGACCGCACCCGATCTGCACCTGGGCCACACCGTGATTCTCAATGCAATGCGCCGGTTCCAGGACGCCGGCCATACCGTGATCTTCCTGATCGGCGACTTCACCGGCATGATCGGCGACCCCACCGGCAAGAACGTCACGCGCAAGCCACTGACCGAGGCCGAAATCCGGGCCAATGCCGAGACCTACGCCGAGCAGGTGTTCAAGGTGCTCGACCGCGACAGGACCGAGATCCGGTTCAACTCCGAATGGTTCGGCGAGATGAACGCCGCCGACATGATCCGGCTGGCCGCCGGGCACACGGTCGCGCGCATGCTCGAGCGCGATGACTTCGAAAAGCGCTATCGCTCCGGCCAGCCGATCGCGATCCACGAATTTCTGTATCCGCTGGTGCAGGGCCACGACTCGGTGGCGCTCGAGGCCGACGTCGAGATGGGCGGGACCGACCAGAAGTTCAATCTGCTGGTCGGTCGCCAGCTCCAGGCCCAGGCCGGGCAGGCCCCGCAGGTCATCATCACCTGGCCGTTGCTGGAAGGTACCGACGGGGTACAGAAGATGTCGAAGTCGCTGGACAACTACGTCGGCATCAATGACCCGGTCGAGGAAATGTTCGGCAAGATCATGAGCATCTCCGACGAACTGATGTGGCGCTGGTTCGAGCTGCTCAGCTTCCGGCCCACCGACGAGCTCGACGAACTCAAGCGCCAGGTTGCCGAGGGCCGCAACCCGCGCGACGTGAAGTTCGAGCTGGGCATGGAGATCGTCGACCGGTTCCATGGCAAGGGTGCCGGCGACCAGGCGCGCGATGCGTTCATCGCGCGTTTTCGCGAAAGCGAGCTGCCCGAAGACCTGCCCGAGATCGAGCTGGCCGCCGACGGCGACGGGCTGGGCATCGCCGCGGCCTTGACCGCCGCCGGGCTGACCGCGTCGAATTCCGATGCGTTCCGGCTGATCAAGCAGGGCGGCGTCAAGGTCGACGGCGAGAAGGTCACCGAACGCGGCCACGTGCTGCCGGTCGGCTTCAACGGCCTGCTGCAGATCGGCAAGCGGCGCTTCGCCCAGGTGCGCGTGGTATAGCCTTCCCGTCGGGGATGTAACCGCGACCTACGAAACTGCAATGGCTCGAAGTAGGTCGGGGTTACATCCCCGACGATCAGCAGCAGGTCGGACGCACACCTCCGGCGATTGAACGCCAGTCAGGGAAGCGCGTTCCCCCGAAAGAACCCGGTGACTCCCCGGTCTGCCGGCCCCCAAGTTAGAATCGAATCCAGGTCCCAGGAAGGCTGCAGAGATGAAAATTCTGGTCATTGGCTCCGGTGGACGCGAGCACGCGCTGGCGTGGAAACTGGCGCAATCCGAACAGGTCGAAGTGGTGCTGGTCGCGCCCGGCAACGCGGGCACGCAGCTCGACGAGGGCATGCAGAATGTCAACGTGGCCGCCGACGATCTCGACGGCCTGGTGTCGCTGGCGCGCGAGCGCGCAATCGACCTGACCGTGGTCGGCCCGGAAGCGCCGCTGGCCGCCGGCGTGGTCGACCGGTTCGAGCAGGCCGGGCTGAAGTGCTTCGGCCCGAGCGCCGACGCGGCCCGGCTGGAGTCGTCCAAGGCGTTCGCCAAGGATTTTCTCTCGCGCCACGAGATTCCGACCGCGGCCTGGACCGTGGTCGATAACGTCGACGACGGCCTGGAATTCGCCCGCGGCCGGCCCCTGCCGCTGGTGCTCAAGGCCGACGGCCTGGCCGCCGGCAAGGGCGTGGTCATCGCCGAGAACGAGCGCACGGTCAAGAAGACCCTGGAAGACATGCTTTCCGGCAACGCGTTCGGCGAGGCCGGTAACCGGGTGGTGATCGAGCAGTTCCTGGTCGGCGAGGAAGCCAGCTTCATCGCGCTGGTCGACGGCGAGACGGTGCTGCCGCTGGCCACCAGCCAGGACCACAAGCAGCGCGACGAGGGCGACAAGGGACCGAACACCGGCGGCATGGGCGCGATTTCGCCGGCCCCGGTGGTCAGCGACGAACTGCACGGCAGGATCATCGACGAAATCATCCGGCCGACGGCGTGCGGCATGGTGGCCGATGGGCATCCGTTTACCGGGTTTCTCTACGCGGGCCTGATGGTCACGCGCACCGGCGCCCGGGTACTGGAATTCAACGTGCGGTTGGGCGATCCCGAGACCCAGCCGATCCTGGCGCGGCTGAAGTCGGACCTGGCCGAGGCCCTGATGAAGACGCTGCAAGGAAGGCTGGACCAGGTGGAGCTCGAATGGGATCCGCGTCCGGCCATCGGCGTGGTCATGGCCGCCGGCGGCTACCCGGACGCCTACCGCAAGGGTGACAGGATCACCGGCCTGGACCTGGAGTGGCCCGACGAGATCAAGGTATTTCACGCCGGCACGCGCGTGGAAGACGACCATGTGCTGACCAACGGCGGGCGCGTGCTGTGCGTCACGGCGCTGGGTGACACACTGGCCCAGGCGAAGGGCGAGGTCTACCGCTGGCTGCCGCAGATCGGTTTCCGCGACGACTACTACCGCACCGATATCGGCCACCGCGCGCTGGCGCGGGCGGGCAATTGAATTTTTACCGCAAATAAATGCGGTTGGAGCCAGGTTCCATGAACAAAGGCGTAATCTGTGGTTAGAAAACAGGAATGTTCTTGGACGTATCCCACCTGATCGACGATCTCAACGACGCCCAGCGCCAGGCGGTGACGCTGGACGACGGCCATTGCCTGGTGCTGGCCGGGGCCGGTTCGGGCAAGACCCGGGTGCTGGTTCACCGCATCGCCTGGCTGATCCAGGTCGAGCACGTCTCGCCGATGGCGGTGCTGGCGGTGACCTTCACCAACAAGGCCGCCAACGAAATGCGCGGCCGGGTCGAGGAGCTGCTGCAGATCCCGTCTTCGGGCCTTTGGATCGGGACCTTTCACGGCATCTGCCACCGGATCCTGCGCCTGCATTCGGCCGAGGCCAACCTGAACCCGACCTTCCAGATACTCGATTCCGACGACCAGTACCGGCTGGTCCGGCGAACTATCCGGGAAATGCAGCTCGACGAGGGCGAATTCCCGCCGCGCGTGGTCCAGGGCTTCATCAACGCGCGCAAGGACGACGGGGTCCGGCCCGACCACATCGAGCACAACGGCAACCCGCTGACCATGCAGATGGTCGAGATCTACCGCACCTACCAGGGCGCCTGCGAGCGCTCCGGGCTGGTGGATTTCGCCGAGCTGATGCTCAGAACCGTGGAACTGCTGCGCGACAACCCGAACCGGCTGCGGCATTACCAGGACCGCTTCGCGCACGTGATGATCGACGAGTTCCAGGACACCAACACGCTGCAGTACGCGCTGGTCAAGCTGCTGGCCGGCGGCGCGAAGACGCGCGTGTTCGTGGTCGGCGACGACGACCAGTCCATCTACGGCTGGCGCGGCGCGCGGGTCGAGAACGTGCAGCACTTCGTCGACGACTTCAAGCCCGAAATCGTGCGCCTGGAGCAGAACTACCGCTCCACCCAGACGATTCTCGAGGCGGCCAACCGGGTCATCGACCACAACGACGACCGGATGGGCAAGAACCTGTGGACCGAGGGCGAGCAGGGCGAGCCGGTGCGGGTGTTCTCGGCCTACAACGAGGACGAGGAAGCCGAGTTCGTCGTCGGCCGCATCCAGGACTGGCTCGAATCCGGCCGCAAGCCGTCCGGCGTCGGCGTGCTGTATCGTTCCAACGCCCAGTCTCGGCTGTTCGAGCAGGCGCTGCTCAGGGCCGACATTCCCTACCGGGTCTACGGCGGCCTGCGCTTCTTCGAGCGCGCCGAGGTGCGCGACGCGCTGGCTTACCTGCGGCTGGTCCACAACCCGATGGACGATGCCGCGTTCGAGCGCGTGGTCAACGTGCCGGCGCGCGGCATCGGCGAGCGCACCGTCGCCGGGCTGCGCGAGAGCGCGCGCGCCCAGGACCTTTCGCTGTGGGACGCGACCCGCCGCCAGCTGGCCGCCGGCAACCTGACCGGCCGGGCGCGCAATGCGCTGGGGGCCTTCGTCGAGCTGATCGAGTCGCTGCGCGCGGCGGCCGGGGAAACCGACCTGGGCGGGATCATGCAAAAGATCATCAAGCGCACCGACCTGATCCAGCACTACCTGGCGCGCGAGCCGGCCGACCGTGCCGAGGCGCGCCAGGAAAACCTCGACGAACTGGTGCGCGCGGCCGAGAGCTTCGACCAGTCCATGGAAGACGAGCAGGCGGGCTTGAGCATGACGGCGTCGTTTTTGACCCAGGCCGCGCTGGAGGCCGGCGAGCACCAGGGCGAGAAGTGGCAGGACTGCGTGCAGCTGATGACGCTGCATTCGGCCAAGGGGCTGGAGTTTCCGCTGGTGTTCCTGGCCGGCATGGAGGAAGGTCTTTTTCCGCACCGCAAATCGGTCGAGGAGCCGGGCCGGCTGTCCGAGGAGCGCCGGCTGGCCTACGTCGGCATGACCCGGGCGATGGAGCTGTTGTACCTGAGCTATGCAGAATCGCGCCGGCTGCACGGCCAGACCATGTTCGGCCGGCCGTCGCGCTTTGTCGGCGAACTGCCGCCGGAGCTGATCGAGGACATCCGGCCGCAGCTCAACGTCTCGCAGGCGCGCGCGCCGCGCGATTCCGGCGGCGGCCTGCCCGCGCTGGGTTCGCGCGTGCGCCACGCCAAGTTCGGCGCCGGCACGGTACTGACGGTCGAGGGCCAGGGCGAGAACGCGCGCATCCAGATCAACTTCGACGACGCCGGACAAAAATGGCTGGTGGCCGGCTACGCCACGCTGGAGCCGGCGTGAACCGATCCGCGCTCGACATCGGTATTTTCAGATTCATGAAGATCAAGACCGCTCTTGCAAAGGCGCGAGCTGGTTTGTTCTCGAGCGGCTAGTCGACCGGATAGAAGTACGACACCATCAACGTCCCGTTCTGCCTGTCTCCGGCGCGTCGGCCTTCGTGTCCGGGCTCGAAGCAGCCGGTCAGGACGTGCAGCTGACCAAGCCGGCGTATGGTGATTTCGGCCGCGCGAATGGCCGGCAGTTGTTCCTGGCTGAGCACGATGTGGTGTTCCTGTCCGGGCGCCGGATGGGCCGAGATCAGGACCTTGGCCGGATCGGCGGACCGGTCCATGGGTTGGAGTGATCCCGCGCGATAGTCCTCGCTCAGGTCCCTTTTTTCCTGGAAGGTCTGTGCATTGAAGCTGCCCAGCATTTCTTCGGCCAGCCGGATCTGGTCCTCGGTCGGGCCCATGCTGAACTCGTCGCGGGTCTTGTCACGATCCTTGAATCGTTCCAGGTCCGGTTCGTTTTCCTTTTCGTTCATGGCCCAGGCTCCTGCTTGGTGCTTTAACGATCGCCAGCGACCGCCCCCGTTTCAGTATAGTAGCGCCACTCGACCGAAGGTACACGCTTGCCGGACCGGAGCCGCCAAACACTCGAATTCGAGCGCCGCACGCCGATGGCGGTCATTCGACGCGGCGCGGCGGAGGGCCCGCGGGTGATCGCGCTGCACGGCTGGCTGGACAATGCGCTGAGCTTCGCGCCGATGCTGCCGTACCTGGACGGGCTGGAGATGGCCTGCCTGGACTTTCCCGGCCACGGCAACTCCCCGCCGCGCGCCGACGCGGCGCGTTACCACTTCGACGACTACGTGTTCGACGTGCTGGCCGCCGCCGACGCGCTCGGATGGCAGCGGTTTCACCTGCTCGGCCACTCGCTGGGCGGGGCCGTGGCCAGCGTGCTGGCGGCGGCCTGCCCGGAGCGGGTCGAATCGCTGGGCGTGGTCGAGGGGCTGGGCCCGTTGTCGGCGCCGCCGGATTGCACTGCCGAGGGCTGGCGCAAGGCCGTGCACGCCAGTCACGACCGGCCCCGGCGCGTGCATGCCGAGCGCGAATCGGCGATCGAAGCGCGCACGCGCAATTCGGACCTGCCGCATGCGGCCGCCGAGCTGCTGGCGGAGCGCGGACTGGAGCAGATCGACGGCGGCTGGCAATGGCGCCACGATCTGCGCCTGACCTGGCCGTCCACGCAGCGCTATACCGAACCCCAGGTGCTGGACCTGCTCGGCCACATCGAGTGCCCGGTGGCCTGTGTCCTGGCTGCGCCGCGCTCGCGGGTGGTGCCCGGCGGCCTGATCGAGCGTCGGGCCGCCGCAGTGCCGGGCCTGGTGCTGCACGAGGTCGCGGGCGGGCACCACGTTCACATGCAGGCGCCCGCCGTGGTCGCCGGCCATATCAAGGATCATGTCAATGCCGCAAACGCCTGAACGGAAAACAGCCGCGATCGCGCCGGCCGATCGATTGATCTTCGCCCTGGACGTGCCCGACGCCGCGCGCGCTCGCGCGCTGGTCGAGGCGCTGGGCGATCACGTGACCTTCTACAAGCTGGGCCTGGAACTGTTCCTGTCCGGCGCCTACTTCGAACTGGTCGACGAACTCAAGGCCGCCGGGAAGAAGGTGTTTGCCGACCTCAAGCTGTTCGACGTGCCGGCCACGGTCGGACGTGCGGTGGCCCAGCTGGCGCGCCAGAACGTGGATTTCCTGACCGTCCACGGGCAGGACGCGATGCTGGCCGAAGCCGCCGCGAACAAGGGTCGAAGCAGGGTACTGGCGGTCACCGCGCTGACCAGCCTCGACCAGGGCGACCTGGACGACCTCGGGTTTGCCTGCGACGTCTCCGACCTGGTGCTGTCGCGCGCCCGGCGCGCGTTGAAACTCGGTTGCGACGGCGTGATCTCGTCGGGCCTGGAGGTGCCGGCGCTGCGCGCGGGCGTGGATCCGGCCCTGGTCGTCGTTTGCCCCGGCATTCGCCCGGTGGCCAACGTCGACGACCAGAAGCGCACCATGAGCGTCGAACAGGCATTCGCCGCCGGCGCCGACCATATCGTCGTCGGCCGTCCGATCCGCGACGCCGAACAGCCCGCGGCCGCGGCCGCTTCGATCCGGAAAGAAATCGAATCGATTTTTATCAATAAATACAACAAGTAAAATAGATCAATAAAAGTGTTGCATCAGCTATTCATTTCAGGTTATTATTTATTTGAGGTTTGATCTCCGCCGTGATCGAGCCGCGGTAACAACCAGCAACAAGAAAACCCGCGACGTCGCCATGATCGTCCGGGAATGACCTCCGGCCTCGGTCGGTTTGCCGGCAGAGCCTCTACCCGGGGCTCTGCCTTTTTTATGACCGGTCTCATCGCTGACCCGGCACTCCAAAGGGCATGCCGGATGAATGGCATTGTTCGACAGTGCGGCATCGATCGGTAAATGCCGGTCTCGCGTTGAAAAATGCGCCGGTGGTAAACTTGGCGCCCTTCGGCAACCAGCCTCTCCGCAGCCATTCGATATGTCGTCACCGCCTTCGCACCGCCGATTCCCGGGCAGCCTGCTGCATTCGCTCAAGCTCAGGTGGGTTTCGCTGTGGCGCGGGGTGCTGCACTGGTGGGTGCGCGCAACGGTGTTGCCGGAGGATCTCGACGAACTCCGGATCGGCAGCGGCGCGCCGGTGTTCTTCGTGCTCGATACCTACGCCTTCACCTCGTTGCTGATCCTGGAGCAGATCTGCCGCGAGCAGGGCTGGCGCCGGCCGGCCGACGCATTCCAGGAAGGCGACCTGGATCTTCCGCGGGCCTACGGGGCGAGTCGCCGTTACCGCGGGTTCTTCGTGCGCCGGCTGGAGCGTCGCCGCCACTCGGCAATGGTCGAGCAATTGCTCGCGGCGGTCCATGACGGAAGGGTCGAAGACGCCCGAATCGTGCCGGTCACGGTGCTGATCGGGCGCGCGCCGGACAAGGAACAGTCGATCGCCAAGATCCTGTTTTCCGAGAACTGGGATCTGGGCGGGCGCATCCGGCGCTTCCTGGCCACCCTGGTCAACGGTCGTGCGACCTTCGTGCAGTTCGGCAATCCCGTCTCGCTGCGCGAAGTGGTCGCCGAAGAGCAGGGCACCGAGAAGGACCTGCGCCGGGTCAGCCGGCTGCTGCGCGTGCACTTCAAGCGCGTGCGTACCGCGGCGATCGGGCCGGACCGCTCCCACCGCCGCACCCTGGTCGACCGGGTGGTGCATTCGGACTCGGTGCGCCAGGCGGTGGCGGCCAAGGCCCGGCGCGACAAGATCGAGATCTACGAGGCCGAAGCCCAGGCCAAGAAATACGCGCGCGAAATCGCCGCCGATTATTCTTATTCGTTCATTCGCATCTGCGAGTTGCTGCTGAGCTGGTTCTGGAACCGGATCTACCGCGGCATCCAGGTATTCCACTTCAGCAAGTTCCGCGAAGCGCAACAGGGCCACGAGATCGTCTACGTGCCCTGCCACCGCAGCCACATCGACTACATGCTGCTGTCGTTCATCCTGTATCGGCGCGGCTTCGTGCCGCCGCATATCGCCGCCGGCATCAACCTGAACATGCCGGTCGTCGGCAAGCTGCTGCGCTTCGGCGGCGCGTTCTACCTCAGGCGCTCGTTCCGCGCCCAGCCGCTGTATTCGGCGGTGTTCAACGAATACGTGCGCACCATCATCGACAAGGGCGTGGCGCTGGAGTACTTTGTCGAGGGTACCCGCTCGCGTACCGGAAGGTCGTTGCCGCCCAGGGCCGGCATGCTGTCGATCACCGTGCGCGCATTCCTGCGCGACCGCAAGCGGCCGGTGATGTTCCAGCCGGTCTATATCGGCTACGAGCGCCTGGCCGAGGGCAACTCGTACATTTCCGAGCTTTCGGGCAGCCACAAGAAGCCCGAATCGCTGTCGGATTTCCGCAACGTCGTCAATATCGTGCGCAAGAATTACGGCCAGGTGCAGGTGAGTTTCGGCGAGCCCGTCCGGCTCAACCCGCTGCTGGACGAATATGCGCCGGACTGGGCCGAACAACCGCCGGATCCGCAGGCCAAGCCCGAGTGGCTGGTGCCGCTGGTCAACGACCTGGCCCAGCGCATCATCGTCAAGATCAACGGCGCCACGCACTGCAACCCGGTCAACCTGCTGGCCGCGGCGCTGCTGGCCACGCGCAAGCAGGCGCTGGACGAAGAGGACCTCGAAGCGATGATCGGCCTGTATCAGCGCCTGATCCGCATGACCGCCTATTCCGAACGCATCACGATCACCGATCTCACGCCCGGCCAGGTCATCGAGTACGGCCTGGACCTTGGCATCATCCAGCGCCAGCAGCATCCGCTGGGCGACATCATTCACGTCGATCAGAAGAACGCGGTGCTGCTGACTTACTTCCGCAACAACATTTCGCACCTGCTTGCGATGCCGGCCTGGATCGCGTGCTGTTTTCTCAACAACCAGCGCGTGCGCAAGACGCGCGTGCGGCGACTGACCGAAACCATTTACCCGTTCCTGCAAAAGGAGCTGTTCCTGCCCTGGACGCCCGAGGAGGTGCCGGTGGTCATCCAGCGCTGCACCGACGCCCTGGTGCGGCTGGGGTTGCTGGGGATGACCAACGATTACCTGCAGCGCACGCCCGGCGGCTCCGACCAGACTTATTACCTCAGGCTGCTGGGCAATGCCATGCTCCAGACATTCGAGCGCTACTACATCACCATCGCGGTGCTGGCCAAGAACGGATCCGGCAAGCTCAGCCGCCAGCGGCTGGAGAAGCTGTGCATCCAGAGCGCGCAGCGCATTTCCATGCTGCACGAGTTCGATGCGCCGGAATTTTCCGATCGGACCCTTTTCAAGCAGTTCATCGAATCGCTGCAGGACATCGAGGTGCTGGATCGCAACGAGGAAGGCAACCTGACCTTCGACCGTCGCCTGGAGGTGTTCGCGCGCGACGCCAAGCTGGTGCTGGACAAGGAGGTGCGTCACACCATCATCCAGATCACGCCGCGGGTGCGCGACCTCGATCCTGAATGACGCCCGGCCACCTTTCCTCGGGTGCTTCGGCGACTGTTACAATCCATGGCATGAGCGCCGTAACCCCAATCACGACAAGTGCGACTGCCCCGGAAAAATCCACGCTCTCGGCTTCCGACTGGGAGCAGGCGGCGCTCGACCTGATCGCCGAAAAGGGCGTCTCCGCGCTTGCGGTGGAGCCTCTGGCGCGCCGGCTGGGCATTACCAAGGGCAGTTTCTACTGGCATTTCGCCAGCCGCGACGAGCTGCTGGACCAGGCGCTGAAGCGCTGGGAGCGACGCGACCTGGAACACCTGGCGCGCTCGCTGGACGCCGACCAGCCGGCCGCCGATCGTCTCGCCGAGTTCATCCTGCGCACCAGCCGCCAGAACCGCAGCCACCAGATCCATGCCGCCCTGTGCGCGGCCAGCGATCACCCGCGCGTCAAGCCGGTGGTCGAGCGGATCACGCGGCGCCGGCTCGATTACCTGGCCAAGGCGTTCTGCGAGCTGGGCATGGACGAAGCCGCCGCCCGGCATCGCGCGCGCCTGACCTATACCAGCTACGTCGGCTATATCCAGCTGCAGATCCGGGGCATGGCGCCCGAACGCGGCAGCGAAGAGTTCGAAGACTACGTGCGTCACGCCATCGAAACCCTGCTGAACTGGCGCGCGCCGAACTGAACCATCGTCGTGTCCAGGCGGCTCGCGCCGCGGTCATAGAACGTCTTTCGATTCCCCGCTGGCGGCGGCCGGCGCGCGGACGCGTTCGGCCGGGCAATGAAACGGCGACCTGTCGCGTGCGCCGTGATAGTGATGCGAGCGGCCGTTGGCGATCAGCCGGATGCGGTAGCCGGGCACCAGCGCCTGGGTATACATCATGTCCGGTTCCGGGCAGCCCAGCGCGCTGTTCGGCCAGGTCACGAAGTGCGCCTCGGCGAGCTCGATTTCGGCCTCGTCGATTTCCAGGCGGCGTGCAAGGTCGCTTGCAGCCTCGGCAGCGAAAGGCGCCAGCCGGGCGTCGATTTCCTTCATGGCAGCTGCCTCCTTCTGTCGTTGCGGTGCGCTCTCCGCCGGTGGCGAAGAACCGCCTGGTTCTTCCGGCGCCCCGCCCTTGCAGGCGGCAAGCGCCAGCGCCAGCAACAGCAGCGGCATGCGGTATGGGTTCACGGTTGCAACCTCCTCAAATCGGCTTGAATAGCGCCAGCCATGCGACCGACAGAAAAACGCCCAGCGCGGCCAGGTACACGAGTACCGCTGCGCCCTGGTCATGCATGCGGAACGCAGTGATTCCGACCAGGACATAGACCACGACCAGCAAGAGCTTGACCCCGAACCAGCCGG
>JAWLEW010000002.1:0-4468 GCA_041685925.1 Wenzhouxiangellaceae bacterium | reverse complement strand
ACCAGCCGGATGAAGCCGCGCAGCGCAAAGCCCAGCCCGCTGACCAGGGCCAGCGCGATGTGCAGCATCTTGAGAAGTTCGTAGGTGCTCATTTGGCGTTTGACCGGGACCGGCCGGGTGCGGACGGATCGATTCTAACGGAACCAGGCCCGCCCTGGCCGCGCACGCTACCAGCCGTGGATGCGCGGCCAGTAGCGCCGTGCCTGCTGGCCGTCGCCGACCAGCCAGTAGCCGTCGTGCTTGCCGGCCGTGGCGCAGGCGTGATTGGGCAGGATTCGCAGGTGCTGGCCGATATCGAAGCGATCGGCGGCGATCGGCTTGCCGGAGCGCAAGGCCAGGATGCCGTGTTCCTGGCTGACCGCACGCACGATGACGTCCTCGATGACCTTTCCGTCTTCGTCGCACACCAGCCCATAGCCCTGGTCGACGGCCTGGGCGGCCGTGCCGCGATCGCGTGAAAGCGCCATCCAGCCTGCGTCGACGATCCATTCGCCGGCGCCGGCGCGATAGCCGATGACTTCGGTGAGTACCGAAAGCGCGATATCGCCGATCCGGCACACACCCAGCCCGGCCATGACCAGGTCCATGAACACGTGCGTGCCGATTCGCACCTCGGTGACGCCGTCCATCCGGCGCGCGAATCTGGCCGTGGGCGTGGAGCCGACGCTGACGATGGGGCAATCGTGACCGGCGCGCACCAGGTGGCGTGCCGCGCTGACCACGGCCAGGCGCTCGCGCTCGGCCGCGCGCCGCAGGCATGCCGTATCGCGGCAGTCATAGGACGCGCCCATGTGCGTCATCACGCCCATCACCCGGCAGCCGGCCTGCGCCAGCAGGTCGGCCGACTCGATCAGCGCATGTGCGTCGGGTGCGAAACCGCCGCGCTGCCCATCGGCGTCGATTTCCAGCACCAGCCGGAAGCGGCAGTCCAGCCGCCCGGCGGCCTCGGCGACCCGGCGTGCGGCGTCGAGACTGTCCAGCACCAGCTTCAGTTCCAGCCCGCGCCGATACAGTTCGGCGACGCGCGCCAGCTTGCCCGGGGCAATCCCGACGGCATAGAGCTGATCGGCGATGCCGTGGTCGAAGAAGTACGCCGCCTCGGCCAGGGTCGAAACGGTAATGCCCGGCGAATCGTCGGCCATCATCCGGCGCGCGATCTCGATGCTCTTGCAGGTCTTGACGTGCGGTCGAATCGAGACCCCCAGGCCGGACAGCTGCGCCTCCATCGACTGGATGTTGCGGGTCATTCGGTCGACGTCCAGCAGGAGACAGGGGGTAACTGGTTTATCATCGGCGCCAATGTCGGGCGCGGAATCGGTGTCAGGGTCGTCATTCGGTCTTGTCATTCGAATCTACTGCCAGTAGTCATTGGAACGAAAACGTTTCGGAACGATTGATTCTTGCACGGTACAAATCAGCGTAGACGCATAGACTGGAGAAAACCGCGTGTCGAAGCAAGCTCAAACCGATCTTGAAATCGATCCCCGGATCGATTCGGTCATCGACCGCGTCCTCGCACAGGTCGGTTCGCGCATCGTGGTCGGTCTGCCGCTCGGGCTGGGCAAACCCAACCGGTTGATCAATGCACTCTACCAGCGCGCGCTGGACGACCCGGACATCGAGCTGCAGATCGTCACCGCGCTGTCGCTCGACGTTCCCCAGTCCGGCCACTGGCTGGAACAGCGGCTGATGGGACCCATCGTCGAGCGCCTGTTCGGCGATGATTATCCGAGGCTCGCCTACATCGTGGACCTCAAAAGGGACGCGCTGCCGGAAAACGTAAGCGTGACCGAATTCTATTTCCAGTCCGGCGCCGCGCTGGGCAAGCCTGCCATGCAGCGCCATTACGTGTCGTCGAATTACACCCACGTTGCGCGCGACCTGGTTGACCGCGGCGTCAACCTGATGCTGCAGCTGGTCGCGCGCGATGGGCAGGGGCGGCTGAGCCTGTCGAGCAATCCCGACGTGACCCTGGACCTGGTCGAGCGCGTACGCCGGTGCGCCGGCCATCCGCTCTACAGCGTCGCCCACGTGCATCCGGACTTGCCGTTCATGCCCGGCGATGCCGTGGTCGATGCCGACTATTTCGACGAAATTATCGATTGCGAGCCCGCCCAGCCGCTGTTCGCGCTGCCGCGCCAGTCGATCTCGGTGCAGGACCATGCCGTGGGTTTTCACGCCGGCCGGCTGATCGCCGACGGCGGCACGCTGCAGATCGGCATCGGTTCGCTCAGCGACGCGCTGGTCCACAGTTTGATTTTGCGCCACCGCGACAACGATGCCTACCGCGCGGCGCTCGCGGCGCTGGCCCGCCGCGCGCCGCCGGGCATCGGCGACGACGAGCCGTTCGACGAAGGCCTCTACGGCGCCAGCGAGATGTTCATGGACGGCTTCATGCACCTGTACCGCGCCGGCATTCTCAAGCGCGAGGTGTTCGAGGACATCGACGTGATGCGCCGGGCCAACGCCGGAATGGAAGTCGAGCAGGCCGGCACGGGTGCCGTGATGGACGGCGGGTTCTTTCTCGGCACCCGCGAGTTCTACGACTTCCTGAATGCGCTGGACGAGCACGAGCGGCCGCGCTTCCGGATGCACGGCGTGGGCCGCATCAACCAGCTCTACGGCGGGCGCGAGGCGCTGGAAATCGAGCAGCGCCGGCACGCCCGGTTCGTCAACACCTGCATGATGATGACCCTGACCGGTGCGGCCGTCTCCGACGGGCTGGAGGACTACCAGGTCGTTTCCGGGGTGGGCGGGCAGTACAACTTCGTGGCCATGGCGCACGCGATGGACGACGGCCGCTCGATCCTGATGCTGCGCGCCACGCGCGAGTCCGGCGGCAAGACCTCGTCGAACATCGTCTGGCAATACCCGCATACCACCATCCCGCGCCACCTGCGCGACCTGGTCGTCACCGAGTACGGGGTCGCCGACCTGCGCGGCCGGACCGACGAGGAATGCATCCAGGCCATGATCGCGATTGCCGACGCCCGGTTCCAGGACGAGCTGGTCGGCCAGGCGAAGCGGGCCGGCAAGCTGGATCCGGACTGGGAGATCCCCGAACGTGCGCGGTCCAACACGCCCGAGGCGCTGGAGCGCGAGCTGGCGCCGCTGGTCGAGCGCGGCGTGTTTCCGGAATATCCTTTCGGCAGCGACTTCAGCGAAATCGAACGGCGCCTGATCCCGGCGCTGCAGAAGCTCAAGTCCTTGAGCAAAAGCAAGTGGTCGCTGGCCAAGGCGGCGCTTGCCGGCCGGCCTCGCGACTTTCCCGAAGAAATGGCCCGGCTGGGCCTGGACGCGCCGGAAGGCTTCACCGAAAAGCTCTACGCCCGGCTGGTCGCCGCCGTCCTCGGGTCGTGACCGGCCGGGGCTGACGCAATCATGGGCCCTGGCAACCGGTCGCCTACGCGAACGCCGACACGACCAAGCACCGCCAGGAAATGACCCATGTGCTGATTCACGTTCTACCAGGGCGAGGAAATCCCGGTCGCCGACCTGGTGACCCGGCCGGAAAATTCGCTGATCCACCAGAGTACGCATGCCAGGGAGCGGCCCGAACCGCTCAACGGTGACGGGTTCGGCCTGGCCTGGTACGTGCCCGACGACCCCCAACCGGCCCGCTTTCGCTCGCTTACGCCGGCCTGGAACAACGCCAACCTGGTGCTCACCGACGGACGCAACGCGGTGGCCTGCCGGTTCAGTACCGACGAAAACTACATCGACAGCCTGTACATCAACCAGGGCTCGCGCTACCGGTGCGAAGACGGGGTCTGCTGGATGGCCGAACCGGCGGATTCAGCCCGCGCGGTGCTGATCAGCTCCGAGCCGCTCAACGAAGGCCCGCGCTGGAAACCCCTCGAACGCAATCACGTCGCGCTGGTGTCGCCGGACTGCTCCGTGTCGTTCCGCGCGCTGGCTTCCTGCTCGGCCGATCGAGAAGTTGCGCGTTCCGATTCCGGCGCGAAGTACAACACCTGCCAGTCCGGTTCCGGCTCGAACGGCAACTCGTCCGGGTACAGGGGCGGACGGCCATCGGGCGAGACTGCGCCCAGCAGCAGCCAGGCCAGCCGCTGGCCTGCAGGTCCGCCGGCCAGTATCGTCATGACTGCGGTTGCAGCGTGCATGGATCCGGTCTCCTGGAAAAGACAATCTGGAAAAGACAGCCAGCTCGCGCCGCATGGGCGGGTCGCCTCGGCGCGGTTCAATCGCAGCGCCGGGTCCGCCGCGGTTGTTGCAGCGGGGCCGCGATCGCTTAGAATCGTGCAGTTGACAATTAAAAGTGCATGCCCATGACCAGATTATTGCTCGTACTGTCGTTCGTCCTTTTGGCCGCCTGCGGTGGCGACCCGGACACTGCCGAATCCGACCAGGCCCGTCTCGAGGCGCCCGAGCGCACCGGTGCACCGGCGCCGGACCTGCTGATCGATCGCGAGCGGCTCTCGATCTATCATCCGGTCGAACTCAAGCC
>JAWLEW010000053.1:13129-15107 GCA_041685925.1 Wenzhouxiangellaceae bacterium | reverse complement strand
ACGCCGGCCTTGATCTCCCGTGCGAGCTTCATCACGTCGCTCCCGGTGGCGCTTCCATCGTTGATCAGCACCAACGCATGGCGGTCGAATACCCGGGCGTCGCCGACGGACTTGCCGCGCCAGTCGAGCTGGTCGATCAGCCAGCCGGCCGACAGCTTGGTAAAACCGGGTTTGTCGGGCCAGTTGGGCAGGCCCGGGTGGCGGTCGATCAGGTCCTGCGCGAACGCGTTGCCCACGACCGGGTTCTTGAAGAAGCTGCCGGCGTTGGCGATCAGGGCGGGGTCGGGCAGCTTGCGCTTGCGCACCCGCATGACCGCGGCGGCCACCGTGCGCGGGTCGTCGGGCTGCGCGTGGCCGTGGCGCTCCAGTTCTTCGATCAGCGACGGGTATTCGAGCACCGGCGTGCCGTGCATCATCAATTCCAGCCGAATGCCGAGGATCACGAACCGGCCGGCATCCTGGCTCTTGAATCGGCTGTCGCGGTAATCCAGGCCGCACTCGGAAGCGGTCAGGCGCTCGATTCGCCCGGTGTGCCGATCGAATACCTCGACCGATTCCAGGCAATGCGCCAGTTCCACGCCGTAGGCGCCGATGTTCTGCATCGGCGCGGCCCCGACCAGGCCGGGAATCATGGCCAGGTTCTCGATGCCCCACAGGCCGCGGTCCAGCGTCCAGCGCACCAGCTCGTGCCAGTCCTCGCCGGCTGCGGCGGTCACCAGCACCCGGTCGCGATCGATCACTTCGCTGTCGATGCCCTTGATCCTGTTGACGATGACGCGGCCAGGAAAATCATCGACGAACAGCGTGTTGCTGCCGCCGCCGAGGAGCAGCACCGGCAGTTCGGTGTCGAGCAGGCCGGGCAGGGCGGCAGCGTTTTCGAGCACCACCAGTTCGCGGGCCGTGGCTGGCAGCCGGAAGGTACTGAAGGGCTCGAGCGATGCGTTGATGGTGATTTCATTCGACATGCGCGTATTCCTGACAGATGGCGCGGGCGCAGTCATGCACCAGGTCCGGGCCGTTGTAGATGAAACCGGTATAGAGCTGCACCACATCGGCCCCGGCGGCGACCTTGGCGACCGCGTCGCTGCCGCTCATGATGCCGCCGCTACCCATGATCGGGAACGAATCTCCCAGCACCTCGCGGCATCTTTTCAGCACGCGATTGGCAGGTTCCAGCAATGGCGCTCCGCTCAGCCCCCCGGCCTCGTCCGCGTGCGGCTGACCGGCAATGGCGTCGCGCGAGATCGTCGTGTTGGTGGCGTTCAGGCCGTCGACGCCCGAGGCGGCGATGGTTTCAAGCGCATCGGTGAGCGCGGCGTCTTCCCAGTCGGGCGCGATCTTGACCACGATCGGGCACTTGCCGCCGCAGGTCTCGGCGTGCTCGTTGCCGGCCCGCACGATCGCCTCGAGCAATTCACGCAGATGCCCGCTTTCCTGGAGCTGGCGCAGGTTCTCGGTGTTGGGCGAGGATATGTTGACCGCGACGTAGTCGCAGTGCGGGTAGACCTTTTCCAGGCAAGTCAAATAATCTTCGGCCGCTTTTTCAACCGGAGTTTCCTTCTGCTTGCCGATGTTCGCGCCGACCACGCCGGTATAGCGGCGCGCTTCCAGGCGCTTGACCAGGTGGTCGACACCCTTGTTGTTGAAGCCCATCCGGTTGATGATGGCCTGCGCCGGCTTGACCCGGAACATGCGCGGCTGCGGATTGCCCGGCTGCGGTTCTGGCGTGACGGTGCCGAGCTCCAGGTGGCCGAAGCCGAGCTGGCCGAGCGCGTCGATATAGTCGCCGTTCTTGTCCAGGCCGGCGGCCAGCCCGACGCGATTCGGAAACTCGATGCCCATGAGCACCAGCGGGTCGTCGACCGCCGCGCCCGCCATCAGCCTGGGCAGGCCGAAGTGCCCGCCGAACTTCATCGACTCCATGGCCAGCTCGTGCGCCGTTTCCGGCGGCAGCGAAAAAAGCCCTTTTCTCAGCCAG
>JAWLEW010000053.1:0-13029 GCA_041685925.1 Wenzhouxiangellaceae bacterium | reverse complement strand
TCGGTGGAGTGGTTGATGGTGTTGGTCTGCCGGCGCATGTAATTCTGCCAGGCGTCGGAGCCCGACTCGCGCCCGCCGCCGGTTTCCTTCTCGCCGCCGAACGCACCGCCGATTTCGGCGCCCGAGGTGCCGATGTTGATGTTGGCGATGCCGCAGTCCGATCCCAGGTGCCCGAGGAAATATTCTTCGTTGCGCAGGTCGGTGGTGAACAGCGCCGAGGACAGCCCCTGGCGCACGTCGTTGTGCATTTCGACGGCTTCTTCGAGGGTCTTGAAGGTCATCACGTAGAGAATCGGCCCGAAGGTCTCTTCCTGCACGATGTCCCAGTGGTTCTCGGCGCGCACGATGGCCGGTTCGACGAAATAGCCGTCGCCCTCGACGCGCTTGCCGCCGGCGAGCAGTTCGCCGCCGGCCGCCTTCGCGCGCTCGATGGCGTCCATGTAGCGCTCGATCGCGGACTCGTCGGTCAGCGGGCCCATCAGCGTGCCCTCGTCCAGCGGGTCGCCGATGCGCACCTGCTTGTAGGCGCCGACCAGCGTATCGATCACGTCGTCGGCGATGGATTCGTGCAGGAACAGCCGGCGGGTCGACGTGCAGCGCTGTCCGGCCGTGCCCACGGCGCCGAACACGATGGCCGGAATGGCCAGCTTCAGGTCGGCGGTCTCGTCGACGATCATCGCATTGTTGCCGCCCAGCTCCAGCAGGCTCTTGCCCATTCGGGCCGCGACCCGCTCGCCGACCTCGCGCCCGACCTGGCACGAGCCGGTAAACGACATCAGGTCGACGCGCTTGTCGTCGATGAAGCGCTGGGCCAGATCGTGGCCGGGTTCCATGAAGCTCGTGAAGATCGGCGGGAAGTCGGTGCCGGCCAGCGCTTCGTTGACGATGTTCTGCACGCCCAGGCAGCACAGCACGCCCTTCGGCGAGGGCTTCCAGATCGTGGCGTTACCGCAGATTGCCGATAGCAGCGCGTTCCAGGCCCAGACGGCGACGGGGAAGTTGAACGCGGTGACCACGCCGACCACGCCCAGCGGGTGCCACTGTTCGTACATCCGGTGACCGGGACGCTCCGAATGCATGGTCTTGCCGTAGAGCATGCGCGACTGGCCCACCGCGAAATCGCCGATGTCGATCATTTCCTGGACTTCGCCGTCGCCCTCGGGCTTGATCTTGCCCATTTCCATGGACACAAGGCTCCCAAGCGCATCCTTGTGCCTGCGCAGCGCTTCGGTGACCAGGCGCACGGCCTCGCCGCGCTCCGGCGCCGGCACCTGGCGCCAGGCATGGGCGGTCTCCACGGCCTGTTCCAGGACTTTCTCGTAATCAGATTCCGACGCGGCATGCACGCTGGCGATGACCTCGCCGGTGGCCGGGTTGATCGAGTCGATCCGACCGGCGTCGGTGGTCGTCGACCACTGGCCGGGACCGAAACAGGCGCCGGGGTTTTCGGATTTCAGGCCCAGCGAATCGAGTATGTCTTGTGCGCGCTTGCTCATTGCGTGCTCCGTGTGATCTGGAAAAATTGGTCAGCTTTCCATTATCGCACCGCGCGCCGGATTCGTTCAGCCTTCGTCAGATTGATCGGCCAGCGAGCCCTGTTCGATCGCCCAGGCCGCGACCGTCGGAATGATGGCGCCGAGCGTGGCCTCGAAGCCGCGGACGATTTCGGCAGGCCCGGAATCGTCGACGGGTTCGCGCGCCTCGAACAGTCGGCGCACGACCAGCGCGGCACTTCGGCTGTCGTACAGGCGGGCCTCGAGCCGGATTTCGGCCGCCAGTTGTCCGGTGCCGGGATCGTGGAGCTCGAAGCGTCGCAGATCCAGCACCAGCGTCCGGTCCAGCCCGGATGCGCCGGTGCTGACCTGGTCGAGACTGCCGGCGTCGCGCAGGTGGCGCACCAGCAGCGTTCGCACCAGTTCGGGCGCCGCGGCGGTCCAGCGCGCGGAGGCGTGCACCTGAAGCCGGCTCTGGCCGGTGCGCACCAGCACCCGGTTCGAATCGCGTATCGGGTCGGATTCCGGGCGTGCCACGTTCAGGCTCCAGTCGGCGCTTTCGCCGCCCGGGTCGGGTGCCGCAATTCCGGGGTCCAGCAATTGCACCGGTTCGCTTTGCGGCAGGATGGTGCAGGCGCCGGCCAGGCTCAGTACGAACACGGCCGCAAGCATTTTGATCGACAGGGGGTTCATCGCGACGGGTACTCCTCGGGTTGTTCGCCGCCCAGCAGGAAGCGGGCGGGATCACGCTCGACGCGCCGGACCAGCTCGGAAAGATCGCGCACCAGGCGCCGGATTTCCTCGACGCCGCCAGTGAACTGGTTCATGCCCACGCCGCCGAGCTGGGCGAGTTCTTCCTGGTTGCTGGCGACGATCGTGTCCAGGCGTCCGGAAAGGGATTCGATATTGGCCAGCGCACCGGTCATCCGGGACCTCAGTTCGGGCAGCTCGTCGACCAGGCCGCTATCGATACCGGCAACGGTTGCGTCGAAGCGCTGGACGGTGGCCGACAGCCGCTCCACCAGCGCAGGCAGGGCCGCGCTGGTCTCGGAGGCATTGTCCAGCAGGCGATTCAGCGAACTCTCGGGGTCGGCCACGGAGCCGCTGAAGCGCTCCAGCGAGGCCAGCGTGGAATCGACGCGCTCGATGTTGGCGTCGCTGAGTACGGCGTCGATCTGGTTGAGGACCTTGTTGGCGGTCACGATGATGCCCTCGGACGATTCCAGCAGTCGGTTGAGCGGCGACGAGATCGCCTCGATGCGTTCGGGCTGGTCGTTGCCGGTCGCCAGCAGCGGACTTTCGGGACTGCCACCGCTGAGCTGGATGGCGGCGGTGCCGGTCAGACCGGTCAGCCGTACGCTTGCCACCGTGTCTTCGTGGATCGGCACCTGGGCGCCGATCTCGACGGTGACGACCACTTCGCGCACGTCTTCGGGGTTCAGTTTCAGGTCGGTCACGCGGCCGACGTTGACGCCGTTGTACAGCACCGGGCTGCCGTCGGACAGCCCGATGACCGATTCCTCGAACAGAATCTGGTAGTTGTTCCAGGCGCTTTCGGTGGCGTAGCGGGCCGCGAAAAGCCCGAACAGCACCGCGGCGATGGCAACGGCGAACGTGAACGCTCCGATGATGATGTAGTTGGCCTTCGTTTCCATGACGCGTTCCTCAGTCCCTGGCGCTTTCCGAATTGCGGGCCGCGCGTGCGCGCGGCCCATGGAAGTATTCCCGGACCCATTCATGGTCCAGTTGCTCGATTTCGTCCAGCGGCCCCGCGGCCAGAATCTTCCGGTCGGCGATGACCGCGACACGGTCGCATATCGCATACAGCGTATCGAGATCGTGCGTGATCAGGAATACCGTGAATCCCAGCGCGCGCTGTAGCGTTCTCAGCAGGCGATCGAATTCGGCTGCGCCGATCGGATCCAGGCCCGCCGTGGGTTCGTCCAGAAAAAGCAGTTCGGGCTCCAGCGCCAGGGCGCGCGCGAGCGCCACGCGCTTGCGCATGCCGCCGGAAAGCTCCGAAGGAAATTTAGAGCTGGCCGAGGCGGACAGGCCCGACAACTGGATCTTGGACCGGGCAAGATCGCGCCGCAATTGGCCCGGCAGATCGGGCCGGTGCGACTTCAGCGGCACTTCGACATTCTCCAGCACGCTCAACGAGGAGAACAGGGCCCCGTCCTGGAACAGCACGCCTGCACGCCGGGAAATGATGCGCTGCGCGTCTTCGGTTTCCGTCAGGCGCTGGTCGAATACCTCGACGCGCCCGCCATGCGGCCGCAGCAGCCCCAGGATCGAGCGCATCAGTACCGACTTGCCGCTGCCCGAGCCGCCCACGACCGCGAGAATCTCGCCGCGCCGGACGTCCAGGTCCAGGTCCTGGTGAACGATGTTCGAGCCGAACCGGTTGTCCAGTCCGCGGATCCGGATGACCGCCTCGTGTTCCGGGTCGCCGCCCGGCGCGTGCCCGGTCGATTGCCCGGTTGTCCGTTCAGCCGCCTGCCCGTTTGTCGTCACCAGCCGATCTCCATGAAGTAGACGGCAGCCAGGGCGTCGATGACGATGACCATGGTCAGGCTGCGCACCACGGCGGTCGTGGTGTGTTCGCCCACCGATTGCGCCGTGCCCGCGACCCGCAGGCCTTCCAGGCAGCCGATCAGCGCGATCACCACCGCGAATATCGGCGCCTTGATCACGCCGACGAGATAATGCTTGAGCGTAACGGTCTGCTCCACCCGATCGATGTACAGCGTCAGGTTGATATCCAGCGACAGCACCGAAACGACCAGCCCGCCGAGCAGGCCGGCAATGGTGGCGATGAAGGCCAGCAGCGGCAGCGTGATCAGCAGCGCAATCAGGCGCGGCAGGACCAGAACTTCGATTTCATCCAGTCCCAGCGTTCGGATTGCATCGATTTCCTCGCGTGACTTCATCATGCCGATCTGGGCGCAGAACGCGCTCGCCGTGCGCCCGGCCAGCAGGATGGCGGTCAGCAGCACGCCGAATTCGCGCAGGAAGGCGAACGTCACAAGGTCGATGACGAACAGTTCGGCGCCGAAGTTGCGCAGCACGGTCGCGCCCAGAAACGCCACCACGGCGCCGACCAGGGTGCTGAGCAGAATCAGCAGCGGAACGGCATCCAGCCCGGTCTGTTCCATGTGATAGACCGTGGAGGTCAAACGCAGGCGGCGCGGCTGAGCCAGGGTGCGGCCGAGGCGATGGACCGTCACGCCCATGAAGCTCAGCAATTCGCGGGTGGTTTCGATGGCGTCGACGACCGACTGTCCGATGCGGATCAGCACCTGCCGCCATTGTGGTTCAGGTTCGGGCTTGGGCTGGTGGACATCGTCGCAGGCCGAATGCACCGCCTCGAACAGCGTGCGCCATTGACCGGTCAGGCCGGAATCGGCCGGCTTTTGACCGGTTCGGCAGAACAGCCGCTCCAGCAGCAGGGCGCCCGAGGCGTCCAGCCGGGAGACGCCGCTGGCATCCAGCCGCGTTGCGCGGCCGGCAAGCGACTCCACCTTCCTGCTCAGTTGTTGCACGTTTGCCAGCGTCCAGTCGCCGCGCGCGAGCAGAACGCCGTCGTGTCCGCTTTCCGCGACAAGCTCGGCATTCGAGGTGGATGACTTTGTCTCGCTCATCGGCGCATGGACGGTCGGAATAGGGGAATCATGCCGGCTGCCGGCGTCCGCCGGCGGCTGCCGGGATCCGGCCATGTCCACAGCGTTTTCCAGTCGTAGCCCTGTTCAGCAAGTCCGCGCATGAGGTCGATGTCTTCGAGTTGCTTCGCGTGTCGGCCCTCGATAGTACGCAAGGCGGGCCGGCAAGCCAACCCGGATTGTGTCAAAGATCATTCGGATATGGACAGCGGTGGGCGAAAAGGATTATACTAATCGGCTTGACAAAACAAGCCTGACCGCAGCCCGCATGGGCGCGCTGAAGTGTCGGCCGGAGCGATTCATCCGGCGGGCCGCTGCGGCACCGGCGTGACCAAGAGGAGTACACCATGCCCAAGATGAAATCGAACCGCGGGGCCGCCAAACGGTTCCGCGCCACCGGAAGCGGGCGCATCAAGCGCAAGCACGCATTCCACAGCCACATCCTGACCAAGAAGGACACCAAGCGCAAGCGACGTCTGCGTTCGACTTCGCTGATCGCGAGTGCCGATGAAAAAGCGATTCGCAAACTGCTGCCGAAGCTGTAATCGCTGTTTTCTTGGGTTGATTTCTTGACGAGACAGGAGAAAGGAACATGGCAAGAGTAAAACGTGGAGTAGTCGCCCGCCGTCGCCACCGCAAGGTGCTGAACCGGGCCAAGGGATATTACGGCGCCCGGCGCAAGGTCTTCCGGGTGGCCAAGCAGGCGGTCATCAAGGCCGGCCAGTACGCCTATCGCGACCGCCGCCAGAAGAAACGCGAGTTTCGCCGTCTGTGGATCCAGCGCATCAATGCCGCCGCGCGCGAGCACGGGATGTCTTACAGCAGGTTCATCAACGGCCTGAAGCAGGCCGAGATCGGCATCGACCGCAAGATGCTCGCCGAGCTGGCCGTCAACGACAAGGTCGCGTTCAAGGCGCTGGCCGAGAAAGCCCAGTCCCAGTTGTCCTGACCGGGCCGCACGACGTGGCCGGTCCCGATCTAGACACCATGCGTGAACAGGCGCTGGCGGCCGTCGCCGGCGCGCCCGACCTGCGTGCGCTCGACGAGGTGCGCGTGGCCTGGCTGGGCAAGAAGGGACGGTTGACCGCCGAGCTCAAGAACCTGGGCCAGTTGCCGCCGGAGGCCCGGCGTGCGGCCGGCCAGGCGGTCAACGAGCTCAAGCGCGAGCTCGGGGCCCGGCTGGAATCCCGCAAGGCGGAGCTGGAGCGTGCCGCGCTGGACCAGCGCCTGGCGACCGAAACGATCGACGTGACGCTGCCGGGCCGCGCCGTAGATCCCGGCGGGCCGCATCCGGTCACGCGCGCGATGACCCGAATTCTCGACATCTTCCGCGGGCTGGGCTTTGCCGTGGCCGACGGGCCGGAAGTCGAAGACGACTACCACAACTTCGAAGCGCTGAATTTCCCGCCGCATCATCCGGCGCGGGCAATGCACGACACGTTCTATCTGCCCGACGGCCGGCTTCTGCGCACGCACACTTCGCCGGTGCAGATCCGGGTGATGAAGGAGCAGCCGCCGCCGGTGCGCATCGTCGCGCCGGGACGCGTGTTCCGGGCCGACTCCGACCAGACGCACACGCCGCAGTTTCACCAGGTCGAAGGCCTGCTGGTCGACGAGGACGTGAGCTTCGCCGACCTCAAGGGCCTGCTCGCGACTTTCGTCAACACCTATTTCGAGGACGAGCTCGAAATGCGCCTGCGGCCGTCGTACTTCCCGTTCACCGAGCCCTCGGCCGAAGTCGACATCCGCTGGCGCAACGCCGACGGCAGCCCGGGTCGCTGGCTCGAGGTGCTGGGCTGCGGCATGGTGCACCCGAACGTGCTGCAGAACTGCGGGGTGGACCCCGAGCGTTATACCGGTTATGCCTTCGGACTCGGCGTCGAGCGGTTCGCCATGCTGCGCTACCGGGTTGACGACCTGCGGCTGTTTTTCGATAACGATTTGCGCTTCCTGGCCCAGTTCCGCTAGGAGACCTGCGCGACTGAACAACGGGGAATCCGATGCGATTCAGCTTGAACTGGCTGCGCCAGTGGGTGCCAACCGACCTCGACGCCGAAAGCGTTGCCGACCGCTTGACCGCGGCCGGACTGGAAGTCGACCAACTCGAAACCGTGGGCGAGGACCTGGGCGGGGTTCTGGTCGCCGAGATCACCGATTGCCGGCCGCACCCGGATGCCGACCGGCTGAAGGTCTGCGAGGTGGAATTCGGCGGCGATGCCCCGGTCACCATCGTCTGCGGCGCCCCGAACGCGCGCGCTGGATTGAAGGCGCCGTTGGCCACGGTGGGCACGACGCTGCCGAACGGGCTGAAGATCAAGCCGGCCAAACTGCGCGGAGTGGCCTCCGAGGGCATGTTGTGTTCGGGGCCCGAACTGGGTCTCGGCGAGGATGCTTCCGGACTGCTGGAACTGGCCAACGCGCTGGAGACCGGTGCGCCGCTGGCGCAGGCGCTCGGTCTTCCCGACCATGTCATCGAGGTCGACCTGACGCCCAACCGCGCCGACTGCCTTTCGATTCGCGGTATCGCGCGCGAGCTCGCCGCGGCGGCGTCATTGGAATGCCGGGAACCCGAAATCGTGTCCGTGCCCGCGGCCCACAATGATGCCGTCGAGATCGAGCTGCTGGATCCGGACGATTGCCCGCGCTATGTCGGCCGGCTGATCCGGGGCATCGACCCCGACGCGCTCACGCCGGCCTGGATGGTCGAACGGCTGGAACGCTCCGGGTTGCGCGCGCGCAGCCCGATCGTCGACGTGACCAACTACGTGCTGCTGGAACTCGGCCAGCCGATGCACGCCTTCGACGCTGGGGTGATTCAGGGCGGGATACGCGTGCGGCGCGCCCGGCCCGGGGATCGCATCACCTTGCTGGACGGGCAGGACATCGCGCCCGACGAGGACATGCTGCTGATCTGCGATCACGACAGGCCTGTGGCGCTGGCGGGGATCATGGGCGGTCAGGATTCGGCCGTGGGCGACGACACGCGCGACATCCTGCTCGAATCGGCCTGGTTCAACCCGGCGACCATCATCGGCAAGAGCCGTCGGCTCGGCCTGGCGACCGACTCTGCGCATCGTTTCGAGCGCGGCGTGGACCCGGAACTGCAGGTCGCCGCGATCGAGCGGGCCACGGCGCTGATTCTCGAGATCGCCGGCGGCAGCGCCGGTCCGGTGATCGAACAGAGTGTGCCCGATCGGTTGCCCGAAACAGCCTCGATCCGGCTCCGGCTGGACCGGGTCAACCAGGTACTGGGCACCGAACTCGACGCCGATCGCGTCGGCGACGTCCTCGAGCGCCTGGGGATGAACGTGCAGCGCGGCGACAATGAATTTCGCGTGCGGCCACCCTCGGCGCGCCGCGACCTGGCCGTCGAGGTCGACCTGATCGAAGAAGTCGCGCGCCTGGTCGGCTATGACCAATTGCCGTCGCGAGCGCCCGGCGGACGGCTGCGCGCCATCGTGCCCAGCGAGCGCAGCGTGGCCATGGAAAAGCTGCGCTCGACGCTGCACGCGCGCGGATTCCAGGAAATCATGACCTGGAGCTTCGTTTCCGACGAGGATCTCGCGCGGCTTTCGCTGCAGGCTTCGGCCCAGCCGCTGGCCAACCCCCTCAGTCAGGACATGGGCGTGCTGCGCACCAGCCTGCTGCCCGGCCTGCTGCGCACTGCATCGGCGAACCTGCGACACCAGCAGCCGCGCCTGAAGCTGTTCGAGACCGGCCACGTGTTTTCCGCCGGCAAGTCGTGGGTCGAATCCGAGCGCGTCGGCCTGTTGATTGGCGGCAGCGCGTACCCGGAAAGCTGGCTGGACGAACGGCGAGATTTCGACTTTTACGACCTCAAGGGCGAAATCGAACACCTCGCAGGCTGCCTCGGGCATCCGCCGGGTTCGTTGCAGGCCGCTGCCGGCGGCGCGGATTTCCTGCATCCCGGTCAATCCTGCACCTTTACCTTCCGCGGCCAGGCGCTGGGTCTGGCCGGACAGCTGCATCCGGCGATTGCCGCCGAGCTGGACCTGGGCACGACCGCATTTGTCGCCGAACTCGACCTGGAATTGCTGCGCCGGCGGGAATTGCCGGAGTTTTCCGGTACCGCAAGATTCCCGTCGGTACGGCGCGACCTGGCGATGATCGTGCCCGAAAGCGTTCCGGCCGCCGAGCTGCAGCGCGTGTCGGCCAAGGCCGCCGGCCCGATGCTGGAGCGTTGTATCATTTTCGACAAATACCAGGGACAGGGGATAGAATCAGGCTATAAAAGTATTGCTATAGGCTTGATTTTGCGCGATGTTTCGCGCACCCTTACCGATGACGAGGTGGATTCGGTTATGCTGTCGGTCGTCGAATCGCTGAAGCAAGAATGCAAAGTAAGACTAAGAGGGTAACCGGATGGCTTTGACCAAGGCCGACTTGGCCAATACATTGTTCGAGGAAGTGGGGCTCAACAAACGCGAGGCCAAGGAGTTTGTTGACGCCTGGTTCGAGACGATCCGCGATGCGCTGGAGTCCGGCGAGCACGTCAAGTTGTCCGGTTTCGGAAATTTTCAACTGCGCGACAAGAATCCGCGCCCGGGCCGCAATCCCAAGACCGGCGAGGAGATCCCGATCAGCGCGCGGCGCGTCGTGACCTTCAAGCCGGGTCAAAAACTGCGTGGAAGGGTGGAAGCCTATGCTGGATCCAGGAAGTAACCGCGAACTGCCGCCGATCCCGGCCAAGCGCTACTTCACCATCGGTGAGGTCAGCGAATTGTGTGCGGTCAAACCCCACGTCCTGCGTTACTGGGAGCAGGAATTCCCGCAGCTCAAACCGGTCAAGCGGCGCGGCAATCGCCGCTACTACCAGCGACACGATGTGATCATGGTCCGCCAGATTCGGTCGCTGCTGCATGAACAGGGCTTCACCATTCTGGGCGCTCGCCAGCGCCTGGAAGGCGACACGGCGCGGGACGACGTATCGCGCAGCCAGCAGCTGGTGCGTCAGCTGCGCGGCGAGCTCGAGGAAGTCCTGCAGGTCCTGCGGCGCTAGCGGGCCACCAGGGAAGCATTTCAGGATTACTGCGCGTGCACCTGGCGGCGTCCGACGGCGCGCCCGGCCACGGGGCGAGTTCAATCCTCATGGATTTGCATATACACTTCCGTCCCTGCGCTGCGGCAGCCACGCGCTCGCTCCATTTCGAGCCGCTTCCGGACCCGCGCCCGAAGCCACCGGCACGCCGGACGCGTTTATAATGCAGGTTCTGGATCCGGAGCGTAGCGCAGCCTGGTAGCGCACCACAATGGGGTTGTGGGGGTCGGGAGTTCGAATCTCCCCGCTCCGACCAGTTTTCCTGCGGGGCCGTCAGGGGCCCCATTTCGATCTGCATCACTCGACGTTGATCAGGCCGGCGGCATACTTCGGTTTCAAGAAAACCAACGTTGTATCCCAAGGAACGCTTAATGGACATGAAGCAGCATTCGAATTCGATGCCGGACATTGCCTCGCAGCCGCACGACCAGCTTGCCGGCAAGCTGGACTGGGTCGGCATGAATCGCATCGAAGTGCCGGTCCGGATCCCCGGCCGCAACGGCGAGACGGTGCAGATGCCGGCGCACGTCAGCGCGTTCGTCGATCTCGGCGATCCCGATGCGCGCGGCATTCACATGTCCCGACTGTACCTGCACCTCGACCGTGCGCTGGCCGAACACACGCTTACGCCGCTGGCGCTGCGCCACCTGTTGCGTGATTTTCTCGATTCGCACGACGGCCTGAGTTCGCGCGCGCTGGTGCGCATCGATTTCGAGTACCAGACCCGGCGCAAGGCTCTTGCCAGCGACAATGCAGGGTGGCGGAGCTATCCTTTCAGCATCATCGCGACGCTTGAAGGCAAGAATTTCGGGCTGGAACTGTCCTATGAGGTCACCTACTCGAGCACCTGCCCGTGTTCGGCCGCGCTAGCGCGTCAGCTCATCCAGCAGCAGTTCCAGCGCGATTTCGCCGAAGGCGAGCGAATCGACCGCGATGCATTGCTGGCGTGGCTGGGGTCGGAGCAGGGCATCATGGCCACGCCCCACAGCCAGCGCTCCATCGCCGACGTGCGGCTGCAGCTTGCGCCGACCTTCGAGGCGTTTCCCTTCGAGCAATTGATCGATCTCATCGAAAACGCCGTGAAGACGCCGGTTCAGACGGCGGTCAAGCGCCAGGACGAGCAGGAATTTGCGCGCCTCAACGGCCAGAATCTGATGTTCTGCGAAGACGCGGGTCGACGGGTGCGCCGTGCGCTCGAAAGCGATGAACGCATTCTCGATTACTGGGCCCGCTGCAGTCATTTCGAGAGCCTGCATCCGCACGACGCGGTATCCATCGTGACCAAGGGCGTCGAAGGCGGCTATCAGCCGATTGACAGCCATCGATAGCCTGCGCGGCCGCGCCTGACGAAATCACCGGCAGGTCGACCAGCTCATCGGGCCAAAACCGCTCGATCGGGTGGTCCAAGCCGTTCTTTCTCGCGCCTGTCTCCGCATATTTCCCATCGCCCGACACCCTGTTTGGGGTAAAGTTGCCTTTACGGAACCAGCGGTCCGCCGGATTCGCGATGGTTTGCGTATTGGCAGTCTTAATAAAAACAGAGGGAATAGGGGAATGATCAAGCTTTTGATCGTTGACGATCACCATTTGGTTCGAACCGGTTTGAGGGGCATCATCGAGGATGCAGGCGGGTTCGAGATCGTTGGAGAGGCCGGTACCGGGGAACGGGCGATACAGCTCAATCGCGAAAAGGAACCGGATGTCATCCTGATGGATATCGGGTTGCCGGGGCTTTCCGGGTTCGAAACCAGCGAACGCATCATGAACGCCCGGCCCAACGTAAGAATCATCGCGCTGACGGCCCACACGAAACCGCCATTTCCGGCGCGCCTGCTGGATATGGGTGCCGCCGGATACCTGACAAAGGCATGCGACGCCGACGAGTTGGTCAGTGCCATCCGCAAGGTCTACGACGGCCAGCGTTACGTCGGTTCGGAAATCGCGCAGCAGCTCGCGATGTCGTTGTTGCCCGGCACGCCCCAGTCTCCGTTCCAGGAGCTGACGCCGCGCGAGCTGGAGGTGGCCATGATGATGGCCAAGGGGATGAAGTCCAGCGCGATCGCCGAGCGCATGAACGTCAGTCCGAAGACCATTTCAACGCATAAGTACCGGATTTTCGAAAAGGTCGGCGTCGATAGCGAAGTCGGGCTGCTGCGCGAAGCGATTCGCTACGACGTGCTCGAAGACCAGGACTGACCCCGGCCAGCGGAATGTCCGCGTGCCGAGGCTTGAGCGATCTGGCGCGTCCGGTGGCCCCCCTGAATTGACCGATGTCGTTCAGGGTCACGCGATTCGGATCAATTCCTTGCCGGGTACCTCCCTCGTGGAGAGGGAGGTTCGGCGGCCGTTGAGCGATGGCCGATGAATTGCCGGAAAGCGGCGGGCCTTCTGCCGAAAGAAGGCCAGCGCGTCAGCTTTTGTCCTTGTCTTCGCCTGCAGTCTCGCCGGGGCCGGACTTGCGGTCGGCGCGCTTTTCGCCATCGCCGCCGGCGGGCTTGTCCTCGACCCGGAACAATCCCTCCTGCTTGCCCACCGGGCGCGCCGATGCGGACTCCTCGCTGCGGTCGCCGTCACGCGGATTCGACGGCTGCGCGGGTCCGTTGGCAGACTGCCTGCCTCCTTCAGGTGCTTTGTCCTCCGGCCCGACGCGCTCGCGTGAGCTGCTTGAATCGGCCCTGTTCGGGCTGTCCGGCGCGGATTTTCGGGGCGTTTCGTTGTCCCGTCCCCGGCCATCGGCAGACTTCCCGTCGGAAGGTCCGGATTCGCCAGCGGCAGACTGCTCGGGCTTGCCACCGGACTGCTCGGGCTTGCCACCGGA
>JAWLEW010000017.1:10776-56961 GCA_041685925.1 Wenzhouxiangellaceae bacterium | reverse complement strand
CGCTGGATATCAAGTTCGTTTCCGGGTAGATCGGGGTTACATCCCCGACGATTTCCGGGTAGGTCGGGGTTGCATCCCCGACGATTTCGCAAGAACAAAACTCCGCGTCGCGGATGTAACCGCGACCTACGCTACTTGCCACCAGCCCACTAAAAACTCCGTCTCTCGCAGGCGCCTGCCCTGCAGGCGAATGAATCGCCCACCGCCCGGTCACTCCCCTTCGCGAGCACGGCTCGCTCCTACGAAAACCACAACCGCCCGGCCAATGCCCGCGCAGGCGCCTGCCGTCCAGGCGGGTAGGTCGGGGTTGCATCCCCGACGATTTCGCAAGAACAAACCGCCGCGTCGCGGATGTCACCGCGACCTGCGCCACGAGCAACGGTTCATTGAATCCGCCACCACTTTCCAGCATCCAGCACGACCGGTAGCCACGCCGCCCGGTCCACTCGAACGGGTACGGCGCGAGCATTCAAGGCAGGGCGGAGACTCGGCCTGCCACCAGACCATCTCGCCGTTCCGGCCTGCACCCAACCCTTCTGCCGCCTGCAAGAGCGCTTTTGCCTACTTTTCAGGCGACTGTAAAAAGCAGGTCGCCTGCAAGCGCGAAGCGCGAGGCGAAATGGTTTTGAACTCGAAGTTGAAGTTGAAGTTGAAGTTGAATTCGATCTCATAAAGACCGACCACACGGCGCCAAGCGTGCAATCCAACCCGAGCGGCGACGACTCGTTTGCCCGAATCTGGCAACATGTGGTCATTCAATTCCACTGGAAGCATAAAAACAATGAAAGCAGCACAGTTCCGGCAACGGTTTGCGTTTCCGCGCCACGGCGAGGACGGCGAGAAGATTTATTTCTGCGGCAATTCCCTGGGGCTGATGCCCGATTCGGCGCGCCGGCGCGTCGAACGGGAAATGGAGCGCTGGGCCGACCTGGCCGTGGACGGGCATTTCAGCGGCGACCCGGCATGGCTGGGCTATCACCGCGAGCTCGAGGACGTGCTGATGCGCCTGGCCGGGGCGGCGCCCGGCGAGACGGTGGCGATGGGTGCGTTGACGGTGAACCTGCACCTGCTGATGACCAGCTTCTACCGGCCCGAGGGGACGCGGCGCAAGATCCTGATCGAAAAAGGCGCGTTTCCTTCGGACCGCTACGCGGTGGCCTCGCAGCTGCGGCTGCACGGGCTGGATCCCGCCACCGACCTGATCGAGCTCGAACCGGGCGACGACGGACTGATCGATGACGCACGGGTCGCCGAGACGATCGCCACGCGCGCCGACGAACTCGCGCTGGTGCTGTGGCCCGGCGTGCAGTACGCCACCGGCCAGCGCTTCGACATGGAAACGATCTGCCGGGCCGCGCGCGAGAACGGCGTGTCGCTGGGCCTGGACCTGGCCCACGCGATCGGCAACGTACCGCTGCGGCTGCACGACTGGGGCGCGGACTTCGCGGCCTGGTGCAGCTACAAGTATTTGAACGCCGGGCCCGGCGCAGTCGCCGGCATTTTCGTGCACGAACGGCACGCCGATTTCACCGGCCCCCGGCTGGCCGGATGGTGGGGCCACGACGAGGAAACCCGCTTCCTGATGGGGCCGGACTTCGAGCCGATACGCGGCGCCGAGGGCTGGCAGGTCTCCGGCGCACCGGTCCTGAACCTGGCCGCGCTGGCCGGCGCGCTCGACGTCTACCGCGAGGCCGACATCGACAGTCTGCAGGACAGCGATACCGACCTGGCCGCGCGCATCGCCGACCTGGTCCACGCCCTGCCCGGCGAACCGCTGGAGATCGTCACCCCGCTGGAAAGGACGCGCCGCGGCTGCCAGCTTTCACTGCGCGTGCGCGCCGGGCGCGACCGCGGCCGGGCGGCCTTCGACCGCCTGCAGGCCGCCGGCGTGGTCGGCGACTGGCGCGAACCCGACATCATCCGCGTCGCGCCCAACCCGCTGTACAACTCGACCCAGGACGTCGATCGATTCGGCGAGATCCTCACCCGTTCCCTGCGGTGAGGCCGGACCGACCCACGCTGCTGGCCTGGGGCCTGACCATCGCGCTGGTCGGCGCCAGCGCCGTGGGCGCCTGGATGCTGACCGGCGAAAACGTCGACGGTCTGCTCGCGCTGCTGGAACGGCTGCAGTACCGCAGCCAGTTTCGACCGTGGTCCACCGCGGTGGTGTTTGTCGCCATATTCGCGCTGACTACGGCGCTGACCCTGCCGACCGCGACCCTGCTGTGCGTGGCCGCCGGCTACCTGTTCGGCACGCTGAACGGCACGCTGGTATCGATGGCCGGGGCAATGGGCGGGGCGATGATCACGTTTCTCGGCGTTCGTTCCATCGCCCGTGAACGCGTCCGGAATTTCCTGCTGCGCGGACGCACGCACAGGCTGGTGCGGCTGCTCGAGCGCGATGCGTTCTTCTACCTGATCGTGCTGCGGATCGTTCCGGTCGCCCCGTTCTTTGCGATCAACGCCGCCGGCGCGATGATCCGGATTTCGCTGGCCCGCTTCCTGCTGCCCACGGCCGCGGGTCTTGCGCCCATCGTGCTGGTCTATGCCAGCGTCGGCGCAGGTCTGGACACGCTGATCCAGGCCGGCAGCGTCGGTGGTCCGGAAGTGCTGCTGCGCCCGCGCATCCTGTTGCCGCTGCTGGCGTTGATCGTGGTGCTGCTGCTGGGCATGCTGGCCCGGTCCGTATTCCTGCGCCACCGCCGCCGGCGCCAGGCGAACTGACGATCGCCTCAGCGATACAGCCCGTGCTTGCGGATGTAGGCCAGCACGGTCGACGGCAGCAGAAAGCGCGGGTTGCGGCCGGCGGCGAGCTGTTCGCGGATGTCGGTCGACGAGATGGCCAGGCGGGTCACGTTGACGTTGCACAGCCCCCCGGCCGGCGTGCGCATCAGGTCGGCGCAGGCATCGACGAAGCGGCCCTCGAGATATTCGCGCAGCGCGTCCGAATACCGCGGCTCGGCGTCGGGCCGGGTCATGACGACCAGGTGCGCGAGCTCGAGCAGGCGCTGCCAGTCGTGCCAGCGGTCCAGGTGATTGGCCGCGTCCTGGCCCAGGCACAGGATGATCGGAGTATCGCCCGATTCGGCGCGGATGCTGGCCAGGGTATCGCTCATGTAGGACACCCCCCCGCGCTGGACCTCGCGCTCGTCGACCGAGAGATCGGCGTGCGGCGCCAGCGCCAGTTCCAGCATGGCCAGGCGGTGCCGCGCCGGGGCCCAGGTGCCTTCGCGATGCGGCGGCCGGCCGGCCGGCAGCAGCCGGAAGTCGGTCACGCCCAGCCGCTCCGAGACTTCGGCGGCCGCCCGCAGGTGGCCGTAGTGCACCGGGTCGAACGTGCCGCCGAATACCGCGATGGCGTGCCGTGTCATCTCAGGCCGCCTCGTGCGCCGATGCGGCCGGCGCGCCGGCGATCGCGACGCACAGCCGTTCGAGCTCCTGCCAGAAATCGCCCTGGACCTGGCCCTTGGACAATAGATCGAGGCGGCTCAGGCGGTTGACGCCCTGTTCCAGCCGACGCGGGCCGTTGCGCCGGATGCAGGCCTCGATGGGCGCCTGGCGCGCTTTCCAGACGCCGAGATCGGAAAACACCCGGGCGACCGCTTCGCGCCGGCCGCGGCGGGCCACGGCAAGCGCGATCTCCAGCTCGCGCCCCAGCGCCCAAAGCACCGCCGGTTCCGGGCTGTCGGATTCGCGCAGGCCGCGAATGCAGCGCAGCGCGGCGCCGGCCTGGCCGGTCATGACCAGTTCGGCCAGGCGAAAGGCGTCGAAGCGGGCGCTGTCGGCGACGGCCTCGCGCACCGGCGCGAGCTCCAGCCGGCTGTCGGGAAACAGCAGCGCCAGCCGGTCGACTTCCTGCGCGGCGGCCAGCAGGTTGCCTTCCAGGCGCTCGGCGAGAAAGCGGCAGACCTCGCCATCGGCCTGCAGGCCGCGGCTTTTCAGGCGCTGATCGATCCAGCGCGGCAGCTGCGGCGGCTTGACGTTCCAGGCCGGCACGTACACCCCGGCCTGTTCGATCGCCTTGACCCAGGCGGCCCGCTCCTGCTGCATTTCCCACTGGTCGCAGATGATCAGCAGCACGTCGTCGCGCTGGTCCTCGATCCACTGCCGGATGACCTTGCCGCCTTCGGCGCCGGGCTTGCCGGTGGGCAGACGCAGCTCGACCAGCCGGCGGCTGGCGAACAGCGAGCCGGTCTCGGTGGCCTGGCCCAGCTCGTCCCATTTGAAGCTGCGATCGGCGGTCAGGCGGATGCGCTCGTCGATCTGCTGCCCGCGGCAGGCCTTGCGCACCTGGTCGCCGGCTTCCTCGACGATCAGGCGCTCCGGCCCGGCGATCAGGTAGACCGGCGCGAGCTGTCGCGCGAGCTGTTCCGGCAGGCGTTCGGCGAACAGCTTCACGTGCGACCGAATGCTTCAAGGCGGCGGATCAGCGCGGCGGCCATGCTGCGGCGAAGTTCCTCGCGCGACATTTCCTCTTCGGTCGCCGCGCCCAGGATTTCCTGCTCATCGAACTGGAAATCGCGCCGCATGCGCAACGACTCCGGCCCCAGCAGCGAATCGCCGGAAGGCCCGACGAGGCGGAAGCGCAGGTCGAACACCAGCTCGAATTCGCGCACCCGGGCGTCTTCGGAAATGGTCAGCGCGCGCCGGGTGATGCGCTCGCGCAGGATATGCAGTTCGGCCACGCCTTCGCCCGGGCTTTCGGCGAGCTCGACGCCGTTGCCGCGCAGCCGGAGTTCGAGTTCGCGCGCGAATGCGCTGGTCGGATCCTCGACCTGGACCCAGGTCGTCGCCATTTCCTCGGGCAGGTTGGCCGTACCGCGCAGCTGGAAGCCGCAGCCTGTCAGCACCAGCACCAGCCCCAACGCAGCCAGTGCCGGGAAAACCGGCCGCGTGGGCATCCGCCCGGTGCCCGGAAGCGGTCGTGAGACGTAGCGAGCGGGTGTCTGCCGGCGTTCGCCGGCGCGCAGCAACCGCAGTGTGTCGCTGAACACATGAGGATTGCGAGCACCGCCGAACGCCGGCAGACGCCCGCACAGTAGTCTCACGATCGCTTCCGGCTTCATGCGGCCACCACGATGTTCACCAGCTTGTCCGGCACGACGATGACCTTGCGGATCTCCCGGTCGGCGACGAAGCGCACAACGTTCTCGTCGGCCAGCGCCTGTTCCTGCAGCGCATCGCGCGGGGCGCCCGGCGCGGCCTCGATGCGTCCGCGGACCTTGCCGTTGACCTGGACGACGACGGTGACCTTGTGCTGCACCAGCGCCGCCTCGTCGGCCTCGGGCCAGCCGGCGGCCAGGATGTCGTCTTCGTGTCCCAGCGCCTGCCACAGCGCCTGGGCGATGTGTGGCGTGACCGGCGCGATCAGCCGCACCAGCGCTTCCCAGCCCTCGCGCGCGACAGCCAGGTCGGTGTCGCTGCCGACTTCGAAGCGCGCGAGATGGTTGCTGCATTCCATCACCGCGGCAATCGCGGTGTTGAAGGTATAGCGCCGGCCGAAATCGTCGCCGACCTTGGCAATGGTCTCGTGCACCCGGCGGCGCATTTCCAGCGCCGGGTCGGAAAGCCCGGCCGTCGCCAGCGCGCCCGGCGTGCCGGCGGCGACGTGGTCGTGGACGTTCTGCCACATCCGCTTCAAAAAGCGCCAGGCGCCCTCGACGCCGGCTTCGGACCATTCCAGGCTCTGTTCCGGCGGCGCGGCGAACATCGAGAACAGCCGTATGGTGTCGGCGCCGTAATGCGCCACCAGCGCGGCCGGATCGACGCCGTTGTTCTTGGACTTGGCCATCTTCTCGACGCCGCCGAAGTGCACCGGCTTTCCGTCTGCGGCCAGCCGGGCCGATTCGATTCGGCCCCTGGCGTCGCGCTCGACTTCGACGTCGGACGGGTTGAACCAGGTCCTGCGGCCGGATTCGTCCTCGCGATACCAGGTCTCGGCCAGCACCATGCCCTGGGTGAGCAGGTTGGCGAACGGTTCGCGCACCTCGACCAGGCCCAGTTCGTTCATCACCCGGGTCCAGAAGCGGGCGTAGAGCAGGTGCAGGATGGCGTGTTCGATGCCGCCGATGTACTGGTCGACCGGCATCCAGGCGTTGGTGCGCTCGTCGACCATGGCGCGATCGTTGTCGGCGCACGGGTAGCGCATGAAATACCACGACGAGTCGACGAAAGTATCCATGGTGTCGGTCTCGCGCCGGGCCGGCTTGCCGCATTTCGGGCAATCGCAGGCAAGAAACGCCTCGCTGCGCGCCAGCGGGCTGCCCGAACCGTCGGGCACCAGGTCTTCGGGCAGCGTCACCGGCAGGTCCTGTTCGGGCACCGGCACGTCGCCGCAGTCGTCACAATGGATGATCGGAATCGGGCAGCCCCAGTAGCGCTGGCGCGAGATGCCCCAGTCGCGCAGCCGGAACTGGGTGCGGCGCGCGCCCATGCCCTTTTGCTCCAGCGCCCTGGCAATGGCCTCGAAACCGGCCGCGTAATCCAGTCCGTCGTACTCGCCCGAGTTGACCAGGCGCACGTTTTCCTTTGCCGTGTACCAGTCCTGCCACTCGGTCGAATCGTAGCCATGGCCGTCGGCTTCGGGACGCACGACCTGCACGATCGGCAGGCCATACTTGTTGGCGAATTCGAAGTCGCGCTCGTCGTGGCCGGGCACGGCCATGATCGCGCCCTCGCCGTAGCCCATGAGCACGTAGTTGGCGATCCACACCGGCAGATCCTGGCCGGTCAGCGGATGGCGCACCGTGTAGCCGGTATCGATGCCGCGCTTTTCCTGGGCCGCCAGGTCGGCCTCGGAAACGCCGCCGGTGGAACACGACCGCACGAATTCGGCCACGTCCGCGCGCCGCTCGGCGGCCGCGCGCGCCAGCGGATGTTCCGGCGCCACGGCCATGTAGGTCGCGCCCATCAGCGTGTCGGGGCGGGTGGTGAACACCTTGAGCCGGCCGCCTTCGTAGGGAAACGTGATTTCCATGCCGACGCTCTTGCCGATCCAGTTGGCCTGCATCGCGCGCACCCGCTCCGGCCAGCCGTCCAGGTCGTCGAGCGCGGCCAGCAGGTCTTCGGCGTATTCGGTGATCGCCAGGTAGTACATCGGGATTTCGCGCTTTTCGACCACCGCGCCGGTGCGCCAGCCCTTGCCGTCGATGACCTGCTCGTTGGCCAGCACGGTCCGGTCGACCGGGTCCCAGTTGACCGTGCCGGTTTTCTTGTAGGCGATGCCGCGTTCGAGCATCTTCAAAAACAGCCACTGGTTCCAGCGGTAGTATTCCGGGTCGCAGGTCGCCAGTTCCCGGCTCCAGTCGATGGCAAAGCCAAGCGCCTTGAGCTGGTCGCGCATGTCGGCGATGTTGTCGCGCGTCCACTTCGCCGGCGGGACGCCACGCGCGATCGCGGCATTCTCGGCCGGCAGCCCGAATGCATCCCAGCCCATGGGCTGCAGCACCGGCCGGCCGTTCATCCGGTGGAAGCGGGTGATCACATCGGAAATGGTGTAGTTGCGCATGTGCCCCATGTGCAGGTGCCCAGACGGATACGGGAACATGCTGAGGCAGTAATACGAATCAGCGCCGGGCCGGTCCGGCGCGCGAAAGCTGTTCGAAGCTTCCCAGCGCTCGCGAATCGGGGGTTCGAGCGCGGCTGGATCGTAGGGTTCGGTCACGGTGTGTCGGGAAGTTGTGTTGGCTCCCGAAATGGTAACCGGAAAGCCGGGCGCGCATGCGCCGGGGGTTGGCCCGGCGGCGCGGGTTCAGCGCGGCGGCCGGCAGGCCGGCCGCCGCGCCGGGCTATCCGGAGCTCCCCTGGATCACGAATCCGGGTCGTCGGACGATTCTTCGTCCTCGGCCAGGTCGTCCAGGGTACGCGCGGCCTCGTCCAGGACCGCCTGGGCCCGGGCGCTGAAGGAATCCCAGCGCGCATCGGAGTATTCGCGTGCTTCTTCCAGGGCATCCTGGGCCTCCTCGCGCGCCTGGCGCACGTCGGCCAGGGCTTCATCCCAGGCCTCGCTGCCCTGTTCCATTCCCGAGCTGACCATGTTCCGGGCCTTCATGTTGGCCTCGTTGGCGGCCTGCATGGCTTCCTGCCAGGCCTTCTGGCCCTCGGACTGCATCTGGTTCAGCGTGGTTTCGGCCGACGTCTCGGCATCTTCGGCCGCCTCTTCGGTCTCTTCCATCGTGTCTTCGTAGACTTCCTCGGCGGCCTCGGCCGATTCCTCGGCGGCCTCTTCTACCGCCTGCTCGGCCTCCTCGACCTCGCGCTGGCTGTCCTCGTTCTGGCAGGCGGCCAGCAATCCGGCCAGGAAGATGGCCGCGATCAGCCGGATGATCGATGTGTTCATGTTGCGCTCCTGTGGGGTCATGATTTCGGGCGTAGTCGTAGACTTCTCCGTAACGTACCATATGGCGCTTTCGAGCCCCGGATCAAGGACTTTCCGCCGCCGGGCGGAAAATTCCATCCGCCCACGCAGGCCCCATGGTGTCTCCAAGCCGGAACAAGCTGCCATTCGTCGCCCGAACGCTGATGCCGCGCGAGGTGCAGGTCAACGCGCTGATGGCGGTCACGCTGGGCGCACTGGAAGGCGGCCTGCTCGGCGTGATCGTCAAGATCGGGTTCGCCGACGTGGCTGCCCCCGCGCTGATCAACCTGGCCGTGGCCATGGTCGCCGGCGCACCGGCCTTCGCCAACGTCGCCAGCCTGGCGTTCGCGAACCTGGCCCACGGCCGGCACAAGACGCGCTGGGTTTCGGCGCTGATGGCCGCGTGCGCCGGCTGCGCCCTGATGATCGCGCTGTCGCCGGTCAATGCCGCCGGACTGGTCTGGCTGGTGTTCTGGATGATCGCCGCGCGCCTGTGCTGGGCCGGCGTGGTCACGCTGCGCGCGGCGATCTGGCGCGCCAACTTCCCGCGCCACGTGCGCGCGACCATCACCGGCCGCATCGCCGTGACCTACTCGCTGCTGATCGCCGCGACCGCCGCGGTGACCGGCATTGCCATGGAATTCCACGACCAGGCCTGGCGCGGCGTGCTCCCGATTACCGCGCTGATGGGGTTTGTCGCCGCCTGGCGCTACCGGCGCTTCACGGTGCGCGGCCACGGCCGGCTGTTGCGCGAGGAGGCCGACGCCCGCGGCCAGGGACGGGCCCGGATTGCCGATGCGATCGAAGTACTGAAAACCGATGTCTGGTACCGCCGATACATGGCGACCATGTTCGTGTTCGGCGCCGGCAACCTGATGGTCATCGCGCTGCTGGTGGTGATCCTGACCGAGCAGCTGGGCGTGTCGCGCCTGGTGCAGGTGCTGATCACCACAACGATTCCACTGGTGGCGCTGGCAACATTCACGCCGGTCTGGGCGCGCTATCTCGACAAGGTGCACGTTCTCGAGTATCGCGCCTGGCACTCCTGGATGTTCGTCGCGACCATGGCGCTGTTCGTGCCCGGCGCGATCTTCGGCCAGGTCTGGCTGTTCTGGCTGGGCGCCCTGGTCCTCGGGGCGGCGTTCGCCGGCGGCCGGCTGGGCTGGAACCTGGGCCATAATGATTTTGCCAGCGACGGACGCTCGACGCTGTACATGGGCATCCACGTGACGCTGACCGGCATTCGCGGCCTGATCGCGCCGCTGGTGGGCGTGGGCCTTTACCAGTGGCTTGAAAGCCTGGAACCCGGCCGCGGCCGGTTCGTGCTGCTGTTTCCGTTCCTGCTGACCCTGGCCGGCGCGATCACCTTCGTGCTGCTGGCGCGGATGAAGCGCCGCGAGGCCGGTGATGGAACCGGCAATCGGGAGGCTGGCGGTTGAACTCGCGGCGGAAACGCATTCACCGATTCAGCGGATGGCGCAACACGACGCACTGCCGAGGCTCGACCCAATGAAAAGGATTCCTTGATGACGACTCGACCCGCAAACCTGCTGGTGATCTTCGGCGCAACCGGCGACCTCGCCCAGCGCATGCTGCTGCCCTCGCTGTTCGGGCTGGAGCGCGACCGGCTTCTGCCTGAAGCCCTGAAAGTGCTTGGCTGCGCGCGATCCGAACTGGACACCGAAGCCTTCGCGCAGCAGGCGCGCGAGACCCTGGAACCGCACGCCGGCGAAGACGACCGCGACGCCCTCGATCGGCTGCTGGCACGCCTGGAATACCGGCCGGTGGATCTGTCCGCGAAAACTTCGACCGCAAAGCTTGTCCGGGAGATCAAGCGCAGGCGCAACGACGGCGACGTGCTGTTCCACCTGTCCACGGCACCGCGCTGGTACTCGACCATCTGCTCGGCGCTGGCCGAGGCCGGGCTCGACGATCCCGGCACGCGCGTGATGCTGGAAAAACCCATCGGTCACGGCCTGCAAAGTTCCACCGAAATCAACGAAGGCGTCGGGCAGGCGTTTTCCGAGGACCAGGTCTACCGGGTCGATCACTACCTGGGCAAGGACGGCGTCCAGAACCTGCTGGCACTGCGCTTTTCCAACGCGCTTTTCGAACCGATCTGGAATGCCCAGCACATCGAGCAGGTCCAGATCACGGTGGCCGAAACCGTGGGCGTGGAAGAGCGCGCCGGCTATTACGATGAATACGGCGCGATGCGCGACATGGTGCAGAACCACATGCTGCAGCTGCTGTGCCTGACGGCAATGGAGCCGCCTTCGCGCTTCAAGCCCACGGCGGTACGCAACGAAAAGCTCAAGGTGCTCAATTCCCTCAGGCCCATCAGCGGGGCCGACCTCGAGGCCAACAGCGTGGCCGGGCAGTACACCACCGGCGCGATCGAGGGTAAAACGGTGCCCGGCTATCTCGAAGAGCTCGGCAGCGACAGCGGCACCGAAACCTATGTCGCGCTGCGGGCGCACATCGACAACTGGCGCTGGTCCGGCGTGCCGTTCTACCTGCGCACGGGCAAGCGCCTGCCCCGGCGGGTGACCGAGATCTACATCCAGTTCCGGCCGGTGCCGCACTCGATATTCTCCGGCGCGGCCGGCAGCCTGAAGCCCAATTCGCTGATCATCCGGCTGCAGCCCGAAGAACACATCTCGCTGTGCCTGATGAACAAGAAACCCGGACTGGACCGCAACGGCGTGCACCTGTCGCAGGTCGCCCTGGACCTCGACCGGCACAACGCGTTCGACCAGGAAAACCGGCGCATCGCCTACGAGCGCCTGTACCTCGACGCCATCGAGGGCAACGGCACGCTGTTCGTCCGGCGCGACGAGGTCGAAGCGGCCTGGGGCTGGGTCGATACCATCCTCGAAGGCTGGCGCACGCGCGAACTCGCGCCGAAACAATACCAGGCCGGCACCTGGGGGCCTTCCAGCGCGGTCGCCATGACCGAGCGCCACGGCCACAGCTGGCGCGAATAGCATTGGCCGCGACGACGCCGGATCAGAATCACGAGGTACACGCCTGATGCAGTGGATCGAACATCCGGACTTCGAAACCCTGGCCCGCACGGCCGCGCGCACGCTGGCCGAGGCCTGCAGCGAAGGCCTGGCCGCACGCGGACGGGCCGCGCTCGCGCTGGCCGGCGGCTCCACGCCGATGCCGGTCTACCGCCAGCTGTCCGAGCGGCGCCTGCAGTGGCCGCGCGTGACCCTGATTCCCGGCGATGAACGATGGGTGCCGCACGACCATCCGGCCTGCAACCTCAGCGCCATGCGCGAAGCGTTCGCCGGCGCCGACGCCCGGTTCGCCTCGCTGACGCCGCGCCATCCCGGCGACCGGCCCGCACTGGACACAGCCCGAACGGCGCTGGCCGACATCGAACTGCCGTTCGACGCCTGCGTCCTGGGCATGGGCGTCGACGGTCACTTCGCCTCGCTGTTTCCCGGCGCACCGGAGCTGGCCGATGCGCTGGACCCCGCATGCGATTCGCCGGTCGCCGTGGTGCATCCCGATCCACTGCCCGAGGACGCGCCGTTCGTACGTGTTTCGCTGACTTTCCGGGCCATTGCCGCCAGCCGGCGCCTGTTGCTGCTGATCCGCGGCGAGCGCAAGCGCGCAGCGCTGAAGCGCGCGATCGACAGCGGCGATCGCCTGCAATTTCCCATCGCGGCGCTTTTTGCCCGGCCGGACCTGCCGCTTGAAATACACTGGAGCCCGTGATGCACAAGACCATCGAACGAGTCACCGACAGGATCCGCGCCCGCTCGGCCGAACCGCGCGCGCGCTACCTCGAGCGGATCGACCGGGCCGGCGACCAGGGTCCGGCGCGCAGCTCGATCAGCTGCGGCAACCTGGCCCATGCGTTCGCCGCCTCGGGCGAAGACAAGCCGACGCTGAAAGCGTTGAAGGCGCCCAACCTCGGCATCGTGTCGGCCTACAACGACATGCTTTCGGCGCACCAGCCGCTGGAACGCTTCCCGGGCCTGATCAAGCTGGCCGCACGCGGCAAGGGCTGCACCGCGCAATTCGCCGGCGGCGTACCGGCAATGTGCGACGGGGTCACCCAGGGCCAGCCCGGCATGGAACTGTCGCTGTTCTCGCGCGACGTGATCGCCCAGGCGACCGCGGTGAGCCTGTCGCACAACACCTTCGACGCGGCGCTGCTGCTGGGCGTATGCGACAAGATCGTGCCCGGGCTGGTGATCGGCGCACTGGCGTTCGGCCACCTGCCGGTGATTCTCGTCCCCGGGGGCCCGATGCCGTCGGGCCTGCCCAATAGCGAGAAGGCGCGCGTGCGCAAGGCCCATGCCGAGGGCAAGGCCAGCCGCGAGGATCTGCTGGAGGCCGAATCGCAGTCCTACCACGCCCCGGGCACCTGCACCTTCTACGGCACCGCGAATTCCAACCAGATGCTGATGGAGGTCATGGGCCTGCACCTGCCCGGGGCGGCCTTCATCAATCCGAACACGCCGCTGCGCGAACAGCTGACGCTGGCCGCCGCCGAGCGCGCCTGCGACATTACCGCGCACGGCGGCGAGTACACGCCGATCGGCCATACCGTCGATGAGAAAGCCATCGTCAACGCCATGGTCGGGCTGGCGGCGACCGGCGGGTCGACCAACCACGCCATCCACCTGGTCGCGATGGCGCGCGCGGCCGGGCTGATCATCGACTGGAACGACCTCGACGAGATCTCGCGCGCCACCCCGCTGCTGGCACACCTGTATCCGAACGGCCAGGCCGACGTCAACCATTTCCACGCCGCCGGCGGCATGGGCTTCGTGATTCGCGAACTGCTGGACGCCGGCGTGCTGCACCCCGACATCCGCACCGTGCACGGCGGCGACCTCTACGCCCAGGCGCAGGAACCGACGCTGGACGGCGACCGGCTGGCCTGGAAATCGGCGCCGGAAAAGTCGCGCGACGAAGAAATCCTGCGCGGCGCGGCCGCGCCGTTCTCGCCCGAAGGCGGCATCCGGCTGCTCACGGGCAACCTGGGCCGCGCGATCATCAAGATCTCGGCGGTCGCGCCCGAACACCGCCGGATCGAGGCGCCGGCCCGGATCTTCGACTCGCAGGAGGAATTGCTGGCCGCGTTCAAGGCCGGAACGCTGGAAGGCGACTTCGTGGCGGTGATCCGCGGCCAGGGCCCGGGCGCCAACGGCATGCCGGAACTGCACAAGCTCACGCCCACGCTGCAGGTGCTGCAGGACCGCGGCCAGCGCGTGGCCATCGTCACCGACGGACGCATGTCGGGGGCCTCGGGTTCGGTGCCGGCGGCCATCCATGTCGTGCCCGAAGCCGCCGCCGGCGGGGCCATCGGCATGCTGCTCGACGGCGACGTGGTCACCGTCGACGCCGAGGCCGGGCGGCTGGACTGCCAGCCCGGGCCCGACCAACTGCGCAGCCGCGACACCCGGCCGATGAACCTGGAAGCCAACCGCAGCGGCACCGGCCGCGAGCTGTTCGGCGCCATGCGCGCCGGCGTCGGCGACGCCGAATCCGGCGCCAGCATCCTGTTCGCCGCGGAAACCGCGGAATGAGCGAACGCGATTCCGAGCGGGTCCTGATCGCCGACATCGGCGGAACCAATGCGCGTTTCGCGCTGGCCGATATCGACAGCGAGCGGCCCCGCCTGCATGACATGAGCCGGCTGAGCGCCGACCGCTTCGCCAGCCTTCAGCACGCCGCACGCCATTACCTGTCGCAACTTCCGGACCGCGACGCCATCCAGCGCGCGGCAATCGCCGTGGCCTGCCCGGCGACCGGCGAGGAAATCCGCTTGACCAACCGCGCCTGGTCGTTCAGCCGCAGCGAGCTGAAGGCCGAGCTGGAACTCGACGATCTACTCATCATCAACGACTTCGGCGCCGCCGCGCGCGCGATTCCGGCCCTGCGCGACGACGAAAAGATCGTCATCCATCGCGGTCGGCACGACGAACCACGCGCGCCGATCAGCGTGATCGGTCCGGGCACCGGGATGGGCGTGGCGCTGATCACCTGCTTCGATTCCGAATCGTGGCACGTCATCGAAACCGAGGGCGGACACGTCAGCTTCGCGCCGCAGGGCAGCGAGGAACGCATGCTGCACGAATGGCTGCACGCGCGCCATGGCCGCGTTTCGATCGAGCGCGTGCTTTCCGGCAACGGCCTGGCACGCATCCATGCCGCCCTTTCCGGCGCGCCGCCGGCCAAGTCCGAGACGCCGCGCGAGCGCCTGGCCAGCCCGGCCGACATCGTGCGCCGCGCGCTGGCCGGCGACGACGTGATGGCGCGCCGCGCCCTGGCGCGCTTCTGCGCCATTCTCGGCAGCTTCGCCGGCGACTGTGCGCTGATCCACGGCGCGCAGACCGTGGGCATCGCCGGCGGCATGGCGCCGCGCTTCGCGAACTTCCTGCGCACGAGCGCCTTCGTCGAGCGTTTCCTCGACAAGGGCCGCTTCGCCGCCTGGCTCGAGGAAGTCCGGGTGGTGCTGGTCACCCACCCCGAACCCGGCCTGCTGGGCGCGGCGCTCGCGCTGAAGGACAGAGACCCTTCGAGTTGACTCGCGGCCGGAACGGAGGGATACGACCTCGGCAGGTGGTGCGGGAGGCGTGTGGCTTCTCGTAAATGGTGAATGGCGAATGGTAAATGGCAACCGGCTTCGATCCATCTTGAGTGCATCCCGGCAGTTTGTTGGATGCGCTTTGCTTGTTCGCCCTGGGCCCTGACCGAGGCATTGAGTTACGATTTCAAGCAAGTCGCTTGATCGAAGCCGGTTGCTATTCACTATTCACTATTCACTATTCACCATTCACGATTTACAAAAAAGTACCCGCCCATGACCACGCTTACAGGCACGACACCCTCGACCATCGACCAGATCCTGGAAAAAGCCCCGGTCCTGCCGGTGCTGACCATCGACGACCTGGAGACCGCCGCCCCGCTGGCCGAGACGCTGTTCGAGGCCGGTCTGCCGGTGGTCGAGGTCACGTTGCGCACGCCCGTGGCACTGGAAGCCATCGGCCGAATGCGGGAAGCGGTATCCGGCATGATCATCGGCGCCGGCACGGTGCTTGTCGAGGACGACCTGAAGCGTGTCGAACGGGCCGGGGCGGCGTTCGCGATTTCACCGGGCGGCACGCCGGCGCTTTACCGCGCCGCAGCGCGAGCATCGATACCGTTCGTGCCCGGGGTGGCCACGGCCAGCGAAGTCATGGCCGGGCTGGAGCTCGGCTGGCAGCGCTTCAAGTTCTTTCCGGCCGAAGCCGCCGGCGGCGTCGCGACCCTGAAAAGCTGGCTGGGTCCGTTGCCGGATGCGCGGTTCTGTCCCACCGGCGGCATTTCCGGGCACAACGCGACCGAATACCTGCGTCTCGACAACGTGCTCACCGTGGGCGGTTCGTGGATGGTGCCCGGTGATGCAATCGGCGCCCGCGACTGGCCGCGCATCGCCGCGCTGGCGCGCGACTGCGTCAATCTCCTGAACAATGGCAACTAGTGGGCCAGGGAACCTCTGAACAACCTTGCTCGTGGCGCGATTCCGGCAGTGGCCATGACACCGCTGGCAATCGGCAAACTCGCGGTTTATACTCCGGCGCTTCCGGCATCGATCCCAGCGCGCATCAAAAATACCGGAGAACAACAGAATGATCCATCAATCCAATGAGAGGGGATCGCCATGCAGCAAGCAAACGAAACAGCGATTGAAGGTGCCGGGAATATAGGACGGGTTTTGTTCCTGTCCGTTGTCGCCGCCATCGGCGGTTTCCTGTTCGGCTTCGACAGTGGCGTCATCAACGGTACCGTAGACGCCCTGCAACTCGCCTTCGATTCCGATGCCGTAGGCACCGGCTTCAATGTGGCTTCGATGCTGCTGGGCTGTGCCGCAGGCGCCTTTTTTGCCGGAAACCTTGCCGACAGGATCGGCCGGAAACCCGTAATGATGATGACGGCAATCGCGTTCATCGCAAGTGCATGGGGTTCGGGCATAGCGGCAGATTCGCTTCAGTTTGTCTTTGCCCGCATTCTCGGCGGCTTCGCGGTGGGCGCCGCAAGCATTCTGGCTCCGGCATACATCAGCGAGATTGCGCCACCAAAGATCCGGGGACGCCTGGCAACGCTGCAGCAGCTGATGATCGTGATCGGACTCTTCACTGCATTCATCAGCAATTACTGGCTGGCCGGCATGTCGGGCAGCGCCAGTGCAGTGCTCTGGGGCGGATTTCAAACCTATCAATGGATGTTCTGGATGGAGATCGTTCCGGCCTCCATCTTCTTGATTGCCCTTTTCTTCATTCCCGAATCCCCGCGTTATCTCGTCGCCGTCGGCAAACTCGACCAGGCCAGGGGCGTTCTTCAAAAGCTGTCCGATACCGTCGATGCACAGGCAAAGGTAAAAGACATCAAATCGACGCTGATCGAAGGCAGCAAGCCCAGCCTGAGCGACATCGTCAATAAATACACGGGCCGCATACACCCCATTGTCCTGGTCGGCGTCGGGCTGGCGGCATTGCAGCAGTTCACTGGGATCAATGTCGTGTTCTATTACGGCGCCACGCTTTGGCAGGCTGCCGGCTTCACCGAAGCGAACGCGCTCTTGCAGAACGTGATCAGCGGTTCGGTGAACGTGATCTTTACCTTTGTGGCCATAGCGCTTGTCGACAAGGTCGGACGGAAACCACTGCTGCTTGCAGGTGCGTTGGGCCAGGCCGTGATGCTTGGTGTGCTTGCAATTCTTTTCGGCACGGCCGGCGTAGACGCGAGCGGCGACCTGCTGCTCGAAGGAAACAAAGGCCTTTATGCGCTGCTGGCGGCCAATGCCTATATCGCTTTTTTCGCATTCTCATGGGGCCCGGTCATGTGGGTCATGCTGGGCGAGATGTTCCCGAACCAGTTCCGTGGCGCCGCGCTTGCATTCTGCGGACTGGTGCAGTGGGGTTCGAACTTCCTGATCACGATGACGTTCCCGATCATGCTGGCGAGTATCGGGCTTGGCTTCTCTTACGGCATTTACGCCACGTTCGGGTTGATCGCCTACGTCTTCGTCAGAAAATTCGTGCAAGAAACCAAGGGACGAACACTCGAGGATCTGTCCAGAGACGCCCAGTATCAGGCATCGCCTGGATAAACCTGGGTGCGCGCGACGGCGCCTTTACGGGATGTTGCGGCTCGGCTTCGGGTGCACCCATGCGAGGCGGAGCGCGCGCAGCGCCCCGTCCCCGGCGGCGACTTGCCGTGACCAGCTGCCGGATGCGCCGCCTGCACGCCTGGCGGGCCGCGGCTACGGCTGCCGCGACTCGACGCCACGCCACAGGATCTGCCACTTTTTCCGATTGACCGGTCGACGGCGTCGCGCGGCGAGATGAAAACCGCGTTCGGCGGAAAAATTTGTTAGCGCTGTCATTTTGAATTATCATCGATGCGCGGGCCTTTGGCGGACGGCGGCAACGTCGCTTCGCTCCCCGACGACATGCCTGGCCACAACCCAATTCGGAATTGCGGGTGATGCATCAGAAAAGACAGCGGCCGACCACCGGCAGAATCACGATCAATGACGTGGCGGAACGCTCGGGGGTTTCGATCAAGACCGTCTCGCGGGTGCTGAACAACGAGCCGAGCGTCCGCCCGTCGACGCGCGCCCGGGTGGAGGCGGCCGTGCAGGCGCTGGATTACTCGCCCAATCCGTCGGCCCGCGGACTGGCCGGGACGCAGTCGAGAATGATCGGCCTGATCTACGAAAACCCCAGTCCGAACTACCTGTTTCGCACGATCACCGGCGTGCTTGAGGCCTGCAACGGGGCCGGTTATGCGCTTTCGCTGCAGGCCCCGAGTCCCGACGAGCCGAACCTTGCCGAAAGCGTCACGCGTTTCGTTTCCCAGTCGCGCGTCGACGGCTTGCTCCTGATTCCACCGGTCGGCGACGTGGTCGCGGTGCTGGATGCGCTGGAAGCGATCGGCCTGCCCTACGCCCGCGTCTCGCCGCTGGATGGCCGACCGGGCCTGGGCGTTTCGGTCGATGATCGGCATGCCTCGGCCCAGGTGGTCGCCCACCTGACCGGGCTGGGTCACCGGCGAATCGGCTTCATCAGCGGGCATCCGGAGCACGGCGCCACCCAGAGCCGGCTCGAAGGCTATCGCCTGGGGTTGCTGCGCAAGGACCTGGATTTCGAAAAGGAACTGGTCGTGGAAGGCAGATTCGACCTGGAATCCGGGCGCCGGGCCGGGGCCTATTTCCTCGACATGAAGAACCCGCCCACCGCAATCTTCGCCAGCAACGATGAAATGGCGGCGGGACTGCTGCAGTTCGCGCTGGAGCGCGGCTGGCGCATTCCCGAACAGCTGTCGATCGCCGGTTTCGACGACACGCCGCTTTCCAGAACGCTGTGGCCGCCGCTGACGACCGTCCACCAGCCGATCCGCCACATGGCGTTGCGCGCGACCGAACTGCTGCTGGAGCACCTGGACATCCACAACCATGCCGCGGGGGCACGTCTCGGCTCGCGGGTGGAGGTCTTCGACGCGCCGCTCGTCGAGCGCGGCACGACCGCACCGCCGCGCGCTTGAGCCTCTTCGGCCCACCTGACATCACGGAGTTGCAATGAATCACGTCAACCGAATATCGAGCGACCTGTCGCGCCTTGCCGCAGCCGCACTGCTGATGGTTTCGGGCCTTTGCGCCTGGGCCGCCGACCCCGAGCACTGGCCGCAACTGGAACCGCAGCAGGACCCGGAAATCGAAGCCTTCGTCGAAGCGTTGCTCGAGCGCATGACCCTGGAGCAGAAGATCGGCCAGGTCATCCAGGCCGAAATCCAGTACGTGACGCCCGAAGAGGTTCATGAATTCGGGCTCGGTTCGGTGCTCAACGGCGGCGGTTCCTTCCCCGGGCGCGATCGCGAAGCCCCGGTCGCGGCCTGGTCCGAACTGGCTGCCGATTTCCACGCCGCCGCGCTGCAGCCCCGACCCGACGGCCGTCCTGCGATCCCGCTGCTGTGGGGCACCGACGCGGTCCACGGCCACAGCAACGTCCGCGGCGCGACCGTTTTTCCGCACAACATCGGGCTCGGCGCCACGCGCGACGCCGACCTGGTCGAAGCCATCGCTCGCGCCACGGCGGCCGAGGTGGCGGCGACCGGCATCGACTGGAACTTCGCGCCGACGCTGGCCGTGGCCCGGGACCTGCGCTGGGGGCGGACCTACGAGAGTTTCTCCAGCGATCCGGAACTGGTCAGTGCGCTCGGCCGGGCGGCCGTCATCGGCCTCCAGGGACCGCTGGGCGACGGCTGGCTGGCGCGCGGCCGGGTGCTGGCCACGGCCAAGCATTTCGTCGCCGACGGCGGTACCCGCGACGGAATCGACCAGGGCGACACGCAGCTGGAAGAGCGCGACCTGGTCGCCATTCACGGCCATCCGTACGAGGCCGCCCTGGAGGCGGGCGCGCAGACCGTGATGGCCTCGTTTTCGTCCTGGAACGGCAAAAAGATGCACGGTCATCGCTACCTGCTGACCGACGTACTGAAGGGGCGGATGGGTTTCGACGGGTTCGTGGTCGGCGACTGGAACGGACACGGGCAGCTGCCCGGCTGCAGCGTCACCGACTGCGTGGAGGCGCTGGAAGCCGGAGTGGACATGTTCATGGTGCCCGAGGACTGGCGCGAATTCCGCACGACCATGCTCGACCATGCGCGCAACGGGCGCCTGTCGCTCGAACGCCTCGACGACGCGGTCCGCCGGATCCTGCGGGTCAAGCAACGCGCCGGCCTGTTCGACCGCCGCGTCGAGGGCGCGCGTGCACTGCCCGACCCCGAGGCGCACGCGCAGCTGGCCCGGCGTGCGGTCCGGCAGTCGCTGGTCCTGCTCAAGAACAATGGCCAGGCCCTGCCGATCGATCCGGGCGGCCGCATCCTGGTCGTCGGCGACGGCGCCGACGATATCGGCAAGCAATCCGGAGGCTGGACCCTGGACTGGCAGGGCGTGACCGGCATCAACGAAAGCTTTCCGCGCGGCCAGTCGATCCACGAGGGCATTGCCGAACAGGTCGCCGCCGCCGGCGGACAGGTGCACCTGGGCGAATCCGGCGCGGACGGCTTCGCGCCCGATGTGGTGATCGCGGTCATCGGCGAAGACCCCTATGCCGAGGGCCGCGGCGACCGGACCACGCTGGAATACCAGTCCGGCGCGAAATCCGACCTGGCATTGCTCAAGCGCCTGGCCCGCCTCGAGGCGCCGGTCGTGACCGTCTTTCTGTCGGGGCGCCCGCTGTGGGTCAACCCGGAAATCAACCAGTCCGACGCTTTCATGGCCGCCTGGCTGCCGGGCACCGAGGGCGGCGGCGTTGCCGATGTCCTGCTGGGCGACGGCAACGGCGGCCCGCGCTTCCAGCCTACCGGCAGGCTGCCGTTCGCCTGGCCGGCCGAGCCCGAAGCGGGGCCCGACGGGGAAATCGCCGTGCTGTTCGACTTCGGCCATGGACTGGAATACGGCGCGGGTCCGGACCTGCCGCGGCTGCCGGAAACCGGCCTGACGCCGGGCGCCGGCGCCGCCGGAAGCGAGCCCACAATGGCAGCGTTCGACGGCGCAGCCCGTGCGCCATGGCGCCTGGTGCTGCACGAGCGGGGCGCGCCCGAAGTCGTGCTCGATGGACAGACCGGCCAATCCGGCGGGGCCGCTTCGCTGCGCATCGAACCGACCGATCGTCACCTGCAGGGCGATGCGCGGCGCGCGACCTGGACGGGCGAAGCCCCGGCCGCGGCCGCATTGGCGGCGCCGGCGCCGCAGGACCTGTCCGGCCTGCTGGAGCAAGGCGCGGCGCTGGCGTTCGATCTGCGGCTGGAGGGCGAAGCGCCAGACGACCTGGACCTGGCGATCGAATGCGGCGAATCCTGCGGCGGCAACGTCGCCCTGGCGCCCGAACTGGAGACCTGGGAAACCGGAAGCTGGCGACGAATCGGCGTCGACCTGGCGTGCTTTGCCGAGGCCGGGGCCGACCTGGCTCGGGTCACGCGGATCTTCACGCTGGCAACCGACGAACCGCTGGAGTTGAGCTTCGCCGATGTCCGAATCGAGCCCGGCGCCGCAGACGCGGCGACGCTGCGCTGTCCGCAATAGCCGCCTTGCCGGGACCGCGTCGAGCCAATTCGGGCGCACCGGAAATCATCGTTTCCGAAATTCTTCGAGCAACGGATTTGACATCGGGGGGCCAGATGGTATCTAATCCGGATGTCAGCGCTGTCATTTATGTTTTTTTCAAGCGGCGCTTTTGAGGCACGAAAAAATCAACCAGCCGCGAGCGGCCAAAAAAACCACGGGGTAGGAACCAATGGGACGAATCAATCTGCGCCGCACGGCGCTGGCCACGGGCATCGCGATGGCCTTGCATACCGCCGCCGTCATGCCGGCACTCGCTCAGGACGACGAGCAGGACCGCCAGTCCGCGGATACCAACGAGCCAAGCCGGGATCCGGAACGGCAGTCGGCCGAAACCGCCGGCCCGCGCGAGGTCGAGGACGACGACACGGTTGACCGAATGGTCGTGACCGGCTACCGGGGTAGCGTGATGCGGGCCATGGACCGCAAGCGCAGCGCAATCGGCGTCGTCGATTCCATAACCGCCGAAGATATCGGCGATTTCCCGGACCAGAACCTCGCCGAATCGCTGCAGAGAATTCCAGGCGTGTCGATCGACCGGAACAACAACGAAGGCTCGCAGATCACCGTTCGCGGCCTGGGCCCGGAGTTCAACCTGGTCACGCTCAACGGTCGGTCCATGCCGACGGCCGGCAGCCGGTCGTTCGATTTCGCCGATCTGGCCACGGTCGGCGTCGCCGCCGTCGATGTCTTCAAGACCCCGCGCGTGTCTCTGCCGAGCGGCGGCATCGGCGCGACCGTCAACATCCTGACGCCGCGCCCGCTGGACCGGCCCGGCTTCCGTGCCGTCATCAGCGGCAAAGCCGTCCATGAGACTTCTTCGACCGACTCCGACGTCGGCAATCTGGACGAAGTGACGCCGGAAATCGAGGGTCTGTACAGCCAGACCTTCTTCGACGACAAATTCGGCATCTTTCTGAGCGGCGCATACCAGGAGCGCGACAACCGTGAAGAGAATGCGGAGGTCGCCAACTGGTCACCAAGCACCGCCGAGACCGCCGGCGCCATCAACAACCCGTTTTCGGCCGGCAGCGTCAGCAACAACAACCAGCGTGAAGACGGCGTCTTCTGGCATCCGCAGAACATCGGCTACGGCTGGAGCGATCTGCAGCGCGAGCGAATCAACGGTCAACTGGTGCTTCAATTCGCACCCACCGATCGCATCACGGCCACGCTGGACTACACCTACTCGCGCGTCGAACGCGAAGCCGACCGCAACAGCGTCGGCGTCTGGTTCGAATGCCCGAACATCGACGCGACCATCAACGAGCGCGGCACCGTGACCGAAGTGAGCCAGGCCTGCGGCGACTTCTCGACCAACGTCGCCCGCGACCACACGATCAAGGAAAACAACCAGATCGGCTTCAACGTCGAGTTCCAGGCCACCGACAACCTTGCTTTCACGGCAGATTATCACTCTTCGTCCTCCGAGCTGCGCGGCGGCGACATCAACGGACGGCCCGGAAGCTCGGCCAACCTGATCATCGGCAATACCGCCTGCGACTGGTGCGGATTCGATCCGAACGCCGGCCCGTTCACGGCAGCCATCGACGAGCAGCGCGCACAGTACCCGGGCGCCGGCGTTCCGCTGTTCGATGTCTCGTTCAGAAGCACCGGACCCGACGGCGGCCCGCAGGAAGGACTTTTGCGCCAGGACATCGGCTCGCTGTTCGGACAGGCCTTCAACGCCACCAGCGACAACGACATCGACCAGCTCCAGCTCGGCGGCATGTGGACCAACGAATCCGGCGGCGCATTGTCCTCGATCAGGTTCGGCTACGACCGTACCGAGCAGAAATTCGACCAGATCAACGCCTTCTCCGGGCTGCTTCCGGCGGGCTTCTGGTTGACTTCCGCTCAGTATTGGGACGACGCTGCGTTCGAGGAAGGCAACTTCGGCGGCCTGCTCGATGATTTCGGCAACGGCGGGAACTTTGCCTTCGACCAGTACTTCACCGCACCGCTCGGTTTCCTGATCAACGGCTTCGAGACCGCCGGCGTGGGTGATCCTGTTGAGAGTCTCTACTGGCCAGGTTGGGGGCCGGATTTCCAGGATCCATCGGGCCAGCGAGGCTTGTTCTGGTCAGGACCGCTCGGCAACAACGGCCGGTCGAGCGTGGACGAAGACATCAATGCCGGCTACCTGCAGGCCGATTTCGAAGACTCCTTCAACGGCATGCCGTTCAATGCTTTGGTCGGTCTGCGTTACGAACGCGCCGATACCGTGTCGATCGGCCAGGAGCGTCCGGCCGAGGCCATCATCTGGGTCGGCGGCGACGAGTTTACCTATGACTTCGTAGGTGAACCACAGCCCCGACGCGGCACCGGCAGCAGCGAATTCTGGCTGCCGAGCTTCGCCTTCAACATCGAGATCATGCCGGATGTCGTCGCGCGTGCAGCGTACTCGCGCTCGATTGCACGTCCGCCCATCGGCGCGCTGGGTCCGAACCGAAGCTTCGACGGTGCACCCAACATCGGCAGCAAGAGCGTAAGCTCGGGCAATCCGGACCTGCAGCCGTATGTTTCGGACAACTTCGATCTGGCACTCGAGTGGTATTACGCGCCGGGCAGTTACGCCTCCGTGGGCTTCTTCAACAAGCTCGTCGATAACTTCCTGATCTCGACGACCGAAGAGCAGACCTTCGAAGGCCTTCGCGATCCGTTCCTGGGACCGCTGGCCGAACAGGCGCGTGAAGAGTTGGCCGCCGAAGGACTGGCGCCCGACAATGCAGCCGTGTTCAGGCGGATGAACGAGATCCGCGGTGCCGACCCGAACGCGCCGATTCGTCAGAGCCCGGATGATCCGCTTGCGCGTTTCCGCGTCACCACCACGACAAACGCCGAAGAAGGCGACCTGTACGGTTTCGAATTTGCCGTGCAGCACCTGTTCGGACAAAGCGGCTGGGGCGTCCAGGCAAATGCGACGCTGGTCGAGGGCGACGTCGACGCGGACCCCAACGTCGTTGATCAGAGCTTCGCGCTCCCGGGTTTGAGCGACTCGGCCAACCTTGTGCTGTTCTATGAAACCGAACGCTTCTCCGGCCGGATTGCTTACAACTGGCGCGACGAGTTCCTGAGCGGTTTCGATCAATTCGGCGCTCCGGTGTTCACCGAGTCGTTCGCGCCAATCGATATCAACCTGACCTACAACGTCAACGAAAGCCTCTCGGTCTTCATCGAAGGGTTGAACATCAACGAGGAAACGCAGCGATCGTTCAGTCGATACTCCGAGCAATTGCTCCGGGCCAACCAGTACGGCGCCCGATACAACTTCGGGGTCCGATACCGGTTCTAGGCTGAAAACGTCGTAAGCCAACCACTTGACGCCGCTGCCCTGCAGCGGCATCATTTTTTTTATGGGTACCGAAAAAGAAATGTCAATCCGCAAAATCGTGGTCGTCGGAGGCGGCAGTGCCGGCTGGATTACCGCCGGCCTGATCGCCGCGGGCAATGCGCGCCGTCCCGATGCCGCGGTCGAGGTCACGCTCGTGGAATCGCCGCGGGTCGGCACCATCGGCGTCGGCGAAGGCACCTGGCCGACGATGCGCACTACGCTGCAGCAACTGGGCATTCCCGAATCGCTGTTCCTCGATGCGTGTTCGGCCACGTTCAAGCAGGGCACGCGTTTCGTCGACTGGGTCACCGGCGGCGACGAAGATATCTACTATCACCCGTTCACGGCGCCGGCAGGCTATCCCGGCGGCGAAGCGGCCATCTGCTGGCCGCAGGAACGCCCCGGCTTGTCGTTCACCGATGCAGTCAGCCCGCAGGGCATGATCTGTGATCGAAACCTTGGGCCCAAGCAGGCGCAGACACCGGAATATGCCGGCGTGGTCAATTACGCCTATCACCTGGATGCGGGAAAATTCGCCGCGCTGCTCGCCGAGCATTGCACTGGCAATCTCGGCGTTCGGCATGTCCAGGACCACATCACGGGCATCAACAGTGCGGAAAACGGCGATGTCGCTTCGCTGCAGACCAGCGCGAACGGTAGCCTGGAAGGCGATCTGTTCGTCGACTGCTCCGGCATGCGCTCCATGCTGCTCGGTGATCATTTCGGTGTGCCGTTCATCGACCGATCCGACGTCCTGTTCAACGACACCGCGCTCGCCGTGCAGGCCCCGTATGCCGAATCCCGCGCGCCGATCGCATCGCAGACAATCTCGACGGCCCGGTCTGCGGGCTGGATCTGGGACATCGGCCTGGTGTCGCGGCGCGGCATCGGCTACGTCTATTCCAGTCGGCACGAAAACGACGACAACGCCGCCTCGACCCTGGAAGACTACCTGCGCTCGACCGGAACGCCGCCGGAATCGATCCAGACGCCGCGCAAGATCTCTTTTGCACCTGGCTACCGGGAACGTTTCTGGCACCGCAACTGCGTGGCGGTCGGCATGGCGGCCGGATTCATCGAGCCGCTGGAGGCCAGCGCACTGGTGATGGTGGAACTGTCCGCGCGCATGATCGTCGAGGAACTGCCCGCTACCCGAAGCACGATGGACATCGTCGCCCGGCGGTTCAACGAAAGGTTCGGTTACCGCTGGCAGCGCATCATCGATTTTCTCAAGCTGCATTACGTGCTGAGCAGGCGCGACGATTCGGATTACTGGCGCGACAATCGTTCGCGCGCATCGATTCCCGATACCTTGCTGGATCTGCTCGAACTCTGGCGCTTTCGACCGCCGGGACTTTCCGACCTGCCGCAAGTCGACGAAATCTTTTCGGCGGCCAGCTACCAGTACGTTCTTTACGGCATGAACCCGGAATCCGCGCGCGCGCAGATCCAGCCCGGCGAAGTGCAGCGCGACAGGGCGCGAGCGTTGTTCGACCGGAATGTCCGAATGTCCAACCAGTTTCTTGCAAGGCTTCCCGCGCACCGCGCATTGCTCGAGCAGATCGCTCAGCACGGCATGCCGGCCGCCGGCTGAATGCCGGGCGCCGATTCCTACCGGAGAGCACCATGACCAACCACGTGTTGCTGGACAACGTTTCGCACAAGAACCTCCGCGTGAAACGAACGTTTCGCCCGGGCCACGGGTACGACACCAGTCTTGCGCGGGTCTTCCCCGACGAGCTGCTCGTATTGCAGAATGAATATCCGCTGTTCCTGGTCAAGAGCCGGGAAACGGGTCATTTCGAGCCCGTTGCGCTGTTCGGTTTCTCGGACGGGGAAAACCTGTACCTGAACGAGGGACGGTGGGACGCGGACTACCTTCCGCACAGCGTGGAACGCCAGCCGCTGCTGATCGGCTTCCAGGAACAGACCGTCGATGGCGCGCCCACGCAGGTGCCGGTCGTCCATATCGATCTCGATCATCCGGGCATCAGCGAGTCGGAAGGCATGCCGCTGTTTCTGCCACACGGCGGCGAGAGCGAATGGCTCGAGCGCATGACCTCGATCCTGATGGCCATTCATGAAGGGCACAAGGCCATTCCGGCATTTTCGCAAACGCTGGTGGGCATGGAACTGATCGAGTCGGTGTCGCTGGACCTGAAGTTCGAGGACGGCTCCAGCCAGCTGTTGAAAGGACTCCATACGATCGATGAAGCCCGCCTTGCCGCACTGAACGGTGCCGCACTCGAGTCGCTGCACAAGAACGGATTTCTGCACGCCATCTACATGATGCTGGCCTCGCAGCCGAACCTCGAGAAGCTGATCCAGCGCAAGAACCGCGCCCTGATGGCCGCCGCTTCATGAACCGATCCGGCAGCAAGATCGCCGCGGTCGAACACGCAGATCCCGACCGGGTCCTGGCCGCCACCAACGGCCGACCGGAGCCGCTCGTTTTTCGGGGCCTGTGCGCCCACTGGCCGCTGGTCGAGGCCGCGGACGATCGTGCTGAAATAGAGCGCTACCTGCTGTCGCATTACGAGGACGCGCCGGTGACCGCCTTCCTGGGCCCTTCGGACGCCGACGGCCGGCTCTTTTACAACGAAGACATCTCGGCGCTCAATTTTCAGCAGGTCAGGTCGCGGCTGGACGAGGTGCTTTCGCGCATCCGGGAAGCCGCCGATCAATCACCCGCCCCGACCGTCTACATGGGCTCCATGGCCCTGGATCACTGCCTGCCCGGCATGAAGCCCGACAACAGCCTGCCGACCGGCGACCTGGCGGCGACGGTGCGAATATGGATCGGCAATCGGTCCAGGGTGGCCGCGCACCACGACGTGATGGACAATATCGCCTGCGTGTGCGCCGGGGTCCGGCAATTCACCCTTTTCCCGCCCGAACAGCTCGCCAATCTCTACCTGGGCCCGATCGACCTGACGCCGGCCGGGCAGCAGATCAGCCTGGTCGATCCGGACGATCCGGACTTCGAACGATTCCCGCGTTATGCCGAGGCGCTGGAACAGTCGCGATGGGCCGAGCTCCAACCCGGCGACGCGATCTACATCCCCAGCATGTGGTGGCACCAGGTCAACGCCCTGTCGCCGTTGAATGTCCTCATCAATCACTGGTGGCGCGACACCGCCGATTACATGGGTGCGCCCGGCGATGCACTGATGCACGCGCTGGTGAACCTGCGTCATCTTCCGGCGCGCCAGCGCGACGCCTGGCGGTGCCTGTTCGAGCACTACGTGTTCGACCCGCCCGAAGACGGCCTGGACCATATTCCGGAGCACAGCCGCGGCATTCTCGGCGAGCCGGACGACGACCTCATTCGACAGTGGCGCATGCTCCTGAGAAACAGGCTCAACCGCTGAAGGTCACTTCATTGAAAAGGGAAAATCGATGAGCAATATCCGCAAAGTCGTGATCGTAGGCGGCGGCACCGCGGGCTGGATGGCGGCGGCCGCCCTGGCCAAGACCTTCGGTCGCGCGCTGGACGTGACGCTGATCGAATCCGATGCAATCGGCACGGTCGGCGTCGGCGAGGCCACCATACCGCCGATCCGCAACTTCAACCTTTTGCTCGAACTCGACGAGGCGGATTTTCTGCGCCAGGTCAACGGCACGTTCAAGCTGGGGATTGAATTCGAGAACTGGGGCGCGCTGGGTGAACGCTACTTTCATCCGTTTGCCCCGCACGGCGTGGATCACTGGGCCGCTCAATTCCACCATTACTGGCTGCGGGCCAGGCAGCTCGGCGAGACTGCCGCGCTGGACGATTTCAGCCTCGAGGCGGCGCTTGCGCGCGCGAATCGATTCGGCAACACCGACGGCAGAAAGCCGAATTATGCCTATCATTTCGACGCCGCCGGCTATGCGGCGCTGCTGCGCGGGCTCGGCGAACAGATGGGCGTGACCCGCCGCGAAGGCAAGGTGGTCGAAGTCGTGCAGCACCCGGAATCGGGCTTCATCGAATCGGTAATCCTGGAAGACGGGACCGCCGTGCCCGGCGAGTTGTTCATCGACTGCAGCGGTTTTCGCGGACTGCTGATCGAGCAGGCGCTGGGTACCGGCTGGGAAGACTGGTCGCACTGGCTGCGCAGCGACCGGGCCATCGCGGTCCAGACCGAATCGACGGGTCCGGCATCCCCGTATACGCGCTCGACGGCGCGGCGCTGCGGCTGGCAGTGGAAGATCCCTCTCCAGCACCGGGTCGGCAACGGGCTGGTGTATTGCAGCGACTACATGGATGAAGACGCGGCCGCGAAAACGCTCCTCGACAACGTGGAAGGCCAGCCGATCACCGATCCAAGGACGCTGCGTTTCCGGACCGGCCGGCGCCTGAAGCAATGGAACCGCAACTGCGTCGCGCTGGGGCTTGCCAGCGGGTTCCTCGAGCCGCTCGAGTCGACCAGCATCCACTTGATCCAGAACAGCATCATCCGCCTGATCAAGATGTTCCCGCGCGAGCGCATCGAGCCCGCCGAGGTCGCGCAATACAATCGCGAAGTCAAGGCCGAAATCGAGTCTATCCGCGACTTCATCATCCTTCACTACCACGCCAACCGGCGAACCGATGCCGACTACTGGATCGATTGCCGCGAAATGGAAGTCCCGGAGTCACTGCGCCACAGAATCGAGCTGTTCTCGCGCAAGGGACATGTATTCCGCGAAGGCGACGAGCTGTTTTCCGAAGTTTCCTGGACCGCGGTCCTGGTGGGCCAGAGCGTTCTTCCGCAAAGCTATCACCCGGTCGTGGACACGCTGGACGAGGGGCAGCTGAAGGCACTGATTTCGCGCGCCGGGACAGACATTGCCGAGCGCGTTCGAAATGTGCCCGCACATGATCGGTTTCTGACGCAGTACTGCCCATCCCGCGCGCCCGGCGCCGGTCGGCCGGCGAAATCGGCTTGAGGCGTGCGCCGGCCGTGAATGGCGGCGCGCTTGTCGGCAACCGCGCCGGGTAAAAGAAAACCCGGGCGCCTGGCGCCCGGGTTTTCCATGCCATGTCGTCGTCTTCGCGGTTGCGGCGGGATCATGCCGGGAGAAGGCGGACGACGACTATCCCGTCATTCGGATGAATGGGTACCGCCCCTGAGCGGATCTCCGGTCCAGCCCAGTTCTTCCCAGTCGACGTATTCGCCGCCCGGGTCGTGGCAGTCCATGCAGCCGTCGACGATACCGCCCTGCCCCAGCGCGTCTTCCGCCGGCGCGATCTGGTGGTTGACGGTCAGGTGCATCGTCGTTTCGGCGAAATCGTATTCGCCGCTGTAGGGCTGACCGCTATACAGCGCCCCGTCTTCGAGCGCGAGATTCCAGTCGAACTTGCCCCAGTACGGGTTCGGGCCGGTCTTGGTGCCGAACAGGTGGGGCACCATCACGATCTTGTTGACCGGATCGACCGGCTGGTCGCCGACCATCAGCTTGAACGGCCGGATCATCGCGTCGGGATCGCTGCGGTCGCCGAGCGGCGTCGCCAGCGGAATCGGCACCTCGTCGTAGCCGTCGGTCACGCCGACCACCTTGCGGTCCCACTTGCCGTTGTACCAGCGAAGCACGGGCCGGACGTTGAATTCCCAATTGAACGAACCCTTCTTCTTGTCGTATGCGGGGCGATCTCCATCGGGATCGATCGGGATCGGGCTGATGTCCTGCCCGGCATCGGACCAGTACCATTCGGTCTTGGTCGACACCTCCTTGGCGAATACCGGGATATGGCAGGTTTCGCAGGCCAGCCGTTCGTGCCAGTTGTCGAAGAACAGCGTGTTTTCCACCGGCGTGCCGCGGTGGACGGCTTCCTGGCTGCCGTGGCAGTCGGTGCATTGCCGCATCTCGCCTTCGTGCACCGAATGCAGCTCCTGGCCGGCGATGCCGTGGTTGACCGCACCGGTCTTCGGGTCGTGGTTGGCGGCATGACAATCGACGCAGGAGAAGTTGGCGCCGTCGGCGCCCATGTGCACGTCATGGTCCCGGCTCGGATTGATCATTGCGGTGGAAATGTCGCCGTGCTTGACGTTGTCGCCGCCGCCGGCAAACGCGTGGCAGCCGACGCAGTTCTTGCGCTTCGGCTTCGAACCGGCTTCGATGCTTCTTGCGACCCGGTCGAGATCCACGCTCGGATCCGGGAGACCGGCCGTCGTCTTGCCCTTCTTGTAGGTGCCGGACTGATCATGGCAGACCAGGCAGTCGACGTTTTCGGGGTTGTCGAAATCGAAAGTATTGTCTTCCCACCCGAATCCGACGTGACACTGCGTGCAGCGCGCCTCGTTGGTGTCGACCGCGACGCAGAAGTTGTTGATCAGGTCGCGCTTGCCCAGGGTCATGCCTTCCAGGCCGTCGATGTTCTCGACCTTGCCGGCCCACTTGAAGTGGCCGGTATCGAGCATTTCGGTGCCCTCGGATTCATGGCAGCGCAGGCAGTCGGCGGTGCCCTCGTACGGCTGCTCGCTGAAGACCTGCTCGTGGATATCGACGCCGTTTTCTTCTGCTTGCTGCGCGAACTGATCGATTTCGGCCTGGGGCAACATGAAATCGCCGCTTTCGGAGTCGCTGGCCGAAGCCAGTATCGGAAGCAGCAGAAATGTCGAAACGATCAGGCCGATCAGCATCGCGGGCGCCTTCGGGCGCGGTGCGGGAGGGGGGTTATCGTGGATGGTGTCGCTCATGGCAGCTCCTTTGCCTGCAACAGATGGACAGGTTCCCTTCAAGGGCGGCTGCAATTATCGAATAGACTCCATAGCACCGGATTGAGCTATATCAACTTTATCTAATTTAGCATTCAACATACATCATTGAGCCGGATCGGACAGTGCCGACCGGACCCAGGACCGCGATTGCATCCGGGCATCCGGACAACGAAAAACCCGGCCGGCGCCGGGTCGATTCAATTGCCGCAAACTTTGCCGCGGGCCCGACGGGCGCCGGGTTACTAATGAGAACGTTAGTAAATCAGGACTCGCCCCAGAGTTCTTCCAGGCGCTGGTCGCGACCGCAGCGCCAGCGATAGTATTTGTAGCGCACCGGATTCTTGCGGTAGTAGTCCTGGTGGTATTGCTCGGCCGGCCAGAACTGCTTCGCCGGCTCGACCGGCACGATGATCGGCCGGTCGAAGCGATCGGACTCGATCAGCGCCTGCTTCGATGCCCGGGCGAGCGCTTCCTGTCGCTCGCCGTGGGCGAAGATCACCGGGCGGTAGCTTTCCCCGGCATCGCAGAACTGGCGATTGTCGGTCAGCGGATCGACGTTGCGCCAGTAGACCTCCAGCAGTTTCCGGTAATCGACGATTTCCGGGTCGTATTCAACCTGGACGACTTCCACGTGGCCGGTGCCGCCGCGCGTGACCTGCTCGTAGCTCGGGTCGTCGACGTCGCCGCCCATGTAGCCGGAGGTGGTGGAAATGACGCCGTCGAGTTCGTCGTACGGCGGCTCCATGCACCAGAAGCAACCGCCGCCGAAGGTGGCCACCCGCGTCTCGTCGGCCGCGGCCGAAGAAACGGCGCCGACCGCCAGCGCCAGCGCGGCGACCAGGCCGAATGCGCGCCTCATGCGCGAAGCTCCGGCAGCTCCTCGCCCTCGGCCACGAATTCCAGCGCAAGGCCGTTGTTGCACCAGCGCTGGCCGGTCGGTTCCGGCCCGTCGTCGAACACGTGGCCCTGGTGGCCGCCGCAGTTTGAACAGTGGTACTCGGTGCGCGGCCAGATCAGCTTGAAATCCTTCCTGGTGTCGATGGCCTCGTCGCTGATCGGCCGGGTGAAGCTCGGCCAGCCGGTGCCCGAGTCGAACTTGTCGTCGCTCGAAAACAGCGGCTGGTAGCAGGCCGCGCAAATGTAGGTGCCGTCGCGCTTTTCGTCGTCCAGGGGGCTGGATCCGGCCGGCTCGGTCTTTTCGCGAAACAGGATGTCGAAGCGATCCCGGGGCAGGATCCGCTTCCATTCTTCGATGGTCTTGCTGGTCATGTCGTCCTCGTTCTGCAGTCGGGTCGGGTCGGGCCGGTCGTCGGCGACCGCGCGCAAGATCGTGCCGCCGCCCAGCGCACCCAGTCCGATACCGATCGCAATATCTCTGCGTCTCATTCGATTGACTCCTTTTGCTGCCCCGGATCATGGCGCATGGCGCGTTCAGAACCCGTGAGCGCCCCGCCGCTCGCGGTGCCTCCCGAAGCGCGACGGTCGAGAATTGCATTGCACGCCCCATCATGAATGTTATAACATTACGTTATTCCGCCGTACCCGCGCACCGTATCCGAGCAAAGGAATCACAAGACATGCATTTCAGACCATTGACCAAAGCCGTTGCACTGGCCGTCGCCGCCGGCCCGTTCGCCGCTGTCCTGGCCCAGGACCCGGAAGTCGTCGAACTCGAAGCCATGGAAGTCCGCATCCTGCCGCAGGGCGGGACCACGCTGGATTCGACCCGCCCGGTACAGATCCTGTCCGGCGAGTACCTGGACGACCGCAAGGAGGCCACGCTGGGCGAGACCCTGGAGTCCGAGCCGGGCATTCACAGCACCTATTTCGGTCCCGGCTCCGGCCGGCCGATCATCCGCGGCCTGGGCGGTTCGCGGGTCCGCATCACCGAGGACGGCCTGAACTCGCTGGACGCCTCGGCGCTCAGCCCCGACCACGCCGTTTCGACCGAGCCGCTGCTGGTCGATCGCATCGAGATCCTGCGCGGGCCGTCCAACCTGCTCTACGGCTCCACCGCCAGCGGCGGCGTGGTCAACCTGATCGACAACCGCATCCCCGAACAGCGCCAGGATTTCGGCGGCGCGGTTGAGCTGCGCGGCAACAGCGTTGCCGACGAACGCACCGGCGTGGCGCGCCTGGACGGCGGCGTCGGCGCCTTCCAGTTTCATTTCGACGGCTTCAAGCGCGACACCGACGACTACGAGATTCCCGGCTTCGCGCTGAGCCCGGAGCTGCTGGCCGAGCTCGACGAAGAAGAGCGCGAGGAGCAGGTCCCCGGCCGGCTCGAAAACAGCGCGCAGGAGAGCGAAGGCGGCTCGGTCGGCTTTTCGCTGGTCGGCGACTGGGGATTCGCCGGACTGGCCTACAAGCGCTTCGACACCGACTACGGCATTCCCGGCGCCGGCCACGCGCACGAGGAAGAAGCCGACGAACACGACGAAGCGCACGACGACGAACACGCGGGCGAGGAAGAGGAAGAAAGCGTCTCGATCGGGCTCGAACAGGAGCGCTACGAGTTCAAGGCCGGCCTGTACCAGCCGGTGTCGGCCATCGACGAGTTGAACTTCAAGCTGGTGACCAACGACTACCAGCACATCGAGTTCGAGGGCGACGAAGTCGGCACCACGTTCAACATCGACGCCACCGAGCTCCGCGCCGAGGCCCACCACCGGCCCGTCGGGCGGCTGTCCGGCGTGTTCGGCGTGCAGTACGAGGACACCGAGCTCGAAGCCATCGGCGACGAGGCCTTCGTGCCGCCGGCGACCACCGAATCGCTGGGCCTGTTCGTGATCGAGGAATTCGACCTGGACCCGTTCAAGCTCTCGGCCGGCCTGCGCTACCAGGATGACGAAGTCCGCCTCGATGACGGGCTGCGCATGGACGGCATCGCCAGGCGCGACTTCAGCTCGGTATCGGTCAGCGCCGGTGCCCTGTGGCGGCTCGACGAGGCCTGGCAGACCAGCCTGAACTGGCAGCGCTCCGAGCGCAGCCCGACCCAGGAAGAACTTTTCGCCAACGGTCCGCACATCGCCACCCAGGCGTTCGAAATCGGCGACCCGACGCTGGGCAAGGAGACCTCCAACAACATCGATTTCGGCATCCACAAGCACAGCGGCGTTTTCCACGTCCGCCTGGACCTGTTCTACAACAATATCGACGATTTCGTCTACCTGGCCAATACCGGCGATATCGAGGACGACCTGCCGGTGCAGGTCTGGAGCCAGGCCGACGCCAACTTCTGGGGCGCCGAAGCCCAGGCCAGCCTCCTGTTCGAAGACACCGCGGTCGGCGACCTGGAATGGCGCGTCTTTGCCGATTCGGTCGAAGCCGACCTCAAGGCCGGCAACGGCGAAGTGCCGCGGCTGTCGCCGGGCCGGGTCGGCGCGGGCATCGACTGGCACCGCGGCAACCTGCGCGCCAACGTCAATTATCACCGGGTCTTCGAGGTCGACGAAGTGGCCGAGTTCGAAACCCGGACGGGCGGATACGATGCGCTCAGCGCGAACCTGGCCTACCGGCTGGTGGTCGACAGCAGCGAAGTGGAGTTCTTCGTCAAGGGCGACAACCTGCTCGACCAGACCCAGCGCGTGCACACCTCGTTCCTCAAGAACTTCGCGCCCCGCCCCGGGCTGAACGTCACCGGCGGCGTGCGCGTGCGCTTCTGAGCCCCGCCGAAACGCCCCGACCCGGCATCAGGAATCGGGCGGCCCGCGCGGTCGCCCGTTGTTCATCCCGCCCCGCTATGCTTGCGCCATGGCCTCCGTACGCGCGGCACGAATTCCGGAACTGAGAACCGATCCCGACGTGGCGGTCCGCAATGGCAGCGTGGCCGAACTGGCGCGCTTTCTGGACGACCACCACCGCATCGCGGTACTGACCGGGGCGGGCTGCTCCACGGGCTCGGGCATTCCGGCCTACCGCGACGAATCGGGGCGCTGGCGCCGGCGCCAGCCGATCTTCTACCAGGACTTCATCAACAATCCCGTGATGCGACGCCGCTACTGGGCGCGCAGCTATTTCGGCTGGTCGGTGATGCAGCAGGCCCGGCCGGGGCCCACCCACACCGCGCTCGCCGCGCTCGCCGACAGCGGAAAAATCGCCGGCCTGATCACCCAGAACGTCGACGGCCTGCACCAGCGCGCCGGGCACCGCGCGTTGATCGAGCTGCACGGCGGGCTCGAGCGGGTGTTGTGCCTGGACTGCGGCCTGGGCTCCAGCCGCGATGCGCTGCAGCAGCGCCTGGAACAGCTCAACCCGGACTGGGCGCCGGAAGTGCTGGGCATCAACCCCGACGGCGACGCCGAGCTCGACGCTGGTCACGACAAGCGCGCCTACCCCGGGTTTCGCATCGCCGCGTGCCCCGACTGCGGCGGCACGCTGCAACCCGACGTGGTGTTTTTCGGCGAATCGGTGCCGCGCCAGCGCCTGGCCGAAGCCGACCGGCTGGTCGAGGGCGCCGACGCCATGCTCATCGTCGGAACCTCGCTGGTGGTCTGGTCCGGCTTCCGGCTGGCGCGCCTGGCCGCCGCGCGCGAAATCCCGATCGTGGCGATCAACAACGGCCTGACCCGCGCCGACGCGCTGCTGCAGTTCAAGCTGCAAGGCGATTGCGGGGAAGTGCTCGAACAGGCCGTCGCCGCGATCCGGCCCGCCTCGGCGCAAGGCCAGTAGCGCGGCCTTCCGGCGCACGCACCGACAAGGCCGGGTGGTTCAGCCGTTGTCGGGCTCGAAATCGGCCAGTTCGGTCTTCAGCCACGCCCGCGCACGCGTCAGGTCGCGCGTGACCGTGCGGCTTGAGATTCCCATGATCCGAGAAATCTCGTCGATCGAATAGCCGGCAAAGAACCGCGCGGTGATCACCTCGGCCATGCGCGGATTGCTCAGGCGCATCTCGTCGAGGATTTGCTCGACCGCCAGGATCAGGTCGGCGTCGCGCGCTTCGGCCGGCACCTGGCACTCTTCGATGCTGGGATGCGGCTGACCGCCGCCACGCTTGGCCGATTGCCGCCGCCGCGCGTAGTCGAAGATCAGCTGGCGCATCACCATCGCCGCCAGGCGCTTGAGGTGCAGCCTGTTCTCGACGTCTCCGGAGGCATGATCGCGCAGCTTCAGGCAGGCTTCGTGCACCAGCGCCGTGGTCTGCATCGTCAGGCCCGCACCCAGCTGCCGGCGCTGGTTGTGGCCGATGCGCTTGAGGTCGTCATAGACCAGCGGCAGCACCTGGTCGAACAGCTCAGGCGTCTCGCGGACCTCGTGCAGCAGCCGCGTCACCTCGTGCTCGTCGAGCGGCTCGAACGATTCCGGCGCGGCCCCGTTTTTATCGTTTCGATCGGTCATGCGCGGCGGTCTGGGGTCGAAGGGATGCAAGCATACATCGCAATGCCCGCAATTCTGAACGCATTGCTTCCGGCAAAGCGCTCAATCGTGACGCACATCGCGGAAGTTCTCGAATGCCTCTGCCGGCTGCACGGCCGGGACGGCGGCCGGGACGACGGGACAGGCACAAAGCGCGGCGTCGCATGCCCGGGCGAGCCCGCGCGAAAAGCACGTCCCGCCTCGCGTCGGCGGGTAGACTGAGCAAAATTTTTCGCTGGACGACTTCTTGAACCAACAACGATTTCCACACCTTTTTCAACCGCTGGACCTCGGGTTCACCACCCTGCCCAACCGGCTGCTGATGGGGTCCATGCACACCGGCCTGGAAGACCGGGTCTGGAACTACGACAGGCTCACCGCCTATTTCGTCGCCCGCGCGCGCGGCGGCGTCGGACTGATGGTCACCGGCGGCATCGCGCCCAACCGCCGGGGCTCGCTGGCGCCGCTCGCCTCCAAGCTGACCAACCGCTGGGAAGTGATGCGCCACCGCAAGCTGACCGACGGCGTGCACGCGGCCGGGGGCCGCATCTGCATGCAGATCCTGCACGCCGGACGCTACGCCTATCACCCGTTTTCGGTCGCACCCAGCGCGATCCAGGCGCCGATCAATCCGTTCAAGCCCAGGGCGCTCGGCGCGGCCGGCGTCAAGCGCCAGATTCACGATTTCATCCGCTGCGCGAAGCTTGCCCGGCGGGCCGGCTACGACGGCGTCGAAGTCATGGGCTCGGAAGGCTACTTCATCAACCAGTTCCTGGTCCCGCGCACCAACCATCGCAAGGACGAATGGGGCGGCGCATTCGAAAACCGCATGCGGGTGCCGGTCGACATCGTGCGCGGCATCCGCAAGGCGGTGGGCGAGGATTTCATCATCATCTACCGGCTGTCGATGCTCGACATGCTGGCCGACGGCAACAGCTTCGAAGAGGTCGTCCAGCTCGGCAAGGCGATCGAGCGGGCCGGCGCGACCATCATCAATACCGGCATCGGCTGGCACGAAACGCGCATTCCGACCATCGCCACCTCGGTGCCGCGCGCGGCGTTCACCTGGGTCACGCGCAAGATGCGCGACGAGGTCTCGATTCCGCTGGTGACCACCAACCGCATCAACATGCCCGAGACCGCCGAGAAGGTGCTGGCCGAAGGCGACGCCGACATGATCTCCATGGCAAGACCGTTCCTGGCCGATCCCGACTGGGCGATCAAGGCCGAGGCCGACCGCGCCGACGAGATCAACACCTGCATCGCCTGCAACCAGGCCTGCCTGGACCACGTGTTCGAGAACAAGAAGGCGACCTGCCTGGTCAACCCGCGCGCCGCGCGCGAGACCGAGCTGGTGATCGAACCGGCAGCGACGCGCAAGAAGGTCGCGGTGGTCGGCGCCGGCCCGGCCGGACTGGCCGCGGCCACCACCGCCGCGCAACGCGGCCACGCGGTCACGCTGTTCGAGGCCGATACCCGCATCGGCGGCCAGTTCAACATGGCCAAGCGCATCCCGGGCAAGGAAGAGTTCGTCGAGACGCTGCGCTACTTCAACCGCCTGATCGAGCTGCACGGCGTGGACGTCCGGCTGGGCGAGCGCGTGGATGAATCGGCGCTGGCCCAGGGCGGTTTCGACGAAATCGTCATCGCCACCGGCGTCCTGCCGCGCGACCCGAAGATCGACGGCCAGGACCACCCGATGGTGCTGAACTACCCGGATGTGCTCAAGGGCGACAAGCCGGTCGGCAAGCGGGTCGCCGTCGTCGGCGCCGGCGGCATCGGCTTCGACGTCTCGGAATTCCTGCTGCACGAAAACGTGCCCGAAACCCCGGATCCGGAAAAGGTCGACGTCAAGCATTTCTTCGACGAATGGGGCGTGGACATGGACTTCGAAACGCGCGGCGGCGTCGAAGGCGTCGAACCCGAACGCGACACCCCGCCGCGCAAAATCTGGATGACCCAGCGATCGAAGGGCAAGCCCGGCGCCGGACTGGGCAAGACCACCGGGTGGATTCACCGCAAGACCCTGAAAAACCACGGCGTGGAAATGCTGTCCGGGGTGGCCTACGACCGCATCGACGACGCCGGCCTGCACCTGACCGTCAAGACCACCGACGACGGTGAGGAAAAACGCGTGCTGGAAGTCGACAACGTCGTGCTGTGCACCGGCCAGGTCTCGGAGAACACGCTCTACGAGTCGCTCAAGGACAATGGTCAGCCCGTCCACCTCATCGGCGGCGCCAAGCTGGCCGCCGAACTGGACGCCAAGCGAGCCATCGACGAAGGCACGCGCCTGGCCGCCGGACTCTGATCCCGGCCCATCACCGGGGCCGAAGCCGTTCCCGGCCGCATTGTGCCGGGCGGCTTCGATCAGGAAGCCGACGGGCGTTGTCCGCTTCAGTGCGACGCGTGGCGAGTCCTTCAGCGGGCAACACCCGCCAGTTCCTTCCATAGTGCACCGCCCGAGCGCGATCGCGCGAGACGGCCGGCACAAGCCGGATTCAGCGTGCAATCAGGCGCTCCCACAGGTCGTTGATCCAGTCCATCATCTCGGCGACGAACGGCTCGCTCACCGCACCCTCATCCACGGTCCAGACATCGATATCGGGATGACCCGGCGCGGCGTATTCCCAGTCGATGAGATACAACCGCCGGCCGGCATCCAGGATATTTTCGGCAATGAGGTCGTGGTGGACCAGCCGCGCCTTCCACGGAGCCGTGTCGAACGAACGAAGCCGCGGTTCGAATTCACGCCACGCCGCGCCCAGTGCCGCGTCGACCCCGCCGGCGCGCTCCAGTTGGCGCCAGTAGTGCATGAGATAAGCGTGATAGGAGCGCCTTGGCCAATCCAGTTCGATGTTTCCAAGCTGCTCGACCAGCGGCCACAATCGCTCACGCTGCCCCGGCCGCGCCAGGTCGGCCGCGGTCCAGGGGCGCGCCTCGAGCCAGGGGAACAGCACGAAACGGCCTGCCGGGTCCCAGTGACTGAACGCCCGGCCAATGCCTGCACCGGCGGTTGCCGAAAGGATCTCCCGTTCCAGCGCTCGGTTGATGCCCAGCCGCGCCGGGTCGGGATGATTCAGGCGCAGCAGCAGGTCGTGATCCAGGCCCGGCGCCGAGAGCCGAAAGTTCCGGTTGGTCCTGCCGCCGGGCACCGGCGCAAGGACCCGCGGCCGACCGGCAAGCGAAAGCCCCCAGTCGCGCCAGCCGTCGAGTACCGGACCGAGGTCGGTGTCGGTTGGTGCCGGCATGTCAGTGTCCATCAAGCACTCGTCTGGTCAGATCGTCCGTCCGGCCAGCCCTCCGGGTTGCAACGATCAGAACGCGCCAGGATGCCGCGGCCTGCCGGAACCGGCGGCAACGGGTCGCCGCGGGCCTCGCCACGCGTCGAACCAAGGCGACCCGTTGCCGCCGGTTCCGGCCTCGAAGCCCGCCGGCGCCCGCGCATCGATCAATGCACCTGATCATGCTTCCGATAATCACGGTACCAGCTTGTCCAGCCGAACACCGAAATCACCAGATAGGCCACGTGCAGTCCGGCGGTCAGCGGCATGTCGCGGTCGATGAACAGAAACACCGCCAGGCTGTTGATGACCATCCAGTAGGCCCAGTTCTCGAGCACCTTGCGCGCCACCATCCAGGTGGTCACGACCGCGCCCCAGGTCACGACCGAATCGAGATACGGCCAGGCCGCGCGGGTGTTGGCGTCCAGCAGCGCACCGGAAACCAGCGCGCAGGCCGCGATCAGCCCCAGCACCAGCAGATGCCGGCGCCCGCTCCAGCGCGTGATCGGCAGCTGCGCCTCGGCCGGGTCGCCGGGCGTGCGACGGCCGTGGCGCCAGTGCCACCAGCCATAGACCGCCATGGCCATGTAGTAGACGTTCAGCGCCGACTGCATCATCAGCTGGACCTGCCAGAACAGCACGGTGTACAGCGCCGTGCTGATGAACGCCGCAACCCAGCAAAGCCGGTTCTGGCGCACCGCCAGCAGCAGGTAGGCCACCGCCAGCAGCACCGCGGCGACCTCCCAGCCCGACATCTGCGCGGCGCGCTCGGCAACCGGTTCCAGCCAGCTTCGGGATGCGGCGGACTGCAACGGGGCCGGCTCAGAAGGCATAGCTTGCAGTTGCGCCAACCACGCGCGGCGCGCCGAACTGAAAATAAGGCTCGACGATGTAGCCCTTGCGCGGATCGTTGCCGAACCCGCCGAAGCCGCGCGTCTTGACGTCTTCGTCGGTAATGTTGCGCGCCCACAGCGCCAGGTCCCAGCGCGCGGTGCGGTAGCCCAGGCGCAGGTGAAACAGCTCGTAGGCGTCGGAGCGGACTTCGTGCCGGCTGGAGAAGAAGAACGCGTCCCTGGCCTCGGCCTCGACGCGCGCGTACCAGTGATCGGACCACTGGAAGATCCCGCCCAGGGCGGCCTGGTAATTCGGCGCATGCGGCACGTCGCGGCCATCCATGTCGAACGGCTCGCCGGCCTCCGGGTCGGCATCGACATGGGAAAAATTCAGGAAGTCGTCGAACTGCGAATCGAGCAGCCCCAGGCTGGCGAAGGCCTCGAACCAGCGGCTGGCGCGCCAGGTCAGTTCGGCTTCCAGGCCGTAGCTCTGCGCGGCCGTGGCGTTGGTCTCGAAATCGATGAACCGGCACGGGCAGGATTCACCCTCGATCGGCAGCACCAGCGACTGGTCGGTCTGCACGTCGTCGCGGTCCTGGAAGAACAACGCCGCGCGCAGGTCGATCCGGTCGTCCAGCAGGCGGGTCTTGACCCCGAGCTCGTAGTTCCACATGGTCTCGGTGTCGAACTCGCGCTGGTCGTCGGGAACGGCCGATTCGCTGTTGACGCCGCCGGCCCGGTAGCCGCGCGAGGCCAGCGCGTACCACAGACCGCCGCCGGCGGTTCGGTACTCCAGCGCCAGCCGGCCGCCCCACATGTCCTCGTCCGGGGCGAACACCGCGCCGTCGCTGTCGGCATAGTCGGCGTCACGCTGCTCGTAGCGCAACCCGGCGGTCAACTTCCACTGCCGGGCCAGCGGAAGATCGAACTGGCCGTACACGGCACGGTTTTCGGTGTCGTAATCGCGCAGGAAATCTTCGGGCAGGAAGGTATAGACCCGACGCAGCGTCTGGGTCTGGTCGCGGTAGTACGCGCCCACGACCCAGCCGGCCTCGTCCCGACCGGTATCGGAGATCATGCGCAGATCCAGCGTGGTGTTGCGGTTGCTGCGAATGTAGTTGTCGAACGAAGAGAAGCTCGGCGCCAGGCAGTCGAACGCATCACAGAAATCGACGAAACTCCAGTCCTCGTCGAAGCCGTATTCGAGGTCGGCGTCGGTATGGCTGAGCAAGGCCTCCACGCTGAAGGCGTCGTGCGCCTTCCAGTTCACCCGCGCCGACCCGGCCAGCGTTTCCTGGCGGTCGTGGCCCGGTTCGTCCGAGAACGTGGTGCGGGTATTGTCCAGCGAGAAACCGTCGAAGCCGTTGTCGACGTCCAGGTACAGCCCGGTCAAGTCCAAGTTCAGGTCTTCGTGCGGCTGCCATGAGAGCTTGGTGCGCAGCGTCTGTTCATCGAAATCGGCGGTGTCGCCGACACCCAGGAAGGCGTTGTCCTGGTAGCCGTCGCTATTGTGATTCGAATACGCCACGCGGTAGCCGAGCGTGTCGCTGACCGGGCCGGAAAGCACGCCTTCGAAGGTGCGGGTGCCGTGCTCGGCAACCCGGGTCTCGAAGCGGCCGGTGAATACGTCGGTGGGGCTGCCGGAGACCATGTTGATCATCCCGGCCAGCGCGTTGGCCCCGAACAGCGTGCCCTGCGGGCCGCGCAGCACCTCGACCTGCTCGATGTCCAGGGTCGTGGCCGCGCCGCCGATGCCGCTCATGTCGATGCCGTCGACCAGCAGGCCGACCGAGGCGTTCATCGGCTCGACGAACTGGCTGCGCTCGCCGATGCCGCGGATCTGGAAGAACCTTCCGCGCGAGGCGCCGGCCGAGTAATTGACGTTGGGCGCGAGGTTCAGCACCTGGTCGATATGCGAGGCATTGCGCTGGCGCAGGGTCTCGCCGTCGATCACGGTGGCGCTGCCGCCCAGGTCGAACAGGCCGAGCTGGCGAAAATCGGCGGTGACCACGATCGGGTCCCCGATGGGCAACGGCGGCCCGGCCTGGGCCGAAACGGCATGCGGAACGGCCAGCGAAAGCGCGGCCAGCAGTGAAAGGGTTTTCATGTTGAGTCTCCGTCAAAAGCCAGTGGAGACCCGGTATGCACGTGGGATTTCTGGAAGCGGCCGGGCGCGAGGACGCCGGACGCTTTCGGGTTCCTGTCCCTACGCCGGCATTAACCGGATCAGGTTCAACGGGTCCATCCGACCGGATGTCTCAGGCGAAGAATCGCCGCCCCGAGGAATCGTCGTTCATTCTAGCGTACCCCGTCGTTAATCCTGTAACTTTCAGCGAGTCGGAAAGTTACAGGATTAACGACGGGGTACACCAGCTCGATTCGATCATCCATGGGCTAAGGCCCGTTTGCCGGCGACCGAACTGCCGCGCGCACGAAAAAAGAAGACGGAACCGTCAAGCCCTTTCACCGCCGGTCCAGCGCATCAGATTCATGAACTCGCGCCGTGTTTTCGGGCCGAAGGTCCGGTAGTGCGGGTCGGCCATCGGGGCATATTCGGCGCGTGCGACTTCGACGGCGTCGCCGCCCAGGTGATGCTCGAGCACGCCGGCCTCCAGGCGGTAGGGCCTGAGCGCGTTCAGACCGAAGATCCTGCGCTTGACCTGGGGCGTGAGCGCCGGATAGCCGTGGCGCTCCTGAAGCTCCTCGCTGATCTCGAAGGCGCGAAAGGCCTGGATCTGGTCCTGCGGCGAGCCGTACCAGATCGAGTCGGTGCCCCACAGGATGTTGTCCTCGCCCAGGTATTTCAACAGCTTGCCCAGCGCGTGGGCGGCCGAGTCCGGGTCGCGCATGAGGTAGCGCCAGGTCGAGCCCAGCTCGGCGTAGACGTTGCCGCCCCCCTTTGAACCAACCCCGAGGTCGTTTTCAACGACCGTCCTGACCAGCGAATCGATGCCTTCGTTGCGCTCCGGGTCGTAGGGGCCTTCGGGCTGGCCGGGCACGAAGCCGGAGTGGTAGATCAGGAAGCTCAGGTCAGGATACTTCTTCGCCGCCGGGCCGATGTCGGTACACAGCGAATGCCGGTAGCTTTGCTCGCCGAACGGGATGCCCTTGTGGATGGCCACGACGGGCACGTCCAGGCTTTGCGCGGTATCGAGAAACGGGATGCCGGTGTCCTCGTCGGTGAGGAAATAACCCTCGCCATCCGGCCCCCACTGGGTATAAGTCTTCCAGGCCTGGATGCCGAAGTCGTCGCGCAGCCGCCGCATGTCGTCGATATCACCGGCCTGGTTGGGATTGACGCGGCCGTGCAGCAGCAACCGATGCGTGCCCTCCAGGCTGGCGACGATATCGCGCGCGGCCGCGGCCTCCTCGATGGTCAGCGGCTCGCCCTCGCGGGTACTCGGCACGAACGACAGCACCATGACGTCGGTGTCGGAATCCATGAACACGTCCTTGACGAACGCGTCCGGCCCCAGGCACTTGAGGTACGAGCGCGCGCCCGGGCCCTCGCCCAGGGCGCAACCGGCCGCCGGCATGCCCGACAGCGGTTTCGCGTCCTCGGGCACGTGCTGAAGCCAGGCGCCGGTGGGGTTCACGAAATGCCCCTGGACGTCGAATATGAACTCGTCGCCGTTCAGTGCCGCCTGCGCGGCATCCTCGTCCAGTGCCGCCTCGTCGGCCAGCGCGAACAGTCCACCGGTGCGTCCGACCGCCGCGTTGGCGGCGTTGAACGCCAGCAGCGTCGAGGCCGCCCCGCAACTGGAGACCAGGAAATCGCGGCGCGTGCGGCCCAGGCGCCTGGCATTCTCTCCGGCCGCCTCGTGGGCCATGCGGTTGGCCAGTTCGCCGGCGGCGTCGAGCGGGATCGGCTCGTACTCGCCGTTGGAGGTGGAATCCAGCTTGATCGGCAAGCGCGTGCCGTCGGGGTCGTGAATCGAATCCATGATCGGGTCTCTTGTCGGCAATGGCCCCCGATTGAAGCAGGTCTGTCGTCGCGGTGCAAGTCGCCCACCAGAGGGATCGAAGCCGGGCCGCGGTTTTTGGCCTGGTGCCGGCGTCGGAATCAGGCGACCGCGCCCAGGACATCGTCCAGCCGCTCGAAATACGCTCGCGTTCGGGCGATCTGGGCGGGGGCATCGTCGAGCCGGTTCACCTGCTGCACAAAGACCTCGCGCCCCGGGTGCGCCTTGACGTACCACCCCAGGTGCTTGCGCGCGATGCGAACCCCGCGCTCGGGGCCGTAGAAGGCGTGCAGCGCTTCGAGGTGCTCGACCAGAATGGCAGCGGCCTCGGCCGGCGGCTTTTCGGGCAGCAGTTCGCCGGTTTCAAGGAAGTGCCGGATCTCTTCGAATATCCAGGGCCGGCCCTGGGCGGCGCGGCCGATCAGCAGGCCGTCGGCGCCGGTATGGTCGAGCACCCGCCCGGCCTTTTCCGGCGATTCGACGTCGCCGTTGGCCCAGACCGGCATTGCAACCGCCTGCTTGATTGCGGCAATGGTGTCGTACTCGGCCTCGCCCTGGTACTTCTGGTCGCGGGTGCGGCCGTGGACGGCCAGCGCGGCAATGCCCGCGTCCTCGGCGATGCGGGCGATGACCGGGGCGTTCTTCGCGTCCGGCGCCCAGCCGGTGCGAATCTTGAGCGTGACCGGGATCTCGACCGCCGCGACCACCGCCTTGAGGATCGCCTCGACCTTGCGCTCGTCGCGCATCAGCGCCGAACCGGCCCAGGCCTTGCAGACCTTCTTGGCCGGGCAACCCATGTTGATGTCGATGATCTCGGCGCCGTGCGCGACGTTGTAGCGGGCGAACTCGGCCATCTGTTCCGGCTCGGTACCGGCGATCTGCACGCTGATCGGGCCCGGCTCGCCGGCATGATCCAGCCGCTCGGCCGACTTGCGCGTACCGCGCAGCTGCGGGTTGGCCGAGGTCATCTCCGAGGTCGCCAGCCCCGCGCCCATGCGCCGGCACAACAGCCGGAAAGGCTTATCGGTCACACCGGCCATTGGCGCCAGCCCGAGTGCGGGTGAAATTTCGTATTTGCCGATTTTCAACTCTTTTGGTTCCGGTCAAAACCACAAACAGATCAGCAGAATACCGGATCAGCTGCCTCGCAACTCACTGTTAGCTTCCACCCCATCTGCCTCGAAGGCGCCGAGAAGCGCGGGGCCGGGCGGAAAAAGACGCGCCGCATGTCTGAGCGACCGAA
>JAWLEW010000017.1:3648-10676 GCA_041685925.1 Wenzhouxiangellaceae bacterium | reverse complement strand
CTCGCAACTCACTGTTAGCTTCCACCCCATCTGCCTCGAAGGCGCCGAGAAGCGCGGGGCCGGGCGGAAAAAGACGCGCCGCATGTCTGAGCGACCGAAGGGAGCGATACCCGATCGGAGTCGGGCACAGGGCCCGGCGCGTCCCGCCCGGACCGAGCATCGCAGGGGACCCGGCGCAGCCGGGCGCCGCCGCGGCATGAGCGGTTTTGCCTACTTTTGCCGCCACAAAAGTAGGTCGCATCAGCCGGCGGAGCCGGTGGCGAAACCGCATGTTGAATAACTCTACCGAACTCCCGACGGATACAAATGCGCGATCACAATGACAAAATCCAACAATCACGGACCTGACAGGCGCGTGAACACCTGCGCCAGCAGGTCCGTCACGCTTTTCCCCGGGATTTTCTCGAAGTGATCCATTCGAGGATGGTGGCCCATTCGTCCCAGTCGTGCTCGGCCAGGTAGGGCGGATAGTCGGATACCGAAAGCCCGCTTTCGAACGCGCGCACGTAGTTCATGGAATCGCGCATCCGGCCGACGACCGGCGCCTTGTAGCCGCCCAGGAATCCCTTGAGCTCGCGGTAGACGATGGTGTGCGGCTTGACCCGGTTGGCGATCAGCCCGACCCTGGCCTCGCCCTCGGCGATGGGTTTGAGCGAAAACAGGTGGCCCAGGAAACGGTGCGCGGCGTTCATGTCGATGAACGAGGGCAGCACCGGAATCAGCACGGTCTGGGCGCGCCGGACCAGGTTGCCCAGCTCGGGACCGTGGATGCCGGCCGCCGAATCGAGCACCAGGTAATCGGTGTCGGCCGGTGCGCGGATGGGACCGTCGGCGGAGTTGATGCTGATGACTTCCGGGTATTCCTCGGGCCGGATCCGGCCCCAGTCCGCCGAAGACTGCTGCGGGTCCATATCGCCCAGCGCAACCTGGTAACCCTCCCAGGCCAGCGCCGCGCACAGGTTGGTCGCCACGGTCGTCTTGCCGCAGCCGCCCTTCGCGTTGAGTACCGCTATCGTTCGCATTTTCCTGCCTCCCGAAGTAACAGACGATCATCGACCATCGTGAACCCTGTCTGCGCTCGCTTCAGAACCTCCCGGCCGTCACGTCCGGCAGGCCCGAATGCAGCATCCAGCGCCCGAGCTCTTCGTCCCAGCGCCAGGCCTCGACGTATTCGACGGTCTGCTCGCGTGCGGTGTGCTTGTTGTACATGCGCAGCTGCACCAGCCGGTCGACGCCGTCATCGGGCACGCTCAACACCTGGCGCACCGAATACTGGCTGACGCGGAACTGGTGCAGTCGTTCGACATCCAGCGAAGCCACCGGGTTTTCTTCCAGCCACTCGGGATGCATGAAATCGACCAGGGCGTCGAACTGGTTCCAGCGCACGGTCGCCTCGTAGCGGTCCATGGTCTCGGTACGCAAAAGGTCACGATCACTCATGGCGCCGCAGCCGGCCACCAGGGCCAGGCCAAGCAGCAGGACCGACTGAAAGATTCGTTTCATCGAGGATCCTCTGATTGATCCATTCCGTCTGGATTCTACATCTTGCGCTTTTCAAGCCCAGCATACCGGGCCGAAAGCGTCGCCGCCACCTCGCCGGCGGCGACGATCCGCGGCGCCAGTTCCAGCTTGCCGCGGCCGCGGGCCCGAAGCTGATCGAAGAAATCGCCGATCGCGGCCGGGTCGGGCCAATCGCAGTGCACCGCGAATCCGGCTTCCACCGGCGCGACGAAGCGCACTTCGCATCGGCCGATGACCAGGTCGGCGGCCAGGTCGGCGCGCCGCAACAGCAGCCGGGGCAGCGACCACCCGGCCAGGATCATCAGCGACACCAGCGCACCGCCGAACGCGGTGCCCTTGTCGTTGACGTTCGGCGCCAGCGGCGCGTGCAATTCGATGCCGCGCGCGTCCAGCCGCGCGATCGACAGCTGCATGTTCCCGCCCAATGGAATCTGCCGGGTCAGCACGTCGGCCAGCCAGTCGCGCTCGCCCGGGGTCGCTTCGCCGGGTGCGCCGGTCACGATGCGGAAGCGCCGGATTCGAGCGCGTCGATCAGCCGCCGGACATCGTCGGGCCGGGTCGCGAACGAGCAGACCAGCCGAGCCAGGTCGTCGTGGCCGGGCCAGATGTGGAACTCGAAGCCCTGCGACTTGAGCGCTGCCAGCTTTTCCGGACGCCAGCGCATGAACACCTCGTTGGCTTCCACCGGCCAGGCCAGCGATGTTTCGGGATGCGCCTCGATGGCCTCGGCCAGGCGCGCGGCCATGGCGTTGGCGTGGCCGGCCAGTTCCAGCCACAGGCCGGCGTCCAGCATCGCCAGCAACTGGGCCGAGACGTAGCGCATCTTCGACAGCAGGTGACCGCCGCGCTTGCGCATGCGGTGCATGGCCTCGAGCCATTCGGGGTGGCCGAACACCACGATCGCCTCGGCGGTGAGCGCGCCGTTCTTGGTCGCGCCGAAGGACAGCACGTCGACGCCGGATTTCCAGGTCGCCTCGGCCGGCGAAACGTCCAGCCAGGACACCGCGTTGGCGAAACGCGCCCCGTCCATGTGCAGCGGCAGACCGCGCGCATGCGCCGCCTCGGCGATGGCGGAAATCTCGTCGGGCCGGTAGCTGGTGCCGCATTCGGTGGCCTGGGTGATCGAGACCACCGACGGCTTGACGTTGTGCACGCCGTGCGCACCGGCCGAGTCGATGGCCCGGCCGAGATCGTCGGCCCGGAGCTTGCCGTCCGCGCCGTCCAGCAGCACCAGCTTGGCCCCGTGGGTGTAGAACTCCGGCGCCCCGCCCTCGTCGTTGGCGATGTGCGCCTGGCGATGGCACATCACCGCACCCCACGCCGGCGAGGCGGCCGCCAGCGTCACCGAATTGGCCGCGGTGCCCGTGGCCAGCGGCAGCACGCTGCAGTCGGTCTCGAACAGGTCGGAAAACGCCTGGTCCAGTCTGTTGCTCCAGGCGTCTTCGGCATACGCGGTCGCCATGCCGCGGTTGGCCTCGGCGATCGCGTCGAGGATCAGCGGGTGGGCGGGCGCTTCGTTGTCGCTCTTGAAATTCATCGGCAAGATCGTGTTATTGGAAGCGATCCACAGATTACATAGATTTGCACAGAGTGATGAAATTGAATTGCCTTTCCTCTCATCACAGAACAGCTTCCGTTTTCGAATCCGGGCCGAATGGTTCCTCCTCAGACCATTGAACCGCTCAGATGCCAGCTGCCCAAACCCTTGCCGCATCGGTCTTTCTTTAACACAATCAACAATCTGCGCAAATCTGTGTGATCTGTGGACCGCTTTTTCAGGTCGAACATCACCGGACAAGCAGTGCTGCCAACCTGCGGACCGGCCGTCAAGGGGACGGATCGCGTCCCAGCAGGCGCTCGAAGAACGCCTCGCGTTCGGACTCGACGATGCGCGGCGGGCGCTCGAACCGAACCGGCCGCGCCGGATCCTCCGGATCCAGGCGGATGCCCCACAGCGGACGCGGGCTGGCCGGGTCTATGGCGTAGCGCAGGTCGCCGACGAAGATCGTGTCTTGTTCGTCGTAGCTGTAGTAGCGAAACAGCCAGTCGCCGGAAAAATGCCGGAAGCGTTCCAGGTCGCTGGCCAGCCGGCTGTCGTCGGGCCACCGGCCGTCGCCACTGCCTTGCGCATAGTGCGGCACGGCGGGCCCCGGCCAGACCAGCGCATCGCTCCCCGGCAGGATCCGGACGGCGACCAGGTGCATGCGCTCGCCGTCGTCGACCAGGCCGCGCCACAGCACCAGGTTGGCGAACGACGGCTTGGCGATCACGCGGTCGGCCTCGATGCCGGCGTCGTCGGCCCAGTGGGCGACGATATTCTCGGCCCGGTGCTGCTGCAGCGTGCCGAGCGCCAGGTAGAACACGGCCCAGAGCGCGGCGATGCGCGCACCCCTGCGGCTTTGCTTCCAGACCGCCACCCCCAGCAGAAGCACCAGCGGCACGGTAAACAACGGATCGATCACGCTGATGACGTTCCAGGCCACGCGCACCTCGCTGAACGGCCACAGCAGGCGCGTGCCGTAGGAGGTCATGGCGTCCAGCAGTCCGTGCGAGCCGAACCCCAGCGCGCTCCAAAGAAATACCCGGGCGAACTTGACCTCCGGGCGCCAGCGATGGACCAGCGGCCAGGCCAGCAGCGCGACCAGCATGGCGCCGACCGGTATGAACGCCAGCGCATGCGTGAAATGGCGGTGGTATTCGATCGCCAGCAGGCTGTCGGCAGAAGAACGGATGAGCACGTCGAGGTCCGGCGCCATGCCGCCCGCGAAGCCGACGGCAGCGGCCGGTCGGAGGTGTTTGCTGCGCGCGCCGGCCTGGGCGAACAAGCTGCCGAACACGCCCTGGGTAAATGGGTCCAAGCTGCTGCTATCCTTGCCGCGATTCCCTGCGAAGTCTACGCGATATGACCAAACGCTTTCTCATCCCGGCCGCGATGGCCGGAACCCTTGCGCTGCTGGCCGGCTGCGCCACCCAGACCGAGTGCTCGGACGCCCGGGCAACCGCCCGACAGGCGGCACAGGATCGGCAGCCGCCGGGGCAGTGGATCGGCGGCGTCGACGCGGCCTGCACCGATGAGGCCAGGCAAGCCTGGGCATCCACCCTGGCCGAAGACTGCGTGCCGCTGCACGGCTTCCACGCGGGCCTGGACGACATGCAGGCTGCCGAAGCCTGCACCGGCGCCGCGTACCAAAGCGCTCTGAACCTGGGCCGGATGCTGGCCGAAATGCGGGCCGAAGCCGCCGAGATCGAGCGGCGGCTGAACGAAGAATCCCTGCCGGCCGACCTGCGACGCGACCTCCAGCGCCGGCAGGTCGTCATCGGCCGCGACCTGCCGCAGCTCGAGGCGCTGGCGCGCATGGACGGCTACCTCCCGCCGGCCGAGGTTCCGAGCTCGGAAAACGGAGACGCCGAATAGGCCGGCGCAAATTCAAAAAAGATCAAAGGCTTGCTCGCGCGGATGCACAGAGAAAGGCACTGTAAAAATATCTCGGTACAACCAGGTTGGCTCGTGCAGGTCGGCTCAGAGCCTGCCCCGGAAGAGCCTGTGCTGAACTTGATTCAGTAATACGTGGCCGAAGGCCGTAAGCCGACGCCTCCGGGCGGTTCGGCGCAGCGAATTGTCGGCTTACGCTTCGCCAAGCCGACCTTGTAACTGAATCGGCCATGGAAGCGAATTACCTCCAGGTTGTCTTTCGCCCGGGCTACATCGGCGGTTCGCACAGGCAGTGGGCCATGGGCTCGGCCGGTCGGCGTGACCCGCTGGCGGCCTCGATTTCGGCAAACTGGCCGAGCATGCGCCGGTAAAGATCGTTGCCCGGCCACCAGGCGGCGCGCGAGATCGCCCCCTCCAGACCGGACCAGGCCAGCGCCCGGGCGCCCATGCCGGCAAAGAACCGCTCGAACGGGCTCATGCGCGGGGCGACATAGACCGTATCGTACTCCTCGGCGATGCCGGCGATGCGGGCGGCCGCGGCCACCGCTTCGTCCAGCGTACCCAGCTGATCGACCAGCCCGCGATCGCGCGCCTGGGTGCCGGTCCAGACCCGGCCCTGGGCGATGTCGTCGACTTCTTCGGTCGTCTTGCCGCGGTATTCGGCCACCAGGTCGATGAACTGTTCGTAGCCGTGCTCGATGACCGACTGCAGCACGCGCCGGGCCGATTCCGGCAATTCCCGGTCGACCCGGAACGCGCCGGCCAGCGGCGTGACGCCGAAGCCGTCGGTATGCACGCCGATGGCGTCCAGCGAATCCTGGAACGTGGGCAGTAAACCGAAAATGCCGATGGATCCGGTGATGGTGTTCGGGTAGGCCCAGACCTCGTCGGCACCCATGGCGATCCAGTAGCCGCCCGAAGCGGCCACGTTGGCCATGCTGACGACCACCGGCTTGCCCGATTCCTTCAGCGCGAGCATTTCCTGGCGAATGACTTCCGAGGCGAACGCGCTGCCGCCGCCGGAATCGATGCGCAGCACCACGGCCTTGAGGTCGTCGTCGCGCCGGGCCTTGCGCAACAGCTTCGAAAGCGATTCGGCGCCGATGGTGCCCGGCGGCTGGTCGCCCTCTGTGATCGCGCCCTGGGCGACGATGATGCCGACCCGGTCGCCGTCCAGCTCGGGCTTGCGCGGCGCCTTCAGGTAATCGCGCATGCCGATCTGGCGAAAGCCCTTGTCCTTGTCCGGCGCGCCGGTGCTTGCCAGTTCGGCGCGCGCGGCCGGGCGCGTCAGCAGGCGGTCCGCCAGCCCGGCCTCCAGCGCCATCTGCCCGGGATTGCCGTCGGCGTCTTCGAGCAGCGCCACCATGTCTTCGCTGATTTCCAGCAAGCGTTCGACCGGCATGCCGCGGTGGCCGGCGACGATGCTCAGGTATTCCTGCCACAGGCCCGTGATGAAATACTCGGCCGCGGCCCGGTCGGCTTCGGACATCGAATCGCGGATGAACGGCTCCATGGCCGACTTGAATTCGCCGACGCGGAACAGGTTGACGTCGACCTCGAGCTTTTCCAGCCCTTCGCGGAAGTAGTTGCGGTAATAGGCGTAGCCCTCGATCATCAGCGAACCGTCGGGATTGAGCCAGACCTCGTCGGCCAGCGAGGCCAGGCCGTAGGTGCTCTGGGCCATGCTGCCGCCGTAGGCGTAGACCGGCTTGCCGGTCTGCCGGAAGTTGTCGAACGCCGCGGCAAGCTCGGTGAAGGTGCCCGGCGCCACGCCCAGCAGGCGGTCGGTGACGATCAGGACCTGGGCGATGTCGTCGTCCTCGGCGGCCAGTTCCAGCGCACGCACGATGTCGCGCAGCCGGGTCTCGGGCAGCTGCTGACCCAGCGCCTCGTTGAGCGCCCGCTCCGAGGGCGAACCGGTATATTGCTCGACGATCAGCCCGTTCGGCGCGATGACCAGCGTCGAATCCTCCTCGACCGTGATCGCGTCGCCCGGGCCCAGCAGGGCGCGCACCACCAGCGCCAGCACGACCAGGAACAGGATGTTGAACACGGCCATGCGGAACGCCGTGAG
>JAWLEW010000017.1:2410-3548 GCA_041685925.1 Wenzhouxiangellaceae bacterium | reverse complement strand
GCGCCGGCCGAGGCCACCTGCAGGCTGTCGGAGAGCTGGAATATGGCCGCGAGCATCAGCAGGCTTGCGGCCAGTTCGATGACTTCGCGCTCGGACGTGTAAATGCGTGCGATCCACTCGGGCAGCAGGAACATCGCGCTCGCCGAGAACAGCCCGAACACCGCGGCCAGGCCGATGCCGACCAGGCCGGCCACGCGCGCGCCCTGCGGATCGCCGCGTCCGATCGCGTTGCCCACCCGCACCGTGATCGCGCCGGCCATGCCCAGCGGCACCATGAAGGCCATCGAAGCGAAATTGATCGCGACCTGGTGGGCCGCGATGGGCAGCGCGCCCAGCGTACCGATCAGCAGCGCGGCCGAGACGAACAGGCTGCCCTCGAAGAAGATGGTCACGCCGATCGGCAGGCCGACGCGCAACAGGCCGCGGATTTCGCGCAGGCTGGGGCGGCTGAAGCGCTGGTAAAGCTCGAACGCCGCGTAGTGCTCGCGAGACTTGATGTACAACGCCAGCGCAACGAACTGCAGCCAGAACACGAGTGCGGTGGCCCAGCCGCAGCCGACCGCGCCCATCGGCTCGAAGCCCAGCTTGCCGAACATCAGCACGTAGTTCAGCGGCACGTTGAATGCGATGCCGAGCACGCCGATGTACATGGTCGGGCGGGTATGGCCGGTGCCTTCGGAAAAGAACCGCAGCGCGAACATCAGGGTCAGGGCCGGCGCGCCCCAGCTCATCGCCTTGAGATAGCCCAGCGCCAGCCCGGCCACCGAGGGCTCGACTTCCAGCGCAGCCATCACCCAGCCGGCGTTGCGCGCGCCCAGCGCCAGCAGCGCCGAGATCGCCAGCGCGATCCACAGCGCCTGGCGCGTCATCTCGCCGGCCTGCAGCCGCCGTCCGGCGCCGTCGAGCTGCGAGACCGCCGGCGAGACCGACATCAGCACGCCCAGCACGAACAGCAGCCCGGCCGCCCAGACCGAAGAACCGATCGCGATCGCGCCCAGGTCCACGCGCCCCAGTCGGCCGGCCATCACGGTATCGACGAAGTTCATGCCGAAACTGGTCAGCTGGCCGACGATCAGCGGACCGGCCAGAAGCAGCGTGCGGCGGATTTCGTAGCCGAGGCCGGAACCGGGAGGTTTCG
>JAWLEW010000017.1:0-2310 GCA_041685925.1 Wenzhouxiangellaceae bacterium | reverse complement strand
AGTTCATGCCGAAACTGGTCAGCTGGCCGACGATCAGCGGACCGGCCAGAAGCAGCGTGCGGCGGATTTCGTAGCCGAGGCCGGAACCGGGAGGTTTCGCCGGCGGCGGGACGTGGGTGGTCATCGGGCTTGTTTTTTCCTGAGTGCGCGGGTGTTTCAGCTGTCGTTGAAAGCGAACCACAGATTACGCAGATTCACGCAGATTATTGATTTCGTCTGCCAGAGCTGGGTCGGCGGCAACGCGGGCAATCGATGGCCGGGCGCCGCTCGGTGCCCGCTGCCAACCATTGTGTCCGAATAAAAAGGTCCTCGTTTAGCGTGCGGGTCAGAATCCGGCGGAGGAGTAACAGTAGCCGCAGGTCGGTTTAGCCAAGCGTAAACCGACTTTCCTGGCTCAGGCTCGCGCCGTTTGTCGACTTACGGCCTCCGGCCTAAGCCGACCTACCCATGGTGCCCGGCACCTCCGAATACGTCCGCTCCAGCCACGCAATCATCGTGCGCAGGCACTGCGCTTCGCCGCCGGCCGGGCGACCGGGCCGGTCGCCCAGGTTCCAGGCGTAGATGTCGAGGTGCATCCAGTCGATGTCGTCGGGCACGAAGTGGTCCAGGAACAGCGCGGCGGTCAGGCTGCCCCCCTGGCTGGTCGAACCGGTGTTGGACAGGTCGGCGATCTTCGGCTCGATGTTCTGCTTGTAGGGCCGGTACAGCGGCATCTGCCACAGCGGGTCTTCGAGCGTGAACGAAAGATCCTGGATGGTTCGGGCCTGCTCGGTGGCGCGCGCATACAGCGGCGGCAGGTCCTGGCCCAGCGCCACGCGCGCCGCACCGGTGAGCGTGGCGAAGTCGATGATGCGCGCCGCGCCCTCCTCGGCCGCCAGCGTCAGTGCGTCGGACAAGACCACCCGCCCCTCGGCGTCGGTGTTGCCGATCTCGACGGTGGTGCCGTTGCGGGTGGTGACGATGTCCGAGGGCCGGTAGGCGTTGCCGGCAATCGCGTTCTCGACCGCCGGAATGTAGACGCGCAGGTGCACCGGCAGCTTCAGCCGCATCACCAGCTCGGCCAGCCCCAGCGCGTGGGCCGCGCCGCCCATGTCCTTTTTCATCAGCACCATGCCCGAGGTCGGCTTGATGCTCAGGCCGCCGGTATCGAAGATCACGCCCTTGCCGACCAGCGCCAGCGGTGGGTTGGACGGATCGCCCCACTCCAGGCGAATCAGGCGCGGCGCGCGGCTGGACGCCTGGCCGACCGCGTGAATCGCCGGAAATTCGCGCTCCAGCTCGGGGCCGGTGACGACAGTGCACGCGGCCTCGCAACGCTCGGCCAGCTCCGCGGCGACCTCGGCGAGCTCGGCCGGGCCCAGGTCGGCAGCCGGCGTGTTGACCAGGTCGCGTACGCGAAACAGCGCGTCGCGGGTAATTTCCAGGCGCTCGCGCAAGCGCTCCGGCACGCCCAGCCTGCAGGCCGGACGCCTGCCGGGCTTGTAGCGATCGAAGCGGTAATGGCCCAGCGCCCAGCCGGTGGCGAACAGCGCCAGAGCCTGTTCTTCGTATTCACCCGCCAGCGAGTAATCGCCCTCGGGCAGACTGTCCGGAAGCCCGGCCAGCGCCCAGGCCGGCGTCTCGGGGTCGTAGCCGACCAGCACCGTATCCGGGTTGCCGTCGCCGTCGGGCACCACCAGGCTCGAACCCGGCTCGGCTTCGAAAGTACTGGCGCGAACCCAGCGCTGCGCCTGCGGCGAGGCGCTTTGCAGCCAGCCTTCCAGCACCCCGGCCTGCAGCGGCACGATGCGCCGCGAAGCCCGGTCGCCATCTTGATCCTGCGTAAAGAACATGAACCCGAAACCCGTTTGGAGGAATACCCGAGAGGATACCGGATGAATCGAATCGGCGAATGACTGCCACGCCTGCAGACGAGAGCTACGGCATCGATGTGTTTGCGGATGCAGGCGCTTGCCCTGCAAGCGATCGGCGTTCCGGGCCGCCGCCATCGCCAGCAGGGCTGGCTCCTACAGGTGTTGAAACGGCGCAGATGCGGGGCATCGCGGCGCCGCTGTCCCGGCGACGGTGGAAATCTTCGAAAAACGTAGCGAGCGGGTGGCTGACGGTGGGCGCCGGCGCGCAGGATCCGCAGTGTACAAGTCGGTACATGAGGAATCCGAGCACCGCCGCACGCCGTCAGGCGCGCGCGCAGCAGGTTTGCGGAGATTTCCCAGTCCCGCAGTTTTTACCGCCCGGCCGTAGCGAGGGGTCGCGAGGTCTCGTGGCTGTGTCGTTTTGCGACCGAGCAAGCCGCAGTCGTAGCCAAAGCTA
>JAWLEW010000016.1:0-57054 GCA_041685925.1 Wenzhouxiangellaceae bacterium | reverse complement strand
TTCCTCTTCGGGGGGTTGCACCTCAGAGGTCTTTTCCTCGGCGGCTGCCGCTTCAAGCGCCTCCGATTCGGCCATTTCATTTTCGAGCTCGCCCGTCCCGGACGCATCGCCTTCCACGGCCTCGGCTTCGGGAACCTCTCCCTCGACGCTGTCCAGCGCGTCGAATTCCTCGACTTCGGCATTACCCGCCTCGGTCGGCGCCTCGGTCGATTGCGTCTTTTCGTCAAGCCCGGCCTCGCGGTGCAGGGCGCCGATCAGCGTGCGCGCCTTGGAGGCCAGCGTCGCGGTATCGAAGTGATCGGTGGACACCGCACGTCTTTCGAGCCGGTCGAGGCGCTTGCTCAACAGCGCTCGAAGATCCTCCATCAGTTCCACGGACGGTTCGGTGGGACTGCTGTCGGTATCCAGCACTTCCTGCAGGTATTCCTCGATCAGCTGCATGCTCTCGGCTTCGTCGCCGATCGGCGCAAGTCGCAGGGTGCCCTTGATCGTATGCACCGAACGAATCAGGTCGGGATCCAGGTCCGCAGGCCATCCCTGGCGCCGGCTGGTCTCGATCCAGCGATCGATATTTTCGAGATGGTCCTTGATTTCCTTGACCATCAGCTGCACCAGCGTCTGGTCCAGGCCCTCAAGTTCGGGCAGCTCGGCTTCCTGACCAACGCCTTCGACGCGCTCGAGCAGGGCGTCGATGGCCGCGGCGTCGAGTTCGGCCGGCTCACCTACCAACTGCGCGCGCAGACTGGGCAGGGCATCTATCGCTTCGCCCACGACTTCGACAACCTGCTCGGCGTCGTATTGGCCGTCGAGGGTCTGGTTGAGCAACTGCTCGATCTGCCAGCCGAACTCGCCGATGCGATCGGCCCCGGCCATTCGTCCCGACCCCTTCAATGTATGGAACGAGCGCCGAATGTCGGTCAGCAAGACCTGGTTGGTCAACTGCCCGCGCCACTCGGGGAAACGTAGACGCAGCGCTTCCAGCTCTTCGTCGAACTCCTCTAGAAAAATCGACATCAAGTCGAAATCTTCCCCGGCCAGCGCGGTTTCCTGCCCGGCGCCCGTGGAGGATTCTTCGGTCTTTTCAGGCTCTTCGGCGCGCGGTTCCTCGTCCCAACGCTCCAGCGGCTCGCCGGCTTCCGAATCTTCGCCCGGCGTCGATGCGCCAGGCACTTCGCTTGCAGGCCGGCGCCCGTCATCGCTCGCATCATCCGATCGGGCCGAGGTTTCGAAATCGACCGACAGCGGCGCCTCTTCTTTCGGCGCTTCTTCGGGCTTGGCAGTCTCGTCGGCAGCCGGCCCGGCGTCGACGGATTCGGCTGCGGTTTCCGGCTCGACCGGTTGTTCGGGCGGGGTCAGATAACCCAGGCCCACCAGGCGATCGCGCGCATCCTGAAGGTATTCGGCGCCACGGTCGTCGAGGCGGGTCAGGCTGTCGAGGTAGAAGTCCACCACGACCAGCGCCTCGGCCAGCGCTTCGAGGCGTTCACGGTCGGCGTCCTCCGTCGCGCCCCCGGCCATCTCCTCGGCGACGCAGGCCGCGCTGGCCTCGAGCATCTCGGCCGCGACCGGCTGGCCGGCCATGTGCAGCACCCCGGCAACACGGGCGAGGATTCGGATCGACTGCTCGACTCCATCGGACTCGGACTGGCCGCGGTGGACCTGGTCGAGCAGGTGCTTGGCCTGGCCTAGATCGTCCAGCGCTTCGCTCAGAAGCTGGCGCATCACGCGGCGATGCTCGGCCTTGGGCAAATGCTGACCGTCGCCTTCCAGCAAATCGGATTCCGGCACCTCGCCCAGGTACAGGACCGCCTCGTCGAGCTCCGATTCAACCATAAGCAGCTCGCGCGCGACATCCAGCAGTACCGGATTCTCGGGATCCGCGGTCAGCTCGCCCAGCCGGTCGGCCTGCCTGCGCACCCGTTCTCTGAGCCGATCCAGGCCCAGCATGCCGAAGCTTTCGGCTACCGAACCCAGCAAGCGGGCCTGTTCGCCGATGCCCGCGCCGTCGGTCTGGCGTCCAAGCAGAAATTCGTTGAGCGCATCCTTGGCCCGGTTGAGCTCGCCGCGCGCAGCCTCCGCGATCGCGGTGAAAAGCGCCCGATTGCGGCCCGAAAGAACGCTTCTGGCGCGCTCGAGCTCCTCGGCACTCACGACCTCCTGCCCGGCATCGTCGGCTGCGTTGATCCGGTCGATTTCCGGGCAGCCGGGCGCCGCGCTCTGCACGTCGCCCAGCAGGTCCAGCGCCGCCTTGTCGGCCTGGGCCAGCACGGACTCCGACGCGCCCTGTTCGGCAAGCCGACGCAACAACTGATCGAGCGCGGCGAGATGCGCCTGAATCCGCGGTCCCGGCTTGAGCTGGCCGCCTGCCAGGCCACTGAACACGGCCTGGGCAATCGCGCCCAGGCGCCGCAGCTGCAAACGAGGCGCGGCCTGCAATGCACGCGTGAATTCGCCAAGGCCCTCGATGTCGGCAGGATCCTTGAGCCAATCCCGCAGCGCCCGTTGATAGCCGCGACGCAGGCGCTCGGCATCCACGGATCGATATTCGCCGCTGCCATCGTCGGCCAGCGCATCGAGTCCGGTCGAACGGGATCCGACGGAGGTCGGTTCCAGCCCGGCGATCGCTTCGGTGCGACTGATGAAGCCGGCCAGCGCTTCGGGCGTGTCCGGCGATCCGGTTTCGAGCCGCTCCAGGTAATCCGGCAGGATCGCGATGCTTTCAAGCAGCACCGTCGCCGTTTCCGGATCGGGCTCTTCGATCGCCTGCAGCGCCCGTCGCAGCGCATCGGCCAGGGCGGCGGCGCCGGCCGCCTCCAGGGTCTCCAGCGAAGCCGTCAGCTTGCTGCAGGCCACGCGAGCCTGGTCGAGATCCGGCGCACTGGCATCGGGCTCGCCGGCCCAGGCTTCCAGCGCCTGCCGGATCTCGTCGCACAACGCGACCAGGTAGGGACGAGTCCACTGGATGCCCTGCGCGCGTGCTGCCGAAGAACTGTTCAACATGCCGACCTCACTTTCAGTGCCTCACGCGGTTGCCGAAGATTTCCGTCACTCCGGATCAATCCTGGTCTTCGGGAAGCGTGAAGTCGGACACCGAGTCGCGCAGATCGCGGACCAGGTCGGCCAGGCTCACCACCGACTTGGCGGTGCGGTTGGTGCCCTCGGAGGTCTGGACCGAGACATCGCGAATCGAGTTCATCAGGCGGGCGATCTTGCCGGCGTTCTGCGACTGTTGCTGGGCCTGTTCCGAGATGTCCTGAATCAGCCGGGCCAGGTCGTTGGACACCTTTTCGATCGACTCCAGCGCCTCGCCGGCGTCCTCGGCCGTGCGCGCACCGCTGACCACCTGGGAGGTCGTTGTTTCCATCGAAGTGACCGCCTCGGAGGTATCGGACTGAATCGTTTGCACCAGCGTCTCGATTCGGCGGGTCGCATTGGTCGCGCGCTCGGCGAGACGCTGCACCTCGTCGGCGACCACGGCAAAGCCGCGCCCGGCGCCGCCGGCCGATGCGGCCTGGATGGCGGCATTGAGCGCCAGCACGTTGGTCTGCTCGGAAATGCCGTTGATCAGCTCGACGATGTCGCCGATTTCCTGGGACGATTCGCCCAGCCGCTTGATGCGCTTGGACGTGTCCTGGATCTGGTCGCGGATCTGGTCCATGCCCGAGATCGTCTGGCGCACCATGTCGGCACCCCGGTTGGCGATCTGCACAGAATTCTGCGCGACCTCGGCCGATTCGCTGGAACGCTTGGCCATGTCATCGAACGATTGCGCCATCTGGTTGACGGTATCGGAGGCCACGCGAATTTCCTGCGCCTGGTGCTCGCTCGCCTCGGCCAGCTGCGTGGTGGTCGCCTCGGTTTCCTGCGCCTGCGCCGCCACCTGGCGGGCCGTGGAGTTCACGCCGGAAACGAGATCGCGAAGCGCCTCGACGGCAAAATTGACCGAGTCGGCTATTGCGCCGGTGACGTCCTCGGTGACGGTGGCTTCCACCGTCAGGTCGCCATCGGCCAGCGAGCTCATTTCATCGAGCAGGCGCAGAATGGCTTCCTGGTTGCGCTGGTTGACTCTGGCCGTTTCGAGTGCGCGGCGCCGCTGCGCCACGTAAAGGTTGAGGCCGACCAGGAACAGCACCAGCAGCGCGATGCCGGCCAGCGCAATGCCGGCGATCAGCGACGGCCACAACCGGCCCTCGTCCAGGGTCGCGTATTCGTCGGCAAGCGCGTTGGCCTGGGCCGTGAGGTCCTGCGAGTCGAGAAAGATCTCGTCGGCGGCATCGCGCACTTCGAACAAGTCCGAGGAACCGGCCAGAATGGTGTCCACGTCGATCTTGACTTCCTCGAAGACCGGCTGGATCTCGGCCAGTGCGTCCAGCACCTCCTGGTTCTGCACCGCCTGGATGTTCAATTCTTCGTTCCCGAGCAGCAGCCCCTGCAGCACCTGGTCGAACAGCTCGGCTTCGCGGCTGAACGCATCGGCCGCGGAGATGGCGCCGCCGCCACCGCCCAGGATCTCGCCGACGCGCCTGAGCATGCGATCGGCCAGCACCAGCTGGCGGCTGGCCAGGTAGATCTGGCTGGTGGGCGTCCCGGTCTGGATCATCAGGCGCACCGCTTCGTCCGACAAGGCCTGCAGTTGCGGAATATTGGTGGAAAATTCCGCTGCTGCGTCGGCCAGGTCGAGCACCAGCTGCGAGCGGCTCAGGATTCGTTCGGCCTCCGCGTCGATACCCTGCCAGATTTCCTGCAGCGTAGACAAACTGTCGTTGACGGCAGACGGCGAGGGCGGAAGATCGGTTTCCGGATTGCCATTGCGCAGCTGATCGATCGACTCGGTGATGATGTCGCGCGTCACGGCGAGTTCATCGAATGCATCGAAGTTCCCTACCGCGGCTTCCCCGGCCGCCTTGGCCAGCTGCTGGGCGCGCACCTGGATCTCGGTGGTCAGCGTCAGGTACTGGGTTTCCTGGGCGTTGCGCTGGTTGAGCAGGAAGAAATTCAGGGATACGGCACCGACCAGCCCGACCAGGACCAGGAACAAAAGCACCTGAAACGGTGACAGCCGGCGTTCAGTGATTGGGGTTGCTTTGCTGCTCATGCATTGGCCTCTCGATTCATTGGCTCGTTCATACTTGTTGTCCTTCCTCTGCCCCGCGGGCTGGCCGAAACATCACGCCGCCGACCCGTCGAGAAACGCCGGATCGATCATCAACTGATTCACTCGAAACCTTCCCCAACGCTCGTCGCCCTGCGGAAAGACCTGGTCGACCAGGCCGCCGAGGGCGTCGTCTTCGGGCGCTCGCTCGACCATGTCCTCGATGCTGAAATGACGCTGACCAAAGACTTCGTCGACGATCAGGCCCAGGTAGCGGCCCTGGAGCCGGGTCAGGATCAGCCGGGTTCTGGCAGTAATGGGCGTGCGGGAGCCGTAGAGGAACCAGCCCAGATCCACGATGGTCACCAGGTTGCCGCGCACGTTGGCCATGCCGACCAGCCAGTCGCGCGAGCCGGGCACCGGCGTGGTCTGCGGCAGCGGCAGAATTTCGTCGACCTCGGTAATGCCCACGGTCAGGCGATTCGAGCCCAACCGAAACACGACCCCGTCCCAGGTGTTGTCCCGATCGCGTTGCGACGACCCGCTGGCATCGTGCGCGATGCTTCTGCGCTCGAAATCCGCCAGCAGTTCGAACAGGGATTTGGCTGCTCTGCTTACCATCTGGAACCGTCGATCCTCCCTTGACTTCATTCGCGGCCCGCGCTCAGCGGATATGCCGCATCATTCGGGAACTCTTCCAGACCCCGACGCCGTCATGCGGCGCTCTTGGTCGGTGCCTTCTCCCGCACTGCTTCGAGCAACTCGTCCCTGGTGAATGGCTTGGTCAGGTAATGGTCCGAGCCGACAATTCTCCCGCGCGCCTTGTCAAACAGGCCATCCTTGCTGGTAAGCATGATCACCGGGGTCGACCGGAAGTTCTCGTTGTTCTTGATGATGGCGCACGTCTGATATCCGTCCAGGCGCGGCATCATGATGTCGACGAAGATCAGGTCGGGATGATGCTCATGGATGACCGAAAGCGCCTCGAACCCGTCGTCGGCGGTAAGCACTTCGCATCCTTCGCGCCCCAGCATCGTCTCTGCCGACTTGCGGATGGTCCGACTGTCGTCGATTACCATGACCTTGAGACCCTCCAGTCCCGCGGCCGCACTGCCGTTCACGTTGTCCATAGATTCGTCACCCATTCAACTGCGCTTGTCCCGGCGCTTTGCCACGCCGTGCCACATGGTTATAGTACCTTCTTTCATAACCAGTCTAAACGCTTGAAACAATTGATTCCAGTGCCGGTCGATCTTTTTTGCGACGGGCGGTCGCGGCATGCGCTGATAAACTCGACGACAGACAAAAATTGCCAACGGAAAATTGTGATGACGACAGCACTGGTTTGCATAATGGATGACCTCGAGCACATCAATCCAGTCAAGGACACGACCTTTGCGCTCCTGCTCGAGGCCCAGCGGCGCGAGCTGTCGATCTGGTACGCCAACGAAACCGACCTGTCGCTGACCGGCGACCAGTGCATCGCGAGGCTCCGAAAGGTGCGCCTGTTGGACGATCCCGCGCACTGGTTCGAATTCGAGACCGAGACCACTCGCCCGCTGGGTCGGGGCGACCTGGTCCTGATGCGCTGCGACCCGCCGGTGGACGACGGCTACGTCTACGCCACGATGATGCTCGACCGCGCCGAGGCGCACGGGGCGCGCATCGTCAATCGGCCGGCAGCCTTGCGCAACTTCAACGAAAAGCTATCGATTACGCGCTTTCAGGAATTGATGCCCGAAACGCGGGTGTCAGCCAACGCGGCCCTCCTGCGCGAATTCGTCGCCGAACGCGGACAGGCCATTCTCAAGCCGCTGGACGGCATGGGCGGCCGCGGCATCTTCCTGACCAGTCCCGAAGATCCGAACCTCAACGTGATCCTGGAAACGCTGACGGCCGATGCGACGCGACCGGCCATGGCCCAGGAATTCCTGCCGGGTATCAGCGATGGCGACAAGCGCGTGCTGATGATCCACGGCGAGCCGGTTCCCTACGTGCTCGCGCGCGTTCCGGGCGGCTCCGATTTCCGCGGCAATCTGGCGCGCGGCGGCCGCGGCGAGGGGCAGCCGATCGGCGAAGACGAACTCCACATCGCCAGGACCGTCGGGCCGACGCTGGTCGAACACGGCATCGAATTCGCCGGCCTCGACGTCATTTCCGGCAAGCTCACCGAAATCAACGTCACCAGCCCGACCTGCGTACGCGAACTCGACGCCCAGTTCGGAATCAATATCAGCGGAATGCTTTTCGACGCACTCGGGGCACAATGATCAACCACGCGGGCAAGCGAGCACGAAACGAGACGGAAACGCTCGGACTGGCGCTGGTTCTGGCCGTCGTCCTCCATGTCGCGGTGATCACCCAGCTGCATTTCGAATGGATCAACGCCTCGCTCGAATCCCGCGCACCGGACCTGGACGTGATCCTGGTCGACTGGGCCAGCGAGCAGGCGCCCGAGCAGGCCGATTTCCTGGCCCAGGCCAACCAGACCGGAGGCGGCGACAACCCCGAGCTCGAGCGGCCTTCGGCGCCACCGCCGGCAGAGGCGGCCGGCAACCCGGAACCCCGGCCCGAACCTTCGGCCCAGCCGCAGCCCGAAGCCGAAGCGGTCGAGCCGGAACTGCTCGCAACGCGGACCGAAACGCCCGAACTCGAGCAGCGCGAAGACACGCCGCTCGAGGAAAAATCGCTGCCCGACGCCAGCCAGCTGCTGCAGCAAGCTCGAAACGTGGCCCAGACGGCCCCAGACCCGCTGGCATCCGAGCGCATCGTGCCCAAGCGCCCGCGGCGCAAGTTCATCACCGCCAACACGCGTGAACACCTGTATGCGAGCTACATGCGCAACTGGGTCGCCAAGGTCGAACGGGTCGGAAACATGAATTACCCCGAACAGGCGCGGCAACGCAACCTCGAAGGCAGCCTGGTCCTCAGCGTCGACGTACTGGCCGACGGCTCCATCGAGCGCGTGCAGGTGCTGCGTTCGTCGGGCTACGAACTGCTCGACGAGGCGGCCGTTCGCATCGTCCGGCTCGCCGCGCCCTACGCCGAGCTGCCGCCCGAGGTGCGCAAGGAAACCGACATTCTCACCGTCACCCGCACCTGGGAATTTTCAGCCAGGTCCGGCCTGAAGTAGGTTGTTTTCAGAGCGGCCATTGTGTGCGGCCGTCCGGCCGCTTGCTCGATTTGCGGGTACACGCAGCCGCAAGCGGCGCCACGGCTGCACTCCCCTTTTGCGGCGCAAATCCGCGCTCGCCGCGTCGACCGGCGAGCAGCCCGCGGAGCTTGCGCTCGGGTCCACCGGCCAGGCCTTTGAACAGCCGTCAGCGATCCGGCCAACTTGCATCCGCATCGATTCAACCCGATATAACGATTCATCTGCACATCCTGAGTAGTATCATTGTCAACGTGAGTTATTTCGACCAACAACTGCTGATTGCCATGCCGGGGATGGAAGATCCCAATTTCGATCACGGCGTGACGCTGATGTGCCAGCACAACGAGGACGGGGCGCTGGGCATCACGATCAACCGGCACTCCGAACTGTCGCTGATGGACGTGCTGGCCCAGCTCGAAATCGCGTGCAGCGACGAACGCATCGCCGACCAGCCCGTACTGCAGGGTGGCCCGGTGCAGCAGGAACGCGGCTTCGTGCTGCACTCCGATGACGGGCAGGACGACGGCCCGTGGGAAGCCACCACCCGGGTCGCGCCGGGCATCATGATCACGACCTCGCGCGACATTCTCGAGGCGATCGCCGCCGATCGCGGGCCGTCGAAATACGTCGTGGCGCTGGGCTATGCGGGCTGGTCGGCCGGCCAGCTGGAAGAAGAGCTCAAGTCCAATGCCTGGCTCAATGCCAGCGCCGATTCGGCGATCGTTTTCGATTCCCCCATCGATGACCGCTGGGCACGCGCCGTGGCCTCCCTGGGCATCGACGCGGCTACGCTGCAGCCGGTCGGCGGCCATGCCTGAAACCGCCACCGCGGTGGCGCCGGCACGATGCTGATCCTGGGCATCGATTTCGGCGCCAGGCGTATCGGCCTGGCAACCGGCAACAGCGTGACCGGCACGGCCCGGCCGCTGACCACCATCCGGCACGACGGGAAGCCGCTGGCCGACATCGAGGAAGTGGTGCGTGAATGGAACCCGGATCGCATCGTCATCGGCCTGCCGCTGGCCGCCGACGGTAGCGAAACCGACATGAGCCGCGCCGCGCGCCGTTTCGCCGCCGACGTCCAGGCGCGGTTCGGCGAGGTCGCGGTCGAGTTCCAGGACGAACGCTACAGCAGCCGAATGGCCGATTCCCAATTCGCCCGGGCGCGCCGCGAAGGTCGTGCGCGCCGACGCGATGCGCGCAATCTGGACAGCGTCGCAGCCGCCATCATCGTCGAATCCTGGCTGGCGGCCAAAGCACCGGACCTCGCACCGTGACCCGGCACCTGCTCGACATCGAAAGCCTGGCGCCGGACGTGATCCAGACGCTTCTCGGCCGGACGCACGAGCTGGCCGGCGGCGCGCCCTGCCGCACGCGGACCGGGAGCGTGGCCAACCTGTTCTTCGAGCCGAGCACCCGGACCCGGGTATCTTTCCAGATGGCCGCACGCAGGCTGGGCCTGGACGTCATCAACATCGAACACCAGGCCTCCTCGGCCAGCAAGGGTGAAAGCCTGACCGACACAGCCAACACGCTGGCCGCCATGGGCGTCACCGCGCTGGTGCTGCGACATCCCGACGACGGGGCTGCAAGCGAACTGGCGGCCGAACCTGGCGCCGGTGACCTGTCGATCGTCAACGCCGGCGATGGCCAGCATGCGCATCCCAGCCAGGCCCTGCTCGATGCGGCGACGCTGAAGAGCGCCGGCCTCGACGGCCGCGGCCTGCGCGTGGCGCTGATCGGAGACATCCGGCATTCGCGCGTGGCGCGCTCGGACATCGCGCTGTTCGCGCGCCTGGGCGCGGCCGAAATCCGTATCGCGGGACCGCCGGAATTCATGCCCGACGCCGGCGAGATGCCCGGGGCGACGCGCATGGACAGTATCGATGCGGCGATCGAGGGCGTCGACGTCGTGGTCTGCCTTAGAATCCAGCGCGAACGCATTGCCGCGACCGGCTATCCCGACGGTGCGGCGTTTCACCGGCGCTGGGGCATGACCACCCGACGGCTCGAGACGATGCCCGAGCATGCCTGCATTCTTCACCCCGGACCGGTCAACCGCGATGTGGAATTGGCCGCCGAACTGGTCGCTTCGCCACGCGCGCTGATCCTCGAACAGGTGCGCGTCGGCGTCCACCTGCGCACCGCGCTGTTCGAATGGCTGTTCGACGCGGGTTGACCGCTGCATTGTCCATCAAGCTTTCAATTTCAGGCCCACGCAAGCCATGATCGAAATCAATGCCCCCCGGTCGCTGCCCATGGAACCGACCACCCGGGCACGGCCGGAACCGCCGGATCGATTGCCGTGATGCGCGACAACGCGGAAGAACGCCAGCATCGCCGGGTGCGCAGCTTCGTGCGCCGACCGGGCAGGATGACCCGCGCGCAGGAACGCGCGCTGGCGGAATTGCTGCCCGCTTTCCGTGTCCCGCCGCAAACCGACGACCTGAGGCTCGCGTTCGACCGGGAAAGGGAGCTGGTCGTCGAAATCGGCTTTGGCAACGGCGACGCGCTGGCCTGGATGGCCGCCAACGAGCCCGAACGGAATTTCGTCGGCATCGAAGTCCACGAACCCGGCGTTGGCCGCCTGCTGCGAAGCCTTCAGACCCGGGAACTGGAAAACGTGCGCGTGGCCATGCGCGATGCGGTGGAAGTGCTGCGCGACCAGGCCCGCCCGGGCACCCTGGAAGAAGTCCGCATCTATTTCCCCGACCCCTGGCCCAAGAAGCGGCATCACAAGCGCCGCATCGTGCAGGGCGCGTTCCTGGAGCTGGTGGCCGACCGGTTGTGCCCGGGCGGCCGACTGCATCTGGCGACCGACTGGCAACCCTACGCCGAATGGATGCTGGAGCACCTCGCCGCCAGCGGCCAGTTCGAAAACCTGGGCAAACCCTTCGTCGAACGTCCGCCGTGGCGCCCGCAGACCCATTTCGAGCAACGCGGCGCGCGCAAGGGCCACGCCATATTCGACCTGCTTCACCGCCGAATTGAGGCTTGACGAGGCAATGGCAGTTGGGGTATAACCGCAGCGTGCCTACAAAATTTTAACAACAGGGCACGTTTCCATTCGCTGGAAAGAGCATCATCCGGTTTGGGGCAAAAGCGGTCTTCGGACCGCTTTTTTTATGCGCCGACCCCCGGCGGCGATGCCGATCGAGCGGCACCCGCGGCACATGGCCGGGCCTGTCATGACAAGCGGCTCCGCTTCGCGCTGGCGCTGATCGCGCCGACGGTCGGGCTTCGTCGAACGACCGTACAGATTGACCTGACCCGGTTGCGCCCCCATAATCAGGGGACAGCAGACGTTGATGGAAAACGATGGATCACGACGAACCGATCGAATTCACTAATTCCGCCGCACGCAAGGTGCGCGAACTGATCCTTGCCGACGGCAATCCGGAGCTGAAGCTGCGGGTGTACATCACCGGCGGCGGCTGTTCGGGATTCCAGTACGGCTTCACGTTTGACGAGAAGGCCGACGACGACGATATCCGGGTCGAACGCAGCGGCGTCGAACTGGTGGTCGATCCGCTCAGCTTCCAGTATCTCGAGGGCGCGGAGGTCGATTACAGCGAGTCGTTGCAGGGCGCTCGCTTCGTGATCCGCAATCCCAACGCGTCCACCACCTGCGGCTGCGGCTCGTCGTTCGGGGTCTGACTCGGGAACGGTTGACAGCATACCCGGCCTGCGGCTAAAACGGGACCATTCAAAGCTCGCCGCCGACGACGCCCCTTGAAGATTCTTTCCCTATTGCTCGCCTTCCTGGCCAGCCATCACTGGCCGGCCGCGCCACGATATCGCCGCTACGGCTGGTTGCTGGCGGTCCCGGCAGGCGCCAGCGAAAACGGACCTCTCTGGCTGCCGGCCGCCGCCCTGGTGGCGATTGCCGTCGTCGCCGGCGCTGCGGTCACGCTGGTCGCCGCCCAGCTTGCCGGCCTGTTCGGCCTGCTGCTGGTCGGCGTGGCCGCGGTGGTTTACACGCTGGGACCCGAGCCCCTGGACCGCGACATCCGGATGGCATCGGACCCGAGCGAACCGGACAGGCGGCAGGTGGCGCTGGAGCGCCTACTGCTGACCCGCGCATCTTCCGGCACCGAGGCCGCGGCCGCCGCACTGCATGCAGCCCTGGCGCGCTGGTTCGGCATCGTGTTCTGGTTCGTGGTACTGGGCGTGCCCGGCTGCCTGCTCTATCGCGGCCTGCGCGAGGCGCATAGCAGCAGAAAACTCCAGGCGACCGAGCGCGCCTGGACCGGACGTTTCCTGGGCTGGATGAACTGGCCGGTGGTCGCTCTGATGACCGGCGCGATCGCTCTGACGACCGACTTCGACCGCGTGAAGGCCGCTTTCGACGCGCGTCCCGACCGATGGCAACTACCGGTGGCGCTGCTCGACGACCTGGCGCGCGCCCTGTGCGATCCGGCCGGCGACCTGGCCGAAGGCCTGGCCGACGGCCGCCGCCTGGCCTGGCGCGCCCTGACCATCTGGTTCGTGGTGCTCAGCCTGCTGTTGCTGGTCGGACTGCTTTCGTGAACACTGAAGACCAGAGCCGGGTTGCTCGACCGGCGAATATCCCGAAACCATTGACCCGTTCCCGCAGAAAAGGAAGCTCCATGCACCAGACATTCCTGAAAAGCCTTTGCCTGACCGCGCTCTGCGCCCTTGCCACCACCGCCGGCGCGCAGGAGACCTGGGTGCGCTGCGGCGCATCGCTCGACGTTGTCGAAGGCCGATTGACCGATGCCGTGACACTGGTGATGGTCGACGAGCGCATCGACCGCGTGGTCAGCGGCCATCCCCGGGCCGCGGAGAACGCCGAGGTCGTGGACATCTCCGGGCTGACCTGCCTGCCCGGCCTGATGGACATGCACACCCACCTGACCTCGCAGTCCAGCCCCGAGCGCTACACCGAAGGATTCACGCTCGACGAGGCCGACGTGGCGTTGCGCGCCACGGTGTATGCGCGGCGCACGCTGGACGCCGGATTCACCGCAGTGCGCGATGTCGGCGACTCGTTCAATGCCAGCATCGCGCTGCGCGATGCGATCGAAGCCGGGCACGTGCCGGGCCCGCGCATCTTCACCTCCGGCAAGTCACTGGCCACGACCGGCGGCCATGCCGATCCGACCAATGGCTGGCGTGCCGACCTGATGGGCACGCCCGGACCGCGCGACGGCGTGCTCAACGGCGTGGCCGAGGCGCGCGAAGCGGTGCGGCAGCGCTACAAGGACGGGGCCGATTTGATCAAGATCACGATCACCGGCGGCGTACTCAGCGTGGCCAAGAGCGGCCTGGCGCCACAGTTCCGCCCCGACGAGGTCCAGGCGGTCGTCGAAACCGCGGCCGACTACGATATGCACGTGGCCGCCCACGCACACGGCAAGGAAGGCATGATCCGCGCCATCACCGCCGGCATCCACTCGATCGAGCACGGCACCATGATGGACGACGAGGTGTTCGAGCTGATGAACACTCACGGCACCTGGTACGTGCCGACCATCACGGCCGGCAAGTTCGTTGCAGAGAAGGCCGAAATCGACGGTTATTACCCGAAACTGGTGCGGCCCAAGGCGCGCGAAATCGGACCGATGATCCAGAACACCTTCGAGCGCGCATGGAAATCCGGCGTCAGGATCGCCTTCGGCACCGATTCGGGCGTCAGCATGCACGGCGACAATGCCGAGGAATTCGTGTTCATGGTCGAGACCGGCATGTCGCCGGCCGAGGCGATCCGTACGGCGACCCTCAACGCCGCGCAGCTGCTCGGCGTATCCGATCAGGCCGGTACCCTGACGGCCGGCAACTGGGCCGACGTGATCGCCGTTGCCGGCAACCCGCTCGAAGACATCTCGCTGCTTGGTCGCGTCGAATTCGTGATGAAGGCCGGGCGGGTATACAGGAACGAATGATTCCAACGTCAGTCGGCGCGTACCGGCCGGTCCGAACCGGCTTCGCCCGAAGGCGTGCCATTGCTCACAATGGTTGGCTTCCAGCTTGCTTGAATTCTCGATTCGCGTCGCATATAGTGAATCAAAGGGTTTTTTGCAGTGCTTCAACAGGGGTCGAAACATGTCGGATGCACTTTCGCGAATGCGGCTTGCACTCCGGGCCGAGGACGTCGATCAGGCGCATGCCAAGAGCCTGATTTTCTGGGCACGCGCATTTCTGGCATCCTGCAACAACGACGCTCTTGAACGACTCAACCGCAACGACGTCGAAGCATTCCTGACCCACGCCTCGGAAGAGCGCTTCGCCGGGCCACCGGCCCGCGATCGGGCGCTGGAAGCCATCGAATGGCTGTTTCGCACCCTGCCCGACGGCCCGCCGGCATGGCTGAAAATCCTGGTCGAAGAACGTCGTCCGGGCGCCACCCCGAACATCCTCACGCAGGGCGAGGTGCGACAACTGCTGGCCCGGCTCAACGGCACCGGCTGGCTTGCCGCGGCCCTGGTCTACGGCACGGGCATTCGCCTGCTCGAATGCGTGCGACTGCGCGTGCGCGACATCGATCTCGAACAGGACCGGCTGACGGTGCGCGACAGTGCAGACCAGATCAGCCGCAGGCTGCCGCTGCCGGAAAATATCCAGTACCGGCTGAACGAGCACCTCGAGGGCCTCCGACTGGCCCATATCCGCGCCATTGTCGAAGGCGGCGGACAGGCCACGCTGCCGCCTCCGGTTGCCGCGCGCGAACCCAACCTGGCCCGCAAATGGGGCTGGCAATACCTGTTTCCGGAGCGCCTGGAGCCGGTCGGCGCGGGCGCGCCGGAGGACACGCACAAGCGGGTCGTCCACCACATGGATCCACGGACGCTGCATCGCTGGTTCGAACGCGCTGCCGTGGATGCCAACATCTACCGACGAGTCACCGGCCATGTGCTACGCAACAGTTTCGCGCTGCACATGATTCAGAACGGTCTTTCGGTGCAACGCGTGGAACGCATTCTGGGCACCCGGGCCGCCGAGGCCGGCGACGAGACCAACGCCCGCAGCCTGCCGATTCCGGACGACAGCACAGACTCGCAGATCTCCCGTCACTGACCAGCCGGCAGCGGCTGGTCGGCATATGGCGTTCAGCGGCGACCCGCCTGTGCGTCCGCGTATCCGCTCAGCTCCAGGTAGCCGCGCCCCAGGCGATCGCCGGAAGCCGGTTCGATCACCTCGACCGCGCCCTCCCAGTATCCCACCGTGGCATACCAGCGCTGCGCGTCGAATGCCGGACGCACCTCGAACTCGAGTCCGAACTCGGGCAGGCGCACGCGCCAGACAACCGGCCACTCGACGCCGACAGCGTCCCGCCAACGGCGGATTTCCTCGAAATCGAAATCGTCGCGCCCCAGCGTCCGGTAACTGCCGTCCGGCGCAACGATCACGCCGGCCGAAAAGCGCGATGCCGTGCCCGCCTCGGTACGCAGTCGGTAGAGCATCAGGTCGCGCCCGTCATCGAGCTGCAGCGCGAACCAGTCCCAGCCGGCAATACCCTCTCCGAGCTGGCTGGAGCCCCATTCGCGGTCCAGCCAGGCCAGGCCTTCGACGTCGACGCCGGCGCCGTCGAATTCGAGGCGGCCGCTTGCCTGCATGCGCGTGATCGAGTAGTAACGCGAGGCGTTGCCCGGCTCCGGGCCCTTCCGGCTGTAGCCGGCATCGCCCTGCAGCACGACCGGCTTTTCCATTTCCATGCGCAGGTCCACCTCCAGGCCGTCCGAGCGCGCGCGCAGCCGCCAGCCGTTTGCTTCCCGGCTGACTTTCCAGTCGCGCAGCCACCATTCGTCGGCCGTCGCGCCGGCCAGCCCCAGGGCATCCCGGGCAAAGCGCTCGTTGGCGATAAACCGCTCGCGCTCGAAATCGCTGACCGCCAGGTGCGCCATCCACACCGCGTCGGTGGCGAAATCGGAGTCCGGCCGGTCGCCGGGTTCGACGGCAAAACGGAACAGGGTGAACTGGAAGCCGTAACGGTGCCCGTCGTCGCCGGCCAGGTTGCCGGTGAAGTACCACCACTCGTTGCGATAGCCCGGGTGCAGCCCGTGATCGGCCGGAAACTCCAGCGGTTCGGGCCCGGTCACCCGGTCGAAGACTTCGGGTGCGGCGTTGAGCAGCGCGGTGCCGCTGACCGTCGACACCGTCGGGTCGTCGCCGCCGGCGCGCTGGACCAGCCAGGCGACCGCGAGCAGCGCGATCAGGACCGCGATCAAGGCATCGCGCATCATCGCCCCGCCCTCAGGTGCTCGACCACCGGCCGGCGTCCGATGCGCCAGGCCGGATACAAGCCGGTAAGCGTGCCCAGCACCAGCGCGACCGGCACCACCCAGAGCATCGGCTCGATCGGCGGCAGGCCGGCCGGCAGGCTCCAGCCGAAGGCGCGCGGCTGGACCAGCAGCGAAAGCGCGTAGTGGATCAGCACCGCCAGCGGCAGCGCCGTGACCAGGGCGATCGCGGTCAGCCCGGCCGATTGCACCGTGACCAGGCCGAACAGGCGCCCGGGCGTCAGGCCGAGCGCGCGCAACGTTGCGTGTTCGCGCGACCGTTCCAGGCCCTGGGCCAGCAATGCGCTGGTCAGCGCCACCAGCGCGATCAGCCCGACCAGCAGCGCCAGCGCCCAGGAAATGCGAAACGTGCGGTCGAATACCGCCAGGCTTTCGCGCTGGATGCCGCCGGGCGTGATCCACTGCACCGCGCCGTCGAGCTCCAGCGCCTCTTCGATCCGGCGTCCCATGTCCTCGGGCGTGACGCCGGGCGCCAGGTACAGGCCGACGCTGTCGACTGCGGCATCGTCGAACCAGCGTCGATACAGCGCGCTGGACACGGCCACGAAACCCTGCTCGGAGCTGTAATCGCGAAATACTGCGGCCACCGGCATGCGCACCTGCCCCTGGGGCGCGAGCAGTTCCACCGAATCGCCCACCGCCAGGTCGCGGCGCCGGGCCAGCGGCTCGGAAACAAGCACCCCGGTGCCGGCCTTGAATGCCGCGCGGGCTTTTTGCGAATCGCCTTCCAGCAGTTCGAAACCCTCCCAGGCGCGCGGTGGGAGCGCGTAGGCGGTCAGCGTCGTGCCGTCGGCCAGGCGCGTTCGGCGCACCGAAGACAAGACTTCCGTGCCCGCCAGCCCGGCAAGCTTTTCCACCTGGCCACGCTCGAGCGCGCCGCTTTCCAGCGAAACGTACATCTCGGCCTGCAACAGGCGGGTGACCCAGTCGCCGACGGCAGCCCGGAAGCTCAGGATCATCATGCCCATGCCGATGGCCAGCGCCAGCGCCAGCGAGAGCGCCGCCAGCGCCGGCGACAGCCGTCCGCGGGCGGTTTCCAACAGCCTGAGCGCGCGGCCGGGCAGCGTGGTCGCCGTGCGCTGCGACACCGCGCGAACCAGGCCGAAGCCGACCATCGGGATCATCACGATGACCCCGGCCAGCACCAGGAACAGCCCGCCCAGCGCGGCGATCAGGCGACCGTCCAGGACGACCCACAGCAGACCGCCGGCGGTCAGGGCCAGCGCCAGCGGCAACACCTTGCGCGCAGCCAGCACGCGTACCGAAAACGACCGCACCATGCGGCCCGGCGGAATCTGCAGCGCCTCGCGCAATATCGGCAGTGTGACCGCCACCGCCGCCGCCAGTGCCGCCAGCCAGATGAAAGCGTACAGGCCCAAAGTCGGATGCGTCACCGCCGGCGGTAGCTGGCCGTAGACCTCGGCGACCGGTGCGGCGATCAACTGCAGCAGTCGGTCTGAAAGCATGGTCCCGGCCACCAGGCCGGCCAGCGCACCGAAAGCGGCAATCACGGCCACCTCGGCGATCAGCATGCGCGCCAGCGTGCCATGGGTCATGCCCAGGGCGCGGAGCAAGCCGAAAGTACGCCGGCGCTGCACCATCAGGAAACTCAGTACGCTGTAGACGACGAACAGGCCGGTGGCCAGCGCGAGCAGGCTCATCGCGGTGAGGTTGGCGCGCATGCCGGCGGTCAGCTGACGCGCCGACGCGCGCTGGTTGGCGGCCGAAGTCAGCAGCAGTTCGTCGGGCAGGCGGTCACGCAGCCAGGTCTCGGACTCCGGCGGCGCCAGAAGCTCCGACAGCCAGCCGTGCTCGTCGAGCATTTCCTGGGCCAGCGAGATATCCATCAGCAGCCTGCGATCCAGGCCCGGCCGTCCTTCGATGACGGCCGAAAAGCGGACCGAAGCGCCTTCCTCGTCGAGCTCGACCACTGCGCCGGGCTCGAGTCCGAGCAGTTCCAGGGTCGACCGGCTCACGACCGCCGCGGGCGCCTCATCGTCGCCGTCGAACAGCGCCGCCGACAGCCCCGTGCCGTCGGTGCCGGTCAGCGTCCGGATTCCGCTGAACGGATCCACGCCGACGACTTCCAGGCGCTCGCCGTCGATCCGCACCGGCGCGCGCAGCACCGGGACGAAATCCGGCGCCCCGGGCGCGCGCGCGAGCCGGGCGTAGGTATCCACGTCCAGCCGGCCGGACGGATGGCGTACCACCAGCGCCTGGTCGCCGACCAACTCGGCCGAAACCGCGTCCAGCGATTCGACCAGCGCGCCGCGCAGCAGCGCGACACCGGTGACCACAGCGACGCCCGCGGCAATGCCGACCAGCGCCAGCAGCACCTGCGCCGGGTGGCGGTGGAAAAACGCGCGCGACAGCCGGGCCAGCATCAGGCCGCTTCCAGCTTCCCGGCCACCAGCCTGACCCGACGATCGCAGCGCGCCGCCGCGGTCTCGCTGTGCGTGACCAGCACCAGCGCGCAGTCGCGCGCCCGCACGCTTTCGGCGAGCACCTGCATGACCTGCTCGGCACTGGCCTGGTCCAGGCTGCCGGTGGGCTCATCGGCCAGCACCAGCGATGGCTGGTGAATCAGCGCGCGGGCGATGGCCACGCGCTGCTGCTGGCCGCCCGACAGCTGGTCCGGGCGCCGGCCCAGCAGCTCGGCGATGCCCAGTTCACCGGCAAGCCGCTCGATCGCCGCGGCAGAAGTGTGCGTGCCGGTCAGCCAGCCGACCAGTTCGATGTTTTCGGCCGCGGTCAGCGATTCGACCAGGTTGTAATCCTGGAAGACCAGGCCGATGTTGCGCGCCCGGAAGCGGGTGCGCTCCGGTTCGGCCAGGCGGTTGACTTCCTGGCCCAACAGTTCGACGACGCCGGCGTCGGGGAGATCCATCCCGGCGGCCAGGTGCAGCAGGGTCGACTTGCCCGAACCGGACTCGCCGGTAATCGCAAGCCTTTCACCCGAATGGACTTCGACATCGGCGTCGTCGAGCACGCGCACGTCCTGGTTGCCGTCGTGATACGTGCGCTCGACACCCCGCATGCGCAACACGGTCTGCAGCGATTCACCCATTGGCCGCTCCGGCCATTGCGGCGACAATCAGCAACGCGATGGCCACCGAACTGAGCATCAGGCGCAGTCGTCGGTACCAGCCCGGGTGGCCGGTCAATACCCAGCGCCACTCGGCGACCAGATGCAGCGCGAACAAAAGCGCCAGCCAGCCCGCAGCCGCACTCAACGGCATCAGCAAAGCCGGCAGCGCCGCAAGCAGGAGCAGATTGCTGGCAATCAGCGCTGCGAAGCGGTCCGACGGTCGCTCCAGCACCACCGCCCACAGGCTTCCGTTCAGGAAGGCCAGGATCGCCAGCGCGTATCCGATCAGCAGCAATTGCAGCGATGCCGGCGCGTCCAGGTAACCGACGAGCGCCAGTCCGGCAAACGGAAGGAGTCCGGCCCATCCCAGCGCTCTGGCCGTCTTGTGTCTGTTATCCGTCATCGCGTTCTCCCGGGTGCAGTTGAGCCTTCCGTTTTTTACTATACCGCGTCGTGCATATTTCCCGGCCCGGGCTGGTCCATCGGCGCAGCGCCGCGTGGCAAAAAAAAGCCCCGACCGGGAGCCGTGGCCGGGGCTTCAACAGTACGTCGACAGCGGACGGGAGGGAGTCAAGAACCGAGAGGTAAACGCTGTCGACGGTCAAAGTATCTCGCGCGGCCGTGAACCGGCGGTGAACAGGATGCACGCGCCGGTCAGGCCGCCGAGCGAACCCGCTTGAGCCAGACCAGCAGCTGCGAGATTGCCGCCGGGGTCACGCCCGGAATCCGGCCGGCCTGGCCTACGGTACCCGGCCGTTGCCGCTGCAGCTTCTCGAGCACTTCGGCCGACAGGCCGCGCACCCGAGAGAAATCGAAATCTTCCGGGATCGGCATGTGTTCGGCGTTCCGGGCACGCTCGATCTCGACGCGCTGGCGGTCCAGGTAGCCGGCGTAGCGGATCGTGGTCTCGACCTGCTCGGCGACGTCGGCGCGCTGAACGCACGGCCCGAGTTCGGCTACCGCCGCCAGCGCGGCATAGTCGACGCCGGGCCGCTTGAGCAGATCGGCCGCCGAGACGTCCTTTTTCAACGGGGTCTCCAGGCGCGCTTCGAGTTCGCGCGCCAGCGGGCTCTCGCAGCCGATACGCAACTTTTCGAGCCTTGAAACCTCGGCGGCAATCGCGTCGCGCCGCGCGCGAAACGCGGCAAAGCGGGCCTCGTCGACCAGCCCCAGCTCGCGGCCGACTTCGGTCAGTCGCAGATCCGCGTTGTCCTCGCGCAGCATCAGGCGGTACTCGGCACGGCTGGTGAACATCCGGTACGGCTCGGAAGTGCCGCGCGTGATCAGGTCGTCGATCATCACGCCGATATAGGCCTCGGAGCGCTCGGGCTGCCAGGCCGGCGTGCCGGCGATCGCGCGCGCGGCGTTGAGGCCTGCGAGGAGCCCCTGCGCGCCGGCTTCCTCGTAGCCGGTGGTGCCGTTGATCTGTCCGGCCAGAAACAGCCGTCCGAGTACTTTCGACTCCAGTCCTGGATTGAGGTCGCGCGGGTCGAGAAAGTCGTATTCGATGGCATAGCCGGGCCGCGTGATGCGGACCTGCTCCAGGCCCGGGATGGTACGCACGAATTCCAGCTGCGCGTCGAACGGCAGGCTGGTCGAAATGCCGTTCGGATACCACTCGTTGAGTTCCAGGCCCTCGGGCTCGAGGAAGATCTGGTGCGAATCCTTGTCGGCGAAGCGCATCACCTTGTCCTCGATCGACGGGCAGTAGCGCGGGCCGATGCCCTCGATGGCCCCGGAATACATCGGCGAGCGGTCCAGCGCGCCGCGGATGATCGCGTGCGTCGCCGGCCGGGTGCGCGTGATGAAACACGATCGCTGCGCCGGATGATCCTCGGCGGAGCCCACGAACGAAAACACCGGGCGCGGATCGTCGCCCGGCTGTTCGGCAAGTTGCGCGAAATCGATGCTGCGTCCGTCCAGCCGCGGCGGGGTGCCGGTCTTGAGCCGGGCGATGTTCAGCGGCAGCGCGCGCAGGCGCTCGGCCAGCGCGTTGGCCGGCGCATCCCCGGCGCGTCCGCCCGAGGCCCGCGCCTGGCCCATGTGGATCACGCCGCCGAGGAAGGTGCCGGTCGTCAACACCACGGCGCCGGCGTGGAAATCCAGGCCCAGTCCGGTGCGGCAGCCGACGACGCGATCGCCCTCGACGATCAGGTCGTCGACGCCGGCCTGGAACACGGTCAGGCCGGACTGCTGCTCGACGATGCGCCGGACCGCGGCGCGGTACAGATTGCGGTCGCACTGGGCGCGCGTGGCGCGCACCGCCGGGCCCTTGCTGGCATTGAGCCGGCGCCACTGGATGCCGGCCGCGTCGGCCGCCAGCGCCATGGCGCCGCCGAGCGCATCGATTTCGCGCACCAGGTGGCCCTTGCCGATGCCGCCGATGGCCGGATTGCAGCTCATCTGGCCGATGGTCTCGATGTTGTGCGTAATCAGCAGCGTATCGGCGCCGCACCGGGCCGAGGCGAGCGCGGCCTCGGTGCCGGCGTGGCCGCCACCGATCACGATGACGTCGAAGTTTTCCGGATAACGCATGGGGACCTGTGGGCGGATGTGCCCAAGCTGTTGAATTCAGACCGGTATATTACACGGCAACGGCGATGCGGGAAGGCGCGAAGCCCGATCGACTCCGGTTGGCCGCGACCGAACCGATCTGTCCCGGCGCTCAGCGCCGTCGACGACCGTCGGACCGCGTGCGCAGCCGGTCGCGTCGGCTCGCGCTGCGCTCATCCTGACTGGACGAACTTCGCCGGGACGCCCGGCGCGGCGCGCGCTCGGGCGGCGGCGACGCCGCCCGCGGCGTGTTCGAGGGCCGACTGCGCGGGCGGTCCGGTCGCGGCGATCGTGACGCTCGGTCGGGTACGCGCTGGGCCCCTCGGATCACCGATCTGCGCGAGCGTACGGCGTCCGAAGACGACTCGGCGGCGCCCCGGGCGCGGCTGACGGCGCTGCTCCGGCGCGCGCCGGACTGGCCAATCGAGCGCGTGTTGGCGCGCTCGCTGCGCCGGGCCTGGTCGGCTCGGCGACTCCGATCGCGCCGATAATTTTCGCGATCGCTCACGATGACCCGCCCGCGCAGATTTCCAATCGGCACGCCGCGCTGCGCCGAGCGCGCGCGTGCCGACCGATCTTCACCGCGTGCGCCCCGGAGCTCGTCGCGTCGGGACGCCGATCGGGAACTGTCGCGCGGGTCGGTCCGGCCGCGTCGCGCCTGGCGCGAGGCTGCCGAATCGGCACGCACCGCGTCCGAACCCCGGACCTGCAGCAGCTGTGAACGCGATTGCCCGCGCGCTGCTTCCCGGCGGCCGCTGCGCGTCGAAGCCGCGCTTGCCGCCGATCTCGCAGCTTCGCCGGTCCGGATCGCGGGTCCGCCGTCACGGCGCGTAAGCAGCGACTGACGCGGGATCCCGGCGCGCGGGTGCTGCAGCTCGGCCAGGCGCTGGTCGATATGTCGAATCGGGTGGTCGCGGCGTCCGCCATGCTGCCCGCTGCGGTACCCGCCATGCCGGTAACCGCCCCGGTAGAAATCGTGGCCGGCAAAGAATCCCAGCGAAAAACGGGGATAGCGATGCTCGAAACCGTACCAGGGATAGCCCGGGCCATAGCCTGCCGAATGCCATCGATGAGCCGGGCGGTAATACCCCAGCGCCCAGCCCGGATAGGGGAAATACAGCGGTTGGTGATATCCGACATATACCGAATACGGGTGATAATGCCGGCTGAAATAGAAGTAGTCGATGGACCAGTAAGGGTAAACGACCGGATTCGACACCACGTACCCGCTGCGCGCATATCCAGCCGCGGCGCCGTAGCCGCCCGTGCTGCCGTAATAAGCGCCCGAGTCGATGTAATGGGACTGATGATAGGTCGCACATCCACCGAGGAAGACCGCCGCAAGCAGCAGGCCGGCGGCGCGGATCAGAGCTGTCGATGCAGGGCCTCTTCGAATCATGACCATAAACTACCACGGGCCCGATTAACCCAAACTGAATCGACGCCCCCGAACGGCTACACTCCCGCCATGACTGCCGAACAAACGCCCCCGGTCCACTTGATCGACGCGAGCATCTACATCTTTCGCGCCTGGTACTCCATGCCCGAGGATTTTTCCGACCCCCACGGCCGGCCTACGAACGCAGTGTACGGTTTTGCCCGATTTCTGTGCGAATTCCTGGAACACACCGGGACGCGCCATGCCGCCGTGGCGTTCGACGAATCGCTGGCGACTTCGTTTCGCAACGAGATCTTTCCCGAATACAAGGCCAATCGCGAGCCGGCGCCGGCGGATCTCGAGCGCCAGTTCAAGTGGTGCAAGGACCTCGCCGGATGCCTGGGGCTGCCGGTCTACTTCCACCCGCGCTTCGAGGCCGACGACCTGATCGCGGCACTATCGCGCTACTGGCGTCGGCGCGGGCACGCCGTGGCCGTGGTCACCGGCGACAAGGACCTGGCCCAGCTGCTCGGCAGCCCGGGCGACTGCTGGTGGGACTTCGCGCGGCGCAACCGGCTGGATGCCGCCGGCGTCGAAAACAAATTCGGCGTACGCCCCGACCAGATCGCGGACTTCCTGGCCCTGACCGGCGACCCGGTCGACAACATTCCCGGCGTGCCCGGCATCGGGCCCAAGACCGCCGCAGCGCTGCTGTCGCATTTCGGCAGCGTCGACGCCTTGTTCGCGCGCCTCGATGAACTCGTGTTCCTGAAGATTCGCGGCGCGAAGGCCATCGGCGCGCGACTGCGCCAGCACGAACCCACGGTGAGGCTGTCTCGTCAGCTGACCGGCCTGGAAATGCCGATCGCCGAAATCGAGGACGCCAGGCACGATCCGCGCGGCCCGGCCAATCCGGATGCGCTGGACGTGCTGCTGGACGCGCTGGGCTTCGGCAGGACGCTGCGCGAGCGCCTGCACCGGCTGCCGACGAGCTGATCGGCAGCCCGCTCAGCCCTGCGGCGGCGACCCGCCACCCTGCTTGAGCTGCTCCATCATCTCCTCGCCGACGACCGTATTCGTCGCATCCTCGATCGACACCCGCAACACCGGCACGTCCGGCAGGGGCGGGTCGACCGGACGTCCGTCCGGGCCCACGCGTTGCCAGTGGCTGGCGGCCAGGAACAACAGGTCGTCGCCGGCCACGGTGCCGAAAGTCGGGTCCTCGAATTCGGGCAGCGCCTTGGCCAGGGTCGCGATGTTGGCCACGCGCGTGCCCGACTCGTCGAGTTCCAGGCGCAGGACGCGCTGCGGCGTGACGCCGTTCTGGATCGCCACCAGGTGCCCGTCCCAGTGATACAGGCCGTCGATTCCACCCAGGTTGAGGGTCTCGGGAATGCCCAGGGCAAATCCCCTTGGCTGATCGCCCAGCTCGAAAAAGAAAATGCCCAGGTCGTAGTCGGCCACGTACAGTCGGCTTTCGTCCTCGGAAAGCGCAATCCCGCGCAACCCGGCAAAAACGGGATTGCCGACAAGCGGCTGCGGCCGCTCGTCTCCCGGTCGCAGACGATAAATCAGCGGCGCGGAACTGTCGGATGCGTAGATGGTGCCGTCGGAAGCAAGCGCCATGGCGCCGAGCAGGTGCGTTCGACCATCCGGCAGCACTCGGTATTCGTCCAGTTTCTCGCCGGTCTCCAGGTCGAGCTTGATCAGCGCCGTGCGGCCGACGTCGGCGTTTCGGGCGCCGCGGAACTGGCCGGTGCCGCCGGTGGCCACCCATAAATGGCCGCGCTCGTCGTCGACCAGCAGGTCGAAAACCGCCTTAAGTCCGGGGGTATCGTCCGGGTCAGCGAAAGGCGTGAGCTCCGCTTCGTCTTCTTCACGCACCAGGATCAGCCCGTCGCGCACCGTGCCGACGAACGTGCGACCGGTTTCCGGGTCGTGCGCGAGGGCCTCGGGCATCGGATAGTCCGCTTCGATCTCGAACGCTTCGACGGCCTGGCCCGACGGCTCGCCCGCCGTTTTCATCAGGTCGCGCAGGTGGCCGTAAAGCGGATACTGGCGCAGCGAATCGACTTCCTCGACTTCATCCCAGTCGACGGCCAGCCCCTGCTGCTGCATCTTGAGCATCATGTTGAACGCTTCCGGCGTCTTGCCGGTCTGCGCATAGCCCATCACCAGCTGGCGCATGAAGTCGTAATTGAAGGGGCGCAGCCGGTGCAGATTCTCCAGGGCGTTCACCCAGGCTTCGGTTTCGCCGGACTCATAGGCGCGGGCGGCACGCTGATACCAGGTCGCCAGCTGCACCGCCGGCGTCGCCGGCTGCTGCTCAGCCTCGGCGGGCGGCTCAGCCGCGTTGCCGTCCGCTTCTTCCTGCGACTGCGCCAGCGCGCTCGCCGCGAGCACGAGCGAAACGACAAGCGAAAAGATCTTCAGGGGATTCAAGTCCATGGGATACCCGGTTTTTTTGAATTGGCTGATTGCTGAATCGGCACGAATGACTGGGAACGCTCCACCGCCACTGCACCAGCGGCCGGAACGAACATGCAGACGGGAATGCGACCGCATTCGTGCCAGAATGTTCAGGATGGTCCACTTCGAAACGGCATTGCCGTAATCCATACGGGAAGCGAAATGCAGATCACCACGCATTATAAAGGCCGCTACCTGAGCCTTGTCGAACGCGACGGCTGGGAATATGCCACCCGCACCAACCCCGTCGTCGCGGTACTGGTGGCCTGGCTCGCCGACCGGCTGCTGCTGGTCGAGCAATTCCGCAAGCCGGTCGAAAGTCCGGTCATCGAACTGCCGGCCGGCCTGGTCGGCGACCAGGGCGAAGAAACCGTGATCGACGCCGGACATCGCGAGCTTGTCGAGGAAACCGGCTACGCCGCGGGAAGCCTGAGGGAAGTCCTGCGCTGTCCGACCTCGGCCGGCATGACCGACGAAACCGCGGTGTTCCTGGCCGCCACCGATCTCGAGCAAGTCGGCCCGGGCGGCGGCGATGCGAGCGAGGCAATCACGGTGCACGCCGTTTCCCGGGATGAAGCCGACGACTGGCTGCGGGCCCAGCAGGGCCGCGGCAAGGCGGTGGACCCCAAGATCTTTACCGCGCTGTATTGGGGCCCGCCGGGCGAGAAATGAACCGGCGCCTGACCAACGATCCCTGTCCGGCGGTCGCCGCTCAGCCCGAGCCGACCGCGGCAACGACGCCGGCGGCGGCCCCGATGCCGGCGGCAAACAACAGTACGGCCCAGGTCAGAACGGTGCCGAGCACCCGTGCCCGGCTGGCGCCAGCCGAGCGCCCCAGGCCCACGGCGTGCGCGATCCGGCCGACCAGCAGCGCAAGACCGAGGAGGTGCAGCGCCCAGATCGGGACACGGGTCCCGAACTCGATCAGCGCAAGCAGCAACAGCGCCAACGGCACATATTCGCAGAAATTTGCCTGAACGCGCGCAGCGCGCTCCAGCGCGTCGACCGAGCCGGTGCCAATGCCCACCTGGTGGCGTTGCCGCAGGCGGACCACGTTCCAGGAAAGCGCGATCAGCAGCAGTGCGTGCAACGCGGTGTAGAACAGGACAACGGACGGCTGCATCGTGAAAGATTCCCGGGCCAGAAAGTGCCACAATTGTACCTGGGTCAGGATCCTGCCTTGCAGAGGAGGGTGTTGAAATGGCCAGACGACTACTGGATCTGCGCGGCGTGCCGCCCGAGGAGGCCGAGGGCCTGCGCGATGCGCTGGACCGCGCCGAAATCGAATACTACGAACTGCCGCCGACCGCATTCGGCATCAGCGCCGGCAGCATCTGGGTTCGTCACGACAACGACTTCCAGCGCGCTTCCGGCATATTCGACAATTTTCAGCACGACTTTACCCGTAGCGCGCGCGAAAACCGGGTGCCGGAATCGTTTTCGGCCCGGCTTCGCCGCAATCCCGGAAACGTGGTCGGCTACATTGCCGCCGCCGTCCTGATATTGCTGCTGATGTTATGGCCGATTTTCCAGCTCTGGCTGTGATCTGCCGGCGCCGGCGACGATCGCGCGCTCTGGCGCTCCGCGCAGGGTGGTTCAAAGGCTCCTTAACCGATCGAGGAATGCCTGACCGTATTTTTCCAGCTTGTGCCGGCCCACCCCCTGAACGCCGGCAAGCGCTTCCAGCGAATCCGGCTTCTCGGCGAGCATGGCCTGCAGGGTCGCGTCGTGGAAGATCACGTACGGCGGCACACCCTCGGAACGCGCCAGGTCCAGCCTGAGGGTGCGCAGGCTGTCGAATGCCTGCTGGTCGGCTGTGCTCAGCTCGACTGCCTTGCGCGCCGTCCGACGCTTTCCGGGCGGTTTACGGACCGGATCCTGGCGCATCCGGAACGCATCATCGCCGCGCAGCAGATCGCGCGCCGACGGATCCAGGCGCAACCCCCCGTGGCCGTCGGGATCGGCCGCCAGCTTGCCGGCGGCCAGCAGTTGCCGGACCAGCGAGTGCCAGAACGCGGCCGGCTGCTCGGCGCCGATGCCGAACGTCGAAAGCCGATCGTGGCCCAGGCCGGAGATCCGCTCACTGGCCTTGCCGCGCAGGACATCGACCAGGTGCCCGGCACCGAAGCGCTGACCGGTGCGATAGACGCACGACAGCGCCATGCGCGCCGGCTCGGTAGCGTCGATCCGTTGCGGCGGCTCGAGGCAATTGTCGCAGTTGCCGCAGCCGCCGGCGTGCGCCTCGCCGAAATAGCCCAGCAACGCCGGTCGTCTGCACTCGGACTGCTCGCAGTAGCCCAGCAGCGCTTCCAGCCGCTGGCGCTCGATGCGCTGGCGCTCGTCCGACAGCCCTGATTCGGCCAGCATCTGGCGCAGCCGGTAGACGTCTTCCATGCCGTAGACCATCCACGCGTCGGCCGGCAGTCCGTCCCGTCCGGCGCGCCCGGTTTCCTGGTAATAGGCCTCGATCGAGCGCGGCAGGTCCATGTGCGCGACGAAGCGCACGTCCGGCTTGTCGATGCCCATGCCGAAGGCGACCGTGGCGACCACGATCAGCCCTTCCTCGCGAATGAAGCGATCCTGGTGGGCCCGACGCTGATCGCCTTCCAGGCCGGCGTGGTAAGGCAACGCGGTAAACCCCTCGGCGTTCAGCCAGCCTGCGACCTGCTCGGAACGCTTGCGCGAAAGACAGTAGACGATGCCGGATTCGCCGGCATGCTCGGTCCGGATGAAATCGACCAACTGGGTCTTGGCGTTGTGGCGCGGCTGAACCCGGTAACGGATGTTGGGCCGATCGAAGCTGTCGATGAACTTCTCGCAGCCGTCGGCAAACAGCGAGTCTGCGATTTCGTCGCGGGTCCGGGTGTCGGCCGTTGCGGTCAGCGCGATCCGCGGCACCCCGGGGAAATGCTCGACCAGGGCGCCGAGCTGCAGGTACTCCGGCCGGAAATCGTGCCCCCACTGCGACACGCAATGGGCCTCGTCGATGGCCAGCAGCGCGATTTCGGCCTGCTTGAGACGGCTCAGCATGCGCGGCTGCATCAGGCGTTCGGGCGCGACGTAGAGCAGGTCGACCTGGCCGGCATTCAGCGCCTGTTCGACACGCTGCTGCTCGGCCGGCGGCAGGCTGGAGTTGAGCACTTCGGCCTTCACGCCGAAGGCCTTGAGCGCTTCGACCTGGTCGCGCATCAGCGCGATCAACGGCGAGACCACCACGCCGGTGCCGGAACGCACCAGCGCGGGAATCTGGTAGCACAGCGACTTGCCGCCGCCGGTGGGCATCAGCACCAGCGCGTTGCGGCCGGCAACCACCGCATCGACGATCGCCCGCTGGCACCCGCGGAAACCGGCATAGCCGAACACCTCGCGCAGCACCCGCTCGGGCTGATCCGTCGAGCCTTCGAATTCGCGCACCTGTGCCGTCACGCGCCGATCAGTCCTCCAGGCCGAGCGACCTGGCCGCAGTTTCCGCGCGGCGGGCGCGCTCGGCCAGGGTATCTTCGGCGATCGCGGCCTGTTTGCTGAATTCCGGCCAGCCCTGGCCATGGCGCCAGCACAACTCGGCCAGCACGCGCGCATGATCCGGTTCCGCGTTCAACGCGGGAATGTATTCGAGCTTCTCACCGCCGGCATGTTCGAAGGCCTCGCGATTTTCGACGCCGATTTCATCAATCGTCTCCAGGCAGTCGACGGCAAATCCCGGGCAGACCACCTGGACATGCTTGACGCCTTTCTCGGCCAGGTCCAGCAGGGTTTCATCGGTATACGGCTTGAGCCACTCCTCGCGTCCCAGCCTGGACTGGAAGGTGACCTGCCAGGCGTCGGGTTCCAGCTTCAGCCGCGCGGCGATGCGCCGGGCCGAGGACTGGCACTCGCAATAGTAGGGATCGCCCTTGAGCAGATACTTCTTCGGAATGCCGTGGAAGGAAAACAGCAGCTTCTCGGGCTTGCCGTGGGCTTCCTGGTGGGCCTTGATCCGGTCGGCGACGGCCTCGACCCAGGCCTCGTCGTAGTGATAATGCGTGATGAACCTGAGTTCGGGAATCCAGCGCACCTTCTTCAACGCATTGGCCAGCCCGTCGAACACGCTGGCGGTGGTCGTGGCCGAGTACTGGGGATACATGGGCAGCACGATCAGGCGCTGCACGTTGTCACGCCGCGCCTGCTCCAGCGCCTCGACAATGCCGGGACTGCCGTAGCGCATGGCCGGATAGACGCGCACCTGGGGCTGACTGCGCTGGAATTCGTGCTCCATGGCTTCGGCCAGGTCGCGCGTGTAGTACAGCAGCGGCGAGCCGCGTTCGGTCCAGACCCGGCGATAGGCTTCGGCCGACCGGGGCGAGCGGAACGGAACGATGATCAGGTTGAGGATCAGCCACCAGATCGGCCGCGGCACTTCGACGACGCGGCGATCCCACAGGAATTCACGCAGGTATTTGCGCAGCGCAGCCGAGTCCGGGCGGTCGGGGGTGCCCAGGTTCGCCAGCAGTACGCCGGCCTTGGGCGGATCGGTATGGCCCGCCAGCTCGCGGGTCTCCTTGACGGTCTTGATCGAATCGGCCATTTGGTCATGTTCCGGTGGGACGTTGCGCAGAGTGTACCGGCACTGGCGTGGATTGTGCTCGAAGCCAAGAATCTGCTACTATCCGGAGGCTCGGAGAAAAGTACTTACTCAATAATAATCAAACCATGAAATCGCCCTGCCCGGCAAAGACTGCCTTCGTACTTGCACTACTGCTTTTGCAGGGCATGGCGTGGGCGCAACCTTCCGGCTTCGCGGTCAACTCGCGCGGTTTCGGCGCCGAAGATGACATTCACGTGTTGTGGCGAGTCGACCTGTCGACGGGGCGGGTCGAACGCATCGGCCAGACCGGCTTCCTCGACATGGAAGGCCTTGCGCTGGCCCCCGACGGTACGCTCTACGGCGCCGACGACGAGAGCAAGACGCTGGTCACGGTCAACACCAACAGCGGATTCTCCAGGCCGGTCGGCAATCTGCGCAACAACATGGGGCTTCCGCTGGCTCAACCCATGGACTTCGGCATGACATTCACCTGCAGCGGCGAGCTGCTGGTCAGCTCCGATACCGAGCAAAGCCTGTTTTTGGCGTCGCTGGAAACCGGACGCCTGGAACGCATCGGCGAGCCGGGCAGTCTCGGCGCACCCATCACCGATCTTGCCGCCTGGGGCGACGCGCTCTACGGCATCGGCCAGGGCCTGACCGGCGGGGACGGAGAATTCACCGCCGACGCACCCAACCTCTACCGCATCGACCGCGCTTCGGCGACGGCCGAATTCGTCGGCTCGCTGGGCGAGGCAGTGCTCCCCTACGCCAACGCGGGCCTGGCTTTCGACGCCGCGGGCAAGCTTTGGGCGATCACCGACCGCCGGGCCGACGGTACCCCGGACATCGCATCGGAAATTCTCGAAATCGATCTCGAAACCGGGGCGGCGCGCAAGTCCGCGGACGCCGAACTGGTCGGATTCGAATCGCTGGCCATTGCACCACCCGGCGGCTGCCAGACGCGCGGCGGCGTCGCGCCGGGCGCGGTGGAGATTCCGGTCGGCAATCCGGCCGGGCTGGCCATTCTTGCCCTCCTGCTGCTGATCGCCGCGAACTGGACGCTGGTTCTCCGGCAGCGGTAGAATAGCGGATCGCTTTCCCGGCACCATCGGAGTCATCATTCATGTTGGGCAATATCGGTCCCATGCAGCTCCTGATCATTTTCCTGATCGTCCTGCTGATCTTCGGCACCAAGAAGCTGCGCAACGTCGGCGGCGATCTCGGTTCCGCCATTCGCGATTTCCGCAAGGGCATGAGCAGCGAAGAGGACAGCGGCGAGCACGAGGATGCAAGCGCCGATCGGTCGGGCGACAAACCGTCCCATCGATCGGACGACAAATCAGGCAATCAATCGGACGCTGAATCGACGGCTGAACCGACCTCGGGTAAATCCACCGAAGCCGGTTCCGGCAAGCCGAAATCCTGAGCCATGGGCGGCACCGGCTTTACCGAGCTGCTGCTGCTGGCAGTCATCGCGCTGATCGTGGTCGGCCCGCAAAGACTCCCGAAAATCGCGCGTACCGCCGGCCGCCTGACCCGACAGGCGCGTAACGCCTGGCAGGGCCTTCAGTCGGAACTCCAGGCCGAGCTCGACGCCGACCACAACCGCAAGATCATGGAGGCGAACCGGGACCAAACGAAGGCCGCGTCATCCGCCGACCCGTCGTCCGCCCCGGATGCACGGGCCGATTCCGACCGGAGCGGCAAGGACGACGGGAGCGCCGAATGAACCCGTCGACGGAGTCCGACCAGGAACTGTCGCTGATCGATCACCTGCTGGAGTTGCGAAGCCGGCTGGTTCGCTCGGTGGTGGTGATCGCCGTTTGCATGCTGGCGATGGCGCCGTTCGCGCGCAAGCTCTACACCATTGTCTCCGAGCCGCTGGTCTCGCGCCTGCCGGAAGGCACCAGCATGATTGCCATCGACGTGGCCTCGCCGATCTTCGCCCCGTTCAAACTGGTGCTCATGCTGGCCATCCTGGTCGCCATGCCCTACGTGATCTACCAGGCCTGGTCGTTCGTCGCCCCCGGCCTGTACCAGCATGAAAAGCGCATCGCCAAGCCGCTCCTGGGCGCGGCCACGGTGCTGTTCTACCTGGGCTGCCTGTTCGCCTATTTCATCGTGCTGCCGGTGATCTTCACGTTCATCACCAAGATCGCCCCGGAAGGCGTTTCGGTGATGACCGACATCAACCGCTACCTGGATTTCGTGCTGGTGATGTTCCTGGCCTTCGGTTTCTCTTTCGAAGTCCCGGTGATCACGGTCGTGCTGGTCGCCATCGGCGTAGTCACCCCGGAAGGCCTCGCCCGGATGCGCGGATACGTGGTCGTCGGCGTGTTCTTTCTGGCCATGCTGATCACCCCGCCGGACATGATTTCCCAGACGCTGCTCGCACTGCCGGTCTGGGCCTTGTACGAAATCGGCATCGTGTTTGCGCGCATGGTGCACCGCGAGCGAACCGACGACGGCGAATCCGCCCCGGCCGAACGGAGCGACTAGTGGGCCATGCGGATAGTTCGGTAACGCTCAGCCGCCGCACAAGCGCCGAACCGAAGCGATCGATCCCCGCCGAATCCGGTGCCGAAGTCCCGGCTCAGCCGCTTGCCTGGACACGACGCGAGTCATGAACCGTTGATCTGTCGGCTCGGCTCACCATTCGATCGGCTTTCCGTCCCAGGCGAAAAAACCGCCGTTGTCGCTTTCGGTCAGGCCGTCGATGACCGACAGCAGGTAATCGCAGGTCCGTTCGACCGAAAACAGCTTGCCGGCCGGCACATTGGCCTGGAATGGCTGCGACAGGCCGGTATCGGTGGTGCCGGGGTGCAGGGCCACGGCGATCGCGTTGCGGTTGCGGCGGCTGAACTCGATGCCGGCGGTCCTGATGATCTGGTTGAGCGCGGCCTTGGAAGCGCGGTAGGCATACCAGCCGCCCAGCCGGTTGTCCCCGATCGAGCCCACGCGTGCCGAAATCGCGGCGAACACGGCCTTGCCTTCGCGCGTCAGCCGCGGCCGCAGTGTCTTGAGCATCAGCGCCGGGCCGAAAGTGTTGACTGCAAACACGCGCTCCAGCGCCCGCACATCCAGATCCTCGAGCTTCTTCTCCGGGGCGAAGCCTTCACCATGCAGCACGCCGGCGGCATTGACCACCAGCGACGGACGCAAGCCTTCTTCGTCGAGCGCATGGCCCAGCGCGGCGACCTGCGCCGGATCGGTCACGTCGAGTGCGCGTATCGACAAGCGGTCGCACGCAAGCGACCGTAGATCGTCGGCCGAAGCCGGGTCGCGGCAGGTCGCGACGACGGTCTCGAAGGTGGCGTCTTCGAGCAGAGCCCTGACCAGGCCCAGGCCGATGCCCCGGCTGGCGCCCTGCACCAGCGCGGCCGAGGCAGAAGGGAATGATTCCAGTCTGGAACGCATGGGAAATTCAACGCTAAGAATCCAATGCTATCATCATGGCACGTCGTGATCACACCGTGACTTGCCGCCGGCCCGCAAACTGATCGTGGAGCGCACGCACAACGCCATGAGAAATTCCCTGTTGCGCCTGCTGGCGGGCGCTGTTGTCGCGAGCACCGTCGCGGCGTGCAGCGACCCGACCGAAACGCCCGAAACCGCCGGAAGCGTCTATCGGCACGCGATCGACGGTGCGCCGAGCACGCTGGACCCGGCGCAGGCAGCCACCATCTATTCGAGCATGGTCGTGGTCAACGTCTTCGACACGCTGTACCGCTACAAGTATCTCGCGCGACCCTACGAACTGGCCCCGAACCTGGCGACCGGCCTGCCCGAGGTTTCCGACGACGGCCTGGTCTACACCTTCCGCATCCGGCCCGATGCACGCTTCACCGACGATCCCGCGTTTTCGAATGGCCGGGGGCGTGGCGTGACCGTGCACGACCTCATCTATTCGCTCAAGCGCCATTTCGACCCGCGTCAGCGCTCCCAGGGCGCCTGGCTGTGGTCCGGCCGGATCGCGGGGCTCGATGCCTGGGGCGAGCGCGGCGGGCACTACGACGAGCCGGTCGAAGGCCTGGAAGCGGTCGACGACCACACCTTGCGGATCACGTTGACCGAACCCTATCCGCAGCTCGTCTACACCCTCGCCACCGCGTTCTCGGCGCTGGTTCCGCGCGAGGCCGTGGAGCATTACGGCCGGGAATTCGGCGTCCGGCCGGTCGGCTCGGGGCCGTATCGGCTGGTGTCGTTCGACTCCACGCTGGCGCGCCTGGAACGCAATCCCGGCTTTACCCGCGAGCCGCTTGACCTTGCCGCCGAGGGGTTCGACGCCCGGCGCCACGGCGAACTCGGCCTCGAGTCGCTGGACGGCCGAAGCTACCCGTTCACCGAGCGCCTGGAGATTCATTTCATCCAGGAAAACGCCGCGCGCTGGAGCGCGTTTTCCAGCGGCGAGGTCGACAACGTCATGGTGCCCAACGAGCACGTCGACGCGGTGCTGGCCGGGCGCAATCCGGTCGAGTTCACGGCCTCCATCCGCGAGCGCTATCACGGCCACGCCGGCCTGGAAGCGGGCTTCGTCTACGCCGGTTTCAACATGGCCGACGAACGGTTCGGTCATCATCCGGATCCGGAACGCGATGCGGCCAACCGGGCGCTTCGCTGCGCGATTCGAAACGCCTTCGACTGGCAGGCCCGCAACCGGACCTTCTACTACGGCATCGGACGGATTTTCCCGGGCGTGATCCCGCCGGCGGTACCCGAATACGATCCGCAGCGCTCGCGTGAATCGGTCGAACACGACCCGGAAGCCGCCCGCGCGCTGCTGGAATCATTCGGCTGGACGCCCGAATCGCTGCCCGAACTCACCTACGGCATGCCCTCGGGCGTGCAGCAGCGCCAGATGTACGCACAACTGCGCGCCCGGCTCACGGCGCTCGGCTTTCCGCCCGAGAAGATCGGCGTCGAGACCTTTGCCACGTTCGGCGATTTCTCGCGCGCGATGAAGAACCGCCAGCTCGACCTGTTCTTTCTCGGCTGGACGCTGGATTATCCCGATGCGCAAAACACGCTGCAATTGTTCTACGGCCCACACGAAACGCCGGGCTCGAACAACTTCAATTACCGCAATCCCGAGTTCGATGCGTTGTACGAGCAGACCGCGACCATGCAGCCGGGGCCCGAGCGCACCGCGCTGTATCGGCGAATGAACGGCATGGTGATCGACGACTGCGTTGCCATTTCGGGGCTTTCGCGCACGCGGATTCACCTTTGGGACCGGGACATCGCCGGACTGCCCGACCAGGAAATTCTCGGCGGATTCTTCATGCGCTTCGTCGATGCCGCACGACGACGTTGAAACGGTGTCCGGCACCGGGCCGGCCATTGCTTCATCATTGGCCCCGCCAATGGTTCAAGCACCGGCCGCGAACGCAGGCCGGCGTCGCGGCATCTCGATGTCCCGCTGATGCCGGGGGCGGACCGGGACTGGTGAAACGCCCGCGACCCACGCCCGAAATCACCCCGGCGGCCTGCTAATCTGCAGCGTCATGGAAATCTTCAAATACACCCTGCACAAGCTCGCCGGCGGCATTCCGCTGGTGCTCGGCGTGACGCTGGTCAGCTTCGTGCTGATGGTGTATTTCGGTCCCGACAAGACCTGGGAACTGCTGTCGAAGAATCCGACGGCCGAAGAAATTGCGCAGGTGCGCTCGCAACTGGGCTACGACCAGCCGTTCTGGCTGCGCTACGGCAACTATCTGCGTGAGCTGGCGACGCTCGAATTCGGTTATTCGGACTCGACCGGCGAACGGGTCACCACCATCCTGCAGCGCACCGTGCCGGTGACCCTCGCCCTCCTTGCCCCGGGCTTCGTGCTGGGCATCGTGCTCGCCATCGCGCTCGGCCTGCTGGCCGCATGGCACCGCGGCGGCTGGATCGACCGGGCCATCACGGGATTCGCAGTGGTCGGCATGTCGGTCAGCTTCCTGGTCGTGATCATCGCCTTCCAGGTGCTGTTCGGCGTCGTCCTCGGCTGGTTTCCGGTGCGCGGCTGGAACGTGCACGACCTGCCGAGCTACCTGCACTACGTCACGGTGCCCACGCTGGCCTCGGTGTTCGTTGCGCTGGGCTACAACACGCGCTTCTTCCGCGCCGTGCTGGTCGAGGAAATGGCGCGCGATCACGTGCGCACCGCGCGCGCCTTCGGCGCGAGTCCGGTGGAAATCCTGTGGAAGAACGTGCTGATGAACGCCATGATCCCGATCGTGACGCGGACCATGTTCTCGATACCGCTGGTGGTCATTTCCGGCAGCCTCCTGATCGAAAGCTACTTCGGCATTCCGGGCGTGGGCAAGGTGACCTACGACGCGATCACCTCCGGAGACCAGCCCGTACTCAAGGCCGTGATCGGACTGACCGCGGTGATGTTCGTCGGCATCCTGATCATCAACGACATCCTCTACAAGGTCTTCGACCCCCGGATCTCGCTCGACAGGACGGCGCTGCAATGAGCCTGCCGGTGCGTGACATCAACCCCGGCGCCGATGCGCGCCTGCAGCCGGTCCGGCGGCCCGGACGCATTTCGCCCTGGGGTCGCGCCCTCGAGCGCCTGCTCGCTGACGCGCCCGCCATGACGGGCCTGGCCATCGTCGCCGTCTTCTTCGTCATCGCGCTGGGCGTCTGGTTCGGCTGGTGGGGCGGAAACTGGGCCGAGACCGGCGATGGGCAATGGCTGCCGCCGTCGCCCGAGCACTGGTTCGGGACGACCATACTGGGTCAGGACATCTTCGCCCGCGCGATCTTTTCGACCCGCACCGCGTTCGAAATCGGCCTGGCCGTCGCCGTTGCGTCGACGCTGCTGGGGGCGCTGTTCGGCGCGCTGTCGGGCTATTTCGCCCATACCGCGATCGACGGGCTCATCCTGTGGCTCAAGGGCGTACTCGATTCGATTCCGTTCTACCTGTTCGTCGCGGCCATCGCTTTTGCACTGGAAGGCAATCCCTGGGCCATGCACATCGCGATGATCGCGACCTTCTGGACGACCACCGCCCGACTGGTGCGCGGCGAGGTGATCAAGCTCAAGAGCCTGGAGTTCGTCGAGGCCGCGCGCGCCATCGGGCTGCACCCGCTGGTCATCCTGTTTCGCCACATCGTGCCCAATACGTTGCATATCCTGCTGGTCCAGGCCACCATCGTTTTCGTCGCGGCGATCAAGTCCGAGGTCATCCTCAGTTTCCTCGGCCTGGGGGTCCAGGACGGCGTGAGCTGGGGCCTGATGATCGCCGAGTCCACCTCCGAGGTGATCGCCGGTCACTACATGAACTTCATCGCCGCCTCCGGATTCCTGTTCGCGCTCGTCATGGGCTTCAACCTGTTCGCCGACGGTCTGCAGGACGCCCTGGACCCGAAGCGCTCGGGGCGATAGATTCGGGCTCACTGGGAGAGGGAACTGCACATGAGCAACAACGACGCACTACTCGAAGTCGAGAACCTGTGCGTCGAGTTCGGCAACCGGCGCGGGGCGGTCCGCGCAGTGGACCGTGTTTCGTTCGAAGTCGAACCGGGCCGGACGCTGGGCATCGTCGGGGAATCGGGTTGCGGAAAGTCCACCACCAGCCTGGCCATCATGGGCCTGTTGCCGCGGCCGGCAGGGCGCATCACGGCCGGTGCGATTCGCCTGGGCGGCACGGAACTGACCGACCAGTCGGAAAACCGCATGCGCCGGATCCGTGGCGCCGAAATGTCGATGATCTTCCAGGAGCCCATGACCGCGCTGAATCCGGTCTACACCATCGGCGCGCAGATGTCGGCGGTCGTGCGCCGGCACGCGGGCCTTTCGCGGCACGCGGCGCGCCGGCGGGCGCAGGAAATGCTCGAGCGCGTCGGCATTCCTGCCGCGCAGCGGCGCCTGGCCGAATATCCGCACGAATTGTCCGGCGGCATGCGCCAGCGCGTCATGATCGCCATGGCGCTTTCGTGTCGACCCCGGCTGCTGATCGCCGACGAGCCGACGACGGCACTGGATGTCACCACCCAGGCGCAGGTGCTCGAACAGATCAAGACGCTGCAGCGCGAGTTCGGCACCGCGGTCATCCTGATCACCCACGACCTGGGCGTGGTCGCCGAGACCTGCGACGAAGTGGTGGTGATGTACTGTGGCCGCATGGTCGAGCATGCGCCGGTCGAGGCACTCTTCGACGCCCCGCGGCATCGCTATACCGAGGGACTGATCCAGGCCATCCCGAAGATCCGGACCCGGCGGCTGACGCGCCTGCCGGTCGTTCCCGGCAGCGTGCCCGAGTTGTCGGACCTGCCGCCGGGCTGCTGTTTCGCGGCGCGTTGCGCGCACGCCGACGCGCATTGCCTGCGCCGGCAGCCCGGACTGGAGCGCATGGGCCCGTCGCGAGTGGCCTGCTTCCATCCGGCCGATGCGGAGCCGGTGCGATGACCGATCCCATGCTCGAGGTGCATGCGCTGGCCCGGCACTTTTCGGCACGCGGCGGAATCCTGCCGCACAGGCGGGCGGTTCTTCGAGCCGTCGACGGCGTGTCCTTCGAAGTCGGGCGCGGGCAGACATTCGGACTTGTCGGCGAATCGGGCTGCGGCAAGTCGACCCTGGGACGCTCGATCCTGCGCCTGCTCGAGCCCACCCGCGGCCGGGTCGTGCTGGACGGGACGGAAATCACCGGCCTGGAGTCGGCCATGCTCAAGCGCCAGCGCAAACACATGCAGATGATCTTCCAGGATCCGTTCGCGTCGCTCTCGCCCCGCCGCACCGTTCACCAGACCCTGGAAGAACCGCTGGCGCTGCACGTACCGGACAGTCCGGCCGGACGCTTGCGCCGCGTGCGCGAACTGCTGGACATCGTGGGCCTCGGACAGGCTGCACTCGATCGCTATCCGCACGAGTTCTCCGGCGGCCAGCGCCAGCGCATCGGCATCGCCCGGGCATTGGCCGTGGAACCCAAGCTGGTCGTGGCCGACGAGCCCGTCTCGGCGCTGGATGTCTCGGTCCAGTCGCAGGTGCTCAACCTGCTGGCCGACCTGCAGCGCGAGTTCGGGCTGAGCTTCGTGTTCATCTCGCACGACCTGGCCGTGGTTCAGCACGTCAGCCACTTCATCGGCGTCATGTACCTCGGGAAACTGGTCGAGACCGCCCCGGTCGACCGGATATACGCGATGCCGGCCCACCCCTATACGCGGGCGCTGCTCGATGCCGTACCCGTGGCCGGCGCGGCCCGCCGAGACCGGCACCGGGTGCTGGAGGGCGAACTGCCTTCACCGCTGAACCCGCCGGCCGGGTGCCCGTTTCATACGCGTTGCCCGGAAGCCATGCCGATATGCGCGCAGCGCGTCCCGCGTACAATCGAGCTGGGAGAACATCGGCGATCACACCAGGTGCGCTGTCACCTGCATGACCCGGATATCAGCCAGTGACGACGAAACCGCTTGAACGCGGCCTTTTGGCCGCCGGCCTGTGCCTGCTTGCCGCCTGCACGACGGGATCGATGAAAGTCCGTCTGGAGCCGCCTGCGCTGCAGGTCGAAAGCCTGCGGATCGAGGACGACAGGGTGCACTTCAGGCTGCTGGTGCACAACCGCAACGACCACGATCTGTTGCTGCAGTCGGCCGCCATGAAAATGCGCATCGGCAATGCCGAGTTGTTCGATGCCGCGTGGGACCTCGATCTGGACATCGGCGCACGCGGGCGCGAGCTGGTCAGCCTGGATGCCCCGGCGATGCCGATCGGGGCGGAAATCCTGACCGGGCTGGGCGCGTCGCCCGGCACCAGCGTTGAATTTGAATTATCCAGCAATATCGCAATCGATGGCCAGCGCGACGCAGAGACAGTCCAGGAGGGGTTTCTCTTCCCGGTACCGGGACAAGCGGGCCAGTTCCGCTGAGTCGCGCCCACATGGCGCGCCGACCCGTGCGATCGATCACGGGTGGATGCACCCGGAGGGATTTTTGTTTATGCTATCGAGCAACTCTTGAATCGACGGATACTCCGGGCAGCGGGAGTGCCCGGCCGGATTCAGCCTTGCAACCGCTCCATGGAGCCTGATTTATGACGATGCGAATCGTACTTGACCTTTCCGAGAAAGACCTGGAGCACTTCCGCAACCTGGCCCAGCGCGCCATGGACGTCTCGCAAAAAGCCTCTCCCGAGGAAATCGTCGCCGGCGCCAACAGGCTCCTCAAGGAAGTCGAGGAAAGCGATGCTTCCGATTTCATCCGCGAACGCCTGGACCAGATCAAGGTGCTGACCGACATGCTCGCCGACGAAGGCTGGCGCATGCAGGAGGTCGGTCGCAAACGCGTCCTGACCGCGCTGGCCTACTTCAACCAGCCCGAGGACCTGATTCCCGATCACCTGCCCGGGATCGGATTCCTGGACGACGCAATCATGGTCGAACTGATGTGCCGGGAACTCAAGCCGGAAATCGATGCGTACAAGGATTTCGTCCAGTACCGCGAAACCGAGGCACGGCGGCTGGGCAAGGATCCTTCCGAGCTCAACCGCACCGATTTCCTCGAAGCCCGGGAAAAGGCCCTGCTTTCGCGCATGCGCCGTCGCCGCCGCTCCGGCCGTGGCGGCGGAGGCGGTAAAAAGTCGCCATTCTCGCTGTTCTGAACGATTGCTTCAATTCGATGAACTGCCGGTTGCCGGCAGCTCCATTTCCACGTGCGGGATGCCGTCTTCTTCGTACGGACGGGACACGATGCTGAACCCGAGCGCCTGGTAGAAACGTTCCAGGTAACACTGCGCAGAAAGCCGAATCGCCTGGTCGGGGAAGAGCCTGCGTGTCTCGACCACGGCGCGCCGCATCAATTCGCGCCCAAGACCGGTTCGACGCAGGCCGGAATCGGTCAGCACGCGCCCTATGGAAGGCTGTTCGAAACGCGTACCGGGCGGCAGAATTCGCGCGTAGGCCGCAACCGAAGCGGCTTCTTGCCAGGCCACCAGGTGCATCCCGACTTCGTCCAGCCCGTCCAGGTCCTGGTACGGGCAATCCTGTTCGACGACGAAAACCGCCACGCGGGCGGCGAGCACTGCATACAATTGCGCGAGTTCGAGCCGCTCGAAAGCGTGCAGCCGCCATTCCAGCGACGCCGGGCTCACGCCGGCATGTTGCGATGTAGCGTCTGACCCGTGCTGGCGATTCATGTGCGCTGCATTCCCGATCCGGATTCCCGATGAATGACGCCTCCAATCATATCCGGCTCGTGGCCGGTTTTGAGATCCGCCCGCCGGCGCAAGACGCCCGTTTCGTGTTCGAACGCGCCGAGGCCGAGCGGCTGGGCGGCCTGATCGCGGAGGACCTCGCCCATTGCGTGCCGGAAGTCACGCGCGGACACCTGATGACCGCCCCGGCGCTGCTCGAGCCCGGCCAGGTCATCAGCCCGGAACACGCCCCCTGGCCGAGCATGCTGCGCGTGGCCGGTCCACGGCGGGAACCCGGCGTCACGTCGATCGGCGCGCACGCCGGCCGGCTGGCGCATGCGCCGTTGATGCCTTACTGGACGCCGCCGCGCGGCCTGTTCGTCTGTCTGCCGATCGTGCTGTCGGTGGCCGACGCAGCCGTCCACGAGGCACTGAGCACGCGGCTGGAACAGACGCTGTTCGAAACCGGGGGCCTGCGTCCGCCCGCGATGGGCACGCTGGTCGAGATCAGCGGCCTCGACCCGGTGCACGGCCAATTGATGACCCGCGCCGACCTGATGGCGCTGATCAAGGTCCAGCTGGCCGGCGCCGGACTCGACCCCTTCTGGCCGCCCGTGGAGCATGCGGTGTTGCAGCCGCAGCAACAGGCCACGCTCGAGCTGCCCGGCGGCCTGGTGGCCAACTGGAACGTCGATGCCGGGGGCTGGGAACTGGATTTCGTGCCTTATCACGCCGCCGATTGCGATGCCGCCGCCTATGCCTTGTGGCTGCGGGCACTGCGCCAGACCACCGCCGTGCTGGAATCGCACCTGGTGCGGTGGCGTGCCGACAGCAGGATCGAAGCTGTCGAAATCGACCCGCAAGGCCGCTGGGCATGCTGCGACCTGGGCCCGGCCGCGGCCTCGGGCCGGGCCAGCATCGTCCAGCATCCGGACGTGGGGCTGATCGCCTACGCCGGCGTGATCGGCGCCCGCCGCAAGGCCTTTTATCCATTGGACCAGGACGCGCTGGACCCGCTGGAGGCGGAGTTGCAGGCCAGCGGCGTCGAAGAATTCGAACGCACGCTCGCGCTGGATCTGCTGGCAACATCCTGAACGCCGCGACCCGCCCGAGGGGACTTTCGGCGGGCCGGATCGATTCGGACACCCGCCGCGTGCGCGGCGCGCGGATTGGGCACAATAACGGCAAGTCCGACCTCGAGGGAACAACGCGATGAAAATCATGATTCTGGGCGGTTCGGGGTTTGTCGGTTCCCACCTCGCGCGACGCCTGAGCCGCGACGGGCATGCCATTTCCGTGGTAACCCGCCATCCCAACGGGGCCCGGCACCTCGCCATCGTGCCACGCATTGATATCCGCCACTTCGATCCCTACGATGTCGAACGCCTGGGCGCTGAACTGGCCGACCACGATGCGCTGATCAACCTGGTCGGCATTCTCAATGAATCCGGACGCGACGGCGCCGGCTTTCGCCGGGCGCATGTCGAACTCGTAGAAATCGCGATCGAGGCCTGCAACGCGGCCGGCGTGACCCGCATGATCCAGATGAGCGCGCTGAACGCGGGCCGGGGCACGAGCCACTACCTGCTGACCCGCGGCGAGGGCGAGCAGCGCGTGCGCGACTCGGGCCTGGACTGGACGATCTTCCGACCGTCGACCATCTTCGGCCCCGACGACAGCTTTCTGAACCGCTTCGCCGGCCTGCTCGCGATTTCCCCGGTGCTGCCGCTGGCCCGGGCCGAGGCGAAGTTCGCGCCGGTCTACGTCGGCGATGTGGTCGAGGCGTTCGCCCGGGCGCTCGAAGACCGCGCAAGCCACGGCCAGACCTACGAACTGTGCGGCGCCGAAATCCTGAGGCTGCGCCAGGTCGTCGAGTGGGTCGCGCACCAGCGCAACCTGCGCCGCCTGGTCGTTGCGCTGCCGCACGCGCTTGGCCGTCTGCAGGGCAAGGTCTTCGACTTCGTGCCCGGAAAACCGTTTTCGTCGGACAACTTCAAGTCGCTTTTGCTCGACAGCGTGTGCGAGGAGAACGGATTCGAATCACTGGACATCCAGCCGTGGGGCATGCGCGAGAAAGCTTCGGAGTGGCTGAACGGCGAAGGACACGGCCGCCAGGCCCGCTACCAGCGCTTTCGCGAACGCTTCGGGCGCGGCGGCGGGCGGGCATGACCCTCCGGGGCCTTCTCACGCACTTTGTCCGGCGTGCGCCCTGATGCCCGACTGGGCCGATGACGCGCGGCTCGCGGGCCTGGAAGTCTACCGGGTCGGCGGAGCGCTCCGCGACGAACTGCTGGGCTTGAGGCCTTCCGAGCAGGATTTCGTGGTCGTCGGCGCCAGTCCCTCGCAGATGCTGGCGCGCGGCTTTCGCGCGGTCGGGCGTGACTTCCCGGTATTCCTGCACCCCGACACCCACGAAGAATTTGCGCTCGCGCGCACCGAGCGCAAGTCGGCGCCGGGCTATCGCGGTTTTGTGTTCCATACCGGGCCGGAGGTTTCGCTCGAAGACGATCTCGCGCGCCGCGACCTGACCGTCAATGCGATCGCCGAGGACCGCGAGGGCCGCCTGATCGATCCGTTCGGCGGACAGTCCGATCTCGACCGGAAAATCCTGCGCCACGTCTCGGCGGCCTTTGTCGAAGATCCCGTGCGCCTGGTCCGGCTGGCCCGTTTCGCGACCCGCTTCGATACGTTCTCGATCGCGCCGGAGACCCTGGAGCTGTGCCGGGTCCTGGTCGCCTCGGGCGAGGTCGACCACCTGGTGCCCGAACGGGTATGGCAGGAAATGGCGCGCGCGCTGATGCACCAGCGGCCTTCGCGGTTCTTCCGCGTGTTGCGCGAGACCGGCGCGCTGGCGCGGCTGCTGCCCGAGCTCGACGCGCTGTGGGGCGTGCCGCAGGTGCCGGAATTTCATCCCGAGATCGATACCGGGACACACGTGATGCTGGTGCTCGACCAGGCCGCCGCGATGCAGGCACCGCTGGACGTTCGATTCGCCTGCCTGGTCCATGACCTGGGCAAGGGGCTGACCCCGGCCGAGCAGCTGCCGAAACATCACGGCCATGAAAAGCGGGGGCTCGAACCGGTCGCCGACGTCTGCAACCGGTTGCGGGTGCCGAACGAAACGCGGAACCTGGCCATGCTGGTGTGCGAGTTCCACCTGGTCTGTCACCGCGCGGCCGAACTCAGGCCCGGCACCGTCATGCAGCTGCTCAAGCGCACCGACGCGTTGCGCAGACCGCAACGCTTCGAACGTTTCCTGCTCGCCTGCGAAGCCGACAAGCGCGGACGCAAGGGGCGCGGCAGCCGACACTACCCGCCCGCAGAGCTGCTCAGGCGCGCGCGGGCGGCGGCGGCGGCAGTTTCGGCCAAGCCATTGCAGCAAAAGGGGCTGAGCGGCAAGGCGCTGGGCGAGGCCCTGCAACAGGCACGCATCGAGGCCATCGCCTCGGTCTACGCCGAAAACTGACTCGCGGCCGATTCAATCCGGCAGCCGGATCGACCCGAAAGCGCATTCCTGCGGACTGGCCGGCTTCTGCAGCAGATAGCCCTGGGCCAGGTCGCACCCGTGCTCGACCAGGAATTCGAACTGCGCGGTCGATTCCACGCCTTCGGCCACGACCTCAAGCCCCAGCCGATGGCCCAGCGCAATCATGGCCGCGACCAGGTCGCGCTGGCGCTGGTCACGCAGCACACCGCGCAGGAATTCACGATCGAGCTTGATCCGGTCGACCGGCAACTTGACCAGGTTCGCCAGGCTGCTGTAGCCGGTGCCGAAATCATCCAGCGCCACGCCAACACCCTCCCGGTGCAGCGCATCGATCTGCCGGGCGGCATGCGGCAGATCGCGCAATGCGGTGTTTTCGGTAATCTCCAGTTCGAGTCGATCCGGCGACACGGCATGGCGCTTGCAGGCTTGAACGACTCGCTCGACCAGGTCGTCGCGCTGGAAACACTGCGCGCTCACGTTGACCGCCATCATGAGTTCGGTGCAGCCCTGGCGGGACCACCGCGCCAGCTGCTTGAGCGCCGATGTCAGTGCCAGCGACTCGAGCTCGTCGAGAACGCCGATGCTGGCGGCCTCATCGATGAACGCCTCCGGGCGCAGCACGCCGCGCCTGGGATGCCGCCAGCGCAACAGTGCCTCGAAACCGGCCACGCGCCGGTCTGCCACCCGAACCAGCGGCTGGTAGAAGAGCTCGAACCTTTTCTCGGACAAACCGCGGCGCAGTTCGCTTTCGAATTGCAGCGCGGTGTCGAATCGGCCCTGATCGTGCTGGTCGATCTGCTGATACAGGGTCAGGGCGCGGCCGATACGGGCCGACTGGACCAGCGCGTCCTTGCTGTGCTGGAGCAGCGTTTCCGGCGTTACCGCATCGTCGGGATAAATGCTGATGCCGGCGCAGAAGGTGACGAAGATTTCCTGGCCGTCGGAGTCCACGGACCGAAGTGCACGGGCCAGGAGACTCTCCGCCCAGGACTCGATGCTGGCCGGATCGTCCAGCGTTGGCCGCGCGATCACGAAATCGCGGTCGCTGACGCGACCCAGCGCACAACGCTGGTTGATGGCTTCATGAAAACGCTGCGCTGCCTCGGCGATGATCTGCTCGGTGCGCTGCCAGCCCAATGCCTGGTTCAGCATGGCGTAGCGGTTCACGCCCAGCGACACCACCGCAACGCGCCGCACGCCGGTACGATCGATCATCGCGTCAAGCTGTTCGACCAGCATTGCCCGGTTGGGCAATCCGGTCGTCGGGTCGTGCCGGCGTACGTGCTGCAGTTCCTTGTGCGCCCGGCGAGTCCGCTGCTGCTGGAGTTCGAGCAGCCACACAACGATGCCCAGACCGATCACCGACTGAAACAGAAAGTCGAGCAATCCCGAGTAACTGGCATAAAAAGGCGGCGGGTATCCCGCGCGAATCGCAAGATTGATGCCGAGGACGTGCAGCATCTGCAGGCCGAACAAGCAGAAGCCGATCGACCCGATGCGTGCGCCAACCAGCCCGGAAGTTCGCTGGGCGCGCCACAACAGCAGGCCGGCGACCAGAAATGCCAGGCCGGTCAGGGCATAGCGCAACTCCACGCGCAATAGCGTCCAAACGTCGCCGGCCGGCGCATCGAGCGCGCCCAGGCTCGCCGAGAACACGCCGACCAGCGCGGCAGCGCCGACCAGCGCGATTTCGAGCCGTCGAGACACGACTCTCTGGCGGACCGCTTCCCAGGTGCCGATCATCAGCCAGACGACGTGCGGATACACCGCCCCGAGTGACACGGCCGAGCACAGTAATCGAAGCAGATCGTAGCCGGGACCGGCCCGGTAAAGTCCCGAAGCGGCGGCGGAAAATCCCAGGTAGACGGCAAGGGCCAGCGTGCTGAAGGCCCAATGCTGGAGAAATGCATGTCGAAAGCTATGGAAAAAATACAGCAGCAACGCCGCGAGCACCAGGGCCGCCATGCTCTGCACGGACCGGATCGCGATCACGATTTCGCTTGGATGAATATCCACGCCTTTGAGACTCACCGGTATGCCGGAATATCGAGCATACACTCAAATGTGATTCAAATCACATAATAGCGTGCATTTTCAAAAACCGATTGGTTCAGTCGAACCGGCTCGAGCGTCCCGGCTCAGCCGCCCCCGCCACGAAGCAGATCGATTCGCAGCCAGAAGGTCGTGCCCAGCGCGCGATACGTACCCAGGTCCGTATTGGCCGCGTCGGCGTTGGCGAAGAACGGCGGCTCGATGTCGGTCAGGTTCTGAATGCCGCCCGACAGGCGCCATCCGGGTGCGGGCGTCCATTCGACATCGATATCGTGGTAGAGCACCGGGCCGGCCCGGTTGACGGTGCCGGGAAAGACCTCGTCGCCGCGCTCGCGGACGACGCCGATCCAGTGCGCCCGGTAGCCGAGCTTCCACTGTGCCCGTTGCCAATCGAGGCGGTACTGCCCGCGCCACTCGGGAATGGCGCCGAAATTGTCCTGGTCGAATTCGCCTTCGCCGAACAGCGGTGCCGCGCCCTCGAACGCCACAAGCTCGCGCTCGATGACGTGGCTGAGCATCATCCGATGCTGAAGGGTGGACTTTTCCGCGGCCATCATCCAGTCCAGTTCCAGGTCGACGCCGCGTGCGGTCTCGTTGGCGATGTTCTGCAGCCTGGCTTCGACGGTGCGTATGGCGCCGCCCGGTTCGCGCTCGATCGCATCGCAAAACCGGGCCGCGCCGGTGGCCAGGCACTGCTGGAGAATGCTGTTGGCGCCGAGCGCGCCGATGCCGTCGCTGATCTCGATGTCGTAGTAATCCAACGCCAGGCTCAGGCCGCGAATCGCCGGCGGCTGCCAACTCAGGCCGACCGTGAAGATATCGGCCGATTCCGGCGCCAGGTCCGGATTGCCGCCGGACAGCTCCGGCGTTTCCTCGCCGCTCTGGTCGAAGCTTCCGTCGCCCGGCACGCCCTGATCGATGCAGCGCTGGACGCCGGCAGGGGTCAACGCGTCGAAATCGCTGCAGGGGTCGTTGACGATGGGGTTGGCCTGGCTCTGCGCGCCGAACAGTTCGCCCACGTTGGGCGCACGAAACGACTCCGACCAGGCACCGCGAAAGCTCAACGCCTCCAGCGGCTGCCAGCCCAGGCCGACCTCGAAGATCGATTCGGTGCCGAAGTTCGAGAAATCCACCAGCCGCGCGCCCAGGTCCAAGTCCATGCTCCGCGCGAAACGCGCGCCGGCGGCCAGCGGCACGCCGAATTCGAGGTAGACCTCGCGGCTGTCGAACGCTCCGCGCGTCAGTCCCCGCGCATTGCCGGTGGTGTTGCCGACCTGTGTTTGCGGGTCGGGCCGATCCAGCGCGCGCTCCTCGCGCCATTCGAACCCGGTGGCCGCGGCCACCGGACCGGCCGGAACCATGAACAGGTCGCCGGTGACGTTGAAATCGAACACGGTCTGTTCGTTGAAGCCTGAATCGGCCAGCCGGGTACCGACGAAATCCAGCATTTCCGGCGTGATGCTGCCCGGGCCGCCGAACAGGTTCAGCGGCGTGCAGCCGGCAATCGGCGCGTCCGGCGTGCCGCACACGGCCCGGCCCGTGGCGTCGCGAAACGACGGACCCAGCGCCACGCGCAGGCGATCGTCGAGCAGATCTCCGGTCTTTTGCTGATCGGTTTCGTTGCGCCCGTGGTTGATCGCGGCGTCCCAGAACCACTGTCCGAACTGGCCGTCGGCGCCGAGCACGAAGCGCCAGGCGTGGTTGTCCTGGCTGAACGTCCGCGGGCCGGCCTCGACCAGCCTGCGCCGCACGTCGGTCAGGGTTTCGCCGAACGGATTGAACAGGTTGGCCGCGTCGACCACCACGCCCTGCTCGCGCGTGGTGAAGAACGGCAGCGGCGCCAGCTGCTGGCTCGAGTCGCGCTGGTGGACGAATGCCTGGGCGTGCAGCCGCAGGGCCGGCGAGAAACGCCAATGGCCGCGGCCGAACACGGTCAACCGTTCCGAAGCCTGCAGCAGATCCTCGAACGGATTGAAGTTGAACCGGTCGGTGTCGGGACCGGATTCAATGAACGGGCGGAAGTCCGCGGGGTCGTCACCGTCGCGACCGTCGATCAGGGTCAGGCGCCCCAGCGAGGTCCGGAACTGGCCCGCAGGCGGCGCCGAGGAGCCATCGAAGACGATCCGGTTGTCCGCGCCTTCCAGCGAAAGGCGCTGGCGCGAAAATCCGCGCGCGCCCTTGCTCACCGACGGCTGGTCGGTGTAGTCGACGCCCAGCACGAAACCGCCGCGGTCGAAAGTCCGGCCGGCGACCGCATTGAAGGTCAGGGTCTCGGCATCGCCCCGGCTGGTAATGCTGGACTGGGCCGACAGCTCCACGCCGTCGAAGGCATCGCGGGTGATGATGTTGATGACGCCGGCCAGCGCGTCGGCGCCGTATTCGACCGATGCACCGGACTTGAAGACCTCGATGCGCTCGACCATGGCCACCGGCAGCATGCCGATGTCGACGACGCCGCTGGCGCCGTTGCCGCCGGGAACAAAGCGGCGGCCGTCGACCAGCACCAGCGTGCGCTCGGCCCCCAGGCCGCGCAGTTCGACCGTCTCGATGCCGCGCGACAGGCCACCACCCTGACCGCGCTGGCTGGTCTGGGTGTTGAGCGGCGAACCACTGCTGAAGGTCAGCTGCTGCAGGATATCGCCGAGCCGATGCTGGCCGGTTGCCAGCAGTTCCTCGCGCGTGACCCGCGTGATCGGCCAGGCGCGCGCGCCGAAAAAGCCGCGCAGCCGGGTGCCGGTCACGGCGACTTTTTCCAGGTCCTGGGCGGATTCTTCGGAAGCCGGGGACTGGGCACGCAAACAGGGCACCGCAACGATGCACATCCCCAGCGCGAGTGCGCCAAAGCGCAAATACTTCATCGCAGTCCCGTTCCCGTCAGTGCCGAAAGTGACGCCGGCCGGTCAGAACCATGGCCATGCCGTGTCGATCGGCCGCGGCGATCACCTCGTCGTCGCGTTTCGACCCGCCGGGCTGGATGACGGCGCGCACCCCGGCCCGGGCCGCGGTCTCGACCCCATCGGCGAACGGAAAGAACGCATCGGACGCCATGCAGCCGCCGGCCAGATCGAAGCCCTGGTCGGTGGCCTTCATCACGGCAATCCTGGAAGCATCCACGCGGCTCATCTGGCCGGCGCCGATGCCCAGGGTGGCCGCGTCGCGAGCCAGCACGATGGCGTTGGACCGCACCATTGCCACGCAGGCCCAGGCGAACGCGAGGTCGCGCCATTCGTGCTCATCGGGCACGCGCTCGCTCACCACCTCGAACCCGTCGCGCCCGGAGAGCAAGGTATCGGGCACCTGGGCCAGCCAGCCGCCGTCGATGCGCCGCAGGTTGTAGTCGGGCGGGTCCGAATCCGGAGGTGCGAGCACGCGCAGGTTTTTCCTGCCGGCCAGCGCCCGGCGTGCGCCGGCCTCGAAGTCCGGTGCAATCACGACCTCGGCGAACTGGCCGGCCACGGCCTCGGCCGTTTCCGCGTCCACCGACCGGTTGAATGCGATGATGCCGCCGAAAGCCGAGGTCGGGTCGGCGGCAAGCGCCTTGCGGTAAGCCGCTTGCAGCGAATCGGCGCACGCCGCACCGCAAGGATTGGTGTGCTTGATGATGCAGCACGCCGGCGAATCCCCGAGCGAACGCACCCCGCTCCAGGCGGCATCGGCGTCGAGCAGGTTGTTATAGGACAGCGGCTTGCCCTGCAGCGGCGTGGCGCCGGCCAGGCCATCGGGCCGGGTGCCGCGGGCGGCATACAGTCCCGCCGGCTGGTGCGGATTCTCGCCGTAGCGCAGGGTCGCGATTCGGTCCAGCGTCAGGTTGATGGCCGGCGGCAGCGCCTCTTCGGCGCCGCGCGCGGCCAGCCACTGGTTGATCTGGCCGTCATAGTTCGCGGTATGCGCGAACGCGCGCACGGCCAGTTCCAGCCGCCCGGGCGAATCCGGCATCGCCGGCAGCGCGTCGATCAGCGCCGGATAATCGTCAGGACTGCAGACCACGGTCACACGCGCATTGTTCTTGGCCGCCGCGCGCAGCATGGCCGGACCGCCGATGTCGATGTGCTCGATGGCCTCTTCCAGCGTGCATTCCGGCCGCGCCACGGTTTCGGCAAACGGATACAGGTTGACCACGACCAGGTCGATGGGCGGCAGGCCGTGCTCGCGCGCCGTGTCGTCGTCGATGCCGGGGCGCGCCAGGATGCCGGCGTGGACTTTCGGGTGCAAAGTCTTGACCCGGCCACCCATGATCTCCGGAAAGCCGGTGAAATCGGAGACCTCGAGCACGTCGATGCCATGCTCGCGCAGCGTCCGCGCCGAGCCGCCCGTGGAGAGGATCTCGATGTCGTATCCGGCCAGCGCCCGACCCAGTTCGAGCAAGCCGCGCTTGTCCGAAACGCTGATCAGCGCTCGCCGTATCCGACCTGGTCGAGTGCTCACAGCCCGTAGCGTCGGATGCGATTGCGCAACGTGGAACGCGTCATGCCCAGAATCGCGGCAGCGCGCGACTGGTTGCCGCCGGTGTGTTCCAGCACCGTCCGGATCAGCGGCATCTCGACCTCGCGCACAATGAGCTCGTGCAGATTGTCGGGCGGCGTGTTGCCCATGTCTTCGAGATATTGCGCCACGGCACGTGAGACGACATCCTTCAGACACGTCGAAGACGCTTCAGTGTCGGAATCCGGCATTGCTTGAACCAAAGATTGTCGGGGATGCCCAGGACGCGCGGAGGCGTCGCAGAGGCTCCCGGAAAAGTCATTCCCTGTGGGGGAATTTAGCACATCGTCGACCGGATGCCGCCGCGAATCGGCACCCATCAGTAGTAAAAGCTCATGCTGAAGCCCGACGGGCGCGACGACTCGACCGCCATTTCCAGCACCAGCGGAAGCCGGACGTCCGGCTTGAATCCGGCACTGGGGTCGGCCTCGGGCGAAAGGTAGTCGGTCGGCGCCAGGCGCCGCCGCGCGACCGTCTGCTGACTGGCGTCGAACAGCTCGAGTTCGATGTTCGGCCATGCGACTGCTCGCGGCGAGCGATTGACCAGCACCGCGCTGATGATGAACGCATCATCCAGCGACGGGTGCGGATGCATGTCGCGGGAGACCATTTGCACGGCGTCCTCGGCCGCCAGCACGGGAGCATCGCCAAGGCCGAGCATGCCCGGATCGATGCGCCATCGTTCCGGGCCCACGAACTGCACGACGAGCGCGGCGACCAGGATCAGGGCCAGCGCGGGCCAGGCGAAGCGCACCCACGCCGGCGCAGGCTCGGGCTCCAGATCCAGCCGCAGCACCGGCCCGCGGTCGTCATCGGTATCGTCGGAACTGGCTTCGGGTGTCTCGACGGCTTCGGCGGCTTCGGCGGCTTCGGCGGAATCAATAATCTGTTCCTGCTCGACATGCGGCTGCAGCATCGGCGGCATGCCACTGGGCGCGATGGGCCGGCTGGAACCGTCGGGGAATTCGGGATAGAGGTGGGCCAGGGCATTGAGGGTGCGGCCGCAACTGCCGCAGCGCACCATGCCGCCGGCCTGGCCAAGGTCCGAAAAACGCACCGGCAATACGGCACGGCAATGTTCGCAGCGGGTGAAGACGTGGCCGCCCGATTCGGGCGCATTGCGCATGTCCGACTGTGGGGATCCTGGCGCTTTGCCCCTGGGCTGTCTTTCCATCGACCGAGGCTATCCCGAACCGGTCAAGCGGCGATGGCGCCGAAGCTCGGCGGCAAGTTCCGCGTCCAGCGCCGCGAGCCGCGCCGCGATCTGCTCGAGTCGCTCGGTGAGTTGCCGGATCGCGATCCGGTCGGCCGCGATGCGCTCCACGACCGATTCGGGCACCGGCTCGCCGCGCCGCTCCAGTGCGGCCGCGCGCTCCACGCGGGCGGCGAACCGGTCACGGTTCTGCTCGATCAGGGACTCGACCGATTGGCGCTCGGCGATCACCGTCTCGCGTCGGCTCTGGATGGATCGCCGGACATCGTCCTCGGTCGGGAAGGCTGCCAGGAACAGGCGATCCTGCTGCGCCTGGATCCGGCGCTGTTCGACCTGTTCCCGATTCTCGGCCTGTTCGGCCTTGAGCGCGGCAAGCTCTTCGGCGGTCTTGACCCGATCCACCCGCTCGGTGACCAGGCCGTCGTCGTTCAACCGGGCGTGCGCCTCGCCGGCCCGCTCGGGCGGCAGCGTCTGGCTGTAGTGCACTTCACCTTTTTCGTCCACCCACTTGTAGACACTCTGGGCCGAAGCCACCGCGGCCAGCGACAGCAGGATGATCAGCAAACCCGTCTTCATGGATGACGCCCGGTCATGCTCCGTAACCGTCTCGATATTCAAGCATATCAGACAGCGATTCCGAACTCGAATCGTCGCCTTCCAGCGCCCGGATCAGGTCATCCAGCCCGGCAACCGCCACGACTTCGACCCCCCGGGCGGAAATCTCGGACCGGGCCGAAAGCGCGTCGGTGCCGCGTTCCTGACGATCCAGTCCCACGGCCAGCGCGACGACCTCGGCGCCGGCCCGCGCGATCAATTGCTCGGCCGCCGTGAACGCGGTACCGGCCGAAATCACGTCGTCGACCACCAGCACCCGGCCGGCCACCGGCGCGCCAACCAGTCGTCCGCCCTCGCCGTGATCCTTGGCCTCCTTGCGATCGTAGGCTACAGGTGCGTTGACGCCGTGCCGGCGATACAGGCTGATCGCGACGCTGGTCGCCAGCGGAATGCCTTTGTAGGCCGGGCCGAAGATCAGGTCGAACTCGATCCCGGCATCGATGACGGCGTCGGCGTAGCAATCGGCCACGTCGGCGATATGCCGACCGTCGCAGAACGCCCCGGCGTTGAAGAAATACGGGCTGACCCGGCCGGATTTCAGCTCGAAACGGCCGAATTTCAGCGCGCCGGCCGCGCGCGCCAGGGCGATGAATTTACGCGTCCAGTCTTTCATGCGGAAAGTCTAACGGGTTTTCACTCATGCAAACCGCTACCATTGGCGACAACACTCGAATAGCAGGCTTTTTCAATGCGTGTCATCACGCTCAATGCAAACGGAATCCGCGCCGCGGCGCGCAAAGGTTTCTTCGACTGGCTCGCGCGCCAGCGCGCCGACGTCGTTTGCATCCAGGAGACCAAGGCGCAGGAACACCAGCTCACCGACCGGCTGTTCAAGCCGCGCTACATGGATACCTGCGTCTATCACGACGCCGAGAAGAAGGGCTATTCCGGCGTCGCGATCTACGCACGCAAGGCGCCGGACCGGGTCCAGGCCGGCATCGGCTGGGACAGGATGGATTCAGAGGGCCGCTGGCTGCAGGCCGACTTCGGCAATCTCTCCGTGATCTCGCTGTACCTGCCCTCGGGCACTTCGGGCGACGTGCGCCAGGCGGTCAAGTACGAAATGATGGACCATCTCAAGCCGCGCTTCGAGCGGATGGCAGCCGACGGACGCGACTACATCATCTGCGGCGACTGGAACATCGCGCACAAGGAAATCGACCTGAAGAACTGGCGCGCCAACCGCAAGAACTCCGGATTTCTGCCCGAAGAACGCGCCTGGCTCGACGAGGTGTTCGGCCCGGTCGGACTGCACGACGCATTCCGCAGGGTCGACCCCCGGCCGGAGCAGTACACCTGGTGGTCGAACCGCGGCCGTGCCTGGGAGAAGAACGTCGGCTGGCGGCTGGATTACCAGGTCACCTCGGCAGATCCGGCCGACAATGTCGGAAGAGCACGCATCTACACCGCCAACCGCTTCTCCGACCACGCGCCGCTGATCATGGATTACGACGGCTGAGCATGGCGCCTGAAGCCCGGCGCACCTGGGGCGAAGCGCTCGCCGTCTACACCCGACCGTCGGTCATCCGGATGCTGTTTTTCGGCTTCTCGGCCGGTCTGCCGTTTTTGCTGGTGTTCACCACGCTGACGGCGTGGCTGCGCGATTACGACATTTCGCGCACCGCAATCGGCTTTTTTGCCTGGATCGGCATCACCTATTCGATCAAGGTGGTCTGGTCACCGGTGGTCGACCGGGTGCCGTTGCCGGGCCTGACCCGGCTGTTCGGCCAGCGCCGGGGCTGGATGCTGCTGGCCCAGACCGGCATCATGCTCGGGTTGGCGGCCATGGCGCTTTCCGACCCGCGCGAACATCTCTACCCGATCGCGCTGCTGGCGCTTCTGGTCGCCTTCTCTTCGGCCACCCAGGACATCACCATAGACGCGTTCCGGATCGAATCCGACGCCGATGAATTCCAGGCCGCGCTGGCCGGCACCTACGTCATCGGCTATCGCCTCGCCATCCTGGCTGCCGGCGCCGGCGCGCTGTACATCGCCGATTACGCCGGCTGGAAGGCCGCCTACCTGACCATGGCCGCGTGCGCCTCGGTGGGGATGCTCGCCGCACTGCTGTCACCCGAGCCGTCCTCGCCCGAGCGGCTGGACATCGAAAAGGATCCGCTGGTGCAGCAATTCAGGGCCCGCACCCGGCTTTCGGGCTGGCGGCGCGAGGCCGCGGCTTGGCTGACCGGCACCGTGATCGCGCCGCTCAAGGACTTTCTGCTTCGCTACGGATGGCTGGCCGGGCCCATCCTGGCGCTGGTCGGGCTGTACAAGATCAGCGACCTGTCGATGGCCGCCATGGCCAATCCGCTGTACCTCGATCTCGGCTTTTCGCTGTCCCAGATCGCCACCGTCACCAAGGTGTTCGGCATCGCCATGACGCTGGTCGGCGGCGTCATCGGGGGCATCATGGTCGCGCGCTTCGGCATCATGCCGATGCTGCTGATCGGGGCGCTGCTGGTGGCCGTGACCAACCTCGTGTTCGCCTGGCTGGCCACCGTGGGCGCCAGCGTGCCGGCGCTGTTCGTCACCATCGGGGCCGACAACTTCGCCAACGGCTTCTCGGCCACGGTGTTCATCGCCTGGCTGTCCAGCCTGGTCTCGCGTCGCTATACAGCCACCCAGTACGCACTGTTCAGCTCGTTCATGACGCTCCCGGGCAAGCTCATCGGCGGGCCGTCGGGCTTCATCGTCGACCAGGCCGGCTACGTGGTGTTCTTCGTATACGCCTCTGCGCTCGGCATCCCGGCGATCGCGCTGATCATCTGGCTGATGTCGCGCGACGGCACCGGATCGACATCGACGCACAGAGAAGCCGCCTGATCGCCGGGCCGGGTGCTATGATTTCGCCCGGTTGAAACGACCTGCCTGCTGGATTCACTCATGACCTATTGCCTGGCGATGCGGCTCGATCGGGGCCTCGTACTTTGCTCGGACTCGCGCACCAGCGCCGGGGTGGACAACGTGAGCATCTATTCCAAGATGCACCGCTTTGAAACCAGCCCGGATCGCCTGCTCGTGCTGCTTTCGGCCGGCAACCTGGCGACCACCCAGGCGGTCAACAGCCAGATCGAGCGCGACCTGGCCAATCCCGAAATCAGCCGGGATCTCAACGGGTTCTCGCACCTGGACGAAGTGGCCGCCTACGTCGGCGAGATTTCGGCGAGGATCCAGGGCACGTATTCCGAGCAGTCCGAACAGAACGGCTTCGGCGCCTCGTTCATACTCGGCGGCCAGATCGGCGACCAGCCGGTCGACATCTTTCTGGTCTATCCCGAAGGCAACTACATCGCCGCCTCGCGCGACAAGCCGTTCCTGCAGATCGGCGAGACCAAGTACGGCAAGCCCATCCTGGACCGGATCATAGCGCCTGAAACATCGCTCGAGCGCGCCGGCCGCTGCGCGCTGGTGTCCATGGACGCCAGCATGCGCTCCAACCTCAGCGTCGGCCCACCGATCGAACTGCTGCTGTACGCCGCCGATAGCCTGGACCAGGTCCGTTATCACCGTTTCGAAGAAAACGA
>JAWLEW010000104.1:0-3556 GCA_041685925.1 Wenzhouxiangellaceae bacterium | reverse complement strand
CCTACGAAAACCAACCACCCCATCGGGCCAGAGACGCCCCTACGAAAACCAACCACCCCATCGGCGCCGGAGACGCCTCCTGCGAGAACCTACGACGTCTTTACCGTTGCCCTAACGCCTAACACCTAAAAACCCCGGCGCGAAGCGCCCGATCGCGTAAACCGCAAACCATCCACCCCTAAACCGCGCCCGGGTCTACAACCCCCACCACGCCAACGCATGGCCCTTGAGCAGTTCCTCGCGATACGGCTCGACCATCTCGCGCGTCGCCTCGGGCACCTGGGCCTCGAACTCGCCGCCGCCTTCGGCGCCATTGGAAATGGCGGCCACGGCCACGCTCTCGCCGATGGCACGGTAGACCTGCTCGCGGACCCAGTTGTATTCGGACAGCGAGAAGTCCTGGGCGTTGATGGCCTCGACCTGGGCGCGCTTGGCGTCGATCAGCAGACCGGTCAGGTCGCCGTAGGCCTCCATCATGTCGCCGACGCCGGCCTGGCCGCCGCGTTCCTCGACTTCGGCTTCCAGCGATTCGTACTTTTCCTCCAGCGTCTCCAGGCGACCCTCGAGCGCATTGCGCATCTGGCGCTGCGCGGCCAGGAAGCGCTGGAACCGGTCCTCGCCCAGTTCGCCGTCGGCCGGCGGGGTGAAGCCCGAGCGGTTTTCGATCGCCTCGTTGAGCTCGCTGTACTCGCGGCCCAGCTCGGCGACGCCGCCGGCGAATTCCATGCCCGGCTTGATGACCTTGAACCAGGCGATGCCGCCGCCCGCCACGGCCAGCACCACCAGCACAGCCAGGCATCCGATTGCAAAGTTCTTCATGAAAGGCGCTCCCTCTTGGTTGTCTTGAACGGAATTCGTGCTTGTCGACGTCTCTTGTTTACGCCGTCGGCGCCGGAAACGCGCCATCCGTCCGCTCGCCGGTCGCCGGGTCGATGCCGCGCGCTCGAAGCCCGGCGCGCGCATCGTCGGCGTCGCGCTCGAACCAGGCCTGCGCAGAACCCAGCCGGAACGAGTAGCCCCAGCGATCCATGTCGCGCATGCAGGCCCCGGCGCTGTAGCCCTCGATTCGCCCGGCCAGCACGATCTGCAGGCAGCACACCGCGTTTTCCTCGTCGTAATCGCCGCCGGCGTCGGTGTGCAGCGCCGCGCGCCGCGCCGGGTCCATGCAGATGTAGTGGCACGACTCGTGCAGGATGGAATGCAGTGGCGTGTCGGGGCGGGCGTAGAGGCGGTTTTCGATCAGCCCGGCCTCGTCGTCGCCCCAGTAGCTGCCGGGGATGGGCGCACCGGCCGGCACGTCCACCAGTTCCAGGCCGTATTCGGCCAGCAGCGCGAGCACCGAGGCGCGGTCGGCGTCCTCCCAGCGCACGACGCTAGGCCGCGACGATTCGCTCGATTCACTCATGACGCGGCTCCAGAACCTGCATGACTTCCCGCCCATGTCGCTTTGGTGTCGAAAGCACTACAATCGAAACTACGATTACCGGAATATTCCTCGGGAACGCCGTCCGATGCGCGAGATCCACCCGACAAACTGGCTGCGCTACGCGGGCATCGCGACCTGGCTGCTGGTCGCCGCAACCCTGCTGCTGCTGCCGTGGGTGGCGCGCGACGAGGTCGAGACCGCGCGCATCTTCGGCTGGTGGTCGGCGGCCCTGCTGTTCATGCTGGCCTTCCTGCACCCGGCCGCGCGCCTGCGCCCGCTGGCGCCGCTGTGGAAACGGCTCGTCGTCATGACGGTCATGACCGCCTCGGTGTTCGCGCTGAGCTACTTCACCCGCTCGGCGCTGGGGGTCATCCTGTCGACCATCGTCGCCGGCATCCTGCCGTGGATTCTACCGCGCTTCATCGCCACCGCCTGGCTGCTGGGCATCGCACTGGCGTTCTCGATCTGGGCCGCCATCCTGCCGCAGTTCGGCCTGGCCTACGCGCTGCCGCAGCTGATGATCACGCTGGGCCTGATGCTGTTCGCCTACGCCGCCTCGATGCTGGCGCTCAACCAGTTGAAGGCGCGCGACGAGCTCCGGCGGGTCAACTCGGAACTGCGCGCCACCCAGTCGCTGCTGGCCGAGAACACCCGGATCGCCGAGCGCGTGCGCATCGCGCGCGAGCTGCACGACCTGATCGGCCACCACCTGACCGCGCTGAGCCTCAACCTGGAAGTCGCCAGCCACACCGCCGAGGGCAAGGCGAAGGAACACGCCCAGCGCGCCGGCTCCATCGCCCGGCTGCTGCTGTCGGACGTGCGCGAGGTGGTCAGCGACATGCGCCACGAAGACCGCGTCGACCTGCGCGAGGCGCTGCGCGAACTGGCCTCGGGCGTGCCCGAGCCGGCCATCCACCTCGATATCCCCGACGAGCTGTCGCTGACCGATCCCAAGCGCGCCCAGATCCTGCTGCGCTGCGCCCAGGAAGTGATCACGAATGCCGTTCGCCACGCCCACGCGTCCAACCTTTGGATCCGCCTGACCTCCGACGACGACGGCCTCAGGCTGGAAGCGCGCGACGACGGGCGCGGCGCCATCGAACTGCTGCCCGGCAACGGCCTGACCGGCATGCGCGAGCGGATCAAGGAACTCGGCGGCCGGCTCGAAATCATGACCCGGCCGGACTCCGGATTCCGGATCAACGCCTGGATGCCGCCCGAAACTCCAGCATGACTGACCCAGCATGATTGAAAAGGAAACGTCCATGGAAACGCCTGTGCCGGTCGAAAACCGCACCATTCGCGTGATGCTGGTCGACGACCAGACCCTGGTGCGCCAGGGCGTGCGCTCGCTGCTGGAACTGGCCGACGACATCGAGGTCGTCGCCGAAGCCGCCGACGGCGTCGAGGCCATCGCCATGGCCGCCGAATGCGCGCCGGACGTCATGCTGCTCGACATCCGCATGCCGCAGAAAAACGGCCTGGAAGTGCTCAAGGAACTCAACGAGACCGGCAACCTGCCGCCGACGATCATCCTGACCACCTTCGACGAGGACGACCTGGTGCTCGACGGCATCCGCACCGGCGCGCGCGGCTACCTGCTCAAGGACGTCTCGCTCGAAGAACTCGTCGGCGCCGTGCGGCGCGTCGCCGAAGGCCAGACCATGGTCAAGCCGGCCGTTACCGAACGCCTTCTCGCCGGCCTGGGCAAATCCCGCCTCGACTTCTCCAGCCTGGACCGCCCCGACCCGCTGACCGAACGCGAAACCGAAATCCTCCGCCTCATGGCCGGCGGCTACTCCAACAAGGAAATCGCCAACGCGCTCAACGTCGCCGAAGGCACGGTCAAGAACCACGTCTCGTCGATTCTCTCCAAGCTGGGCGTACGCGACCGCACCCGCGCCGTGCTCAAGGCATTCGAACTCGGCGCGATCTAGGAAAAAGGTGGGCCCACTAGCGCTTATCCAGCCTGCCGAGACACGACGCAAGTCAGGCAGGTTTCAGCGCGCCGGGTTACGGTTGGACGGCTCACGCTTCAGGCGGGCGGGCGCCTCGCGCCGGTTTAAGGTTTCAGGCCAACGGCGAAGGCATGGTTGGTTGGTGGTTTTCGCAGGAGGCGTCTCCGGCGCC
>JAWLEW010000103.1:0-3605 GCA_041685925.1 Wenzhouxiangellaceae bacterium | reverse complement strand
CCGAAATCCACCGGCGATTGCGCGGCCAGCCAGGCCAGTACCGCGTAGGCGGCGACGTTCTGGGCCATTTCGGCCGGGTCGATCTTGTCCAGGGTGTCGTTTTCGGTGTGGTGGTAGTCGAAGTACTGCGTGCCGTCCTGGCGCAGGTCTACGGCGGCCAGGCCGTAGCGCGACATGGGGCTGAAGTCCGGGCCGCCGCGGGCCCGGGTGCGGCCGCCCATGGCGATGCCGAGCATTTCGAGTTCTGCGTGGATGGCTTCGATGACCGGCCAGGCTTCGTCGCTGACGCGCGCGGCGATCTCGTAGATTGCGCCGGCGCCGAAGTCCGATTCGGCGGCGAGCTGGTAGTTTTCGATTTCGTCCTTGTGCGCCTCGGCCCAGGCTCTACCGCCCCACAGCCCGATTTCCTCGGCGGCGAACAGGATGACGTGAATGGAGCGGCGCGGACGTTCGGCGTTTTCCTTGATCAGCTTGGCCGCCGCGGTGACGATGCCCACGCCGGCGCCGTCGTCGATCGCGCCGGTGCCGACGTCCCAGGAATCCAGGTGCGCGCCCAGCGCGACGACCTGGTCGGGCATTTCGCTGCCGGTAATCTCGGCAATCACGTTCTGGCTGGTGTAGGGCTCGTTGACCTGGGCGCCGATATCGACCATGAGCCGGACCGGGTCGCCGGCGGCCATCAGGCGCTCGAGCTGGTCCGCGTCCGGGTTGGAAATCGCCACCGCCGGAATCCTGCGGCTGCCGGCGTCGAAGCGCATGGTGCCGGTGTGGGCGAAGCGGTTGGTGGACGTGCCCACCGACCGGATGACCAGCGCCAGCGCGCCTTTTTCCGCGGCCACCATCGAACCCAGGCTCCGCGCCTGCACGGTCGGCCCGTACCCAGACCCATCGCGCGCGCGCTCCATGCGCTTGCGGATGAACACGATCCGGTCGGCCACGGCCTCGGCCGGCGCGGCTTCCAATGCGGCCAGGTCGTCGAACATCACGATTTCGGCTTCTACCCCGCCCTCCGGAGTGCCGGGTGAAAAACCGATCGCCAGCGCCACCAGGTCCTGTTCCACCGGCGAAGTCACCGCGACCTGCTCGTGCTCGCGCGTCCAGGTCGGAAAGGTCGCCGGCTCGGTCCAGACCCGGTCGAAGCCGAGCGACTCGAGCTTCGCCACCGCCCATTCCACGGCGCGGGCGTCGTCTTCGGTGCCGGCCAGGCGATTGCCGATGCGCGTGGTCAGTTCCGAGGTGATCTCGTAGGCCAGCCCGCTTTCCAGCGCCAGCGCGCGCAGCTCGCGGGCGGCTTCAAGGTCGCCGGATTGAAACGGCTGGGCTTGCAGACTGCCTGCCAGAAAAGCCGCGCAGGCGGTCGCCAGGAATCGGTTCATGCATATTCTCCGAGGAATTCGGTAATGCCCTCCAGGAACATCTGGACGGAAATGGCGACGAGCAGCATGCCCATCAGGCGTTCGACCGCGATCAGGCCGCGCTTGCCGAGCAGGTGCTTGATCAGGGGGGCCGCGGCCAGGATGACGGCCGTGGCCGCCCAGGCCAGGAACAGCGCCAGCGACCACAGGCCGAGCCGGTCCGGATGGCGCGTGGCCAGCAGCAGCAGGATGGCCATGGCGCTGGGGCCGGCCACCATGGGTACGGCCAGCGGCACCAGGAACGGCTCCTCGTCGTCGTCCGGCTCTTCGTCGGCGCGCATCTGGCGCGGTACCGGAAAGATCATCTTCAACGCGATCAAAAACAGGATGATGCCGCCGGCCACGCTGACCGAGTACTGGCTCAGGTGCAGCGCGGCCAGCAGGTACTGGCCGCCGAACAGGAACGCGAACAGGATGGCCAGCGCGATGAGCAGTTCGCGCGCGAGCACCTTGTAGCGCCGCTCGGGGCGCACGTGATCGAGCACCGAGACGAAGATCGGGATGTTGCCGAGCGGGTCCATGACCACGAACAGCAGCACGAAGGCGCCTATCAAGTCCATTCAGCGCTCTTCCCCGTGGTCCGTGACGCTGCCGGCCTGGTCGCCGGACGCGTCGCGGAATGCCGGCACCAGCGGCTCGAGGTGGCGCAGCGCGCGCTGGTAGACCCGGCGCTTGAACGGAATGACGTTGTTGGCCGGATACCAGAAGTCGACCCAGCGATAGACGTCGAATTCGGGATGTTCGGTGGCGTCGAGCCGGAAGACCGACTCGTCGGCGAGAAAATGCAGCAGGAACCAGACCTGCTTCTGGCCCACGCACACCGGGCGCTGGTTGCGCCGCCTGAGCCGGCGCGGCAGGCGATAGCGCAGCCAGCCCGGCGTCGCGCCGAGCACATCGACGTGGTCGGGCTGCAATCCTGTCTCTTCGGCCAGCTCGCGATACATGGCCTCCAGCGGCGTCTCGTCGGTGTTCATGCCGCCCTGCGGAAACTGCCAGCCATCCTGGCCGGCCCGGCGGGCCCAGAAGACCCGACCGTCATCGCGCGCCAGCACTATGCCCACGTTCGGGCGAAAGCCGTCGGCGTCAATCATGTTGTCCCTGTCTGCAAACGGCCTGCAGCGTTGCGGCAGCGGGTGCCTTAAGCTAACGACCGTTGCAAAAATTGTTGCACTGGGTTCATGTTAATCAATTCTGCCGGCCGAGACCAGACATTGCCGCGTAATTTGCCGCGGGCGCGCCGGCGTCGGTCATGAGCGGCAGATCGCACGCGCCGATCATGGCCGGGTTGATCATGCTGGTAATGGCCAGCGTGCTGCTGGCGCTGCTGCTGGGCAACGGCAGCTTCGGCTGGCCGACAACCGAGGTGGACTGGCGCATCGTCAGCGAAATCCGGCTGCCCCGCGCGCTGGCCGCGCTGGTCACCGGGAGCCTGCTGGCGCTGGCCGGCACCCTGATGCAGGTGCTGCTGCGCAACCCGCTGGCCGATCCCTACGTGCTGGGGGTGTCCGGCGGCGCGGCGGCTTTCGCGCTCGGCGGCATGCTGCTCGGGCTGTCGATGGTGCCGACCGAAGTGCTCGCGTTTGCCGGCGCACTGGTCTCTTCGGTCATCGTGTTCGTGCTCGGCCAGGGCAGCGGCCCGTGGTCCACCGCGCGCATGCTGCTGACCGGCGTGGTCGTGGCCGCCGGCTGGGGCGCGCTGATCAGCCTGATGCTCGCGCTGGGCGACGACCAGAGCCTGCGCGGCATGCTGTTCTGGCTGATGGGCGACCTGGGCTATGCCCGGGTTTCGGCCTGGTGGCTGGCACTGGTCATCGGAATCACCGTCGTGCTGATGCTGCGCGCGCGCAGCCTGAACATTCTGGCCGCCGGCGAAACGCAGGCGGCCCTGCTGGGCGAGAATCCGCGCCGGCGCTACACCGAAATCTACGTCGCGGCCTCGGCGCTGACCGCGCTGGCGGTCTCGGTCGCCGGCACCATCGGCTTCGTCGGCCTGATCGTGCCGCACCTGATGCGGCTGGTCGTCGGCGCCGACCACCGCCGCCTGCTGCCGGCCGCGGCGCTGTTCGGCGGCGCCTTCCTGGTGCTGGCCGACGCGCTGGCGCGCAACCTGTTCAGCCCCAGGCAACTGCCGGTGGGCGTGCTCACCGCGCTGATCGGCGTGCCGCTGTTTCTGCTGTTGCTGAATCGGAG
>JAWLEW010000052.1:1564-15909 GCA_041685925.1 Wenzhouxiangellaceae bacterium | reverse complement strand
AGTCCCGCAGTTTTTACCGCCCGGCCGTAGCGAGGGGTCGCGAGGTCTCGTGGCTGTGTCGTTTTGCGACCGAGCAAGCCGCAGTCGTAGCCAAAGCTACGGCGAGGAATTGCGACCGAGTGAAACGGCGCAGACGCGGGGCATCGCGGGGCCGCAGTAGGCAGGGCGGTAAAAAATGCGGGACCAAAAAAAAAAGGCCCGCCTTGGAGGCGGGCCAGTCTTGTAACCAATATTGTTATTGGTTTAGCTACTTTCGCGCATTACGCGATCAGTACCGCACCTGCAGGGTGAACGAGTACTGGCGACCGAACAGCTCGGCAAAGCCGAAGTGTCCTGCAGCCTGTTCCACCTTGTTCGGCATGCGGCGGAACACGTTGTTCACGACCACCTGGGCGCGCGTGTCCTGCGGCATCCAGTCGAACCACCTCGGCAGCGCCTGAGAAACCGTCAGGTTGCTGATGAAGCGGTGGCTGGTGGAGGTCACCTGCTCGCCGTTTTCGTTGAAGAAAGCGGTCTGCTGGCTCGGCGACAGGCGTGCGCGGTTCTGCCAGAGCGTACGCCAGAACACGCGGGTGTCGTTGCGCGACCAGGTCGCATCGAACGTGCCCTGGTACTTGGGCGAACCGAACGAGCGGCTGGAGCGTACGATGTCTTCGCCCGTTACCGAGGACTGACGGCGACGATCGCGCGAGATGCGCGTGTTCAGGCGCAGGAAGCCGAGGTTGCTGTCACGCGCACCTTCGCTGAACAGACCCAGTGCATTGGCCAATTCGAACCGGTAGTCGACGAAGAAGTCCTGCACTTCGACGCGGAAGCTCTGTGCGTTGGTCTGGCCGGTCTGGAAATCGACCACCTGACCCTGGGCATTACGCTCGAACGCATCGCACGCCGGATTGCCGGGAAAGTTCGACGAGTCGAAGCACGCCACCATCAGGCTGGTCAGATCGAGCGATGTGATCGCGTCGCTGAGCTCGATGTCGAAGTGGTCGGCGCCGATGATCAGGTTGTCGACCGCGCTCGGTTCCCAGGTGAAGCCGACGGACCAGGATTCGGCCTCTTCGTCGGTCAGGTTCGGGTTGCCGCCGGTGCGCCCCTGTGCAGTGGCGTTGACGATGTCGGACGTGAAGTCGTCCGGGTTCTCGATGCCCGCGGCAATGCAGTTGGCCCGACGCTGATCCGGGTTCGGACCCTGGTCGACGAAGCGGAAGTCGCACGGATCGTCGGCGAAGCTGAACGACTGGGTGACCGGCGCGAACAGCTCGACCAGCGACGGCGCACGAATGGACTCGGTGTAGTTACCGCGAACGTTCAGGGTGCTGATCGGCTTCCAGTTACCGCCGGCCGACCACACGGTGGATTTGCCGGACTGCGAGTTGTCGATTTCACGAACCGCACCATTGACTTCCAGGGTATGGAAACCGGGGATGTTCATGTCTTGGCTCAAGAGCGGGACGACACCTTCGGCGAAGAACTCGTCGGTATCGAACTCGCCGCCGGTTTCGGAGAACGGCGCCGAACGGGTGACCGGCAGTTCGGTGCCGAGTCCCGGCGTCCAGACTGCGGTTTCACGGCGGCCTTCGTAACCGACGTTGACGCCCAGCGGTCCGGCAGGCAGGTCGAACAGCTCGCCACCGACGTTGAAGTTGTAGACCGTCTGCTCGATCTTGCTGGTGGTGATCCGGTCGCCGGTGACCCATTCACGGGCCCCTTCGGAGCGCGCGTTCTGGCCGAAGACGTTCAGCGGAATACAGCCGTCGATGAACAGGCGGTCGGTGGAGACACCGCTGCCCGAAATCGTGCCGAAGTCCGGATTCAGCGCCGCCTGGTAGACGGCATCACAGACCAGGTCGCCGACGCCGACGTTGCCCTGCCCGCCGATCGAGGCCAGGTCGGTCGGATCGACCGCGGCCAGATCTTCTTCGGTGAGCTGACGCACGTCGATGGCGTTCAGGAAGCGGCCGTCGATGATGCCTTCGGCCTGGGTCTCGATATCGGTTTCGCCGTGGACCGCGTAGGCTTCCCAGTTGAAGCGACGGTTGCCGACGAAGAAGTCGCCTTCGAAACCGCCGGTCCAGCGCCACAGTTGCTGTTCACGATCATTCGACGAGTCGATGATGTCGTTGTTGAAGCGGTGCAGCGTGAAGGCATCGATCCCGTTGGCGTCAAAGATCTCGCGCGCCTGCTGGGGCAGGAACGGATGGTCGGCGTTGAACTGCAGCGCACCGCTGGTGCCGCCGAAGGCGAAGGTCTGGAAACCGCCCTGGTTGGTCAGCTCGGTGGCGTTGGAGTCGGCGAACAGGAAATCCGACGAGAAGCGCACGTTGTTGGTCAGGTCGTAGTTGAACTGACCGGTGAACACGCCGCGATCGAGCGGCGACTGCAGCTGCTCGACGTTGTCGAAAAAGTCCGGCCCGTCGCCGCCCAGCGCGAAGAAGATCGAACCCGGCCCGGGCTCGCCCGGCGTGAAGTTGACCAGGTTGGAGTTCGAATCGAACTGGTAGAAGTTGCCGTCCGGGAAACGCCCGAGGCCCTGGGCTGCGGCAAAGAAGCCGGAGGGCGAGGGCACGCCGCCGAACGAAAACAGGTTGATGCGGTTGTCGCGAAACATCTCGGCGCGGTTCGGCGCGGTGGTGCCGAAAAACACGTCGTTCTCGCCTTCGCTGAAGCGCGGACGCGCAGTGCCGGCCACGCCGCCCTGGCGGAACCACTCGGCCGAGAAGGTCACGTTGCCCTTGCCGTCGGCGGTGTTGGCGCCGGCGACCATCATCACGTTTTCGAACTCCGCATCGCCCTTGGAGGTGAAGCCGTGGCGGAACGTGAATTCGGCGCCTTCGAACCGGTCACGGGTGATCACGTTGATCGTGCCGGCGATGGCGTCGGAACCGTAGATCGGCGCGCCGCCGATGCCGATGGTCTCGATGCGCTCGACCATGGCGACCGGGATCACGTTGAAGTCGACCTGCAGGCCGCCGGATTCACCGAATACGGACGGCACGTTGGCCGAAACGAAGCGGCGGCCGTTGACCAGGGTCAGGGTGCGCTGCGCGCCCAGGCCCAGGAAGTCGACGAAGTTCTGGCCGACCGAGAAACCGTTCTGCACGCCCTGCGGCGTCACGTCCGGGTTGCCGAAGGTCGGGATTTCGTTCAGGGCCTCGGCGACGTTGGTGTAGGCCCGGTCTTCGAGAAGCTGGCGGTCGACCGTAATGGCCGGGTAAAAAGTGTCGAGACCGGCGCGCTCGATGCGCGAGCCGGTGACGGTCACCTGGCCCAGCTCGGCTGCCGTTTCTGTCTGCTCCTGTTCTTCGGCCTGGTCTTCACCTTCGTCCTGTGCGAGCACAGGCGAGGCGAACCCCGCACCGACCCCGGCAAAGATGCCGGCGAACAGTCCGAGGCGGATGGCCTCGGCAAGGCGGTTACGACTGGTTTCCATATGTACCTCTCCCTAGCTAGTGGGTTTTGTATGGTTTCACTTCGCCGCGGCAACACCGCCGACCAATCACTGGCGATCCGGTTTTGGGGCTGATTCGTTCGGTTCTCGACCGAGGCGTGCCATGGGCGAAATTTTCAAGTTATGCGATGCCGATTGGATGGAACCGCTGGTTCCCGGGTACACGAGCGGCATCGCTTCGCTCTTTTTAACGAAAAACTCACCAAACTGCAAGTCAATTTGAAGATTTCATTACATTCGAGGCCCGAATGTACGGCGCTTTCCGGAACAACGTGATTGCCGTCACGCTTTGATGCGTGCAGGCCCTGGCGGGATCGGTCGCACACGGGCAGCTTCGAATCCGTTTTCGATGGGCACCAGAAATACGTTTTCGGTGCGCACTCGACCAGGAAAACCCACGGGGAAGCGCGTCGGGTCGACCGGGAAACGGGTGACCATGCGCAGGTCGCAGCATCAATTTGCAGTATCAGTTGCCGTCCGCTCGAGATCGGCGCCCCGGGTCGTCGAAACGCATTCCGCCGGGCCGCGCTGCGACCCGGCGAATCGACAGGATGTTCGAGCGGCAACGCCGCAGGCAGGCCGCCGCCCGGATGGCGGCAGACCCGTACGAGGCCGTTCAGTCGTTTTCGAGCCGGTGCCGGATGGCGCGCACCCGCTCGGTCAGCGCATCGGGCACCCGCGGCTGGAAGTTTTCCAGGTGCTTTTCGATTTCGTCCAGTTCGCCGATCCACGCCCGGCCGTCGACCGACAACAGTGTATCGAGGTCGGGTTCGCGCGCCAGCCCGCGGGTGGAAATGCCGTCTCTTTCCGGCAGCCGACCCACCGGCGTATCGCGCGCCGCGGCTTCGCCCGTGCAGCGCTGCACGATCCATTCCAGGACGCGCAGGTTCTGGCCGAATCCGGGCCAGATGAAATTGCCGTCGGCGTCGCGCCGGAACCAGTTGACCTGGAAGATCTTCGGCGGATGCTTCAACTTGCTGCCGACCTCCAGCCAGTGCGCCCAGTAGTCGCCGAAGTGGTAGCCGCAGAACGGTTTCATCGCCATCGGGTCGCGCCGCACCACGCCGACCTTGCCGGTGGCGGCGGCCGTGGTTTCCGAAGCCATGGCCGCGCCGATGAAGGTGCCGTGGGTCCAGTCCTCGGCCTCCAGCACCAGCGGCGCCAGCGAAGCGCGCCGGCCGCCGAAGATGATCGCGTCGATGGGCACGCCCGACGGGTTCTCGGACTCGCCGGTGTAGCTGGGGCAGCGCTTGATCGAGACGGTGAAGCGCGAGTTCGGGTGCGCCGCCGGGCCGTTGGCCGGATCATGGGGCCGGCCTTTCCAGTCGTAGGCCGGCACGCGGTCGTCCAGGCCTTCCCACCACGGCTGGTTGTCGTCGGTCACGGCCACGTTGGTGAAGATTGTCTTGCGGTCGAGCATGGCCAGCGCGTTGGGGTTGGTCTCGTTCGAAGTGCCGGGGGCGACGCCGAAGAATCCGGCCTCGGGATTGATTGCGTACAGCCGTCCGTCCTCGCCCGGCTGCAGCCAGCAGATGTCGTCGCCGATGGTGTGCACCTTCCATCCCTGGCTCCGGTAGGGCTCGGGCGGAATCAGCATGGCCAGGTTGGTCTTGCCGCAGGCCGACGGAAAGGCCGCGGCCACGTAGCGCGTCTCGCCGGCGGGATTCTCGATGCCGACGATCATCATGTGCTCGGCCAGCCAGCCCTCGGTGCGGGCCTGGTAGCTGGCGATTCTCAGCGCGTGGCATTTCTTGCCCAGCAGCGCGTTGCCGCCGTAGCCGGAGCCGTAGCTCTGGATGCTCAGCTCTTCGGGGAAATGCATGATGTAGCGGCGCTCCGGGTCCAGCTCGCCGGTCGAATGGAGTCCGCGCACGAATCGCCCTTCGCGCTCGATGCGCGCCAGCGCCTGGTCGCCCATCCGGGTCATCAGGCGCATGTTGGCGACGACGTAGGCGCTGTCGGTGATTTCGACGCCCAGGCGCGCGAACGGCGAGTCGATGGGGCCCATGCAGTACGGGATCACGTACATGGTGCGGCCTTCCATGCAGTCTTCGAACAGCCCGTCCATCAATTCGTGCGCCTCGTCCGGGGCCATCCAGTTGTTGTTCGGGCCGGCATCGTCGCGCTCGCGGGTACAGACGAAGGTCAGGTGCTCGACGCGCGCGACGTCGTCGGGGTCCGAGCGGTGCAGGTAGCATTCCGGGTGGGTATCGCGGTTCAATTCCATCAGGTCGCCGGTGTCCAGCATCCCGTTGACCAGGGCGGTGTTTTCCTCGGCGCTGCCGCTGCACCAGTGGATTTGCGCAGGACGGGTCCGGCGCGCGACGGAATCGACCCATTCGGCCAGTTCAGTCAACTTTGTACTCATGAAGGATTCCAGGGGTTTGGGAGAAGTCGGGTTCGGGATTTCAGGCCGGCTCGAAGCCGGCCAGCTTGGGTTCCAGCAGTTCCAGCTTCGGGCGAAGATAGCGCGGCAGGCCGTGGGCGTCGTAGTCCGGGTAATCCTCGCCGCGGATCAGCGGCTCGAGGTAGCGGCGCGCGGCCGGGGTGATGCCGAAGCCGTCGTCGGCGATGTAGTCGCCGGGCATCTTCTTTTCGTGGTTGGCGATATCTTCCAGCCGGGCCATGGCGATCTTCCACTCGTAAGGCTCGTCGCTGACCCGCTCGATGACCGGCATGACGCCGGTATTGCCTTCCAGCGCCAGTTCCACGGCCACCTTGCCCACTGCGCGCGCCTGCTCGACGTCGGTTCTCGATGCGATGTGGCGTGCCGAGCGCTGCAGGTAGTCGCTGACCGCCCAGTGGTACTTGTGGCCCAGCTCGGCCTTGACCAGTTCGGCGACCACCGGCGCGACGCCGCCGAGCTGCTTGTGGCCGAACGCGTCGGTGGTGCCGGCGTCGGCCAGGAACGTGCCGTCGGCGTAGCGCGCGCCCTCGGAAACGACGATGGAGCAATAGCCGTGGCGCTTGACCGAATCGTCGACCGCGGCCAGGAACTTCTGCCGGTCGAACGGCACTTCGGGAAACAGGATGATCTGCGGCGGGTCGTGCTCCTCGCGCCGCGCCAGGCCGGCGGCGGCGGCGATCCAGCCGGCGTGCCGGCCCATGACCTCCATGATGAACACTTTCGTCGAGCTCGAAGCCATCGACATCACGTCGAGGCTGGCCTCCATGATGGAAACGGCGACGTACTTGGCCACCGAGCCGAAGCCGGGGCAGTTGTCGGTCACCGCCAGGTCGTTGTCGATGGTCTTGGGAATGCCGATCGCGTTGAGCCGATAGCCGAGCTCGGCGGCCATATTCGCGACCTTGTTGGCGGTATCGGCCGAGTCGTTGCCGCCGTTGTAGAAAAACGTGCCGATGCCGTGCGCGTCCAGCACCTCGATCAGGCGCTGGTACTCGCGGCGGTTTTCTTCCATGGACTTGAGCTTGTAGCGGCACGAGCCGAACACTCCGCCGGGCGTCTGCGCCAGCGCACGCAGGTCGTCCTCGCCGAGGCTGCCGGTATCGATCAGCCGTTCCTCCAGCGCGCCGATGATGCCGTCGGCGGCGGCGAAAACGTTGCCGATGCGGTCCGAATGGGCCCGCGCGGTTTCGATCACCGACGCCGCCGTGGCATTGATTACCGGCGTGACGCCGCCGGACTGGGCGTACAGGATATTGTTCGCGGCCATGGTCCCCGTCGCTGGTTCGTGAATATCGATTCATAAGGATAAAACAAATCCCCCCGGAGGACCGGCCAGTTTGCGCCGCATGGCCGACTTGCCGGGCTCCGGGCCGAATCCCGGGCGCATTTGACACGGGTGTCAGGGCGCGGTACTTTTACAAGCTTGTCGAATCACCGAAGCCCATCCCAACATCATGCGAATCGTACTACTCGGCCCACCCGGCTCCGGCAAGGGGACCCAGGCCGCCCTGCTCCGCGACCGCCTCGGGCTCGCGCACATTTCCACCGGCGTGCTGCTGCGCGAAGCGGTCGATCAGCGGACCGAACTCGGCCTCGAAGCCAAGCGCTACATGGACGCCGGCGAGCTGGTGCCCGACGACCTGATGCTGGGGCTGATCGAGGAACGCCTGGGCCGGCCCGACGTTTCCAACGGCTTCATCCTGGACGGCTACCCGCGCAACCTGGCCCAGGCCGAGGCGCTGGACCAGGTGCTCGAGCGCATCGGGCAGCCGGTCGACCTGGCGATTTCGGTCACCGTCAACGAAGGCGAAATCGTGGACCGGCTATCGAAACGGGCCATCGAGGAAGGACGCTCGGACGATACCGAGGACGTCATCCGCAACCGGCTGCGCGTGTATGCCGAGCAGACCGCCCCGGTCGCAGGCCATTACGCCGAGCGCGGCCAGTTGCGCGAGGTCGACGGCATGGGCTCGGTCGAGGAAGTCAACCGGCGCATGCTGGAAACCATCGATAACGCCTGATTCCCGCGGCTGATTGCCGCGGCAATGGGCACGGGTCGATCGACCAGCCCCGGCGCAGGTCTCGCAGGCGGCGTCTCCAGGCGCCGACCCGGCGGGCAGAACCATTCGCGGCCTGGAGACCGCTCCTGAGAGAATCGACGATGGATCGGCAGGAGACCGGGCAGGAGCCGGGTCACACGCCCGTCTTGCGCAGCAGGAACGTCCAGCAGCCGTCGGCGTGGTCGCGGGCCAGCAGCGCGTGGCCGGTCCGCTCGCAGAACACCGCCAGGTCGATCTCGGCCAGCGGATCGTCGGCCCTGATCTCCAGCACCTGCCCGGCCTGCATGCCCGCCAGGCACTGGCGCGCGCGAAACACCGGCTCCGGGCACAGCAGTCCGGTCGCGTCCAGCGTCTTGTCAATGCGCTGTCCGGATTTCATCGAGTCTCCCGCAATCACCGCTCCCGAGGCATCATGGTATGCGGTCCGGCAGCCGAACTGCCGGGCGGTTTTTGACCGCCTCCGAAATCCGACCCGAGGACACCAGGCCCGATGAAACGCTGGCTGACCACGCTCTGGCATATCGCGCTGCTGCGCGCGGGCCCCCAGGATCTTCCTGCCGGCAGCAGTTCGCCGGCACTCGCACTGGTCATGTACTCGATCATCGTGGCGATATCGCGACTGGCCGACGCGCGTGCCGCGGAGCCGGCCGATATCAGCGTCTCGATATTCGTCACCATCGTCGTGCCGCTGGTCGTGACCATATCCATTCTCGCCGCACGCGGTCGCGGCGCACGCTTCGCACAGACCGTCGCCGCACTGTTCGGCACCGGGGCATTGATCAGCCTGATCAATATCCCGCTATGGTTTTCGACCCAGACCCCCATCCCGGCGCCGCTGGTGGTGCTGGCGCTGGTCGGGCTGTTCTGGAGCCTGGCCGTGGACGGCCACATCTGGCGCAACGCGCTCGATTGCGCCTATGCCGGCGGGTTGATTGTGGCTGTGGTAATTTTGTTCCTTCAGCTGTTCGTCTTCCAGGCAATGGGGAATCCGGGAGTTTCCTGAACCATGAACATCCATATTCTCGGCATCTGCGGAACGTTCATGGGCGGTATCGCAGCGCTGGCGCGCGCCGACGGCCACGCGGTCTCCGGGCAGGACCAGAACGTCTACCCGCCGATGAGCACCCAGCTCGAGGAACTCGGCATCACGCTTTCCGAGGGCTATTCGGCCGAGGCCGTGCCGAAGCAGACCGACCTGGTCATCATCGGCAATGCGCTCAGCCGCGGCAACGCCGCCGTCGAGCATGTGCTCGATGCCGGCCTGGCCTATGTCTCCGGGCCGCGCTGGCTGGGCGAGAACTACCTGGCCGGCAAGCAGGTGCTGGCCGTGGCCGGCACCCACGGCAAGACCACCACCGCCAGCATGCTGGCCTGGATCCTCGAGCATGCCGGAAAAAAACCGGGCTTCCTGATCGGGGGCATCCCCGGCAATTTCGGCATCAGCGCGCGCGCCGGGGAGAAGGTCTTCGTCGTCGAGGCCGACGAATACGACACGGCGTTCTTCGACAAGCGCGCGAAGTTCGTGCATTACCGCCCTTCGATCGCGATCCTCAACAACCTCGAATTCGATCACGCCGACATCTATCCCGACCTGGGCGCGATCGAAACGCAGTTCCACCACCTGATGCGCACCATCCCCGGCAACGGCAGCGTCGTCGTCAACCAGCACGACGCCAGCCTCAGGCGCGTGCTTGAACGGGGATGCTGGAGCCAGACCTCGATGTTCGGCATCGACGGCGAAACCGATGCCGAGTGGCGTGTTCGCCCGCTGGAACCGGCCGGACGCGAACTGGAGATTTTCCACCACGACGAATCGGCGGGCACGGTGACCTGGAACCAGACCGGCCGGCACAACGCGCTGAACGCGACCGCCGCAGTAGCCGCCGCCGCCCGGGCCGGGGTCGACCCGTCCGACGCCGTTGCGGCACTGGCCGGATTCAAGGGCGTCAAGCGCCGCATGGAATACCTGGGTCAGACCGGCGGCGTGCACGTCTACGACGATTTCGCCCACCACCCCACCGCAATTCGACTGACGCTGGAGGGTTTGCGGCGCGCGGTCGGTGGCGCGCGCATCCTGGTCGCGCTGCAGCCGGCCAGCAGCACCATGCGCGGCGGCCATCACCTGGATCAGCTGGCGCCCGCGCTGGCGCCGGCCGACTTCGTTTTCCTGCACTCCACCGATGCGCTGGACTGGGATCCGTCGGCGCTGTTCGCCAAGCTGCAGTCCGGCGGCCGCTTCCGCGGCCAGGTCGAGAACATGCTCTGCGATATTCGCGCGGCGGTCCGGGCCGGGGACCACGTGATATTCATGAGCAACCGCGGCTTCGGCAACGCGCCGCAGCGCTTCATCGAGGGGGCGTGAGATGAGTGCGCCAGGCTCCTCCGCGTCCGGCCCGGCTTCCATCCGGACCGAATCGCTGCCGCTGTTCCCGCTGCCGCTGGTGCTGTTCCCGCGCGCCCGAACACAGCTGCGGATCTTCGAGTCACGCTACCTGGAAATGACCCGCGAGTGCTCGGCCGGCGGCACCGGCTTCGGCGTGGTTCATTTTTCGCCGGCCGACGACAACAAGCCGGCGCGCCACGCGGCCGTCGGCACCGAGGCGCTGATCGAGGACTTCTCGACCCTGGACGACGGCCTGCTGGGCCTGGAAGTGCGCGGCCACCGGCGCTTCCGGATCCGATCGACCCGGGCCCGCGACGACGGCCTGATCATCGGCGAGGTCGAGTGGCTGCCGGCCGAACCGCGCCAGCAAGTGCAGCCGGAACACGCGGTGCTGCAGAACGTGCTCAGGGAACTGCTGCGGCATCAGGCGTTCGCCGAAGCCATCGACGCCGATCCCGACGATGCCAGCGCGCTGGGCATGGCGCTGGCGTCGGTGCTGCCGCTGGAAACCGTCAGCGCCCAGGAGCTGCTGGCCGTGAGCGACCCGCACGATCGCCTGCGCGCGCTGTGCTCGCTGCTGGAACAGGCCCCGGAAGACCCAGCGGACGATTGAACCCCGAAAACCCCGGTCCACAGATTACACAGATTTGCACAGATTATTGTTTTTGTTTTTATTAACCCGGCATTCAAGAAGGTATGCCGGGTTAATACCCGGCCGGCAAGGCCGGGCCGCGAAGCGGAGCCGCTTGTCGCGACAATCGCGGACATGCGCCGCAAAGCGCGAGCAACGAATAGGTATTTCGTTGCCGGATTAATAGTACGACACCTTATGGGATTCGCGAAATCGATGTACAAGCAGATTTTGCATCCGACTCATGCAAGCTATTTCGGTCTGAACAGCCCCACGGGGAGCGCTGCTTGGTAAAACCACACAGCATGCCATTGAAAATCCCGAATGAACAAATCGGTGTGAATCTGCGTAATCTGTGGATCGCTTTTTTTGTGGATCGCTTTTTAAGGTACTGAACGGACCAGCCACGGGGCATCCGGCCCGGGTCGGCGCCACTGCCAGTCCGCGCCGGTCGCACGGAGTTCGCCCAGCGCGCGGCTCGAGGCCGCGTCGAGCTCGCGCCAGGTGTTGAACAGACCCAGCCGGGTGACCGGTTTCAGCACCCGCACCTGCACCAGCCAGACCGGCGTGGCTTCGGCGCCGAGCCTCGCCCCGGAATCCCACGCCCTGAACAGCACCGCCCGCCCGTCGTCCAGCATTCGGCGACGGATCAGGTCGTCGGGCTGCCCGGCGAAATCGCGCGGCAGGTGGACCAGCCGCTCGGGCCTGGGCGTCTTGCCGAACACGGTGCGCAACGCGTCGGCCGAAATTTCGGGCGGCCTGCGCCAGCCATCGGCGGCCAGCGTCTGCACAAGCTCGACCCGGTCCAGCGCCAGCTGCGTATCGAAACGCTTCCGCTCGCTGCGGCCGATGCGCGAACGCAGTTGCGGCAATTCGCGCCACTGGCCGTCCCACCAGGCGGCGGCGTCCATCTGCCGGATCGGGCGGGCCAGTTCATGGGCCCGCTCGAACGCCGAATAATTCTGCGGCACCAGCAGCGTCGCGGCCAGCAGCCAGACCAGGACGAAGGCGGCCAGGCGCAATCCCGGCAGCGCATGCGGCGTGGCGCGCGATCGATAGCCGATGCCGGTCAGCGCCAGCCAGCCCATGGCCAGGGCGAGCGCGGCCACGAGGCCGTTGACGGTCGCCCGGGCCAGGTAGAACTCGGAAAACGCCACCAGCGCGAGCAGCGCGACCGTGCCCAGGTACAGCCATTTGCGCTGGCGCGGCCGAAAATCCTTGGCCACGATCAGCGCGCCGAAGCCGAATACCAGCACGGTCAGCACGAAATCGACGTGCGGCACCTGGCCGACGCTGCCGGCAAGATCGGGCCGGCCCAGCAAGAGCCCCATGAAGGCATTGAGCAACAGCGCCAGCAGCCAGCCGCCCAGCGTGGCAAGCAGCCAGTGCAGCAGCGCGTTCCAGCGCCGCTGGACCAGCAACATCAGGGTCACGAACGCGATCAGCGTCAGCAACACCGGACGCGACACGGCAAGGACGACGACGAAGAACAACGGATCGGCGAAATGGTTGCGCAGGCTGGCCGCCAGGCCGGCGAACTCGAACCCCGATTCCCAGGCCGCCGTCGAAAGGGGCGCGAGCAGCAGCGCCGCGAACAACGCGCCCAGCGATAAAACCAGCAGCAAGCCCAGCGCCATCACCGAAAGCACTTCGCGCCGCCCGGGCTCGACCAGGCCGCCGAAGCATCGGCCCAGGAACGGATGCCGGCGCAGCCACAGCGCCAGGTTCTTCAGCCACCAGGGCGAGCGCCGCGCGGCCGTCTCGTAAAGACTGCGCGTCATCCAGATCAACAACCAGCCGCCGACCAGCAGTACCACCAGCAGCAGGGTCAGTCGGCCGCCGAATTCGGAGGCCAGTTCCAGCGACTCGCCGAACAGCGCGCCCGGCAGCACCATCACCGGGGTCCAGAGCGCGCAGGCGACCAGCATGCGCGGCACGAAGGTCGCCGGCGGCATGTGCATGGCGCCCGCCACCAGCGGCACCACCGGCCGCAGCGGGCCGATGAACCGGGCAATCAAGATGCTCTTGCCGCCGTGGTGCAGGAAGAACTGCTCTCCCAGGTCCAGCCAGTGTCGGCGCTTGGCGAAAGGCCAGCGCTTCCACAACTGATCGCGGTAGCGGCGCCCGAGCCAGAAACTTGTGCTGTCTCCGACCACGGCGCCGGCCATGACGGCGCCACCCAGGGCCAGCAGCAGCGGGGCGTCCCAGCCGACCATCGCGCCGAGCAGGAACAGCAGCAGAATGCCGGGCACGACGATGCCGACCACGGCCAGCGTTTCCAGGAACGCCAGCGCAAAGCCGGCGGCGACCACCCAGCCGGCGTGGTCGGCCGCCCACTCCAGCATGTGCTGGAACTCAGACAAATCGATCACTCCGCGGGCAATTCAATGCCGCTACACTCGGTTGCAGAAATGACATGACAAGGACTCTCAAACAATGACTTCACTCGCTGGCAAGACCCTTTTCATCACCGGCGCATCGCGCGGGATCGGCGAGGCCATTGCGCTGCGCGCAGCAGCCGACGGCGCGAATGTCGTGATCGCCGCCAAGACCAATCGGCCGCATCCCAAGCTTCCCGGTACCATCCACAGCGTGGCCGAGGCCGTCGAGAACGCCGGCGGCAAAGCGCTGCCGCTCCAGGTCGACATCCGCGACGAACAGGCTGTCGCAGAAGCCATGCAGAAGGGTGCGGACCACTTCGGCGGCATCGACATCCTGGTCAACAACGCCTCGGCGATCTACCTGGCGCAGACGCCGGAAGTGCCGATGAAACGCTTCGACCTGATGTTCGGGGTCAACGTCCGCGGCACCTTCGTCTGCTCCCAGGCCGCATATCCGTACCTGAAGCAGTCCGACAACGGTCACATTCTAAATCTCTCGCCGCCGCTGAACATGAAATCGAAGTGGTTCGCGCCGCACGTGGCCTACACCATGGCCAAGTACGGCATGAGCATGTGCGTGCTGGGCATGTCCGAGGAATTCCGCGCCGACCGAATCGCGGTCAACGCGCTGTGGCCGCGCACCGTCATCGCCACCGCGGCCCTGGCCATGCTGGGCGGAAAGATCAAGCCCGAGAACTGCCGCAAGCCCGAAATCCTGTCCGACGCCGCGCACGCGATCCTGACCCGACCGGCCGACCAGGCCACCGGCAACTTCTACATCGACGACGAAGTGCTCGCCGAGGCCGGCGTCACCGACCTCGACCAGTACGCCGTCGACCCGGCGCAGGAACTGGCCACGGATCTGTTCGTGGACGAAGGACCTGCCTGAATAGTCATAACACCGACAACCCGTCGGCCACGCCGGGCCGACCTACGCACAATCTGGCGCGGTGCGCGCGGACATCGCAGGTCGGGGCGCCGTCCCCGACGCCACAACACCGAAAATCCGTCGGCCACGCCGGGCCGACCTACGCA
>JAWLEW010000052.1:0-1464 GCA_041685925.1 Wenzhouxiangellaceae bacterium | reverse complement strand
GTCGGCCACGCCGGGCCGACCTACGCACAATCTGGCGCGGTGTACGCGGACATCGCAGGTCGGGGCGCCGTCCCCGGCGCCACATCATTTCAAACGTACGTCAGCGCGTTCTTCGCCGCGGCGATGGTCTCGTCGATTTCGGCCTCGCCGTGGGCGCTGGAGACGAAGCCGGCCTCGAACGCCGACGGGGCGAGGTAGACGCCGGCGTCGAGCATGGCGTTGAAGAAGCGCTTGAAGGCTTCGAGGTTGCAGGCCGCGGCCTGGTCGAAGTTCTCGACGCGCTCGAGCTCGGTGAAGAACAGGCCGAACATGCCGCCGACCGCACTGACCGCCATGGGGACGCCGGCTGACCGGGCCTCGGCCTGGATGCCCTCGGCCAGGCGCAGGGTATTGGCGGTGAGTTCCTCGTAGAATCCGGGCGCCGTGATCAAATCCAGGTTGGCCAGGCCCGCGGCCATGGCCACGGGATTGCCCGACAGCGTGCCGGCCTGGTAGACCGGGCCTTCGGGCGCGATCATCTTCATGTATTCGTGCTTGCCGCCGAACGCGCCTACCGGCATGCCGGCGCCGATGACCTTGCCGAAGCAACTCAGGTCCGGGGTCACCCGGTACAGCGCCTGGGCCCCGCCCAGGGCGACCCGGAAGCCGGTCATGACCTCGTCGAACAGCAGCGCGGCGCCGTATTCGTCGCACAGCTTGCGCAGCCCTTCCAGGAACCCGGGCGCCGGCGGGACGCAGTTCATGTTGCCGGCCACCGGCTCGACCGCCACGCAGGCGATTTCATCGGGATATTGCTCGAACAGCGCGCGCACCGAGTCCAGGTCGTTGTAGCGCGCGTTCAGGGTCAGTTCGGCCAGCTCCGGCGGAACGCCCGGCGAGGTCGGTACCCCCAGCGTCTGCGCGCCGCTGCCGGCCTTGACCAGGAAGCTGTCGGCGTGGCCGTGGTAATTGCCCTCGAACTTGATGAAACGCTTGCGCCCGGTGGCAGCGCGCGCCAGCCGGAGCGCGCTCATCGCCGCCTCGGTGCCCGAATTGACCATGCGCACCCGCTCCAGCGACGGCACCAGCTCGCAGATCCGCTCGGCCATGGTCACCTCGCCCGGGCTCGGCGTGCCGAAGCTCAGGCCGTTGGCGACGGCCCTTTGCACCGCCTCGATGATGTGCGGGTGGGCATGCCCGCAGATCATCGGACCCCAGGAACCGATGTAATCGATATAGCGCTTGCCGTCGACATCGAAGATGCACGCGCCCTCGGCGCGATCGAAGAACAGCGGCTCGCCGCCGACGCCGGAGAACGCGCGCACCGGTGAATTCACTCCGCCGGGAATGCGGGCCTGGGCGCGGACGAAGAGTTCGTGGCTGTGGGGGTTGGGCATCGGTAATTCCTCGATTCGGGTGGCTGATTCGGCGATTGAGCAATGATAAGGGACGAGCTGCGGTTTCCGGTTTCGGGTTTCGGGTTTC
>JAWLEW010000001.1:91635-121137 GCA_041685925.1 Wenzhouxiangellaceae bacterium | reverse complement strand
GAGACGTAGAGCTTGCCTTTCTCTCTCAAGGCAGGCGCCAGCAGCTTGGTGTACCAGCCGCCGCCGGGGATCAGTTCGATCACCGTCATGGACTCGTCGAGACCGAAGAAGTCCAGCGTCTCGACCGGCATGCGGTTCGCGTCGCGTTCGCGCTCGGCCTCGGTGCGCGCCTCGGCTTCCATCGCCGCACGTACCGATTGCAGGAACGGCCGCTCTTGTTCTGCTTCGTCCTGCGCCAGGACAGGCAGCGCCACGAGCAGCGCCAGGGACAACATCAACTTGTTCATTGGTCCTCTCCGTTTCGATTAAAAGGTTTTCGATCAAAAGCGGTCCACAGATTACACAGATACACGCAGATTATTGGAAAGTCAGTATTTCTTTCTGGTAACCCGTCTCGCAGCTTCGGGAGCCTCCATCTAATATTTGGACAGATCGGTTTGAAGAAGGACATCGAATCAGTCTGCTGCTTGCCCTGATTGGTTGGCGAACAATTCTTCCCAAATATGCCAATCTGTGCAAATCTGTGTAATCTGTGGATAGCTGTTTTCCATTCCTCGACATGCCCGAACCACCCACGCGATCAACCCTCCTTGCGCGGCATCAGCTTGCGCATGGTGCGCATCAGCATGCGGTAGTACAGCGAAGGGAACCAGCGCTTGATGCGGTATTGCCAACGCGTCTCCGGGTGCGTGAGCAGCAGGAACCTCGGCTTCTGCGTGGCCCGGTAGACGGTTTCGGCGACGTGTTCGGCCGAGATTCCGGATTTCTCCATCCAGCGCTGCACGCGCTCCGGATAGCTGTCATCGGGCGCGCGCATGGTTTCGGTCAGACCGGTCTTGACGAACGCCGGGCACAGCACCGAGACCTCGACGCCATGGGGCTGCATCTCGGCGCGCAGCATTTCCGAAAGCGCGACCACGGCGGCCTTGGCCGTGCCGTAGGAGGCGATGCCCGGCGCGGCGGCCAGCCCGGCCCAGGACGCGACGTTGACGATGTGTCCGAAGCCCTGGTCACGGAATTTCGCGGCGAAATGATGGCAGCCGCGCACCACGCCCATGAGGTTGATCTCGAGCACCCACTGCCAGTCTTCCAGCGGCGTGTCGCCCAGCATGCCGCCGGTGGCCACACCGGCGTTGTTGACCAGCGCATCGACGCGGCCATAGGTCTCGTCGACGAAACCCGCCAGCGCCTCCCACTGGGCCGAATCGGTCACGTCCAGCGTGCGCGCGGCGTGGCCGCTGCCGGCAAGCCCGGCGACCACGGTTTCGGCGCGCTCGGCGTGCTGGTCGGTCACGACCACGCGCCAGCCGGCGCCGCCAAAACGCCTGGCCATCGCCGCGCCCAGGCCCGAACCGGCGCCGGTGATGACCGCGACCGGAGTGTCTTGTGATGGCATGTGCAAGAAATCCAGGTTAAAAATCCCGCGTCAGCATAATCGATCCGGCATGACCGAACCGGATCGCTCGCGACGCCCGTCTGCAGGCCATGACTGCATCGCAGTAGAGAGGCCGACGAACAAGACGGGTAAAATGACTGGCTCCGACCGAAACACCCACCGTGATGTCCGAAACGTTTTCCGTACTCAATCCGCCGCGCGCGCAGGCCGGCGAAGGCCAGCAGTGGCCGCTGCTGGAAGATCTCGCGCTGGCGCTGGCGATCAGCGCCTACGCGCGCCGCCGCGGCGGGCCGGTACTGGTGGCCGCGGCCGACGGCTACGCCGCGCGTCGTCTGCGTGACGACATCAATCACCTGGACGGGCCGCGCGCCGACCTGTTTCCCGACCTGGAAATCCTGCCCTACGACCTGTACTCGCCCCACCCCGACCTGGTCTCGCGCCGGCTCGAAGTGCTGGCCGGGCTGGCCGATCGCGAAGACGGGGTGATCATCGCGCCGGTCAACGCGCTGATGCAGCGCCTGGCGCCGGTCGGCTTCATCGCCGGGCGCAGCGTGAACTTCACGGTCGGCGAAGAGCTGGACCTGAACCGCTTTCGCGAACGGCTGTTCGACGCCGGCTACGAGGCCAGCGACCAGGTCTGGCAGCCCGGCCAGTTCGCGGTGCGCGGCGCCGTGTTCGACCTGTGGCCAATGGGCACGCCGCGCCCGTACCGCGTCGAACTGTTCGATACCGAGATCGAGTCGATCCGAACCTTCGACGCCGAGACCCAGCGCTCGATCGAAAAAATGGACCGGGTGGAACTGCTGCCGGGCCGCGAGTACCCGTTCGATGACACCGCCCGGCAGGAATTCCGGCGCCGCTTCCGCAACCGGTTCGAGGTCGATCTCAGGCGCGCCCTGCCCTACCAGGAGGTCGGCGAGGGCACCCACGGCCAGGGGCTCGAGCAGTACCTGCCGCTGTTCTTCGACCACACTGCCACCTTGCTGGACTACCTGCCGCGCGAACACCGGCTGGTGACGCTGGCCGGGTGTGAGGAGGCGGCCGGGGAATTCGCCGAACAGGTCCGGCAGCGCTACGAGCAGCGCGCCGGCGACCGCGAGCGCCCGCCGCTGAAGCCCGAGGAGCTTTATCTTGCAGCCGGCGAACTGACCGGCACGCTGAAACGCGATGCGGCGGTACGCGTCACCCGGCGCCCGCCGGCGGCGACGACATTCCAGCCGCCCGACCCGCTGGACCTGGATCATGCGCCGGAACAGGCTGCCGAAAGGCTGGAAGCCGAACCGGGGCGCATGCTGCTGGCCGCCGATACCGCCGGCCGCCGCGAACTGATCGCAGCCAACCTCAAGCGCTTCGGCGTCCAGCCGCGCCCGATCGATTCTTTCGCCGCGTTCTCCAGCGGCGACGACCGGCTGGCGCTGGCGGTGCTGCCGTTTTCCGGCGGCTGCCGGCTGCCCGGCGAGGGCGTGACCATACTCACCGAGTCCGAGCTGTTCCCGGGCCACACCCGCACCCGCCGGCGCGAACAAAAAAGCGGCCAGGATCCGGAAAGCATCGTGCGCAGCCTGGCCGATCTGCAGCCGGGCGCGCTGGTAGTGCACCTGGAACACGGCATCGGCCGCTACCTGGGGCTGGAAGTGCTGGACGTGGGCGACGCCCGCGGCGAATTCCTGACCCTGGAGTACGCCGACGGCGACAAGCTCTACGTGCCGGTCACCGACCTGCACCTGGTCAGCCGCTACACCGGCGCCGATCCCGACGTCGTTGCGCTCAATCGGCTGGGTTCGGACAAGTGGAAGAAAACCCGGCGCAAGGCCGCCGAGAAGGTGCGCGACGTGGCCGCCGAACTGCTCAACGTGCAGGCCAGGCGCGCCGCACGCGAAGGTCATGCGTTCACGTTCGACGAGAGCATGTACGCACGCTTCGCCGCCGGCTTCGAGTTCGAGGAAACCGAAGACCAGCAGACCGCCATCGAGGCGGTCCTGAACGATCTGAAGGCCGCCACGCCCATGGATCGCGTGATCTGCGGCGATGTCGGCTTCGGCAAGACCGAGGTCGCGCTGCGCGCGGCCTTCGCGGTGGTCGAGGGCGGCCGCCAGGTGGTGATGCTGGCCCCGACCACGCTGCTTGCCGAGCAGCACTACCGCACGTTCGCCGACCGCTTCGCCGACTGGCCGGTCAAGGTCGGGCTTCTGTCGCGCACCGGCGGCAGGAAGGATGCCGAACGCACCCTCGCGGGCCTGGCCGACGGCACCATCGACATCGCCATCGGCACCCATCGGCTGCTGCAGTCCGACATCAGGTTCTCCAACCTGGGCCTGGTGGTGGTCGACGAGGAACAGCGCTTCGGGGTGCGGCAGAAAGAACAGCTGAAGAGACTGCGCGCCGAGGTCGACCTGCTGACCCTGACCGCGACCCCGATTCCGCGCACGCTGAACATGTCCATGACCGGCCTGCGCGAACTTTCCATCATCGCCACGCCGCCGTCGCGCCGGATGGCGGTCAAGACATTCGTCTCCGAATGGGACACGGCCACGATTCGCGACGCGGTCAACCGTGAGTTCCAGCGCGGCGGGCAGGTGTATTTCCTGCACAACGACGTCAGGACCCAGCCGCGCATGGCCGAGGAGCTGGGCGAGCTGTTCCCGCGCGCGCGGATCGGGATTGCCAACGGCCAGATGCCGCCCGGCGAGATGGAGCGCACCATGCGCGACTTCTACCACCGCCGGATCAATCTGTTAGTGGCCAGCACCATCATCGAAAACGGCATCGACGTGCCCACGGCCAACACCATCATCATCAACCGCGCCGACAAGTTCGGCCTGGCCCAGCTGCACCAGCTGCGCGGCCGGGTCGGGCGCTCGCATCACCTCGCCTATGCCTACCTGGTCACGCCGCCGTGGAAGGCGATCACCGCCGATGCGCGCAAGCGGCTGGAAGCGATCCAGTCGCTGCAGGAGCTGGGCGCGGGCTTCACCCTGGCCACCCACGACCTGGAGATCCGCGGCGCCGGCGAACTGCTGGGCGAGGATCAGTCCGGCCAGATCGAGGCGATCGGCTTCCAGCTGTATTCCGAGCTGCTCAACCGCACCGTCGAAGCGCTCAAGGCCGGGCACGAGCCGGACCTGGACGAGCCGGTGGACGTGTCCTCCGAGGTCGACCTGCACGTGACCGCCATGATCCCGGACAGCTACCTGCCCGACGTCCACCAGCGGCTGGTGCTGTACAAGCGCCTCGCCCAGGCGCGCACCGGCCAGGAGCTGCACGAACTGCAGGTCGAGATGATCGACCGTTTCGGCCTGCTGCCCGAGGAGGTGAAGAACCTGTTCACCGCCGCCACGCTGCGGCTGGAGGCGCGCGCGCTGGGCATTCGCAAGCTGGAAGTGGGTCCGGCCGGCGGGCGCGTGGAATTCCTGCCCAAGCCGACCATCGACATGGCCGAGATGGTCCGAATGATCCAGAAGGAGGCCCACAGCTATTCGCTGCCGGCGCAGGACAAGCTGCGCGTCCACGGCGAGTTCGAGCAACTGGAAGACCGGGTCGGCGTGGCCGAGGACCTGATCGCGCGCCTGCGGCCGAAAGACAAGCTAAACTCCGTGGCATGAGCTCCAGGGAACCTTCAAACGACCCTGCACGGCCGCTGGTGGCCGCCTCGCTGCTGTGGTCCTGGCTGTTGTGGTCGGGACTTTTCTGGCCGGGTCCGACCGGCGCCCAGCCGTCGGTCGAAAGCGCCGACGGCCCGACCAGCGAATATCCGGCGGTCTACCGCGTCGAGGTGATCGTGTTCCGCCACGCCGACGGCCGCTCGGACGGCCACCGCGCTACCGCGCCGGCCGACTTCAGCGACCGGCTGGATCCGCTGCTGGTGGCCGCCGCCAACCAGGCGGCCCGGCGCCAACTGGCGGCGCTGGCGCAGTTGCTGCCCGTCGCCGAGCTGCCCGGCGCCCTCGACGAAGCCACGCCCTTTCTCGAGTCCGAGGAAGAAACGCTGCGACCGATTCCCCCGGTGTATTCGGCGCTGGGCGACCTGTCGGCGCCGTTGCAGCGCGCCATGAATCGCCTGATCGGCGCGCCGGACTACGAACCCGTGACGGCGCGGGCCTGGATACAGCTGGCCGGGCGTCGGCAAGACACCGCCGCGGTGCGCGTGCACGACCGCAGCGTGGTCGAGGTCGTCGAACCGGAGAAGAATCCGAACCCGGCGCCGCTGGCGCCCGAGGGATTCGCGTTGAGTCCGATGCCGGAGACGGCGCCGCCGCAGGCCATCTATCGACTGGACGGCACCGTGCGCCTCCGCCAGCGCCAGTTCCTGCACCTGGACCTTGATCTCGTCTGGCAGACCCGGGCACGCGCGCTGCCCGGATCCGGGCGCGACCCAATGCGCGATCGGGTTTCCGGCCAGAACCGCGATCGAACTCCCGACATCGATCCCGACCTCGATCCCGACCTCGATCCCGACCTCGATCCCGGCCGCGACAGTGCAGACGCGAATGGCGCACTGGATACATCTCCGGCCGGCGCGCGCGAAGACGGCCAATGGGCGCGGCACCGCCTGCAGCAATCGCGCGTGGTGCGTCCCGGACGGCTGGAATATTTCGACTCCAGCCTGTACGGCGTGCTGGTTCGCATCGAGCGTTTCGAGCAGGTGTTTCCGGAGGTCGAGGACGATGCGCCGGAAACCGGGGCGCCGGAGGCGGGAGCCGATATTCCGGCGACCCAGCGTCCGGTTACCGAAAGCGACGGTTGACGGTATCATTGCCGTCCGGCAACTCACCACGATTTCTCGAGACGCTTTCCCGATGACTTCCAACGCCCTGACTGCACTGTCGCCGCTGGACGGCCGCTACGCCCGGCGTCTCGAACCGCTGGCCCGCCTGTTTTCGGAGGCCGGGCTGATCCGGCACCGGGCACGGGTGGAGCTGGCCTGGTTCCGCCACCTGGCCGGCGTCGAGGCATTCGAGGCCCTGCCGCCGCTGGCGCCCGACGACGACGCGTTCGTCCGGCAGCTGGGCGAGGACTTCTCCGACGCCGATGCCGCCGAGGTCAAGCAGATCGAAGCGACCACCAACCACGACGTCAAGGCCGTGGAGTACTGGATCAAGAACCGCATGGCCGCGCGCCCGGGCCTGGCCGACAAGCTGGAGATGGTGCACTTCGCCTGCACCTCCGAGGACATCAACAACCTGGCCTACGGCCTGATCCTGCGCCAGGCGCTGGTCGAGGAACTCGATCCGGTGCTGGCCGAGCTTGACGCCCACCTGTCCGGCATGGCCGAACAGCACGCCGACCTGGCGATGCTGTCGCGCACCCATGGCCAGAGCGCCTCGCCGACCACGCTGGGCAAGGAACTGGCCAACACGGTGTTCCGGCTGCGCCGCCAGCGCCGCGCGCTCAACCGAATCGAGATCAGCGGCAAGATCAACGGCGCCGTGGGCAACTTCAACGCCCATATCGCGGCCTGCCCGGACCTGGACTGGCCGGCGATCGCGCGCGATTTCGTCGAGGACCTGGGCCTGGTGTGGAACCCCTACACGACCCAGATCGAACCGCACGACATGATCGCCGAGCTGGCCCATGCGCTGGTGCGGGTCAACACGATACTGCTGGACTTCGCGCGCGACAGCTGGGCGTATATCTCGCTGGGCTACTACAAGCAGCGCACGGTCGAGGGCGAAGTCGGCTCTTCGACCATGCCGCACAAGGTCAACCCCATCGATTTCGAGAACGGCGAGGGCAACCTGGGGCTGGCCAACGCGCTGCTGGGCCACCTGGCCGAAAAATTGCCGGTATCGCGCTGGCAGCGCGACCTGACCGATTCCACCGTCCAGCGCTCGATCGGCTCGGCCTTCGGCTACTGCCTGCTGGCCTGGCGCTCCATACAGCGCGGCCTGGACCGGATCGAGCCGGCGCACGCGCGCATCGCGGCCGATGTCGAGGACGCCTGGGAAGTGCTGGCCGAAGCCATCCAGACCGTGATGCGGGTGCACGGCATCGACGAACCCTACGAGAAGCTCAAGCAGCTCACGCGCGGACGCGCCATCGGCGCCGACGAGGTCCGGGAATTCCTGGAGCAGCTCGAACTGCCTGCGGCCGAACGCCGGCGCCTGCTGGAAATGACGCCGGCCGGCTACACCGGCAATGCCGCGGCCATGGCGCGCGCCCTGGGGCGCCACACATGAACCCGATCCAGCTGATCGAGTGGGATCGCTTCGACGCCCGGCGCTTCCTGGACGAACACTGGCAGCACACCCCGCTGCTGATTCGCGGCTGGGTCAAGCCGCCGGCGCTGGAAATCGACCAGATGGTCGCCGCGGCCGGCGATGGCGAGCTGGGCTCGCGGCTGGTCGTCGGCTCGTTCGAGAACCTGGACTGGACACTTGCCTACGGCCCGTTCCCCGAGGACGAACTGCCATCGCTGGACCGCCCGTACCAGTCGCTGCTGGTCCAGGACATGGACAAGAAATACGCCCAGGTCGCCGAGTTGCTGGACGCCTTCGGCTTTCTGCCGAACTGGCTGCTCGACGACGTCATGGTCAGCCAGGCCGGCCCCGGCGGGTCGGTGGGCCCGCACGTCGACGCCTACGACGTGTTCCTGGTCCAGGCCGCCGGCGCCCGGCGCTGGGAGCTGGCCGGCAACTTCCAGCCCGATCTCAACGAAGATTTCGAACTCGCGGTGCTGCGCAATTTCAAGGCCGAGGCCAGCTGCGTGACCGAACCCGGCGACGTCCTGTACGTGCCCCCGGGCGTCGCCCATCACGGGATCGCGCAGCAGAACAGCCAGACCTGGTCGGTCGGGCTGCGCGCGCCGTCCTCGGCCGAACTGCTATCCGAACTGGCCGCGTTCCTGGGCGAGCACGAAGCGCGGCTGCCGCGGCTCAACCCGCTGAAATACGACACCGAGCGCGCCGAGCGCATCGACCAGACGCTGCTCCAGCACGCTCGCAGGTTGCTGTCCCAGGCAGTGCAGCTCGACGATGCCGCGCTTGTCAGCTGGCTGGGCCAGACGCTGACCGCCTATCGCCAGTGGTCGCCGGATGTCGGTGACGACGATGCGCCGGATGAGGATCCGGATACACCACTGGTATTTGCGCCCGGCACCCGCCTGGCCTGGAGCGATTCGGGCCTGCTGTTCGTCAATGGCCAGCAGTGGCCGTGCCCGCCGGAATTCGCGCAGGCGCTTTGCCGAAATGGGCGCATCGACCAATGGCCGAGCGACGAGGATGCGCGCAAGCTGGTCGAGAACCTGATCGAGCAGGACGAACTGATTCGACCTTAGGCTGAACCCCGGCAACACCCCCGGGGGACAATAAGCCCGGCCCGCAACCGTTATAATTCCGCCCTGGCCCGCGGCAACCCCGGCTTTTGAAATTCCCATGACCGAAGAACTGGAACGAAAATACCGGACGTCGCATCTGTCCGGCCTCAATGCGGCTTTTATCGAAGAACTCTACGAGGAGTTTCTCGACGACCCCGAGTCGGTCCCCGAATACTGGCGCGAGACGTTCCGCGGGTTGCTCGAAGGCGCCGACGACGACACCCGCCATCGCGCCATCGCCGCGCACTTCGAGGCGCTGGGCCGACAGCCGTCCGGCCAGCCGGCAGCAGGAGCTGCCGAGGATTTCAAGCAGGCCGGCGTACTGCGGCTGATCAACGCCTACCGGGTACGCGGCCACCAGCGCGCCAGGCTCGACCCGCTGGGCCTGAGCGAACGGCCGGAAGTCCCCGACCTGGAGCTGGACTTCCACCACCTGTCGCAAGCCGACCTGGATACCGAATTCCACACCGGCAGCCTGGCCGCGCCCGACCACCTGAAGCTTTCGGAAATCATCGATATCTGCAAGCGGACCTACTGCGGCAGCGTCGGCGTCGAATACATGCACATCGCCGACACCGATCAGCGGCGCTGGCTGCAGCAACGCCTGGAACGCGCCAGCGGCACGTTCGAGTTCCCGGCCGAAGACCGCAAACGGCTGCTGGAAAAACTGGGCGCGGCCGAGGGGCTGGAGAAATACCTGCACTCGCGCTACGTCGGCCAGAAGCGCTTTTCGCTCGAAGGCGGCGAGAGCCTGATCCCGCTGTGCGACACGCTGATCCGTCATTCGGGCAGCCAGGGCATTCGCGAGATGGTCATCGGCATGGCCCACCGCGGCCGGCTGAACGTGCTGGTCAACATCCTCGGCAAGTCGCCGCGCGACCTGTTCGCCGAATTCGAGGGCAAGATCCAGCACGACGACCCGGCCCGCTCCGGCGACGTCAAGTATCACCTGGGCTTCAGCTCCGACGTGCTCACCCCGGGCGGCGTGATGCACCTGGCGCTGGCGTTCAATCCGTCGCACCTGGAAATCGTCAACCCGGTGGTGGCCGGCTCCGCGCGTGCGCGCCAGAACCGGCTGACCGACTACGAGCACGAGCAGGTGCTGCCGGTGCTGGTGCACGGCGATGCCGCGCTGGCCGGCCAGGGCGTGAACATGGAACTGTTCAACATGTCCCAGGCGCGCGGCTTCAAGGTCGGCGGCACCTTCCACATCGTGGTCAACAACCAGATCGGATTCACGACCTCCAATCCGCTGGACGCGCGCTCGACGCTGTACTGCACCGAAGTCGCCAAGATGGTCCAGGCGCCGATCTTCCACGTCAACGCCGACGATCCCGAAGCGGTGCTGTTCATCACGCGGGTGGCGGCCGATTTCCGCCGCGAATTCAAGAAGGACGTGGTCATCGACCTGGTCTGCTACCGCCGGCTGGGCCATAACGAGGCCGACGAACCGGCCGCCACGCAGCCGCGCATGTACGAAGCCATCCGCAAGCTCGATTCGGTCTACAAGCAATACTCGAAACGCCTGATCGACGACCGGCTGGTCGACCAGGACGAACTCGACCAGTGGCAGCGCCACTTCCGCGACCGGCTGGACGACGGCGAGACCGTCGTGGAACTGGCCGACGAGGAGGACGCGCTGGCGACCGTGGACTGGAGTCCTTACCTGGAGTCGGACTGGCGCGCCGAAGCCGATACCGGCATGCCGATCGACAGCATCAGGGCGCTTTCCGAGCGCCTGACCACGCTGCCGGAAGACTTCGAACTGCACAAGCAGGTCCAGCGCATCATCGAAGCGCGCCGCAAGATGGCCGCCGGCGACGCGCCGATGGACTGGGGTTTTGCCGAAACCATGGCCTATGCCGGCCTGCTGGATGCCGGTTACAGCCTGCGCCTGGTCGGCCAGGATTCCGGGCGCGGCACGTTCTTTCATCGTCACGCGGTGCTGTACAACCAGCAAGACGGCCACTACATCACGCCGCTGAGCGAAGTTGCCGAGAACCGCCACAAGGTGGCCGTCATCGACTCGCTGTTGAGCGAGGAAGCCGTACTCGGCTTCGAGTACGGCTACGCCACCGGCGAGCCGGGCACGCTGGCCATCTGGGAAGCCCAGTTCGGCGATTTCGTCAACGGCGCGCAAGTGGTCATAGACCAGTTCATCACATCCGGCGAAGCCAAGTGGGGCCGACTCTGCGGCCTGGTCATGTATCTGCCGCACGGCTACGAGGGCCAGGGCCCCGAGCACTCCTCGGCGCGCCTGGAGCGCTTCATGCAGCTGTGTTCGGACAACAACATCCAGGTCTGCGTGCCGACGCTGCCCAGCCAGATGTTTCACATGATCCGGCGCCAGATGCTCAGGCCCTATCGCAAGCCGCTGGTAGTGTTCACGCCCAAGAGCCTGCTGCGCCACCGCGACTCGGTCTCCAGCCTCGAAGACCTGGCCTCGGGCGAGTTCCAGGTGGTTATCGACGACCCCGAGCAGCCCGAGCCGGACAGCGTCAAGCGGCTGGTGTTCTGCGCCGGCAAGGTCTATTTCGACATCGCCAAGGCGCGCGCCGACGCCGAGGATTCGTTCGACGACGTCGCCGTGGTCCGGGTCGAGCAGCTCTACCCGTTCCCGCGCGAGGAACTGACCGAAATCGTCGAGCGCTATGCCGGCGCCGAGCAGGTCGTCTGGTGCCAGGAAGAGCCGATGAACCAGGGCGCCTGGTTCCAGATCCGCCATCACCTGCAGGCCTGCATCGGCGAAAGGCAGTCGCTGCGCTATGCCGGCCGCAAACCTTCGGCATCGCCGGCGGTTGGCTATTATCAGGTTCATACCGAGCAGCAGAAACGCCTGGTCGAACAGGCGCTTGGCGCTCGCGACATCGATTCAGATCAATAACGATTCAGACCCATCACGACCGCATTTCCAAGGAATTCCCATGAGTACTGAAGTCAAGGTCCCTACCCTCCCCGAATCGGTTTCCGACGCCACCGTCGCAAAGTGGCACAAGAAAGCCGGCGACAGCGTCAAGCGCGACGAGAACCTGGTCGACCTGGAAACCGACAAGGTCGTGCTGGAAGTGCCGGCCCCGGCCGACGGCGTACTCGAGTCCATCGATGCCGAAGAAGGCGACACGGTCAACGCCGACGACGTGCTCGGCAAGATTGCCGAAGGCGAGGCCGGCGACGATTCCGGCTCGGATTCCGACGCGGAAGGCGGGAAGGAAGACGGCAAGGCATCCGAAGACAAGCAAGAATCCGATTCCGGGGACGAGGCGGCGGAGAAAGAACCGGCGGGCGAAAAGTCCTCTGAAAAGGAACAAGAGCAGGACAAGGCGGCATCCGGTGGCGAACAGGCGTCGCACGAGGCGCCGGAAGGGGCCGACAAGCTCGCCCCCTCGGTGCGCAAGCTGGTGACCGAGCACGGGCTGGACCCGAACGAGATTTCCGGCTCGGGCCGCGACGGCCGGATCACCAAGGGCGACGTGCTCAGCCATATCGGCACCGGCGGCGGTGGCGGCGCCGGCGGCCCGCGCCCGGAAGAGCGGGTCAAGATGTCGCGCCTGCGCCAGCGCGTCTCCGAACGCATGAAGGAAGCGCAGAACACCGCCGCGATCCTCACCTCGTTCAACGAAGTCGACCTGCACGAGGTCATGCAGATCCGGAGCCGTTACAAGGACGCCTTCGCCAAGCGCCACGGCGTCAAGCTGGGCTTCATGTCGTTTTTCGTCAAGGCCTGCTGCGAGGCGCTGGACAAGCATCCGGTGGTCAACGCATCGGTTGACGGCGACGAAATCGTCTACCACGGCTACCAGGACATCGGCATCGCCGTTTCCACCGACCGCGGCCTGATGGTGCCGATACTTCGCAATGCCGGTCACATGAGCCTGGCCGAGATCGAGGCGCAGATTGCCGAGTACGCCGACCAGGCCCGCGCCGGCAAGATCCAGCTCGAGGACCTGCAGGGCGGCACCTTCTCGATCACCAACGGCGGCGTATTCGGCTCGCTGCTGTCCACACCGCTGCTCAACCCGCCGCAGAGCGCGATCCTGGGCATGCATACCATCAAGGAACGCCCGGTGGCCATCGACGGCGAAATCGTGGTCCGCCCGATGATGTACATCGCGCTGTCCTACGACCACCGCATTATCGACGGCAAGGACGCCGTGCAATTCCTGGTCGCGGTCAAGCAGGCGCTGGAAGATCCGGCGCGGATGCTGCTCGGGCTTTGACAAACCTGTCCACAGATTACGCAGATTCGCGCAGATGCAGGAACTGTAAAAGCGCGCGGCCGGAACCCCGGTGCCTCCCGAAGCGGCAACAGGCTTCACCTGCTTTTTTCTCGCGACCTCGCGAGCATTGCTCTTCAATCGGTGTTCATCGGTGCAATCTGTGGACCGCTTTTGAAATCAAACCTCAGGATTGAAAATGTCAGACAACGAATTCGACGTAATCTTCATCGGTGGCGGCCCGGGCGGGTATGCCGGGGCCATTCGGGCCGGGCAGCTCGGGCTCAAGACGCTCCTGATCGACGATCGGCAGGGCGAAGACGGCAAGCCGGCGCCGGGCGGGACCTGCCTGAACGTGGGTTGCATCCCGTCCAAGGCGCTGCTGGACTCGTCCAAGCACTTCCACCACATCCAGCACGACTACACCGCCCACGGCATCAGCACCGAGGGCGTTTCCATGGACATCGACAAGATGCTGGAGCGCAAGCGCAAGGTCGTCAAGCAACTCACCGGCGGCCTGGTCCAGCTGTTCAAGGCCAACAAGATCGAATTCGTCAACGGCCGCGGCAAGCTGTTTTCCGAGCGCCAGGTCGAGGTTTCCCCCAACGACGGCGACAAGTACACCGCAAGCGCGAACCACGTGGTGCTGGCCGCCGGTTCGGTGCCGTTTTCCATCCCCAACGTGGAAGTCGACAACGAGTACATTCTCGACAACGTCGGCGCGCTGGAGATTCCGGAAGTGCCCGAGCGCTTCGGCGTCATCGGCGCCGGCGTCATCGGCCTGGAAATGGGCAGCGTGTGGAGCCGACTCGGCGCCGAGACCGTGCTGTTCGAGGCGCTCGAGGAATTCCTGCCGGCCATCGATCGCGACATGGCCAAGGTCGCCCAGCGCGAGTTCAAGAAGCAGAAGCTCGATATCCGCATGGGCTGCAAGGTCAGCGGCGCCGAAGTCGCCGACGGCAAGGTCAAGCTGAGCTACAACGACGGCAAGGAAGACCACGAGGAAGTGTTCGACCGGCTGCTGGTGGCCGTCGGACGCAGGGCCGCCACCGACAACCTGATCGCCGACGACAGCGGGGTCGGAGTCACCGACCGGGGTCAGATCGAGGTCGATGGCCACTGCCGCACCAGCGCCGAGAACATCTGGGCCATCGGCGACCTGGTGCGCGGGCCCATGCTGGCGCACAAGGCCTCCGAGGAAGGCATTGCCGTGGCCGAATCCATCGCCGGCCAGGCCGGTCACGTCAACCTCGAAACCGTGCCGTGGGTGATCTACACCGACCCGGAAATCGCCTGGGTAGGCAAGACCGAAGCACAGCTCAAGGAAGAAGGCGTCGAATTTCGCACGGGTAGCTTTCCGTTCGCAGCCACCGGTCGCGGGCTGTCCATGGGCAACGCCACCGGCCAGGTCAAGATCCTGGCCGACGCGGAGACCGATGAACTGCTGGGCTGCCAGATCGTGGGCTCGACGGCATCGGAATTCATCGGCGAAGTCGTGGTCGCGATGGAATTCAACGGTTCGGCCGAAGACCTTGCGCGCATCGTCCACGCTCACCCGACGCTGTCCGAAGCGGTGCACGAAGCCGCCCTGGCGGTCGACAAGCGCGCGATCCACAAGGCGAACTAGATCGGAAAGCCATCCACAGATTACACAGATGAACACCGATTACAGCAGGAAAAACCTGTGTAGTGGAGGCGAGGCCTGGACCTGCCTGTTTTTTTAGGCAAGTGCCGGACAGCTTGAATGCTGCGCAGGAGCAGATGATGTCGCTTTTACATCTGTGCGGGCCGACCTTTAAAGAACTATTCGTTTCTCTTTCAAATCTGCGCGAATCTGTGAAATCTGTGGAGAGAAGTTAACCATGTCCGACAGCATTCCCGACACTTTCAAGGCGCTGCGCATCTTCGACGACGAGCACGGCTATCGCAACGAGATCGTCGAGCAGTCCATAGCCGACCAGTCCACCGGCGACGTGGTCATCCGCGTGGCCTGGTCGGGCATCAACTACAAGGATGCGCTGGCCGCGACCGGCAAGGGCAAGATCCTGCGCGAGTACCCGCTCAACGGGGGCATCGACGCGGCCGGGACGGTGGTGCGCTCGGAAAGCGGAGAATTCGCCGCGGGCGACGAGGTGCTGATCACCGGCTGCGGGCTTTCAGAGACGCGCGACGGCGGCTACAGCGAATACCTGCGCGTGCCCTCGAAGTGGCTGGTGCCGCTGCCGGAAGGCCTGACACTGCGCGAGGCCATGCTGCTGGGCACCGCCGGCTTCACCGCCGCGCTCAGCCTGTGGCGCATGGAAGCCAACGGCCAGCGGCCGGACATGGGGCCGGTGGTCGTCACCGGCGCGACCGGCGGCGTCGGCTCGATCGCGATCGATATCCTCACCCGCGCCGGCTACGAGGCGCACGCGATTTCGGGCAAGGTCGAGCAGTTCGACTGGCTGCGCGAACTGGGCGCACGGCAATGCGTCAGCCGCAACGAGCTCTACTGGAGCGAAAAACCGCTGGATTCGGCCCACTGGGCCGGGGCGATCGACAACGTCGGCGGCGACATGCTCTCGGGGCTGACCCGCGTGATCAAGCCGTGGGGTTCCATCGCCGCGTGCGGCATGGCCGGCGGGATCGGCGTCAAGACCACGGTCATGCCGTTCATCATTCGCGGCATCGGCCTGCTGGGCATCAATTCGGCCGGCTGCCCCTACCCGATCCGCAAGGAACTCTGGACGCGTCTGGCCGGCGACTGGAAACCGGCGCACCTGGACCGCATCGAGAACACGGAGGCGCCGCTGGACGGCCTGTCCGGGTACTTCGAGAACGCACTGGAAGGCGGTTCGCTGGGCCGCGTGCTGGTGCGCGTGGGCGGCTGACCGGCGCCCTTCACGGCTTCGACGCGTGCCGATTTTGTAGTATAGTCGAGTGCGCCAGCAGACCAATCAAAAAGGGAAAACCCATGGCCAAGGTCCTGATCGTCGACGACTCCGAGACTCACCTGTATTCACTGTCCCAGATGGTTGAAGGCGCCGGCCACGAGGCGATCAAGGCCGGCGGCGGAGAAGAAGGCGTGCAGGCCGCGATCGACCATAGGCCCGACCTGATCCTCATGGACGTGGTGATGCCGGATCTCAACGGCTTCCAGGCGACGCGCAAGATCTCGAAAAACGCCAGCACCACCGACATCCCGGTCATCTTCGTGACGACCAAGGACCAGGAAACCGACCGGATCTGGGGCATGCGCCAGGGCGCCAGTGCCTATCTGACCAAGCCGATCGACAAGAAAACGCTGATCAAGACCATGAACGACGTGCTCGGGAGCTGACCAATGACGATTTCCGCTGGAGACCGGATTCCGCACGCCCAGCTGACCGTGATGTCGGAGCACGGCCCCAGTCCGGTGGACGCCGCCGAACTGATGGCCGAGGGCACCACCGTGCTGTTTGCCGTACCGGGCGCTTTCACGCCGACCTGCTCGGCCCAGCACCTGCCAGGTTTCGTCGAGCACGCCGATGAAATCCTGGCCAGGGGCGTCGACCGCATCGTCTGCATGGCGGTCAACGACGTGTTCGTCATGGACGCCTGGGGCAAGAGCGCCGGCGTCGGCGAAAAGATCATCATGGCCGCCGACGGCAACGCCGATTTCACCCAGGCGCTGGGGCTGGAAATGGATGGCCGCGCGTTCGGCATGGGCCAGCGCTCGCAACGTTTCGCGCTTGTCGTCAAGGACGGCACGGTCGTCGACGTCCTGGTCGAGGCCCCGGGCGAATTTCAGGTCTCCAGCGCCGAACACGTCGTTTCGACGCTCGCCTCAGGCATCTGAAACCGGCAGCAGGCCGCGTCTGACCGCGGCTATTGGCCGGCCGGCTGTGCCGGGTAGGTAATCGGATTGACGCCCCGCGGCTCGATGAAGCCCAGCTTGAAACCGGCGAACAGCAGCAATACCAGCAGCAGCGACAGTCCGACGCGCCAGGTCAGGCGGCGCACCGTCCGGTCGCCTTCACCTTTGTCGTGAACCAGGAAATAAAAACTCGATCCGAGGCTGTAGAGTATTGCCAGCAGGAACGCGATCATGATGATTTTGGTAAGCACGGCGGTGGGGTGGTGAAAATGAGCGGGTATCGTAACGGATCGGCGTCAAGTCATTGAACGTACGCAGCGCAGTTCCCCACCTTGCGGCGCTGGGCGTGATCGTAGCCTGCGTCTGGCTGGCGCAGTGGCAGATCGAGCGCGCCGGCGAGAAGCGGGAGATCGTGGATCGATGGCACGATCGGGCTCCGATCGCGCTGAGCGCCCTGGAAACCCCGTTTTCCTTGCCGCAGCCGGTCACCGGGGTTGGAAACTGGGACCCCGACCGCCAGATCCTGGTCGACAACCGGATTCGCGACCAGCGCACCGGCGTGCACGTGCTCACCCCGCTGACAACACCCGATGGCCGCATCTTTCTGGTCAATCGGGGCTGGGCGCACTGGCCATCGCGTTCGGCCCGCTTGCCGGATCCTGGCGTCGCGCGGCGCGCAACGGAAATTCGCGGGGTTTTGAACACGCCGCCGGGCACCGGCTTGCAGCTGGGCGAACCGGCGTTCCCGCTGGACCGGGACTGGCCGATCCTGGCGACTTATTTCGATCACGAAAGACTTGCCGAACTGTTCGGCGATGCGCTGCAGCCGGCGGTCATCCAGCTCGACCCGTCACATCCCGATCATCTGACCGGAGATGCATGGAAAATCGTCACGTTCGGCCCGGAACGGCATATCGGCTACGCGATGACCTGGTCCACGATCGCGATCGTGGTGGCGATCATCTGGCTGGCGTTGACCGTTCGCCGGCTTCGCAGACGCAATGAACCGTTGACAGAGAACGAAAGGCAATGAAGAACAAGCTTACGCTGATCGCGCTGTTTGCGCTTTTTTTCACCCCGATGCTTGTGGCCGTTGTGCTGCACTCGGAGTGGGTGGACTGGCGCGCCGCGCCGGAAAAGGCCCATGGCGAGTTGATCACGCCGGTGATTGCGCTGGGCGAATTCGACCACCCCGACGCCGGCGGCACGCCGCGCGACCTCGACGACCTGCTCGGACGCTGGCAACTGGTTTTTTTCAAGCGCCAGTCGTGTGCAGGAGACTGTCTCGAGACCGCCACGCTGATGCACAACATCCGCCTGGCCCAGGACCGTCGCCAGGACGATGTCGGCCTGGTGATGCTGAGTGCGCGCGAGCTGGCGCCGGAAACCCGCCGCCGGATCACCGACCTGGATGCGGCCTGGCTGGTGTTCGACGGCGAAGCCGGCCGAGCGCTGGCGGCGCGTCTGCCCGAGCCGGTCGACGGCAGTTTATACATCGTTGATCCGGAAGCAAATATAATGGAGCATTTCGGTCCGGGCAGCGACCTCAACGGCGTGCGCAAGGATCTCGACCGACTTCTGACCTGGACGGTGCGCGAGCAACAGTGAACAAGAATTCCTTTTTCAAACGCCTTGGATGGGTCGCCGTTGCGCTCACCCTCGTCGTGATCGTCGCCGGCGCCTGGGTGCGCCTGACCGACGCCGGTCTGGGCTGCCCCGACTGGCCCGGCTGCTACGGCATGAAGACCTGGCCCAGCCAGGCCGACGACGTCGAGCGCGCCAACGCCGAATGGGGCCACGTGCGCATGGTCGAGTCCGGCAAGGCGTTCCGCGAAATGTTCCATCGCTACCTGGCCGGGTTTCTCGGCCTGGTGATCCTGGCCCTCGCGGCGCTGGCCTGGAAAAACCGCGGGCGCCCCGGTCAACCGGTCCTTTTGCCAACCGTCATCCTCGGGCTGGTGGTCTTCCAGGCCGCGCTTGGGATGTGGACGGTCACGCTGCTGCTCAAGCCGGCGATCGTGACGGCCCATCTGCTGGGCGGCATGACGACGTTCGCGCTGCTGCTTTGGCTGGCGCTTTCGGTCACGTCACGTGCCCGGCCGCCGACGCTGCCCGCCCGCGCCCAGCATGGGGCGGTCATCGTCGGACTGGTCGTCGTGGGCATCCAGATCGCGCTGGGCGGCTGGGTCAGCACCAACTACGCCGCGCTGGCCTGTACCGGCTTCCCGACCTGCAACGGCGAATGGTGGCCCGCGACCAATTTCGCCGAGGGCTTCCGCATCTGGCGCGGCATCGGGGTCGATTACGAGGGCGGCGTCCTGGACGAGCACGCACGCGTCGCCATCCAGATGGCGCACCGGATATGGGCCGTTGCCGTGGTCGCCGTCATGGGCTGGCTGCTGTGGCGGCTGTGGCGGGCCGAGGACCTGCGCGCGCTGGCCGTGGCCACCGGCCTGGTGCTGCTGACCCAGCTCGTCATCGGCGTCTACAACGTCACCGGCGGGCTGCCGCTGGCCAATGCCGTGGCGCACAACGGCATGGCCGCCGTGCTGCTGGGCATGATGGTGCTGCTGCTCGACCGAACCCGACGGCGCGCTTCGGAATGACGGCCGCCGTGCTTCAGCAACGCGCCAGCGCGTTCTTCGACCTGTGCAAGCCGCGGGTCGTTGCGCTGATCGTGTTCACCGCGATGGTCGGCATGGCGCTTTCCACCCCCGGCGTGGTGCCCCTGGCGCCGTTTCTCTGGGGCAGCCTGGGCATCGCGCTGGCCGCGGCGAGCGCGGCGGCGCTCAACCACGTGATCGATCGCCGGGTCGACGCGCGCATGACCCGGACCCGGCACCGGCCGCTGCCGACCGGGACCCTGAACGAACGCCAGGCAGTCGGCTTTGCGTTGCTGCTGGCGCTGGCGTCGATGCTGATCCTGACCCTGCTGGTCAACCCGCTGACCGCGGTGCTGACGTTTTTCAGCCTGATCGGCTACGCGGTGGTCTATACCGTCTGGCTCAAGCGCGCGACCTCGCAGAACATCGTGATCGGCGGGGCCGCCGGCGCGGCGCCGCCGGTGCTCGGCTGGACCGCGATTACCGGCGAAGTGCACGCTTATGCGCTGATTCTCTTCCTGATCATCTTCGCCTGGACGCCGCCGCATTTCTGGGCGCTTGCAATCTACCGGCGCGACGACTACGCCGGCGTGGGCCTGCCCATGCTGCCGGTGACCCACGGGGTGGAATTCACGCGCTGGCAGATCCTTTTTTATACCATCGTGCTGGTCATGGTCACGCTGCTTCCGTACCTGACCGGAATGAGCGGCCTGATCTACCTGGCCGGCACCAGCGTGCTCAACGTCGGCTTTCTCGGCTATGCGATTGCCCTGCTGACGAGTCGCGGCGAACGCCTGGCGATGGACATGTTCAATTACTCGGTGCTCTACCTGATGGCGCTGTTCGCGATCCTGCTGGTAGACCATTATCTGAAACTCTAGGAACCTTTGATGACTGCAACCGAATCGAATCGCTCTCTGCGCGCACTCGAAGATCGCGCCGAATTCATTGGCCGCCACATCGGGCCGCGCGACGAGGAGCTCGGACAGATGCTTTCGGCCATCGGGCTGGACTCTCTGGAGGCGCTGATTTCCGAATCAACGCCGCCCAGCATCCGCTCCGAACGCCCGCTGGAGCTGGCCGCGGCGCGCAACGAGGCCCAGGTCCTGGAGCGTCTGCGCGGCATGGCCGACGCCAACACCGTCAACCACAGCCTGATCGGTCTCGGCTACCACCCGACGCACGTCCCGCCGGTCATCCTGCGCAATGTGCTCGAGAATCCGGGCTGGTATACCGCCTATACGCCATACCAGGCCGAAATCTCGCAGGGCCGGCTGGAAGGCTTGTTGAATTTCCAGCAGATGGTGATGGATCTGACCGGCATGGAAATGGCCAACGCATCGCTGCTCGACGAGTCCACAGCGGCCGCCGAGGCAATGACTATGATCCGGCGGGTGACGCGCAAGAACAAGTCGAAACGCTTCCTGGTCGACGCCGACTGCCTGCCGCAGACCATCGACGTGGTCGCCAACCGGGCCCGTCATCTCGGTATCGAGGTGGAGGTCATCGACGATCCCGAGCAAGCCGCCGCCGGCGGCGACTATTTCGGCATCCTGGTGCAGTATCCGGGCGCCAGCGGCCGAATCCGGAACCTGCAACCGATCGCCGACAGCGCCCATGACCAGGGCGCAATGCTGGCGACCGCGGCCGACCTGCTCGGCCTGACGCTACTCAAACCACCGGGCGAAATGGGCGCCGACGTGGTCGTCGGCACCGCCCAGCGCTTCGGCGTCCCGATGGGCTACGGCGGGCCGCACGCCGCCTACCTGGCCACGCACGAGGCGCACCGGCGCAGCGTCCCGGGACGCATCATCGGCGTTTCGCGCGACCGCCACGGCAACCCGGCGCTGCGCATGGCGCTGCAGACCCGGGAGCAGCATATCCGGCGCGAAAAGGCCATGAGCAATATCTGCACCTCGCAGGCCCTGCTGGCGGTGATGGCGGGCTTTTACGCCGTATGGCACGGCGCAGAAGGCATTCGCACCATCGCGCGGCGCGTCCACCGGCTGGCCCGGGCGTCGGCCAGCGCACTCAAACGCGCCGGGATGGCGCCGGTACACGGCCAGTTCTTCGACACGCTGCTGATCGAGGTCGACGCCGACCGCAAGAAACGCCTGCTGGCCGAAACCCAGCGCGCCGGCTTCAACCTGCGCGCCGACCTGGAAGGCCACCTGGGCATCAGCTTCAACGAGGTCACCACGGTCGATCAGGCCAGCGAACTGGTCGAAGCGCTGACCGGCGAGGCCTGCGACCTGCGGGACGTCGACGCCGAGCTGGGCGAAGTCGACCCGAGCATTCCGGCCGGGCTGCAGCGCAGCAGCGACTTCCTCACCCACGAGGTGTTCTCGCGCTACCACTCCGAAACCGAGATGCTGCGCTATCTCAAGCGCCTGGAGAACCGCGACTTGAGCCTGGCCCACGCCATGATTCCGCTGGGGTCGTGCACCATGAAGCTCAACGCCACGGCCGAGATGATTCCGGTGACCTGGCCGGAGTTTTCCGAGCTGCACCCGCTGTGTCCGCACGACCAGGCGCGCGGCTACCACGAACTGATCGACGATCTCGAACGCATGCTGTGCGAGATCACCGGTTTCGAGGCCGTCTCGCTGCAGCCCAACGCCGGATCGCAGGGCGAATACGCAGGCCTGCTGACGATCCACCGCTGGCAGGACGCGCGCGGCGAGGGGCATCGCGACGTCTGCCTGATCCCCTCCTCGGCGCACGGCACCAACCCGGCCAGCGCGCAAATGGTCGGCTACCGAATCGTCGTGGTCGGCTGCGACAGCGAAGGCAACATCGACCGCGCCGACCTGTCGGCGAAGATCGAAAAGCACCGCGCCGAACTGGCCGCGCTGATGATCACCTACCCGTCCACCCACGGCGTGTTCGAGCAGGACGTGGTCGCGATCTGCGACGAGGTCCGCGACGCCGGCGGCCAGGTCTACCTGGACGGGGCCAACATGAACGCCCTGGTCGGCGTGTCCCGGGTTGCCGAGTACGCAGACGTGTGCCACCTCAACCTGCACAAGACCTTCTGCATCCCGCACGGCGGCGGTGGCCCGGGCGTCGGCCCCATCGGGGTGCGCGGGCACCTGGCCGAGCATCTGCCCGGCCACTGCAGCGGCATCCTGGGCGGCGCCCGGCACCAACGCAATCCCGCAGTGGCCGGGGCCCCCTGGGGCTCGGCGCTGATTCTGCCCATCTCCTGGGCCTACATTGCCCTGATGGGCCGCGACGGGCTGCGCAAGGCCACCGACGTGGCCATCCTCAACGCCAACTACGTCGCCAGGGGCCTCGAGGGCCATTACGACATCCTCTACACCGGCAAGAACGGCCGCATCGCGCATGAGTGCATCGTCGACCTGCGCCCGTTCAAGGACACCGCCGGCATCAGTGAGGAAGACGTGGCCAAGCGGCTGATCGATTTCGGCTTCCATGCGCCGACCATGTCGTGGCCGGTGCCGGGCACGCTGATGATCGAGCCGACCGAAAGCGAATCCAAGCAGGAACTGGACCGGTTCGTCGAAGCCATGGTGGCGATCCGGCGCGAGATCGACAAGGTCGCCTCGGGCAAATTCGACGCCGAGGACAACCCGCTGAAGATGGCGCCGCATACCATCGCCGAGCTGACCGGCGACGAGTGGAACCACGCCTACAGCCGGCAGCAGGCCGGCTGGCCGGTGGCATCGCTGAAGCTCGGCAAGTTCTTCGCCTCGGTCGCGCGCGTCGACAACGTCTACGGCGACCGCAACCTGGTGTGCTCGTGCCCGCCGATGGAGGACTGGCTGGAGGCGAGCTGAGCCTTGAAAGTCGGCCGGCCCGGCACGACGCCGGATCGGCCGCTCGCGGCCCTGCGATTTTTATTCGTCGCTGGAGTGGCTCAACTCCGAGTCGCGCCGGAGCATGACGTGGAAGTATTCCCAGTCGTCCTTCAGCGCGTCACCGAACTGGTCCCACAGCACGTCGGCACGCGCTTCGCCTGCGTGCTCGCTCACGACGTTGTAGGGACCGGCTCGGTCCTCATCCATGGCAGCGAAATCGTCGTAGTGCGACACCACGAAATAGTCCGGTTCGTTGCTGCTGTTTCCGATCATTTCGTACCAGGAGCCGACGTGCTCGTACTCGGCTTCCTTCATGATCGAGCTGATCGCGCCCACGGCTTCGCGGAACGCTTCGCCGTCGTCGACCCGGAACTGGTGCAGGCGAACCATGTCGTAGCCCTCGGCGTCGCCGCTCCATGCCGCCATCGGCCGGGCGAAGCTGGTCGATACCGAGTCGACGTGGGCCATGATGTTGTCCACATGCTCGGACCAGCAACTCTCGAGCGCCTCGTCTGCCGCATCCATCTCGGCCCAGTTGGCCATTGTTGAAACGAAATGATAGGTCGCACCGTCACCGCCGACGTTGCGCCAGGCGCTCCAGTCGGCATCCGAATCGCTCTCGGCAATGCAGGCATTGTAAGGCTTGACGGCTTCACGGAACTTTGCCGTATGCCCGAGCTTGATCCCGACCTCGGTCATTTCCAGGATGTAGCTTTCGTCTTCGTCCTGCGCCGGAACTGCGCCCGCGCCCAGCATTGCCGAGGCGCCCAGCGCCAGTAACAGCTTGTTGTTTTTCATGGTGTGACTCCCTGATCGATACCCAAAAAAATGAGATAGCAAGCACATATCGCTATCTTGAAGTGATATATATCACATTTTTTGGGGGTCGGCAATCCGGGCGAACACCGTGGTCGGCCGAAACTACTCAGGATTCGACGGTCTCGGGCGCTTCGGCGGGGCTGACGCGCATCGCGTGCAAACGCCGGTCGTCGGCGGCCGTGACCTCGAATCGCCAGCCGCCGAGTTCTACGACCTCGTCCACCTCCGGCACGTAGCCGAACTCGGATACGACCAGGCCGCCGATGGTGTCGAATTCCTCGTCGCTGAACTCGGAGCCGAAGGATTCGTTGAAGTCGTCTATGGCCGTCAGCGCCTGCACCAGGTAGCGGCCCTCGCCCAGCGCCTGGATGTCTTCGACGGTCTCGGCGTCGTGCTCGTCGTCGATGTCGCCGACGATTTCCTCGAGCACGTCCTCGATCGTGATCAGGCCGGCCACGCCGCCATACTCGTCCACGACAATGGCCATGTGATTCTTGTTGACGCGGAACTCGTTGAGCAGCACGTTCAGGCGCTTGGATTCGGGGATGATGACCGGATCGCGAATCAGGTCGGCAAGCTTGAGTTCCGAATCCTTGTGCACCACCAGCTGCAGCAGGTCCTTGGCCAGCAAAATGCCTTGAATTTCGTCCTTGTCCTCGCCGACCACCGGGAACCGGGAGTGCCCCGATTCGATGATCATGGCCAGGATTTCGTCCAGCGTATCGCCCTTGTGGATCACCACCATCTGCGAGCGCGGGATCATCGCGTCGCGCACCTGGAGTTCATCGACTTCCAGCGCGCCTTCGATCATCTTGAGCGTCTCGAGCTCGATCAGGCCGCTTTCGGCGGCTTCGCGCAACAGGTCGAGAAGGTCTTCGCGGCTCCGGGGATCTGCGCCGAACATGCGCCCGAGTCGTTCCAGCCAGGTCTTGCCGCCGGAGCCGTTGGTACTATTGGGAGGGTCGTCGTTCATCTGTAGTCATGGGTATGGAAAATCAGCCCGAAGCATCGAAACTCGCACGGGCTACGGAAAAGATCAGGCGGTGCGGTCGTCGTCAGCATAGGGATCGGGAATGCCCAGCCCGTCCAGAATCTCGCGCTCGCGCCGTTCCATCAGCGCTGCCGATGGGGGTTGTATATGGTCGAAGCCGCGCAAGTGCAAGACCCCGTGCACGACCAGGTGCGCCCAGTGATGCACCAGGGGCTTGTTCTGGGCCCGGGCCTCGCGCGCCACCACCGGCGCACACAGTACGACGTCGCCCATCAGTTCAGCCGTGGAGCTCGCCGGAAGGCCGGGCGGCACGCTGCCGGGAAAGCTGAGCACGTTGGTCGCGGAATCCTTGCCGCGCCACTGGCGGTTCAGCGCCCGGCCCTCGGCCTCGTCGACGATTCTCAGGCAGATTTCGGCCCGTGCCAGGTCGTCGATCGCCGCTTCGGCGAAGCTGCGTAGCTGGTCGTCTTCGGGAATGCCTTCCAGCTCGAGCTGGCGCTGAATTTCAACCCGCATTATTTACCATCCGTTCGTCGCGAGGCACAGTCAGGTTTGGAATGACCAGACCGCGCTCGCCCAAGCCGAGCCGGAGCATCCCGCAAAGGTGCCGTCGCGCCCACGCAGGGTTGTTCAGAGGTTCCTTAACGGGCATGGTGGTCCGGGGATTCGTCTTCGGAAGCCCGATCATACGCCTCGACGATGCGGCGAACAATCGGATGCCGCACCACATCGCGCGCGTCGAAGAAAGTCTGGCCCACCCCCTCGACGTCCCTGAGCAGCCCGATCGCCTGCTTGAGCCCCGAAAGCGTCTTCGGCGGCAGGTCGATCTGGGTCAGGTCGCCGGTGATCACGGCCTTGGAACCGAACCCGATCCGGGTCAGGAACATTTTCATCTGCTCCGGCGTGGTGTTCTGCGCCTCGTCCAGGATCACGTAGGCATCGTTGAGCGTGCGCCCGCGCATGTAGGCCAGCGGGGCGACCTCGATGACGTTGCGCTCGATCAGCCTGCCGACCTTCTCGAACCCCATCATTTCATACAGCGCGTCGTACAGCGGACGCAGGTAAGGGTCGACCTTCTGCGCCAGGTCGCCGGGCAGGAAGCCCAGCCGCTCGCCGGCCTCCACCGCCGGGCGCACCAGCACGATGCGCTGGACCCGGTCCGATTCCAGCGCGTCCACGGCGCAGGCCACGGCCAGGAAGGTCTTGCCGGTGCCGGCCGGGCCGACGCCGAAGTTGACGTCGTCGCGCCCGATCCGCTCCAGGTAGCGCCGCTGGTTCGGCCCGCGCGCGCGGATCAGGCCGCGGCGGGTGCGGATGGCGACCTCGGCCTGGTCGTCCTCGGCCTCGTCCAGCCCGGAGGCCTGCAGGCTGAGGTTGACCAGCGACGAGGTGAGCACCTCGCGCTCGGTCTGGCGAAACAGCTTGCGGATGACTCGCCGGGCCGCGCGGGTGGCGTCCGGCTCGCCCTCGATGGCGAAGATGTTGCCGCGCGAGTTGATGTCAACGCCCAGGCGCTTTTCGATCAGGCGCAGGTGCTCGTCGAACGGCCCGCACAGGTTGGCCAGCCGCTGGTTGTCGGCCGGCTCGAGCTCGATGGTAACGGGGGAAGCGGTCTGATTCATGCGGCTTGGATAACCAATCTAGGCCACCTCGCGCGCGGGGATGCGCCCGCGCAGCGAATTGGCCATGGCCGCGGTGATCTGCAGATCGACGAAGTTGCCGATCAGCGATGCCGGGCCGGGGAAATTGACCACCCGGTTGTTTTCGGTGCGCCCGGCCAGCTCGCTGGCATCCTTGCGGCTGGGGCCCTCGACCAGCACCCGCTCGGTGGTCCCGACCATCGCCGCGGAAATGGCGGCTGCCTGCTCGTTCAATTGGGCCTGCAGTTCCTTCAGCCGGGCCTTCTTGTCTTCCATGGGTACGTTGTCGGGCAGGCTGGCCGCCGGCGTGCCGGGACGCGCGGAATAGATGAAGCTGAAGCTCTGGTCGAAGTTCAGGTCGCGGATCAGCTTCATGGTCTGGTCGAAGTCCGCGCGGGTCTCGCCGGGGAAGCCGACGATGAAATCCGAGGAAAGCGAGATGTCGGGCCGCGCCTCGCGCAACCGGCGGATGCGATCCTTGTATTCCAGCACCGTGTGGCCGCGCTTCATCAACGCCAGCACCCGGTCGGAACCGGACTGCACCGGCAGGTGCAGATAGTTGGCAAGCTTGGGCGTGTCGGCGTAGGCCTCGATCAGCCGGTCGGAGAATTCCACCGGATGCGAAGTCGTGAAGCGGATGCGCTCGATGCCGTCGAACGCGGCCACATAGCGGATCAGCATCGCCAGATCCGCCGTGCCGCCGTCGTGCATGGGTCCGCGGTAGGCGTTGACGTTCTGGCCCAGCAGGTTGATCTCGCGCACGCCCTGGGCTTCCAGCCCGGCAATCTCGGCGATCACGTCGTCCAGCGGCCGGCTGACCTCCTCGCCGCGGGTATACGGCACCACGCAGAAGCTGCAGTACTTCGAGCAGCCTTCCATGATCGAGACGAACGCGCTGGGCCCGCGCGCGCCGGGCGCCGGCAGGTGGTCGAACTTCTCGATCTCGGGAAAGCTGGTATCAACGGCCGGCCTGCCGGAATCGCGCACCCCGTCGAGCATTTTCGGCAGGCGATGGATGGTCTGCGGCCCGAACACGAGGTCGACATAAGGCGCGCGCTTGAGAATGCCCTCGCCTTCCTGGCTGGCCACGCACCCGGCCACGCCGATGACCACGTCCGGCCGGGCCTGCTTCAGCGGCCGCCACTGACCGAGCTGCGAGAATACCTTCTCCTGCGCCTTCTCGCGGATCGAGCAGGTATTGACCAGGATCACGTCGGCGTCGGCCGCAACTTCGGTCAGCTCCAGGCCGTGCGAGGCGGCCAGCACCTCGGCCATGCGGTCGGAGTCGTACTCGTTCATCTGGCAGCCGTGGGTCTTGATGTAGAGCTTGCCGGGCATTCGTTCTGGATCTGCTTTAAGTAAGCACTTGATTTTATCAGAATACGGGGGTGGCACATGCCGACAGCGGGTGGGCTGATGGCCGGCTTCCGCCGCCGGAGCCGGCGCTGATTCATGCACCGGTAACATACAAGCAGGTAGTCTTCCCTAAACCACGGATCGGAAATACCGGCATGGCCGCCAGATATCTCATCGCAAGCATTCTGCTGTCGGTGGGCGCTGTCCGGGCCGGGGCCGAAATACGGCCCGAATGCGCGCACGTGCTGGTCGGCGTCGAAACCATGCGCGCGGTCATCGAGGAGATCGACGGCTACGACACCGCTGCGGCCATCAACCAGTCACGCTTCGTTGCGGATTTCCTGTTCGGCCTGGCCGCCCGGCAGGACGTTTCCGGCGCGTCCGGCACTTTCCAGATACAGCCGGAACGCTTTTTCCAGGCCTGGCTGGACGTGACCGGCGAGCGGGCCGAAGATGCCCCGGTAAGCATGCGCAAGGTACTCGAATACAACCAGCGTTTCGTCGTCGATTCGCGCGCGGCCATTCAGCTTTCACCCGCCTCGCTTCAAGCCGGAAACGCGCTGGCCGTCCACGTCAGCTGGCCGCAATCAGCCGACGCGGCCGACCACTACACATACGAAGACACCATGGCCGACCCATCGGTGCGGCTGCGCCATGATCGGGTGATCCACTACACGCTGATCGACTTCGGCGAATTCGTCGCCTACGAGAACATGGACGGGATTCGCGGCAAGCCGACCTCCGGTGGACTGGGCGCACTGTTCGGCTTCCTCGGGACGGCCAGGATCCTGTCCTCGCGCTTCGCCGTGGCCGGAGACCAGACCCAGGTCAACCGGTCGCAGGTCAAGAAGCTGTTCCCGTTCACCACGCTGACGACGATTTCGCCCGACGGAACGGCCGAGCGCGGCATCCCCGACGACCGCGACGACCTACAGGCCCTGGCCGACCGGCTCGACATCGAAATCGACATCCGGCAGACCGACCCGTTCCCCGAGCCCTGCGATAACGGGCCCTGATCTGCCGGGTGCGGCCGGCCAGGAGCCTCACGGACCGATTCAGTCACGAATTGCGGCGCGCGTCGCGGGTGTGCGGCAGCGCTCCGGCGATTTTTCAGCCTGGGGGCCAGCCCATTTTCCGCCCACCCAACAAATGCAGGTGGATGTGCCACACCGATTGACCCGCTCGCTCGTTGCAGTTGAAGTTCAGCCGGTAGCCGTCCTCGGCGATACCCTCCCCGGCGGCGATCTCCTTCGCGGCCAGCACCATGCGCCCGACCAGTCCGGCATCGCTGTCGTCGAGATCGTTGAGCGTGCGGATCTTGCGCTTGGGGATGACCAGGACGTGCACCGGGGCCTGCGGATTGATATCGCGAAACGCCAGCAGCTCGTCGTTTTCGAACACGATATCGGCCGGGATTTCCCGATCGATGATCTTTTCAAACAGGTCTTCGGACATGGCGGTCTCCGGAATTTCGGCGCTGGGATTATTCGAGAACAATAGCAAAGGGCGGGCCCA
>JAWLEW010000001.1:39573-91535 GCA_041685925.1 Wenzhouxiangellaceae bacterium | reverse complement strand
TTCCCGATCGATGATCTTTTCAAACAGGTCTTCGGACATGGCGGTCTCCGGAATTTCGGCGCTGGGATTATTCGAGAACAATAGCAAAGGGCGGGCCCAGGTTTCCGGTTTGCGAAAAAACGGTAGTCGGTGGTCGGTAGTCGGTGGTCGGAAAAAACCTGGACCACCGACCTCCGACCTCCGACTACCGACTACCGGCCAACTCTGCCATCACTTTCTCGGCCGCATGTTCTGCCGTGGGCAGTTCATCGGGCTTCTCGGCCGGCCAGGCCTTGCTCCTGAGCGGGCTGTAGAACGGACCGGGATCGATCTCGACGACTTCCGGGCCGTCGCGGCGGCACTCGGCGGCCATGATCCGCGCCAGCGCGGTGCGCCCGGACTGGGTCACGCCATACGCGCCCCAGTAGGCCTTCCGCCGACCCTCGGGGTCGTCGGCGACCCACACCACCCGGCTGCCGGAAGTGCGGCGCATCAGCGGGAGCAGCACCTGCGACAACAGGAAAGGCCCGGTCAGGCCGGTCTGCAGCACCTGCATCCAGACATCGGCCGGCTGATGTTCCAGCGGCGTCAGCGCCTTGAATTCGGCCGCGGCGTGCACCAGCGCATCGAGCCGTCCAAACCGTTCCTGCAGCGAGGCCGCCAGCTCGTCGAAATGCTGCGGCCCGGCGCCGGCCAGGTCCAGCGGCACCACCAGCGGCGCGCGGCCCGCGGCGGCCATCCGGTCGTGCAGCTGTTCCAGCCCGCGCCGGTTGCGGTCCAGCGCGATGCAGTCCCAGCCATCGCGCATCAATCGCTCGACCAGCGCGCTGCCCAGGGCCCCGGCCCCGCCGGTAACCAGCGCGACTTTGCCGTCGGTTTCAGCCATTGGCTATCATTCCTTGTTCGAACGCGTCATCATGCCCACATTATCGCCAACCTTTGCCGGATCCGCTTGCCATGCCGTTTTACGAATACATCCACGCCGAAGGGCCGGGCTGCAATCACTGTCGCGGCCGCTTCACCGTGCTGCAGCGCCTGAACGAGCAATCGCTGGCGACCTGCCCCGAGTGCGGCTCGCCGGTCAGGCGCCTGATCTCGCCGCCGAACGTGGTTTCGGGCAAGGCCCACCAGCTGCGCGAGTCCAACATCGAAAAACACGGGTTCACCCAGTACAAGAAAATCGGCAAGGGGGTTTACGAGAAGACGGCTGGTAAAGGTCCCGGTATCATCAAGGATGATTGAAGAAAGCGCTCAAAACTATTGCGGACGCGCCTGAAGGCGTCCGGCGGTGCTCGAAATCCTCATGCACCAACCACGTGCACTGCGGATTCTGCGCTCCGGTGGCCACCTTCAGCCACGCCCTCATGACGCTTTGAGTGCTTTCTTGAACGGATCACGATTCAAAAACGCAAACTCCAGGCTCAAGAGGACAAATTCCGAATGTCGAAATACGAAGCCGCCGATATCGAGGTGCTGCAGGGGCTGGAGCCGGTGCGGCGCCGGCCCGGCATGTACACCGACACCACCCGGCCCAACCACCTGGCGGCCGAGGTGGTGGACAACTCGGTCGACGAGGCGCTGGCCGGGCACGCCCGGCGCATCGACGTGGTGCTGCACGCCGACGGCTCGGTGGCGGTGACCGACGACGGGCGCGGGATGCCGGTGGATCCGCACCCGGAGCACAAGCTGCCGGGCGTGGAGCTGATCATGACCCGGCTGCACGCCGGCGGCAAGTTCTCGGGCAAGAACTACACCTTTTCCGGCGGCCTGCACGGGGTCGGTGTGTCGGTGGTCAACGCGTTGTCGAAGCGCCTGGAATGCCGCATCAGGCGCGGCGGCACCGAGTACGCCATGGCGTTCGAGAACGGCGATACGGTGGCGCCGCTGGAACCGGTGGCCGAGGTCGGCAAGCGCAACACCGGCACCTGGATCCGGTTCTGGCCCGACCCGGCGTATTTCGATTCGGCCAACATCTCGCGCCTGCGGCTCAAACACTTGCTGCGGGCCAAGGCAATCCTGTGCCCGGGCCTGACGATCACGCTGACCGACGAGCAGAATGACGAGCGCGAGGAATGGTTTTTCGAGCAAGGCCTGACCGATTACCTGAGCGGCGAACTCGCGGACCTGGAGCGCGTACCGGCCGAACCATTCACCGGCGAGTTCAGCGGCGATGAAACCGAGGCGTCCTGGGCGCTGTGCTGGGTACCCGAGGGCGAGCTGGTCCAGGAAAGCTACGTCAATCTGATTCCGACCCCGCTGGGCGGCACGCACGTCAACGGGCTGCGCACCGGGCTGATCGAGGCGCTGCGCGAATTCTGCGAGATCCGCAGCCTGCTGCCGCGGGGCGTGCGGCTGGCGCCCGAAGACCCTTGGGAACGCCTGAGCTTCGTGCTGTCGGTCAAGCTGCGCGAGCCCCAGTTCTCGGGTCAGACCAAGGAAAGACTGTCTTCCAGGGAAGCCTCCAGCTTCGTCGCCGGGCTGGTCAAGGATGCCTTCTCGCTGTGGCTGAACAAGAACACCGCCGACGGCGAGGCGATCGCCCGGCTGGCCATAGACAACGCGCTGAAGCGCTCGAAACAGCGCAAGCAGGTGGCCCGGCGCAAGGTCGTTTCCGGCCCGGCGCTACCGGGCAAGCTGGCCGATTGTGCCTCCACCGACCTCGAGGAGACCGAGCTGTTTCTGGTCGAGGGCGATTCGGCCGGCGGCAGCGCCAAGCAGGCCCGGAACCGAGAATTCCAGGCCATCATGCCGCTTCGGGGCAAGATCCTGAATACCTGGGAGACCGACCCGGCCCAGGTCCTCGGTTCGCAGGAAATCCACGACCTGGCGATCGCCATCGGCGTGGACCCGGGATCGAACGACCTGGCCAAGCTCCGATACGGCAAGATCATCGTGCTGGCCGACGCCGATTCCGACGGGCTGCATATCGCCACCCTGCTCTCGGCGCTGTTCCTGCGCCACTTCCGGCCGCTGGTCGACGCCGGGCGCATCTTCATCGCCATGCCGCCGCTGTACCGCATCGACGTCGGCAAGAAGACCTTCTACGCGCTCGACGGCGACGAGCGCACCGGGCTGCTGGCGCGCATCCAGGCCGAGGGCATGAAGGGCAAGATCGCCGAAACCCGGTTCAAGGGCCTGGGCGAAATGAATCCGATGCAGCTGCGCGAATCGACTATCGACCCGAACTCGCGCCGGCTGCTGCAACTGACCGTGGACGACGACCCTGGCACCCATGAACTGATGGACATGCTGCTGGCCCGCAAGCGCGCCTCCGATCGCCGGGCCTGGCTGGAAGCCAAGGGCAACCTGGCCGAAGTCGAGGTCTGACAACGCCGGCGCAACAGGCAAAAAAGCCCCGAAAAAACGGGGCCTTGTAGCTCGACGGTTGTCTATCAGTAGCCGAAGTGCAGGGTGATGCCGCCGCGGTAATGAAGCGGCCGGCTGTGGCGGTAACCGCGCGAATACCCGTGCCGGCTTTGCTTGCGATAGCCGTGCCGATAGGCGGGATAATCGGCGCGCCGACCGTGCCGGTAGCCCCGGTGCTTGCCGCGATGAGTGCCGCGGTAATGGCCGCGATGATCGCCGCGAGGCTTGCCGCGGTAACCGTACTTGTGCGAGCCATGGGCCGGCGCCCGGTAACCGTGCTTGCGATATCCGTCGTGCTTGTAATCCTGCGAGTGGGAATTGCCGTGGTGACCGTATTGCTTTCCGTAACCATGGGCATCGGCATCGTGCGCGAAGCCGAACGCGAGTACTGCGGGAATCAGAAAAGCGAACCATCTGGCTTTCATGTCAACCTCCTTGATTTGTGCTGACGGTTACACTGTAGACATCCCTGGCTGAACCCGGACTGAATCCATGCTCGATATCCGAAACCACGACAACGAGATCCGCGAACTGCGGCTGACGCGGCCGCCGGTCAACGCGCTGAATCCGGAAATGGTCGACACGCTGCTGGAAGCCGTGCGTTCGGCGCAGACCGACGGCACCCGGGCGCTGGTGCTTTCGGGCAGTCCCGGACTGTTCTCGGCCGGGCTGGACCTGCCGGCGCTCCTGGAACTGGATCGCGCAGGCATGATCGCCTTCTGGGACAGCCTTTTCGGCCTGCTGGAAGCGCTGGCGCGTTCGCCCATTCCCTGCGCCTCGGCGATTACCGGCCACAGCCCGGCCGGCGGCACCGTGATCGCGCTGTTCGCCGACTACCGGGTGATGGCCCGGGGCGATTACAAGCTGGGCCTCAACGAAGTCCAGGTCGGGCTGGTCGTGCCCCCGGTCATCCACCAGGCGCTGGTTCGGCTGATCGGCGCCTACCCGGCCGAGCGCCACCTGGTCGCCGGCCGGATGATTTCGGTCGAGCGCGCGCTGGAACTGGGCATGGTCGACGAGGTCCAGCCCGAAGAGAAAGTGGTCGAGCGCGCGGTGGAGTGGTGCCGCAGCCACCTGGCCCTGCCGCAGCACGCCATGCTCGCCACCCGCACGCTGTGCCGGGCCGACCTGGCCGGCCTGTTCGACGACCCCAAGGCGCTGGACGCGGAAGGCTTTGCCGAGTTCTGGTTCCGCAAAGAGACCCAGGCCACCCTCGAGGCGGTGGTCGAAAAGCTCAAACAGAAAGGGAAGTGACGGTTTCCGGAAAAACCCGGCGATAGCCCGTGCAGGAGCCCGCCGTGCAGGCGAATGATCCTTCCCGGCGCCTCGCCGATTTTCCCTTCGCCTGCAAGGCAGGCTCCTGCGCGGACCAAGACCAGGCTCTTCCGTGACCCCGGGACTGTCCTTTTATTTCCACTTCAATTCGAACAGGTCCAGCCGTCGGTCGGCCAGGTTGCGCACCGAGCCGTGCGAGCGGATTTCGCGCAGGTTGTCCAGGTCCAGGTCGGCGATCAGCATGGTCTCGGTGTTGGCCGTGGCTTCGGCGGCGATGGCGTCGTGCGGGAAGGCGAAGTCCGACGGGGTGAATACGGCCGCCTGCGAGTACTGCATGTCCATGTTCTCGACCTTGGGCAGGTTGCCCACCGAGCCCGAGATCACCACGTAGCATTCGTTCTCGATCGCGCGCGCCTGGGCGCAGCGGCGCACGCGCAGGTAGGCGTTCTTGGTGTCGGTCCAGTACGGCACGAACAAAATGTTCATGCCGCTTTCGGCCATCAGCCGCGGCAGTTCGGGAAACTCCACGTCGTAGCAGATCAGGATGCCGATGCGGCCGACGTCGGTATCGAACACGCGCACCCTGTTGCCGCCGGTCAGGCCCCAGTAGCCGACCTCGTCGGGCGTGACGTGGATCTTGTACTGCTTGTCCCAGGTGCCGTCGCGCCTGAGCAGGTAGCAGACGTTGCGCAGCTGCTCGCCGTCGTACTCGGGCATCGAGCCGGCCACGATGTTGATGTTGTACGACACCGCCAGCCGGAGCATCTCGTCGCGCACCTGCTCGGTGTATCCGGCCAGCTGGCGGACCGCCTCGGCCGGACCCTGGTCGTTCCACGGCGCCATCATCGGCCCGTTGAAGAACTCGGGAAACAGGACCACGTCGGCCTGGTAGCCGGACACGGCGTCGACGAAGTACTCCATCTGGCCGTACAGATCTTCAAGCGAATGCGTCGGGCGCATCTGCCACTGCACCGCGCCGACGCGAACGTCGGACGGCCGTCCGCCGATCAGGCCGGTGCCGGGTTCCTCGAAATAGATGTTCACCCATTCCAGCAGGGTCGCGTAGCCGGATGACCTGCGATCGTCGGGCAGGTAGCCCTTGACGATCTTGCGCACCTGGAAGTCGTTCGACAACTGGAAGGTCAGCACCGGGTCCACCAGCTCGCGCGCGCGGACCTTGGCCACGTATTGTTGCGGGGTCATTTCGTCGCGGTGATTCGCATAACCGGGAATGCGCCCGCCGGCGACGATACCGCGCAGGTTCAGCCGCTCGCACAACTCCTTGCGCGCGTCGTACAGACGCCGACCCAATCGCAGGTCGCGGTAGTCGGGGTGGACGAACACATCGACGCCGTAGAGCACGTCCCCCTTGGGATCATGGGTGGTCAGGTAGCCGTCGCCGACGATGTCCCAGTAGCGGTGATCGTGTCCCCAGCGGCTGTACTTGACCATCAGCGAAATCGCCGCGGCCACCACCTTGCCGTTGTCCTCGATGCACAACTGACCCTCGGGAAAGCGCCGGATCTGCGATTCGAACTGCTCGCGCGTCCAGGCGCCTTCCAGGTCGCCGGCATAGACCCGCTCCATGATTTCCGCGATATCGGCATAGTCCTCCGGCCGGGTCTGGCGCAGGATCAGGCGGTGGGTGTCGGTTTCGATGGTCATTTGGTGGTTTGGTGCCTACTTGATATTCTTCACGGTGGCGAAAAAACAGGTGCATGAACGGCAAAGGCTCAACCACAGATTACGCAGATTATTGAAGCACCTTTATTTTTATCAATGATCTGCGTAAATCTGGGTAATCTGCGGTTCCATGGTTTTCCGTTTCTCTGTAGCCCGGAATAAAAGCTCTCCACCGCTATTCCTCCACCTCGGCCCGATAAACCGCCTCGCCGTCGAGGTAGGTGGCCAGGACCTTCGTATCCGGAATGTCGGCCGGGTCGATCTCGAACAGGTTGCGATCGAGCACGACGAAATCGGCGCGCTTGCCCATTTCCAGGCTGCCCACTTCGTCCTCGGCGAAGCCGGCCCAGGCGGCGTCCACGGTGAAGCCGGAAACGGCGACCTCGGCGGTCACGCGCTGGTCGGGCAACCAGCCGCCGGGCGGTTCGCCGTCGAGATCCTGGCGGGTGACCGCCGCGTATATGCCCAGCATCGGGTCGACCTGCTCGACGGGAAAATCCGAGCCGAACGCCAGGTGCGCGCCGGCCTGGCGCAGGCGCTGCCAGGCGTAGGCGCCGAACAGCCGCTGCTCGCCCAGGCGATCCTCGGCCCAGCGCATGTCGGAGGTCGCGTGGGTGGGCTGCATGCTGGCGATGATGCCGGCCCCGGCCAGGCGCGGAATGTCCTTGGGATGGATGATCTGGACATGCTCGACGCGATGACGGCCGGGGTTGCCGTCGAACCGTTGCTGGCCTTCGATCAGGGCGTCGATCACCTGGCGGTTGGCGCGGTCGCCGATGGCGTGAATGGCCACCTGCAGATCGCAGCCCATGGCCTTGTCGACCATGGCCTGCAGCGCTTCATCGGTCTCGAACAGCAGGCCCTGGTTGCCGGGGTCGTCGCTGTATGCGTCGAGCAGCGCGGCGCCGCGGCTGCCCAGCGCGCCGTCGGCGTAGAGCTTGACGCCACGCGCGGTGACGCGCGGCGTATCGACCATGCCCATTCGACACAGCGCGGCCAGCGCCTGCTCGTCGCCGTCTGCCAGCGCATGAATGCGGATCGGCAGCTTACCTGCGGCTTCGCGATGCAGAAAGCGGCGCAGGTCGTCCAGCGACGTGCCGGCGTCGTGCGCGCCGGTCAGGCCCAGCGAGGTCATGCGCTCCAGCGCGCGATCCAGCGCCAGCGCCTTCTCCGCTTCGGTCGGCGGCGGGATCACCGCTTCGAACACGTCCTCGGCGCGATCGATGAACACGCCGGTCGGATTGCCGTCATCGTCGCGATGGATGAAGCCGCCCTCGGGCTGCCAGTCGCCGGTCAGGTCGACCTCGACCCGGCCCATGGCAGCCGAATTCGCCCAGACCGCGTGACCGTCGATGCGCTCGAGCAGCACCGGGCGGTCGGGAAACGCCGCGTCGAGATCGGCCGCGGACGGAAACTCCGCGCCCGGCCAGCGCGTCTGGTCCCAGCCCCTGCCGCGCAGCCACGCGGCCTCGGGCAGATCGGCCGCATGCGCCTGCAGCCGCTGCACCACCTCGTCGACATCGGCGGCGCCGACGAGGTCGGCATCGAGAAGCGCAAAGCCCAGCCCCATGACATGGCCGTGCGCGTCGATCAGGCCGGGAATCACGGTGCGCCCTTTCAGTTCGGTGGCCGCGACCTCCGGCCAGCGCTCGACAAGCGCCTCGGCCCGGCCCAGCGCCACGATCCGGCCTTCGGCGTCCCAGGCCATCGCTTCGACCCGGGGCTGGTCCGGATTCATCGTGTAGATCTGGCCGTTGACGGCCAGGCCGGCCGGCTGGGCCGCCAGCGTCTGCGCAACGAGCGCGAGCAGCATGCATGCTGCGGACAAGCGGGATCGCATCCTGAATTTCCTCCTGAGTCAGCCGGCGCCGGGCGCCGCGAATATGCCGCCAATGGCGCCGCTGGAATGTCATTGTTCCGTCAACTGCCTGTCATCGGGCTGCAAGCCAGGCTGCCGATGATCGTGGAAACCCGCGCCAAGGAACAGCCGCATGCAGACTTCCGACAGGATCCGAATCAAGCGCAATGTTCGCACAATCTGGATTTCCGATGTTCATCTGGGCTTTCCCGGCTGCAGCGCCGATTACCTGCTGGCGTTCATCCGCGACATGCGCTGCGAGCGGCTTTACCTGGTCGGCGACATCATCGATTTCTGGGCGCTGAAGAAAAAACGCTACTGGCCGCAGGCGCACAACAACGTGGTGCGCTCGATCCTGGGCAAGGCCAAGCACGACACCCGGGTGATCTATGTGCCCGGCAACCACGACGAGGCCATGCGCGAATACGACGGCCTGACCCTGGGCAACGTCGAAATCCATGACCGCATCATCCACGAGACGGCCGACGGCCGCAGGTTGCTGGTGATGCACGGCGACCAGTTCGATTCGGCGGTGGTCAACTCGAAATTCATCGGACTCATCGGGTCGTCCGCCTACGAGCTGCTGCTGCGAATGAACCGATACGTCAACTGGTGGCGAGAGCAGATGGGGCTGGAGTACTGGTCGCTGGCCGCCGCGATCAAGCACAAGGTGAAAAAGGCCGTCAAGTACATCTCCAACTTCGAGCAGGCCGTCGCCCACGAGGCGCACCGGCAGCAGGTCGACGGCTTGATCTGCGGCCATATCCACCGCGCCGAGCTGACCCGGCTCGACGGTGTGACCTACATGAACTGCGGCGACTGGGTCGAAAGCTGCACCGCGCTGGTCGAACACCATGACGGCACGATCGAGCTGCTCAAGCTGGCCGACGAGCCGCAGGTGCTCAAGCGCCTGGAGCCGCGCCGCCCGGAGCTGGCGGCATGAAGATCCTGCTGGTGACCGATGCCTGGGCGCCGCAGGTCAACGGCGTCGTGCGTTCGCTGACAAAAACCCGCAACCAGCTCGAACTCGAAGGCCATGCGGTCAGCGTACTGTCGCCTGCATCCCGCGCCACGGTACCCTGCCCCAGCTATCCCGAGATTCGGCTGACCCTCAGGCCGCGCCGGGCTGCCCGCGAGTGCCTGGCGGGCGCGCGCTTCGACGCAATTCACATCGCAACCGAAGGCCCGCTTGGAATGGCCGCACGGCGCTGGTGCCGACTCAACGGGCTGCGATTCACCAGCTCCTGTCACACCCGTTTTCCCGAGTACCTCCAACTGCGCGCGCCGGTGCCGCTGGCGGCAAGCTACCGCATGATGCGCTGGTTTCATTCGGCCGCCGAGCGCACGCTTGTTCGAACCGAAACACAGAAGCACCTGCTGGCACAGCGCGGTTTTCGCAATCTTGACGTATGGCCCGGCGCGGTCGATACGGGGCTGTTCCGGCCGTGCGACAAGGACGCCCTGAACCTGCCGCGTCCGATCAGCATGTACATGGGCCGTGTGGCGCCGGAGAAGAACCTGGAGGCGTTCCTGGACCTTGAGCTGCCCGGCTCGCAGGTCGTGGTCGGCGGCGGCCCCGCGCTGGAACGCTACCGGCGCGCGTATCCGGATGCGCATTTTCTCGGCTACAGGCACGGCGAGGAACTGGCCAGACTGCTGGCGGCCGCCGACGTGTTCGTGTTCCCCAGCCTGACCGACACGCTGGGACTGGTGATGCTCGAAGCCATGGCCTGCGGCGTGCCGGTGGCGGCCTTTCCAGTACCCGGGCCGAAAGACCTGGTCGTCGACGGCGGCAACGGTGCGCTGGACGAAGACCTGCGCGAGGCGGTATTCCGGGCACTGGCGGTCGCGTCGGATCACTGCGTGGACTTCGCCGCCGGGTTTTCCTGGCAGCGCTGCACGGCGCGGTTCCTTGAACTGCTGGTACCGGCCGCCTCCGGACACACGGATGATCTTGGCGAAACGCCCTCGAGCGGACGCCGGACCGACCCGGCGCATGACCTGCAGTCGCCGGAAAACGCCGCGGCCGCCCCGTGACCCGGCGTGCCCAAAGCAGTCAGCGATCGTGCCGCACCACCTCGCGCCCGTCCCGGGCGTTCGCGAGACGCCGAACCCGGAACAGGGAATCGACCGCGACCAGCAATCCGGCCAGCGCGTTGGCTGCGGCAATGGCGCCGTAGACCGTCGTCGAGCCGTCCACGCGCGACGCGATCCAGACCAGCGGCACGTAGAAGACCGCGGTGCGGGTCAGCGAGTAGCTCAAGCCGATCAACGGTTTGCCCAGCGCGTTGTAGGCCCCGGCGGCGATGATCGAGATTCCGTAGCCCCAGAGGCTGACCGGAACGATCCATAGATAGCGCGCGGCCTCGTCCGCCACGCTGGGTTCGGAGGCGAATGCCCCGGCGATCGTCCGGCCGAAAGCCCAGAACACGAGCGCGAGCAACAGCGACCATCCGGCGCCCAGCACGTAGGCGGTCTTCAGTGCTAGCTCGACGCGATCAGCGCGATCGCCGCCCCAGTTCTGGCCGACCACCGGTCCGATCGATGCCGAAAGCGCCAGCATCGGCAGTATCGCGAAAGCCTCCAGGCGCGTCGCGACGCCGAACGCCGCCACGGTTTCGGAACCCAGCACGGCGATGACGGCCGTTGCAACTGCGATGCCTGCGGGATTGGATGCGTTGCCGATCGCCGCCGGAAGGCCGATACCCAGCACCCGGCCGGCCGACCTGAAAAACCGCCGCAGGCCACGCCGGACCGGGACGACGAGCCGATCTCGCCAGATCACCAGATACAGCGCCAGCACCGCCGAGACCAACCGCGCGAAAAGCGTGCCCAGCGCCGCGCCCTCGATGCCGAGCGCCGGAACCGGCCCGACGCCAAACACCAGGATCGGCGTGGCGATGACGTTGAGCACCGCCGAGGTGACCATGATCGCACTGGGCCAGAAAGCGTCACCGCTGGCGCGGACCATCGCGTTGGACACCATCGTGACGACCAGAAACGGCAGCGACAGATACCAGATCCGCATGTAAGCCAGCGCCATTTCGAGAATGCCGGCTTCGGCGCCCAGCATCCGCAGGACGGGCTCGAGCGTCAGCAGGCCGGCGGTCGTCATCAGCGCGACGATGACGATCGTGAGCACCAGCGAATCGGTCGCCAGGCGTTTCGTGCGCCGGCGATGGCCGCGCCCGACGGCACGCGCAATCACCGAAGCGGCGCCCGCCGACAGGCCGATCGACAGGCTGGCCAGCGTGAGCGCGACCGGAAATGAAAAGGACAGTGCAGCCAGCGGATCGGTCCCCAGCCGCCCGACGAAATAGGTATCGACAAGCTGTACCGACATGACCGCGGCAATGCCGACCAGCATCGGTCCGGCCAGCTGCAGCATGTTGAACCAGACCCGCCCCGAGGTCAGATCCCGCCGGTCATTCTCGGTCGGGTAGCGCTCGCGTGCATCCTCGGTCATCGCTTGCAGTGGGCGCGCCGCGCGCGACCCGTTCGGCTACCCGGGCATTGTCCATCATCGGCGTGCAAGCCGGGCATGCGGCCGCAACGGGTCCGGCACCGTATAATCCGGACGCATGCCCGTACCCGCGCCCGGAGCCGAAACACGCGTCTATCAGCCCGTCGAGCTGAACCGGGAAGTCCGACTGCACCTGGAAGCCGGCTTTCCGCGCCTGTGGATCGCCGGCGAAATCTCCAACCTGGCGCGCCCGGCCTCCGGCCACTGGTACTTCACCCTCAAGGACGAGCGCGCCCAGCTTCGCTGCGCCCTGTTTCGCGGCCAGCGCGGCAACGTCGACGGCCAGCCGGAAAACGGCGACCAGGTGCTGGTGCGCGGCCGCCTGAGCCTGTACGAGGCGCGCGGCGACTACCAGCTGATCGCCGACGCGATGCTGCCGGCCGGCAGCGGCGCGCTGCAGCAGGCCTTCGAGGCGCTGAAGAAAAAGCTCGAGGCCGAAGGACTGTTCGATCCAGCCTCGAAGCGCTCGCTACCGCGCTATCCCGCGACCATTGCCGTGGTCACCTCGCCCACCGGCGCCGCGGTACGCGACATCCTGACCACGCTGCAGCGGCGCTGGCCGGCCGCGCGGGTCAGGCTCTACAGGACCCGGGTCCAGGGCGAGCAGGCGGCGCCGGCCATCCTGCGCGCGCTCGACGCGGTCGATCGCGACGGTTCGGCCGACGTCGTCATCCTGGCCCGCGGCGGCGGCTCGCTGGAGGATCTCTGGGCGTTCAACGACGAGACGCTGGCGCGGCGCATTCGCGCCCTGGACTGTCCGTTGGTCACCGGCGTGGGCCACGAAACCGATTTCACCATCGCCGATTTCGCCGCCGACCTGCGCGCGGCCACGCCGACGGCAGCCGCCGAGGCGGCCACCCCGGACGGCCCGGCGCTGCTGCGCCAGGTCGAGGCACTGCAGCAACGCCTGGTGCGGGCCCCGGCACGCGAGCTGCAACAGCAGTGGCAACGGCTCGACGCGCTGGATCGACGGCTGGCCGGCCAGCACCCGGCGCGCCGGCTCGCCGAAGCCGCCGCGCGGCTGGAAGGCCTGATCCGACGCGCCCGGCGCGCCGCCAGGACGGGGCTGGAACAGGCCCGCGCCGATCACGCGACGCTGCGCCAACACCTCGTCGCGCGTCATCCGGGGCGCCGAGTGGACGAATTCGAGCAGCAGCGCCAAGCGGTGCGGAAGCGGCTGGTGCGCGCATTCGGCGCCGAACTGGCCCGCCACTCGGCCCGGCTTTCCGAAATCGCCCGGGCGCTGGACAACGTCAGCCCGCTGGCGGTGCTGGCGCGCGGTTACGCGCTGATCGAGGACGGTGAAGGAAAGGTGTTGTCGCGGCGCGAGGATTTCGCCGAGGGCCAGGCCATCTTCACCCGGGTACGCGACATTCGCATCGAATCCGAAGTCCGGCGCGTGGATGAGGCGCCGCCGTTGCCGGTGCCGGATTTTCCCGAAAAATGAACCGCATCGTTCGGCTCGGCCGGTTCGAACAGAACATACGCAACAGCCGCTTCATCGGCGTGGCCGGCCCGGCCCGGGACGAGGCCGCGGCGCGCGAATTCGTGCGCGAGCAGGGCGAGGCCGACTGCCGCCACGTGTGCTTCACCTGCCGCTGCGGCGACACGGTGCGCTTCGACGACGCCGGCGAACCCGGCGGCACCGCCGGCCGACCGATGCTGGCGGCACTCGATCACCACGAACTCGATTTCTCGGTGGTCGTGGTCAGCCGCTTCTTCGGCGGCGTCAAGCTGGGGACCGGCGGACTTGCGCGGGCCTACGGCGGCACCGCCATGGAGGCGATTGCCAACGCCGTGATCGAACCCATCATTGAAACCGTCGTTCTGGAATGCCGCGTGCCGTTCGATTTGGCCGGTGAGCTGCACCGGCTCGCCGAACGCCATGGGACCGAAAAATGCAGCGAGGAATGGTCCACGAACGGCCTGCAGCTCGAACTCGAAATCGCCCGCGAAGCGGCCGATACGTTCGTCGACGAACTCACCGCGATCACGCGCGGGGAAGGTTCAGCCAGGCGACTGCGCTGAAAATCCGGATTCGGCGGGCATCGATGGCTTCGGTTCGACACGGGGCGAGGCCTTCGGGGATCGATGGCCGCCGAATCCTCCGTCCGGAACATACCTGCAGACGAATCGGGCAGGGATGTGACGCCGACTATTGGTCCTCTTCCACCGGCTCCAGCAGGTCTTCCATGCGCCGGGTGAGGTCGTCGTAACGACGCTCGGGGATGGCAAAAAGCCACGGCGACAGCCTGGAATCGACGGCAACCGCATTGGCCAGGCGTTCCCCGGCGGCTTCGCCGTCACCGTCTCCTGCACCCGCGCCGTCAGGCCCATCGGCTTCGTCTGCATCCGGATTCGACTGCCCGGGACCCGCCGCCACTTCGGCCGGTTCGGCGGCGTTTTCGGCCGAGACGGTGAAATGCATCCAGTGCGCGTCATCGCGCTCGAACAGCGCGGCGACGAAGTTCAACCCGTCGGTGGTGGTGAACAGCACGCGCGTCGCGGCTTCCGGCACCGGCGGTTCGAACCGGCGCACGTCTTCAAGGTTCAGGCCCCTGAGCCCGTTGGCGATGGCGTTGCGCTTCCACTCGCCGCCGGCCTCTCGGCCTTCCGGCACGTCGCGCAGCACGAATACCGGGTCCTCGTCGCCGGCGCGGTCCAGCCGAACGACTTCGCCGCCGGCATGGCGGATCACCACCCCGGCGATGTCGGACGACGGAATGTCCATGATGCCGGGCTCCAGCCAGGCGACCGGATCCACCGGCACTTCGACGATGCCGTCGAGCAGCCAGCTCCGCGCCTCGCCGGCCCGCCGGGCGTAGCTGCCCTCGCCGGACGGATCGGCCTGGCCGATGATCACCGAGGCGATATCGCGGCCCGGAAAGTCGATGCGCCGGCCGGTCGCGTCCGGCGCGTCCAGCGGCTGCACGCCGAGACGCGAATACCAGTCCGGGTTGTCGGTCCTGGGCTCTTCCACGCCGACCTCTGCCAGCGTTCGCAGAAACGCGATGACCTGCGCGAAATCGGCCTCGTAACCGTCCTTTTCGGGCACCCGCCAGCGCTCTTCGTCGCGCCGCAGACGCACCGCGGTGCTGCCGCCCGGCGCGACGATGTCGATGGCATCGATTTCGTTGACCACCTCGTCCAGCCCAGGCAGCAGGGTCGCCGGAATTTCTTCGGGGCCCGAGCGTTCCGGCCGGTCCAGCAGCGCCACCAGCACGACGGCCGCCAGCGTCGCGGCGACCAGCATCAGGAAACGGTTTCTGTTCATGGCTTGTTCGCTCCATGCTGCTGCCGGCGCCGCCGCCAGGCCACGAACAGCGCGATGGCGGTCACCAGCAGCGGCACCAGCACGATGTTGATGATCTTGACCCGGGTGCCCAGGTCTTCGATTTCCTCGTCCAGCTCGCGCCGGACCTGGCGCAGCTGACGGCGAATTTCCAGCCGCTGCTCCATGAACCGGTCGATCTCGGCTTCCTGCTCCGGCGTCAGGATGCTGAGATCGGAGTCGCCGCGGCCCTGCTGGAGCTGGGTCAGGCGGTTCTCGGCCTCGCGCAACTCGGCTTCCAGTTGCTGTTCGGTCTCGCGCAGACGCGCCTCGGCCCGGCGCCGCAGGTCCTCGACCAGGTCGAACGTGCGGATCGACGTCGATCGGCTGCGGATGCTGATCAGTTCGGCGTCGCCGAGGAGGTTTTCCAGCGCGTTGACCGCCAGCGCGCCGTTGTCGGCAAACGGATTGAGGATGGCGCTGCCGAGAAAGCTCTGGCGCTGCACCCACATGTTGTCCGAAAGCAGGTCGGTGTCGGCCACGACGATGGCGTTGACCGGGCCGCTGCTGGTGCCGGACGCGTCGATGCGATCAGGAAATGCGCTGTCGGCTTCACCGCTCAGGCGCGCGGCCAGCACGTGCCGGCGCTCGTCCATGCCGAGCTCGTCGCCGAGCGAAGAGGGGTCGTTGGCCATGCGCAGGCGCTCGGTGGCCAGCAGGCCCGAGCGTTCGCTGGAGCGCATCAGGGCCTCGAACCCGACCCCGGCGTCCTCCTCGATCAGCGACCCGGCACTGGCCACGTTGACCGATTCGAGATCGGCAGTGACGATGTCGCGCTCGCTGAGATCGTCTTCGGTCAGGCCCAGGATGGCCGGATGGCGCACCGGCGGCTGGCCCTGCTGCACCGTGACCTCAAGCGCGCGGCCGAGATCGGCGACGAACTGCTCGGTATCCATGGCAATGCCCCAGGCCTCGAACAGCGGCGCCAGCGTCGAAGAACGTTCGGCCGTGAAGCGCGCCGCCGGATCGCCGGGGTTCTCGCCCGGATCGGCTTCGGCGTAGGGATCGACGAACGCCAGCAGGCGGCCGCCACCGAGCACGAACTGGTCGATGGCCAGCAGCATGTCCTCGGAAAGTTCCTTCGGGTGCACCACCACCAGGGCATCGAGATCGTCCGGCAGCGCGTTCGCGCCGGGCTCGACGGGGGTCAGGTCGAACAGCTCGTTCCACTGGTCGTAGACCGCCCAGCTTGGCGAACGCTGCCCGGTCTGCATATCGAAACCGCCGGAAAGCGGCAGGCCGGTGATCAGGCCCACGCGCGGCAGGTCGGGCTGGCTCAGCGTCGACACCATTCGCGCCAGGTCGTATTCGAGCAAGGATTCCCGGTTCGGCGACAAGAACGGCAGCACTTCGAGACCGTCGACGGCGTTGGTTCCGACCACGCCCAGGTAGAGCACGTCGCCGGCCTGGTTCAGCGGCACGGCCTCCAGGCCGTAGCGCGCCGCGTCATCCTCGGCCTCGGAGAACGGTTCGGGGTCGATGCGCTCGAGCTCGATCATGCCGTCGGATTGCGCGGCCAGTTCCTGCATCAGTTCCCACACCCGCTCGGCGTAGCTGCGGATCTGCGGCAGGTCCTCGCTGGCCGAATCGCTGAAGTACAGCCGTAGCCGGATCGGCTGTTCCAGCGACTCGACGATGTTGCGGGTACCTTCGGACAGCGTGTAGGCGTTGTTCTCGGTCAGGTCCAGCCGCCAGCCCTTGAACAGGATCCCGCTGAGCATGGTCAGCACCACGAAAAGCACGGCCAGCACGGCCAGGGCGCTCGATGAATACAGGTTCTTCATGTCTATTGCGCCTTCTTGATTTCAACCAGGATGCGGTTGGCGGTCAGCCAGAAGCCGATCACCAGCGCGAAGTAGACCAGGTCGCGCAGGTCCACGACGCCGCGCGAGATCGAGTTGAAATGGGCCAGGAAACTCAGGTTGGCGACCGCATCGACCGCCGTCTGCGGCAGCCAGCCGCGGAAGATGTCGAGCACCATCGGCAGGCCCGAAAGCAGAAAGCCGAAACACACCACCACCGCAATGATGAAGGCGACCACCTGGTTGCGGGTCAGGGCCGAAATGCAGGCGCTGATCGCCAGGAAGCCCCCGGCCATCAGCCAGCTGCCGAGATAGCCGGCCACGATCACGCCGTTGTCCGGATCGCCAAGCACGTTGACCGTGATCCAGATCGGAAACGTCAGCGCCAGCGCCAGGCCGACGAACAGCCAGGCGGCCAGGAACTTCGCCACCACCGCCTCGGTCACGGTGACCGGCAGCGTCAGCAGCAGTTCGACGGTGCCGGACTTGCGCTCTTCCGCCCACAGCCGCATGCCGATCGCCGGTACCAGGAACAGGTACAGCCAGGGATGGAACTGGAAAAACGGCTGCAGGTCGGCGATCTCGCGCTCGTAGAAATTCCCGAGATAGAACGTGAACGCGCCGGCCATGACCAGGAAAATCACGATGAACACATACGCTACCGGCGTGGAGAAATAACTGGTCAGTTCCCGCCTGAGAATGACCGGAAGGCTTGCGAATCTGCCCGTCATGCCGCTTCCTCCGTGGTCTCGGTGCGGGTGATGCGCCGGAACACGTCGTCCAGCCGCCCGGCTTCCAGCTGCAGCCTGGAGACCCGCCAGCCGCGCTCGCGGGCCAGTTTCGATACCGCCTGGAACAGGTCGCCCTGGCCCGACGGAAACGCCGTGACCAGACCGCGCCGCACCTCGACCTCGCCGGCCTCGGGCAGTTCGCTGAGCGCCGAGGCCGCGCCCTGCAGATCGTCGCAGGCCAGGCTGACCGCGCGTGCATAGCGCGACCGGGCCAGCAGCGAAGCCGGGCTGTCGTCGGCCAGCAGCCTGCCGCGCGCGATGATCATGGCGCGCGAGCACAGCGCGTCGACTTCTTCCAGGATGTGGGTGGAAATGATGGTGATCTTGTCCGGCGCCATTTCCCGGATCAGCCGGCGGACCTGCTGTTTCTGGTTCGGGTCCAGCCCGTCGGTCGGTTCGTCCAGCACCAGGACCGGCGGGTCGGAAATGATCGCCTGGGCCAGGCCGACGCGCCGCTTGAAGCCTTTCGACAGGGTTTCGATCGTCTGCATGCGCACCTCCTCGAGCTGCAGGCGCTCGATGACCTGCCCGACCCGGCGCACGACTTCGTCGCCGCGATAGCCGCGCGCACCGGCCACGAACTCGAGAAAGCGCGCAACGCCCAGTTCGCCGTACAGCGGCGCACCCTCGGGCAGGTAGCCGATCAGGCGCCGGGCGGCCAGCGAATCGGCGACAATGTCGTGGCCGTGAATCGAGGCGGTGCCCGAAGTGGGCGGAAGAAAGCCGGTCAGCATCTTCATGGTGGTCGACTTTCCGGCCCCGTTCGGCCCCAGGAACCCGAGCACCGTGCCCGGCTCCACGCTAAAGCTCAACCGGTCCACGGCGGTGAAATCACCGTAGCACCGGGTCAACTTCTTCGCCTCGATCATTGATTGTTCTCCACGCCTGGATGACGATGTTCGGCGGATTGGGGACAGCCCGGAACAAAATCAAGGGCGCATCATATCCGCGAGTCAGATCACTTATGCTGGCCGCGATGCTATCAGAGGAACGAGCCCCGCATATGCAACCCGTAATCCTGGATCACATGCCTTCACGGCTGCTGCAACACCCTGCCACGGCACTGGCCAGGTATCTCGAAGGACCCACGCTCATTCACCTGCCCGGCCGCAAGCCCAATCCACTGTTCGTTTCGGTCCTGCAGCACGGCAACGAAACTTCCGGCTGGGACGCGGTAAGACGCCTGCTCACCGGGCGCTACCAGCGCGATCCGCTGCCGCGCAGCCTGACGCTTTTCATCGGCAATATCGAGGCGGCCGCCGCCGGCCGGCGCCATCTTTGCGACCAGCCCGACATGAACCGCTGCTGGCCCGGCTCGCGCCACGCGCAGACGCCGTGGCACGACATGCTGGCCGACATCACGCGGCACGTGCGCACGCTCAAGCCCTTCGCCAGCATCGACGTCCACAACAATACCGGCGAGAACCCGCACTACGCGGCCGTCAATCGGATCGATGCACGCGCGTTGAACCTGGCCAGCCGTTTTTCGCGCACCGTGATTTATTTCACCGAGCCCTCCGGCGTGCAGTCCGCGGCGTTCGGCGAGTTCTGCCCGGCGGTCACGCTGGAATGCGGGCCGCCGGGTAAGCGCGGCGGCACGGACCACGCAATGGCCTACCTCGAAAACGCGCTCAATCTCGACGACCTGCACGACCAATGGCCCCAACCCGAAGACCTCGACCTGTTCCAGGTCACCACCGTCGTGCGGGTTCCCGAGCCGGTACGCTTTCGCTTCGGCAATTCCGACGGCGATGCCGACATCGATCTGCGCTTCGACGCGCGGCTGGACCGCCTGAACTTCACCGAACTGCCGCCGGGCACGTACCTGGCTCGGGCGACCACGCAGAATGCTGCACTGCGGGCCTTCGATACCGAAGGGGCCGACCGCACCGACCACTGGTTTCGCCGGGACGACGACCGGGTGGTGCTGCAGCGTACCGCCATGCCGGCGATGCTGACCACCGATGTCGAGGCGGTACGCCAGGACTGCCTGTGCTACCTGATGGAGCGGCTGCGGCTGCACGGTCGGCCTGAACGCGAATCGGCTCAACCCAAACTCCCGGAAAACGCCCCCTGACGCGCTACAATCGCGGCATGTTCCGGTCGCCTGAATTCGCATGAATCTTTATTCCGCTCTCGTTGCCGTTGTCGCCATCTGGGCCGTGGTGAAGGTCACCCAGCACTGGCTGGCCGCACGCGGCAACGGACAGGCCGACGCAGAAGCCAAGCAGCGCAACGCCGAAATCGACCGCCTGGAAGCCCGGGTCAGAACGCTGGAGAGAATCGTCACCGACGATCGCGAATCGCTGGCGCGCCGCATCGACGACCTCGAATGAGCGCGCAGAACCCTGAACAGCATGTGACCGTGCAGCGCCTGGTGCGCCTGTTCCTCAAAGGGCTGGCGACGATCATCCCGATTGCGCTCACCTTGCTGATCGTGCTCTGGCTGGCCGGGCTGGCCGAGAACGGCGTCGGGTTTCTGATCAAGCTGGTCCTGCCCGAGAACCTGTATATCCGAGGGATGGGGCTGGTCGGCGGCATCGCGCTGGTCATGGCGATCGGGCTGCTCAGCCAGGTCTGGCTTTTCCGCAAGCTGATCGAGCTCGGCGAAGGCGCTCTCGAGCGCATGCCGCTGGTCAAGTCCGTGTTCCGCGCCACCAAGGACTTCGTCGACTACTTCAGCAGCGAGGACGGCAGCCGCTTCGGCCAAGCGGTCATGGTGCGCCACCCCGAACTCAAGATCGGCGTGATGGGATTCGTCACGCGCGAGGATTTCTCAGAACTGCCGTTCGGCGAGGAAGGCGAGGTGGCGGTTTATCTGCCCTTGAGTTACCAGATTGCCGGCTACACCATTTTCGTTCCGCGCGAATGGCTGGAACCGATCGATCTGCCGTTCGAGGAATCGCTTCGGCTGATGCTGACGGCAGCCATGTCCCGACGCAAGATCCGACCCAAGGAAACTCACTGAAATGGCCGACATCGATCCCGAACAACTCAAGGCCGAACTGCGCGAAGTCGAAGACCCCAATACCGGCGCGCCGCTGGGCGACGCGGTAAGCGGCGTGGCGGTTTCCGGCCGCAAGGTCGCCGTGGATATCCGGCTGGGCTACCCGGCCGCCGGGTGGCATGCCGAACTCGAAAGCATGCTGCGCGCTCGGCTGGAGGGCTTCGACGGCGTGGACTCGGTGACCGTGGAGATCGACCAGTTCATCCCCGCCCACGCGGTCCAGGGCGGGCTGCAGCCACAGGAGGGGGTCAAGAACATCATTGCGGTCGCTTCGGGCAAGGGCGGTGTGGGAAAGTCCACCGTAGCCGCCAACCTCGCGCTGGCGCTGCACGCCGAGGGCGCGTCGGTCGGCGTGCTCGACGCCGATATCTACGGTCCCAGTCAGCCGCGCATGCTGGGCCTTTCCGGGCAGCCGGAAACCACCGGCGAAAAGCGCATCCGGCCGATGCGCGCACACGGCATCCAGGCCATGAGCATCGGCGTGCTGGTCGACACCGACCAGGCGATGATCTGGCGCGGCCCCATGGCCACCCAGGCGCTCAGCCAGATGCTGTCGGAGACGCTGTGGCAGGACCTGGACTACCTGATCATAGACCTGCCGCCGGGCACTGGCGACGTCCAGCTGACGCTCGCCCAGCGCATTCCCGTCGCCGGCGCCGTCATCGTGACCACGCCCCAGGACGTGGCGCTGGACGACGTCCGGCGCGCAGTCTCGATGTTTCGCAAGGTCAAGGTGCCGGTACTCGGGATCGTCGAGAACATGAGCACCCATGTGTGCTCGAACTGCGGGTTCGAGGAGGCCGTATTCGGCCACGGCGGCGGACAGCGCATGGCTACCGAAACGGGTCTTCCGCTGCTCGGCCAGTTGCCGCTGGAAACCGCGCTCGGCCGTTCGACCGACGAGGGCGCGCCGATCGTGGCCGCTGATCCGGAAAACGCCGCGGCAAAGCGTTTCCGCGAAATCGCCCGGCGCACCGCGGGCCGTCTCGCCCGGCAGGCGGTCAATACCGAGATCCGGATGCCCAAGATCAAGATCACCGACTGATTGGTTTGACAGGCGTGAATGGTGAATGGTGAATAGTAAATGGTAAATGGCAACCGGCGGTTTCGCCAACCCGCACCGGTCGGACCAGGCTGCCCGCCATTCACCTTTCACCATTCACGCCTTTTCGCTTTCCAGTCCCGGCGCCCTTCGGATGCGCAAGCAAACAGATTCAGGAGCGATAACCCAGAATGACAATCAAATCCGACCGCTGGATCCGGCGCATGGCCGCAGAACACGGGCTGATCGACCCCTTCGAGGCCGGCCAGATCCGCGAACGCGAAGGCCGGCAGCTGGTGTCCTACGGCACCTCGAGCTACGGCTACGACGTTCGCTGCGCCGATGAATTCAAGATCTTCACCAACATCAATTCCGCCGTCGTGGACCCGAAGCATTTCGACAGCAACAGTTTCGTCGACTTCAAGGGCGATGCCTGCATCATCCCGCCCAATTCGTTCGCGCTGGCGCGCACGGTGGAATACTTCCGCATTCCGCGCAACGTGCTGACCATCTGCCTCGGCAAATCGACCTACGCGCGCTGCGGCATCATCGTCAACGTCACCCCGCTCGAGCCCGAGTGGGAAGGCCACGTGACGCTGGAATTTTCCAACACCACGCCGCTGCCGGCACGCATCTACGCCAACGAGGGCGTGGCGCAGTTCCTGTTCCTGGAATCCGACGAGCAGTGCGAAACCAGCTACGCCGACCGTGCCGGAAAATACCAGGGCCAGCGCGGCGTCACGCTGCCGAAGGCGTGACGGATAGGAGCGTAAATATTGAATAATAGTAAATGGTGAATGGCAAGCGGGTGCTTCGCCAAGCCGCGGTGGCCGGATCAGGCTTTCTGCCATTTACCATTCACTATTTACCATTTACGCCTTCCAGTCCAACAGCGCTGGAACAAAGGCTGAATGTGGCGTGGACGCCAGAAACCCCGATGCTGCCCGTCACCCCTGCAACGGCGGCTGCTGGATCAGAGTCACCGAAGTGGTGAACCGCTGCCCGTTTCGCATCGCGACCAGTTCGACTTCGGTTCCCGGCGCTTCCTCGGCCACCGAAAGCGTGAATTCGCGCGCGCTGCCCACCGGCGCGCCATCGGCCGAAAGCAGGATGTCGCCGGGCCGCAGGCCGGCCTGCCAGGCCGGGCCGCCGCGATAAATCTGGGCAATCTGGACGCCGCCGGGCTGGTCATCGCCTTCAAGGCTCATCAACGGCGGGTCGGTCACGTTGGCCCCCATCCAGCCCCGCCGCACGTCTCCGAATTCGATGATCTGGCGCATGACCTCGGTCGCGAGTCGCGCGGAAATGGCAAAGCTGATGCCCTGGGCGCCGGTCTCCTGGCTGAGCGAGGCCGAGTTGATGCCGATGACCTCGCCGCGGGCGTTGATCAGGGCGCCGCCGCTGTTGCCGGAATTGATCGCCGCGTCGGTCTGGATGAAGTCCTCGAACGTCGCCAGGTTCAGGTCGCCGCGCCCGGTCGCACTGATGATCCCGGCGGTCACGGTGTGGTTCAGGCCGAACGCGTTGCCGATGGCCAGCACCACGTCGCCCGGTCGATGTCGGGTCGTGGTGTTGAAACTTGCCGCCGGCAAGCCGTCCAGCTCGATCTTCAGCACGGCCAGATCGGTCCCGGGGTCGGTGCCGATGACCCGTGCCTCGGCGACGCTGCCGTCGAACAGCGCGACGAAGATGTTGTCCACGCCGTTGATAACGTGCGCAGTCGTCAGGATCAGGCCGTCGGCGGAAACGATGACGCCGGAGCCCAGCCCGCTGCGTGGGCGCAGCACCCTGCGGTCGCCGTAAAGGCGCTGGAACAGCGGATCGGCGCCCTCGCCGATCATCGGCTCGCTGACCATGGTGCGGGTATAGATGCTGACCACCGATGGCGCGGTGCGATTGACCGCATCAGCGTAGGATCCGGTCGCCGGGAAACCGCCGTCGTCGGTTTCCAGCGGCAGCAGTTCAGGGCGGAACCAGACCAGCACGAATGCAATGGCCAGGCCCAGCACGGTGGCCTGCAGCAGGAATTGGACGGTTCGTTTCATGGGCCGGCAAAAATTCGATCGATCAAGTATTTTAGAGGTATGGACGGCCAGCGTCCTCACCCGTTTCCCCAATCACGCATATTGGCGCGAAGTGAAGCAGCACTGAATTAAAATTCGGTAAAATTGCGGTTTGATCGCGGCGGCCTGAGCGATATCGGCCGTTTGCTTGCGCGGAGAATGTTGCCGAACGGGAATCGCCGTTCCGAATCAGGAGTCACTGTTCATGTCCGAAAAAGAATCGCTCGAGTCGCTCGAACCGGTTGCCGACAAGGGCCGTCGCATGCTGCTTCTGGCTGGCACCGGGGCCGTGGGCGCGGTCGGTGTCGGCTTTGCGGCGTGGCCATTTCTGGCCTCCTGGAACCCGAGCGCGCGCGCGCGTGTGATCGGCGCACCGGTCGAGGCCTACATCGGCGACCTCGAACCGGGCCAATTGATCCGGCTGGTTTGGCGTGGCCAGACCATCGGCATCATGCGCCGTACCGACGAAATGGTGGACAATCTTGCCGAAATCAATGACGAACTGCGTGATCCGGAATCCGAGGTCGCCGATCAGCAGCCGCCCTACGCGGCCAACGAGCATCGATCGATCCGCCCCGAGATCCTGGTCCTGAACCTGCACTGCACGCACCTGGGCTGCGTCCCGGAGTTCATCCCGGAAGTCGGCGCGCAACCGTTCGAGGAAAACTGGAAGGGCGGGTTCTTCTGTCCCTGCCACAAATCCAAGTTCGATCTGGCCGGCCGGGTCTACAGCGGCGTCCCGGCGCCGTCGAATCTTGTAGTACCGCCCTACAACTTTGCCGACAGCGATCATGTCGTCATCGGCGTTCATCCCGAAGGAGCAGCGTGACCATGGCGAAACCAGCCAGCAATACTTCGCGCCAGCTTGCGAATGCGGGCGCGTGGATCGACCAGCGGCTTCCGGTCTCCGAATTCTGGAAAAAGCACATCAGCGAGTACTACGCGCCGAAAAACTTCAACTTCTTCTACTTTTTCGGCTCCCTGGCCATGCTGGTGCTGGTGCTGCAGATCGTTACCGGCATTTTCCTGACCATGCACTACAAGCCCGATGCATCAGAAGCCTTTGCCTCGGTCGAGTACATCATGCGCGATGTCGAGTGGGGCTGGCTGATCCGGTACATGCACTCGACCGGGGCGTCGTTCTTCTTCATCGTCGTCTACCTGCACATGTTCCGCGGGCTGATGTACGGCTCGTACAAATCGCCGCGCGAACTGGTCTGGATCCTGGGCGTTTTCATCTACCTGGTGCTCATGGCCGAGGCCTTCATGGGCTATGTGCTGCCCTGGGGACAGATGTCGTACTGGGGTGCACAGGTGATCATCTCCCTGTTCGGGGCGATTCCGGTAATCGGCGATGCGCTGGTCGAATGGATACGCGGCGACTTCTTCGTCTCCGACGCCACGCTGAACCGGTTCTTCGCCCTGCACGTGATCGCCGTGCCGCTGGCGCTGCTGCTGCTGGTCGTCCTCCACCTGGCGGCGCTGCACGAGGTGGGCTCCAACAATCCCGACGGCGTGGACGTCAAGAAGAAAAAGGACAGCAAGGGCCGGCCGCTGGACGGCATTCCGTTCCATCCGTACTACACGGTCAAGGACATTTTCGGCGTCGGTGTATTCCTGACCCTGTTCGCGTTCGTGATCTTCTACGCGCCGGAGTTCGGCGGCCTGTTCCTGGAGCCGGACAACTTCAACCCGGCCGACCCGCTGGTGACGCCCGAGCATATTGTCCCGGTCTGGTATTTCACCCCCTATTACGCGATTCTGCGGGCCGTCCCGGACAAGCTTGCCGGCGTGGTGTTGATGGGGCTTGCGATCATGGTATTGTTCGCGCTGCCCTGGCTGGATCGCTCCAAGGTCAGGTCCATCCGCTACAAGGGACTCGGCAGCAAGATCATGCTGGCGGTATTTGCCGTCACATTCATCCGTCTCGGCATGCTCGGCATGGGGGAAGGGACCTATATCCAGACCATCGAAGCACGCATCTGGACGTTCGCCTATTTCGCATTCTTCATCCTGATGCCGTTCGTGACCAAGTACGAAAAGACCAGGCCGGAACCGGAGCGTGTAACCAAATGATTCGAATCGCATTCACCATCGCACTCCTGGCCGCCGCCCAGACCGCCTGGCCGGCCGCCGGCGGCGAAGACCTGGAGCAATCCGGCGCCGACGTCCACAACCTGGCTTCGGTCCAGCGCGGCGCGGCCATGTTCGTGACCTACTGTCATTCCTGCCATTCGGCGGAATACATGCGTTATCAGCGCCTGGCGCAGGATCTGGAACTGACCGAGGAGCAGGTGCAGGAAAACCTCATCCTGGGCAACGGCGAGATCACCGATTACATGAAGGCCGCAATGCCCGAGGAATCCGAGGAGTGGTTCGGGAAAAAGCCGCCGGACCTTACCCTGACGGCCCGCTCGCGCGGCGCGGACTGGATCTATTCGTTCCTCAAGGGTTTCTACCTGACCGGGGAAGGCTGGAACAACACCGTTCTGGCGAACGCTTCGATGCCGCACGTACTGTGGGAACTGCAGGGCATTCAACGCCCGGTCATGGAAACCTACACGGACGAAAACGGCGAGGAAAAGTCGCGCATCGCCGAACTGCAGGTCGATCAGGCCGGCAGCATGTCGTCCGAAGAGTATGATCTGGCATTGCGCGAGCTCACCGCGTTCATGATCTACCTGGCCGAACCTGCGGTGCTGAAACGAGAAAACCTGGGCGTGTGGGTGCTTCTCTTCCTCGTGGTATTCACTTTCCTGTCGTGGTTGCTGTACAAGGAATACTGGCGGGACATCAAGAAGTGATCGCCCGCCCATATAGCGCTGACCGGAGGTACCCGGCCCCATGATGACCATGTATTCCTCCGAAAACTGCCTGGACAGCCATCGCGTGCGCGTGGTGCTGGCCGAAAAGGGACTCAATGTGGAAATCATCCACATCGAGCAGGACCGTTCGGCCATTGCCGATCTCGCCGAACTCAGCCCCTACGGCGAACCCCCGACACTGGTGGATCGCGACCTGGTGGTTTACGGGACCTGGGTCGTGACCGAGTACCTCGACGAGCGTTACCCGCATCCGCCGCTGATGCCGGTCGACCCGGTTTCCCGATCCAGGCTGCGCCTGGCGCTTTATCGAATCCAGCGCGACTGGATCGAAAACGGCCGAATCATCGAGACCTCGAGCGGACCCAAGCGCGTCGAGACGGCGCGCACGCAGTTGCGCGACAACATCATCGAGTCCGACCCGCTGTTCGGTCTGTCGCCGTTCCTTCTCAACGATGAGCTGAGCCTGGTCGACTGCGCGCTGCTCCCGCTGCTGTGGCGGCTTCCGGCCTACGGCATCGATCTGCCGGCGAGATCCACCACTCACCTGCACCGCTACATGGATCGCATGTTCAGCCGCGATGCCTTCCAGCGAAGCCTGACCGAATCCGAAAAGGCCTGTCGCGAAGAGGATGAGTGATTCCCAGGCGACAATGAGCTCCAGTCAGCCCTATCTCCTGCGGGCGCTGAATGACTGGATCGTCGACAACGGCGCCACGCCCCAGATCCTCGTCGACAGCGCACATCCCGAGCTGGAGATTCCGGACTCGGTACGGTCCCAGGAAAAGGTGGTTCTGAACATTTCACCGACCGCCGTCAGGGATCTGCAGATCGACAACGAATACGTCAGCTTCGTCGCGCGGTTCGCTGGCGTCTCGCAAGGCGTGCTGGTGCCGATCGAGGCCGTGCAGGCCATCTATGCCAGGGAAAACGGCCAGGGCATGATGTTCCCCGAAGCCGACCGCGACGAGAGTCGGGAAGCGCCGTCCGAGACGGCCGGCGAAACGCCGGACGACAAGGAAGAACCCGGGCGCGGCAAGCGCGGGAAGCCCGATCTCAAGGTCATCAAGTAGGCCCTTCCGGCTCGTCGCATCCGGCCTGGTGATGGCCACGTGAGTCAATCAACCGAGCCGGGGATCGACAACTTGACCTTCAAACGCATCCGCATTGCCCTGCTACTGCTGCTCCTGGTGCTCGTCGTACACCACCAGTTCAATGACCGTGCGCGAATCGCGAGCTGGTCGACCCCCCTTTTCATCGCAGTCTATCCGGTCAACGCCGACGGCAGCGAATCCGCCGAGCATCATGTCCAGCGCCTGGAGGAACGCGACTTCGAGGAAATCGAGCGGTTCATGCAGGGCGAGGCGCAACGCTATGAAATCGGGCTGGACCGGCCGATCTACGTCCAGCTGGCGGCGCCGGTCGCGCAATCGCCGCCGGCCCCGCCGGTCGGCGGCAATTACCTGCAGCGCGCCACCTGGATCGCCCGGATGCGCTGGTGGCGATGGCGTTTCGACACCCAGGGGATGGACCCGGACATCGTCGTACTGGCGCGCTACTTCGATCCTTCCGGACGCCGAAAGCTTCCACACTCCACTGGCGTGGAGCGGATCAGGATCGCGATCGCGAACCTGTTTGCAAGCAAGGCGATGCATGGGGCGAACCAGGTCGTTCTGACGCACGAGGTACTGCACACCGTCGGGGCGGCCGACAAGTACGACCTGTCAACCGGCCTTCCGCTTTACCCGCACGGCTTCGCGCAGCCGAAACAGCAACCTCTTTATCCGCAGCGTCGGGCCGAGCTGATGGCCGGAAGAGTGGCGTCCAGCGAAACAAGCGCGCGCCAGGCCGAAAGCCTGGCGCAGGTGGTCATCGGGCCGCAGACCGCCCGGGAAATCGGATGGCTTGCCGACAGCGATTGACGAAACCGCGCCGCCGGGAGCGCCGCTGAACAAGCAGCCAGCGCGCCATTTCCCGGCCCCGCCTTGCCCTTTGCTCAGGTTTCCCCGGTCGCGGGCCTTCCCGACGGCGAGGGCTCCGGCCCGCTGGCGCGATCGCTGCCGCCCGGCGGCCGCGGCGGCTTGTCGCCGTCATCCCAGCCGGTCGGCGGGTCCGGTTCATTGCCGTCCATGATCTGGTCGATCTGGTGCGCGTCGATGGTCTCGTACTGCATCAGCGCATCGGCCATCAGGTGCAGCTGCTTGTCGTTTTCGGTCAGAATCTCGCGCGCCTTGGTGTAGGCATTGTCGATGATCTTGCGCACTTCCTTGTCGATGACGCGGTGCGTTTCGTCCGACACGTTCTTGTGCTGGGTGACCGAACGGCCCAGGAATACCTCGTCCTCGTTCTCGTCGTAGGACAACGGTCCCAGCGCATCGGACAGTCCCCACTTGGAAACCATGTTGCGCGCGATCGCGGTGGCCCGCTCGATGTCGTTGCTGGCGCCGGTAGTCACCTTTTCCTTGCCGTAGATCAGCTCTTCGGCCACCCGGCCGCCGAACAGGCTGGCGAGCTGCGATTCGAGCTCGGTCTTGTTCTGGCTGTACTTGTCTTCCTCGGGCAGGAACATGGTGACCCCGAGCGCGCGCCCGCGCGGAATGATGGAGACCTTGTAGACCGGGTCGTGCTCGGGCACGATGCGTCCGACGATGGCATGCCCGGCCTCGTGATACGCCGTGAGGCGCTTGGCCTCTTCGGTCATGGCCATGGACTTGCGCTCGGCGCCCATCATGATCTTGTCCTTGGCTCGCTCGAAGTGGTCCTGGGTCACCGACTGCGAATCTTCGCGCGCGGCAAACAGCGCCGCCTCGTTGACCAGGTTGGCCAGGTCGGCGCCGGAAAACCCGGGCGTGCCGCGCGCAATGTCGCGCGCGTTGACGTCGTCGCTGATCGGGACCTTTTTCATGTGCACGCCCAGGATCTGCTCGCGGCCCTTCAGGTCGGGCAGCGGTACGACGACCTGGCGGTCAAAGCGGCCGGGGCGCAGCAGCGCCGGGTCCAGCACGTCGGGGCGGTTGGTGGCGGCGATCATGATGATGCCTTCGTGGCCCTCGAAGCCGTCCATTTCGACCAGCAGCTGGTTGAGGGTCTGCTCGCGCTCGTCGTGTCCGCCGCCAAGACCGGCGCCGCGGTGGCGCCCGACGGCATCGAGCTCGTCGATGAAGATGATGCACGGCGCGTGCTTCTTGGCCGTCTCGAACATGTCGCGCACGCGCGAGGCGCCGACGCCGACGAACATCTCGACGAAGTCGGAGCCGGAAATCGAGAAGAACGGCACCTGCGCTTCGCCGGCGATGGCACGCGCGAGCAGCGTCTTGCCGGTGCCGGGCGGGCCCACCATCAGCACGCCCTTGGGAATGTTGCCGCCCAGGCGCTGGAACTTGCCGGGATTCTTCAGGAACTCGACCAGTTCGACGACCTCGTCCTTGGCCTCTTCGACGCCGGCGACGTCGGCGAAGGTCACCTTGACCTGGTCCTCGCCCTGCAGCTTCGCGCGCGACTTGCCGAAGCTCATCGCCCCGCCACGGCCACCCATGCCGCCGCCCTGCATCTGGCGCATGAAATAGATGAACAGGAACACCAGCAAGAGCACCGGCAACAGGCTGATCATGATGTCGACCAGGATGGACCGGCCTTCCGGCTCGATCGTGTCGTGGACCACGTCGTTGTTTTCGAGATCGGCGATCAGGCCGTCGTCATCCGGTGGCGCAAAGACCCGGAACTGCTGACCATTGGTGGTCTCGCCGGTAAGTCGCTTACCGCCGGAAGTGACCTGGATGGTCACCGAGTCGATCTGGCCATTGCGCACCGAATCGAGGAATTCCGAGTACTTCATTTCCTCGGCCGGCGGCTCGGTTTCGGCATAGTGCTGGAAGATGCTCATCAGCACCATCGCCACGATGATCCACAACAATAGGTTTTTCGCGAACTGACTCAAAAATCTGCTCCTGTCTCGATCGAGCGCCTGCTCCGGTAGAAAGACACTTTACATGGATTGCCGTGAATCGGCGACCAGGTAAATTTCACGACTCTGCTTGCGCGATGCGGCCGGTTTGCGCAATCGAACGTGCTTGAACGTTTCGCGCGCCTCGCGCACGAACGCGTCGAACCCTTCGCCCTGGAAGAGTTTGACCACGAAAACGCCGCCGGGATTCAGCCAATCGCGGGCGAATTCCAGCGCCAGTTCCGCCAGGTCCATGCTGCGGGCCTGGTCGGAAGCCGCAATGCCGGAGATATTGGGGGCCATGTCCGACAGCACAAGGTCGACTTTCTCGCCCACCAGCGCTTCGAGCTGCTCCAGCGGCCCGGGCTCGCGGAAATCGCCCTGGACGAACTCTACGCCGTCCAGCGGATCCATGGGCAGAATGTCCAGCGCCACGACTCGCCCGTTCGGACCCACCCGCTCAACGGCCACCTGGGCCCAGCTTCCGGGCGCCGATCCCAGGTCCACCACTTTCTGACCGGAGCGCAAGAACCGGTCGCGCTCGTCGAGCTCGAGCAGCTTGAACGCCGCCCGGGCACGGTAGCCGCGGCTGCGCGCCTGTTTCACGTACGGGTCGGCCGCCTGGCGCGACAGCCAGCGATTGGAGCTCATGAACGATTCTCGCCTGTCAAGCGTCTCGATTATCGCATTGTCCGTGCGACAGGCAGCGAGGATCGGAAGATTGATGGGCCGATGTTATGATTCGGGCTTGCATGAAACCAGGAAAAGCATGTCGTTGAGCAATCGCCAGATCCGCTATCTACGCAGTCTCTGCCACGAGCTGTCGCCCGTCGTCATGGTGGCCGACAAGGGGCTGAGCGAGAACGTGCGGGCTGAAATTCAGGGTGCGCTCGACAGCCACGAATTGATCAAGGTCAAACTGCGTGCCGAGCGCGAGCAGCGCAAGGCCTGGATCGATTCCATCATCGACGAAACGTCGGCCGAACTGGTGCAGAAGATCGGCCAGGTCGCGTGTTTCTATCGTCCCAACCCCCGGAATCCCAAGATCACCCTGAACTGATGCAGCTCGACGAGTACAACCCGGAACAGCAGTATTACATCCATTCCCTGGGCGCCGACGCGATCCAGATCGTGGAGACCCGCTACGATCACAGCCTGATCCTGTCGCCGGAGCGGGGCGTGGCCAGGTGGCCGGTCGCCAGCGTCTCGGAGCTCGAAACCGATCACCTGCAGCCGATTCTGGCCTGGCAGCCGGACGTGGTGCTGCTGGCGACCGGACGCCGCCAGCGCTTTCCCGATCGATCGATTCAGATCGAGATGCTGCGCAACAACGTCGGGCTGGAGGTGATGACCCTGGAAGCGGCTGCGCGCACCTTCAACGTGCTGGCCAGCGAGGACCGGCGCGTCGTGGCGGCCTTGATCTGGGAAAGCGCAACGCGCTGAACGGACTTCGAGCCTGCCGGCCTGCCTCGGGATACCCGGCGCATTCCCGGACTCACCTGCGCGGCAGGTAATTCACGGGATCGGTCGGTTTGCCGTCCTGCCGGATCTCGAAGTGCAGGACCGTCTCGTCACGCTCGTTGGCGCCCATGCGCGCAATCAATTCCCCGGACGCTACCCGCTCGCCCTCGACAACCAGGCGCGCCTGGTTGTGCGCATATGCCGACAGCATGCGATCGGAATGCTTGATGATGAGCAGTTCGCCGTATCCGATCAGGCCGTTGCCGCTGTAGACAACCTCCCCGGCCGCTGCGGCACGGATCTCCTGCCCCTCGTCACCGGCAATCAGGATGCCCTTGCGCGAGGCGCCGGCGTCGAACCGGCGCGTGATCCGGCCCCGGGTCGGCCAGCGCCAGGTCACGCCGGCAACGCTGCGCGTCGGCCCCGCAGGCGGTTCGGTCGATTTGTCCGGTTTGTCCCGGCCCGCCCGGGCGGCCGGCGGCGCAGGTTCAGCTGGTACTTGTTCGCCGGCGCCGGTAACCGCGGTGCCGGGTTCCTCGGGCTCATTTGCCGGAGGCTGGTTCGACTTCTCCGTATCCGGCCCCGAATCGGGCCGCGACGCGGGTTCGGCGGGCGCCTGCGATCCCGGGGCTGGCCCGGCATCCGCCGGCGCCGGCCTGGCGGCGACCACGGACGGCCGCATGTCCGGCTGCGGCTGGAGCCGGATCCAGTCATCGACGTGGATGGTATACGGCGCGGCGATGCCGTTCCATCCGGCCACGTCGCGCCAGTCCAGGCCATAGCGGAATGCAATCGAGAACAGCGTGTCGCCGCGCCTGACGCGGACCGCCTCGGGCGCCGGCTGCGGTCGATTGCCGGAAGCGCCGACGGCCTGCTGGTCGGGCATCAACGGCCCCGGCGCGCCGCAACCGGCCAGCCACGCGATCAGCACGACGGCCGTCAACACACGCGCGCCGCATCGCATTCCAAACTGATGACCTTTCGAGTTCATCGAAACAGGTAGACCAGTCCCGCCAGCGCAACCACCGCAATCACCGCCCAGCCGATTGCGTCGACCCAGTCCCGCAGCCGCTCGGCCATTCGTTCGCCGCCGGCCCAGACCAGGCCGGCGACCAGGAAGAACCGTGCCCCGCGGCCGATCACGCTGCCGAGTATGAAGCCGGGCAGCGGCATCAGCAAGGCCCCGCCGGCAATCGTGATGATCTTGAACGGAATCGGCGTGAAGCCGGCCACGATCACGAACCAGATCCCGTATTCGGCAAAGGCTTGCACGGCCCGCTGATACTGCTCGACATAACCGATCCGCTCGATCAGCGGGTAAATCAGCTCCAGCCCCAGCCAGCCGATCAGGTAGCCGATCACGCCGCCGGCGACGGACGCAAGCGTCGTCAACAATGCCAGCGCCCAGGCGCGGCTGCGGTCGGCCAGCACCATGGGCGCCAGCATCACGTCGGGTGGAACCGGGAAGAAGGTCGCCTCGGCAAAGCTCAGGCCGGCCAGGTAACGCGGCGCATGACGGTGCCTGGACCAGATCAGCACCCGATCGTAAAGTCCCCGAAACATCTAGGCGGCTTGCGCTGTATGTTGCGCATCCCCGGCACCTCCCGCGTGCCGACCGGGCAGTTCGGTGCCGGGCGTATCCGGGCGCATCAGTCCAGCCCCTCCAGCAACGGCACAAAGCTCACGCCGCCCAGATCCTCGCGCTCGAACTCGTCGCCGCTGCGGGTGTATCGCACCAGCTGCTGCGCGCCGCCGGCCTCGTCGATCGGCGCGACCAGCACGCCGCCCTCGCCCAGCTGGTCGAACAGCGCCCCGGGAATGCGGCCGCCGGCGGTGACCAGGATCGCGTCGAACGGGGCCTGGCCCGGCCAGCCCACCAGGCCGTCGGCGTGGCGCGCATACACGTTGTGAATCTTGAGCGCATGCAAGCGCTGGCGCGCCAGCCGGGCCAACTCGCCGATCCGCTCGGTGGAAAACACCTTGTCGAACAGGCGCGCCAGCACCGCGGCCTGGTAGCCGGAACCGGTACCGATTTCAAGCACCTTCCCGCGCCGTGGCGCGGCCATGGCCGCCTCGCTCATCATGGCCACGACCAGCGGCTGCGAGATGGTCTGGCCGCGACCGATCGGCAACGCGCTGTTTTCGTAGGCGCGGCTGGACAGCGCCTCGTCGACAAACATGTGGCGCGGCGTCGCGGTCATCGCGCTGAGCACGCGCTCGTCGGTAATGCCCTGCTCGCGAAGTTTCTCGATCAGGCGCCGGCGCGTACGCTCCGAGGTCATGCCGATGCCGCGCGAGAGGGTTCCGGCATTCATCTCAGGCGGCATCCTCGTCGCGCCGGATGTTCTGCACCCACTGGCCGACCGGATCCAGCGCCTGGTAGCGCGTCAGGTCGACGTGGATGGGCGTGACCGAGACGTAGCCGCGCCGGATAGCGTTGAAATCGGTGCCCGGCCCGTTGTCCTCCTCGCCGCCCGGGGCGCCGATCCAGTAGAACTGGCGACCGCGCGGGTCTTCCAGCGGGATCACGTCCTCGGAACGGTGCCGGTGCCCCAGGCGCGTGGTTTCGAAGCCCTTGATCTCCTCCCAGGGCAGGTCCGGCACGTTGACGTTGAGGATGGTGTCGGCCGGCAGCGGCTCTTCGTGCAGCCGGTTCATCAGGACCCGGGCCGCGCGCGCGGCACTTGCGTAGTTGGTGGGGCGCGAATCCTCGTAGGCCAGCGATACCGCCATCGCCGGCGAACCCAGGAACCGGCCTTCCATGGCCGCCGCCACGGTGCCCGAATAAATCACGTCGTCGCCCATGTTCGCGCCGGCGTTGACGCCGGAAATCACCATGTCGGGCTCCTCGCCCAACAGTCCGGTGATCCCGATGTGCACGCAATCGGTCGGCGTGCCGTATACCTTGAAGACGTTGTCGTCACGCTGGTCGACCCGGATCGGGCGATCCAGGGTCAACGAATTGCTCGCGCCGGATCGGTCGCGGTCCGGTGCGATGATGGTCACGCGGTCGACCTGCTCGCCGATCTGCTCGGCGAGGTGGCGAATGCCCCTGGCGTCGAGACCGTCGTCGTTGCTGATGAGAATGTGCATCGTGCCCTTTTTGCCCGATTCATGGACGATTGATTTGCAGCCACTCACTATAATGCCTGATCTGAAAAATTACGCGACGCGATGCCGGAAAGCGTTCCGGATCGAACGCGCAGGAGACGCACCATGAGCGACGACAAGGACGATTTCGAGCTGTTCCGCGAAAGCGTCGGGACGGTGCGCCGAATTCGCTCCAGCCGGGCCGAAGTCGAACACCAGCGCATCCGGGCCACGCCGCGCATGCGCGATGCCGACGAACGGCGCGTCGTCGACGAACTGAGCGAAGCGCGGCCATTCGACTACGACCTGGAAACCGGCGAGGAACTGTCCTGGCTTCGGCCGGGCATCCAGAGCCGGGTGCTGCGCCGGCTGCGGCGGGGCTACTGGAGCGTGCAGGATGAGATCGACCTGCACCAGATGAATACCGACGCGGCGACGCGCTCGATCCGGATTTTCATCGACGAAGCGCTCGCCTCGGGCAAGCGCTGCATCCGGGTGATTCACGGCAAGGGTCTGCGCTCCGGACCGGCCGGTCCGCGCCTGAAGACCGCCACCGCCCGGGTGCTCAGCCGTCATCCCAGCGTACTTGCATTCGCTTCCGCGCCGCCCACCGACGGTGGCACCGGCGCTGTCTACGTGCTTCTGAAGCACTCGAAATGAACGAAACCGGCACCTCGGTGATCCCGGCGCTGCTGGTGCTCGGCGCACTGGGACTGTGGTGGCACGCCTCGGTCCAGGCGCTGGATCGGGCGCGACAGGTCGCGCGCAAGTTCTGCCAACGTCAGCAGTGGCAGCTGCTGGACCAGACGGTGAGCGTCCAGTCCACCTACGCCCGCCGCGGCGGTCTGGGCCTTGAACTCGTGCGCCGCTACCGTTTCGATTTCTGCCCCGACGGCGCCAGCCGGATGCCCGGCGGCGTGCTGATGCGCGGCAGCCGGCCGCTCAGAATCTGGGCCGACGGGCCCGACGGCAAGGTTGTGGAGGAACTGGACTGACGCCGAGGCCGAAAAAACAAGCCGAACAAGACCGTGCTCGCATTCGCGAGGGCTGTCTTTCCTGTTTGAATCAAAACCGAGCAGTCTTGATCGCCCCCGTAGCGGGTCAATCCGTGACCCGGTCGCGCAGGTAGATCGGCTCCAGTTCGTGGGCCGCGACCGAGGCTGCGTCCGTCGCCAGGTCGGCCACCGCGAATGCGGTCGGCCACGCCTCCGCCAGTTCGCGCTCAAGACCGCGGCCGAGCGCGGCTCGAAGCTCGGGGCCGTAGCTCGAGAATGCATTGCCGGCGGCAATGAAAGGACGGTCGTCCAGCGCTTGCAGTTCGCCCGGCGCGCACAGAATTTCCTCGCCGATCGGGTTCATTCGCTCGTCCTCGAACGAAAACCAGCCGGCATACACCTCGCCCATGCGCGCATCCAGCGCCGCAAGCATCCGCCCCCGGTAACCTTCGGGCCGGGCCGCATGGGCAAGCGCGGCCAGGCTGGAGACGGGGAAAGCCGGCAGATCGTGCGCCAGCCCGATCCCCTGCGCCACGCCCAGTCCCAGCCGGATGCTGGTGAACCCGCCGGGCCCGCGGTCCACGGCGATGCCGTCCAGGTCACCGTAGGTCAAACCGGCCTCGGCCAGCAGTTCGGCGATCCACGGCAGCAGCGCGGCGGCGTGGACGCGCGCGCCGATCTCCTGCCGCTGCCGCCGCCGGTCACCATCGACGAGCGCGACCGAACAGGCCTCGGTTGCGGTTTCGATCGCCAGCAGTCTCATCAGGGTCTGTTGACCGTCTCGAAGATCGCCGCGACGGAGGTCATTTTTTGCCAGCTAAGGCGCAGCGAGCGAAGTGTGCTGATTGCACATGAGCGAGTTGGAACGCAGGCTGGCGGAAAAATGGCCCTGTCCCTTCGGGCTGCGCCCCAAAGGGCGCCATGCGGCGTTGCTCGTCGTTCATTCAGGCTCACTAAACTTCACTCCTTGCGCCTTGCCTGGCGACCTTTGGGGCAGCAGCGCGGCGATTGTCGGGACGGTCAACAGACCCTAACCCCGAATAAAGGCTGCAGCTTCGTCTACACCATTGCACCTCGGCATCGGCGGCAGGCTGTTGACGAAGATCCTGCCGTAGCCCTTGGAGGTCAGCCTGGGATCGCCCAGCACCAGCACGCCGCGGTCGCCGGCGTGGCGAATCAGCCGGCCGGCACCCTGTTTTAGCGCCAGCACCGCGGCCGGAATCTGGAGTTCGGCAAACGGGTTGCCGCCGCGCTCGCGGGTCGCGCGGATCGTTGCCGAAAGCACCGGGTCATCTGGAGAGGCGAACGGCAGCTTGTCGATGACGACCACCGAAAGCGCCTCGCCGCGCACGTCCACGCCCTCCCAGAAGCTTGCCGCGCCCAGCAGCAGGCTCCCCGGCCGGGCGCGGAATTCGGCCAGCAGCACGTCGCGCGGCGCGTCTTCCTGGATCAGGAGTCGAAAATCGGTGTTGGCACGCAGCCAGCCGGCGGCGCGGTTGACCGCTCTATGCGAAGTAAACAGCAGGAACGCCTGGCCGCGGCTGGCCTGTAGAAGCGGCCTGACGGCTTCGAGCAGCGTCTCGGTGTGCAGCGGATCGTTCGGTTCGGGCAGCCCGGCCGGCAGCCACATGCGGGTCTGCTCGCGATAGTCGAACGGGCTGGGGATCAGTTCGGTCGCCGGCTCGACCAGCCCCAGCCGCTTCGTGAAATGATCGAAGTTGCCGTTCACCGCCAGCGTGGCCGAGGTCATGATCCAGGTCGACGGCAATTCTGCACGAAGTTTCGAGAACGGCTCGGCGATGTCCAGCGGGGTCAGCGTCAGCGAGAGCCGTCCGCGCCGGCAAGTGAACCAGCGCACGCCCTGCTCGCTCTCCCCGGCCAGCAGCGTCGCCATCGTTTCCGACAACGCCACGGCGCGGTCGTGGCAGGCCGCCAGGTCGCGCGTCTGCGACTGCATCGCCTCGGTCGCCTCGGCCAGCGCGGCGAGGGCTGCGGCCAGCGACTCGAGTTCCCCGGTAACAGAACCCAGCCTGCGCCAGTCGCCGCGCTCGGGCAGGTTGTGCGCCCGGCTGCCGAGCTGGGCCAGGCGCTCTTTGAGATTTTCCACCGGCTCGCGCAGCACCTTCAGGCTGCCGCTGGCCTCGGCGGTGGCGGCCAGCGTATCGCGCGCCAGCTCGGCGACCTGCCAGGCGCTGACGCTGCGCGAAAAGAACCGCGTGGCCACGTCCGGAATCTGGTGGGCTTCATCAACAATAATTGCGTCGGCGCCCGGCAGCACTTCGCCGAAGCCGGTCTGCTTGAGCGCCAGGTCGGCGAACAGCAGGTGATGGTTGACGACCACGACGTCGGCGTCCTGGGCGCGACGGCGCGCCTTGAGCACCGGGCAATCGTTGATGCGCGGGCAATCGGAGCCCAGGCAGTTGTCGACGGTCGAGGTCACCAGCGGCCAGATCCGGGCGCGCTCGGGAATCTCGGCCAGCTCGCGGATTTCGCCGGTCGTCGTGTGCCGCGCCCAGCGCCTGACGGTCTCGAGATGCTGCCCGGTTTCGTCGTCCAGCGGGCCCGGACCGTCTTCGGCCTTGTCCATGCGCTGGGGACAGAGGTAGTTGGCCCGCCCCTTGAGCAACGCCACCGACTTCTCGACCCCGACTGCATTCAACGCCAGCGGCAGGTCGCGGCCGAACAGCTGGTCCTGCAGGTTCAGCGTACCGGTGGAAATGATCACCTTGTCGGTGCCGGCCAGCGCCGGCAGCAGGTAGGCCAGCGTCTTGCCGGTGCCGGTGGCCGCCTCGGCCACCAGGTCGGTGCCGGAGTCCAGGCAATCGGCAATGCGGTTGGCCAGCCGGAGCTGGCCCGGCCTGGGCTGAAAGTCTTCCAGCAACTCGGCCAGGCGACCGTCATGCTCGAATTGCTGCGCGAGGTGGTTCAAAACGGAAGCCGTTCAGAACCTTTCCGGCGGTGCCACGCGGCAACCGTCGAGGTCTTGTCTTGCCCTTCGGACCCGCTCCCACTCGCCGCTTCGCTCGTGCACCACGATCAGCGTGCGCAGGCTGCGCTGGCAGATCTCGCCGACCTGGGGACCCAGCTCGAACGACCGCCGGGCAAAGCTGCCGGCCTGGTCCAGCCGCCCGCGCGCGAGCTGCACCTCGGCCATCTGCTGCAGGATGGCCGGATCGCGCGCGTCGATGCGAAGCGCCCGCTCCAGCAGCATTTCGGCGCGCTCCAGGTCGCCGGTCTCTTCGGCACCCATCGCCTGGCGGCCCAGCGCAACAACCGCCGGGTTTCGCACACCGAACACCTGCAGTTCCTCGCCGTCCCCGCCCGAGGGCGCACGCACCCGTTCCTCGACCACCCGGTCTTCGCCGGCTACAGGCACGGGCGGCGGCGCCGGCGACGCACAGGCGCCCAGGGCCAGTGCGATCGCACCGGTCATTGCGACACCGACAACTCTCGAAATTCGATTGTTTTCATGCATGGCGCAATGGTAATGCGAATGGGGTCTTGCCGGATGGTTGATTGGCCCTGCGGCCGGCGGAATCCGACGCGACCAGCATGCGTCAAGCCCGATCCATCGGGTTAACATCCATCGACCACGGGATGGACACAAAAGCCATGAGAACCAAAAAACCGATGATCGTCGCATTGACCGGCGGCGTGGCCAGCGGCAAGACCGCGGTCTCCGACCGCTTCGCCGAACTGGGCGTGCCGGTCGTCGACACCGACCTGCTGGCACGCGAAGCCGTGGCGCCCGGCTCGCCCGGGCTGGCCGAGGTGGCAGCGGCCTTCGGGCCCGAGATGATCGGGGCCGGCGGCGATCTGGAGCGCGCGGCGCTGCGCCGGAGAATATTCGATGATCCCGCGGCACGGGATCAGCTCGAGCAGATTCTTCATCCGCGCATCGCCGATGCGGCGCGCCGTCAACTGGCTGCGCTGGATGTTCCCTACGCGATTCTGGCCGTACCGCTGCTGGTCGAATCCGGCCTTTTCGGGGATGCCGATCGGGTGCTGGTCGTCGACGTGCCCGAACAGGTGCAGATCGAACGCCTGATGAAACGCGACGGCAGCACGCGCGAACAGGCCGAAGCCATGCTCGCCGCCCAGGCAAGCCGGGAACAGCGCCTGGCGCAGGCCGACGACGTCATCGAAAACACCGGCACGCTGGAATCGCTGTACAGCGCGGTCGGCGCGCTGGACGACAAGTACCGCGAGCTTGCGAAGGGCTGACTTTCCCGACAGCCAGGACATCGATCCGCGCGATCCCCGGCGCTCGGTGGACGCACTCTTGCCATCCCCTCGCCGTCCCCGCTTCAGACGTGATCCGGCAACGCCTTCAACACTCTGCGCACCGGCTGCGGCAGCCCGGCGGCCAGTGCCTGTTCCGGCGTGAACCATTGCCGGCCCGCTCGCTCGGAAACATTGGCCGGCGTCGTACCGACGCGCACGTGCTCGAACGACATGTGCAAAGCGAAATGGGTGAAGACGTGGCGAATGGCGTGCGGCTCCGGCAGCGCTTCCAGCGCCTCGACCTCGATTTCGCCGGCCTCGGGCAGGCACCACAACCCACCCCAGATGCCGCTGGGCGGACGCCGCACGAGCAGCACCCGGTCCGACCCGTCGCGCGCGATCAGGTAGCGCGACGTGCGCTCGGGAAGCTTGCGCGTGGGTCGGGGCGTGGGCAGTTCGTGCTGCCGGTTGCGCCCAAAGGCCAGGCAGTCCGCGGCCACCGGACAGGCGCCGCAGGCCGGCGCGCGGCGCGTGCACAGGATCGCGCCCAGGTCCATGATCGCCTGGGTATAGTCGGCGGCATCCGCGACCGGCGTGCGCGCGTCGGCGGCCTGCCAGAGCTCGCGCTCGACCGCGGGTGCGCCCGGCCAGCCCTGGATTGCGGCATGACGCGCGAGCACGCGCTTGACGTTGCCGTCGAGGATGACCGCGCGACGATCAAAGGCCTGGGCCACGATGGCGGCGGCGGTGGAACGGCCGATGCCGGGCAACTGCGCCAGCGCGTCCTGGTCGGCCGGAAGCACCCCGCCGAACTTTTCACGGACTTCGCGCGCGGCCGAGTGCAGGTTGCGGGCGCGGGCGTAGTAGCCGAGACCCGACCACAGCGCTAGCACGTCGTCGAGCTCGGCCGTGGCCAGTGCCTCCGGGTCGGGGAAGCGCTGCATGAATCGATCGAAGTACCCGATAACCGTTTCGACCCGGGTCTGCTGCAGCATGATCTCGGAGACCCAGACCCGATAAGCCTCGCGCGGCTTCTGCCAGGGCAGATCGTGACGGCCGTTTTCGCGCCACCAGGCGAGGAGGCGGTCGGCGAAGGACTGCGGGGAGGATTGGGGCATGGGTTTTTAAGTTTTAAGTTTTAAGTTTTCCTGATTACGTATCTACTTCAGCCATGGAATACCGGGTAGGGTGCGTTGAGCGAAAGCGAACACGCACCGAACGGACAACGAACGCATCGCGACGGTTACCAGAAAGCCGATCGGTGCGTTTCGCCTGCGGCTCAACACACCCTGCGCTTTGCCCCAGCGTTCCGGGGCATGGCGGGAACAAGTACGTAATCAGGTAAGTTTTAAGTCTAAAAAACGGAATCATTGCGTCAGCAGTAGTGATTGGAGGATCGGAACGGAGATCATTTTCCCGAAGCCCGAAAACTTAAAACTTAAAACTCAAGACTTAAAACCTTATTCAACTGGCAACACGGCATGCACGAAGGTGCCGGCGTCGAACGGGCGAAGATCCACGGCGCGTTCGCCCACCCCGATGAAGCGGATCGGAACCTGCAGCGCCTCGGCGATGGCGAACACGATGCCGCCCCTTGCGGTGCCGTCGAGCTTGGTCACGGTAATCCCGGTCAGCTGGACGGCCTTGTTGAACTGCTCGGCCTGGACCAGGGCGTTCTGGCCGGTGCCGGCGTCGACTACCAGCATCACCTCGTGCGGCGCTTCCGGGTCCACCTTGGCCATCACGCGGCGAATCTTGCCCAGCTCGGCCATCAGGTGCTCCTGGGTATGCAGGCGTCCGGCGGTGTCGGCGATCAGCACGTCGACGCCCCTGGCCTTTGCCGACTGCAGGGCGTCGAACACCACGGCGGCCGAATCGGCGCCCTGGCCCTGGGCCATCACCGGTACGCCGTTGCGCTCGCCCCAGGCCTTGAGCTGCTCGACGGCCGCGGCACGGAAAGTGTCGCCGGCGGCCAGCATCACGTTCAACCCGTCGTCCAGGTAGCGCCTGGCCAGCTTGCCGATGGTGGTGGTCTTGCCCACGCCGTTGACGCCGACCATCAGGATCACGAACGGCTTTTTCGCCGGGTCCACGGCCAGGAACTGCTCGCACGGCTCGACCAGCGCGTACAGCTCGGCCTGGACGGCCGGCAGCACGTCCGCAGGCTCCTTGACGACGCCGGCCCTGATGCCTTCGGCCAGCTTGTCCATGATGCGCGTGGTAGCGGCCACCCCCAGGTCGGCGGTGAGCAGCGTGGTCTCGATGTCTTCCAGCAGGGCTTCGTCGATGCGCGTCGACGAGCGCACCATGCCGAACAGTTCGGCCAGGTGCGAGCGCGTGCGGCTCAGTCGCGCCTCCAGCGGGTCCTGGCCGGTCTGCGGCTTTTCGACGACTTCGGCCTTTTCCAGGCCACCGGACTTCTTGCGACGAAAGATCGAAAACATTGGGTTCCAGCACGGGAGCAAAAGCCCGCTTATGCTAGCACCATGACCGGAAAACTACGCATCATCGGCGGGCGCTGGCGCGGGCGGAAACTGCACGTGCCGGACCTGCCGGGGCTGCGCCCCAGCGGCGACCGCGGGCGGGAAGTCCTGTTCAACTGGCTGCAGGGCGCCGTTCAGGGCGCACGCTGCCTGGACCTGTTCGCCGGCACCGGCGCGCTGGGTCTCGAGGCGGCCTCGCGCGGCGCCTCCCGCGTCGTGCTCGTGGAAAAGGACCGGCGACTGTGCGATCGGCTGCGCGCGCTTCGTGAAGAATGGCCCGAAGGTCAAGCCCTGGATATCGTCCAGGCCGATGCGACGCGCTGGCTGGAACGCGCAGAGGGCCCGTTCGATATCGCGTTCGTCGACCCGCCTTTCGCCTCCGGGCTTTACGCCGCCGCGCTGCAGGGATTGGCGCGGCCGGGCCTGCTGGCGCCGGGCGCGATGGTCTACATCGAAAGCGACGCGCGTTCGCCGAAGCCGTTCGATGCGTCCGATGACGGGCCCGCCCCGTCGGCCTCCAGCCCAGGCCCGGCCAGCGAGCTGGCTTCGCCGTTGGCGATGCAGCCGAACTGGCGCATTCGACGCGAGAAAAAACTGGGCGAGGTGCGAATGCAGCTGCTGCAAGTGCCCGACTGATACCCGCGATCACGCGCGCCGAAACCGGCCAGGGCAAGGCCGGCGTCGGCAAAGCCGGGAAGGCCGCGCCGGCTTTTTCGAGGATTGGAGCAGGCACGCCTGCTCACCGGCAGGAGCGATCCGGAATGGCCCGAATGCCCGGCCGGCGGGCTCGATGGTCCTTCGTTATAATCGGCGCTCGCTTCTGACGGCACGATCAATGGCTGACTCGCTCGATTACGGAATCGCGATCTATCCCGGCACGTTCGATCCGCTGACCAACGGACACGTCGACCTGATCGAACGCGCCACGCGCATGTTCGACAAGGTCGTCGTCGCGATCGCAGAAAGCCCGCACAAGAAGCCCGCGTTTCCTTTGGAAGAGCGCATATCGCTGGCGCGTACCGTGATGGCCGAATCCGGATGCGGCAAAGTCGAAGTGACCGGGTTCGACAACCTGCTGGCCAATTTCGTCGCCGAACGGAAAGCCGGTGTGATCCTGCGCGGCCTGCGCGCGGTCTCGGACTTCGAGTACGAGTTCCAGCTCGCCTCGATGAACCGCCACTTGGCGCACCGGGTGGAAACGGTCTTCCTGACGCCGGCCGAGGAATACAGCTTCATTTCGTCGAGCCTGGTCAAGGAAATCGCCCGCCTGAACGGCGATGTCTCGCAATTCGTGGACCACCGAGTGGTCGCCGCGCTGCGGAAGCGCTACGGCTTCGGGGATTGATTCTTCAATAAAGCGATCCACAGCTTAAACAGATTTGCACAGAATATCGAGTTCCCCATGTTTCTTGACTCCACCGGGGCTGTGTCCCGTGGCCCTGACCGGCACGCTGCGCCGCACTCCCGATCCGGATCGAGACCAGGGCACGGACAATCTTCATTGCCTCGATTTACACAATTTCTTGCCGCACACATTTTCAAAAATAACCAATCGACGTAAATCTGTGTATTCCGTGGACCGATTTCAGGGATGGCCGACTTCTCCACCCTACTCCACCCTTCATCCGAGTTAATCTGGATTCATCTGCAGTTCCACATATTTTTCGGGAAAACTCCATGATTCGAAAGCTCCAGATCACCTGCATCCTTCTCTGCATCCTTGTGATCCTCGCCGCCCCCGCGCTCGCCGAAGGTCCCGGCAAGGCGGCGATTTCGTCGGCCCACGAACTGGCCACCGATGCCGGCTTCGAAGTACTGGACAAAGGCGGCAACGCATTCGACGCGGCAGTGGCGGTATCGGCCGCGCTGGCCGTGGTGGAGCCGGCCTCTTCGGGTATCGGCGGCGGCGGTTTCTGGCTGCTGCACCGCGAGTCCGACGGCTTCTCGACCATGGTCGATGGACGCGAGGAAGCGCCGGGCGCGGCCAGCCGGGACATGTACCTGGACGAAAACGGCGACGTCGACCGTGACCTGGCCACCAACGGCCCGCTGGCCGCCGGCATTCCGGGCGCCGCCGCCGGCTGGGTGCACATCAGCGAAACCTACGGCGAACTTGGCCTGGCCGAGACCCTGGCCCCGGCCATCCGACTGGCCGAGCAGGGCTTCCCGGTCGACGTCAAGTACCAGCAGTTGCTCAACTGGCGCGCCCACATCATGATGCAGTGGCCGTACACCGCCGAAATCTTCATGCCCGGCGACGAACTACCGGAGATCGGCGACATGATCGTCCAGAACGATCTTGCCGCCACCCTGAAACGGCTGGCCCGCGGCGGCCACGACGGCTTCTACGCCGGCGAGACGGCAGAGCTGCTGGTCAAGGGCTCGCGCGAGGCCGGCGGCATCTGGACGCTGGAAGACTTCGCAAACTACAAGCCGGTCGAACGCGCGCCCATCACCATCGAGCACGGCGACTACACGCTGCTGACCGCCTCGCCACCGTCATCGGGCGGCATCGCGATCGCCCAGGTACTCAACCTGATCGAGCCGTTCGGCTGGAAGGAAATGGGCCGGGCCGACCGCGTCCACCTGCTTTCCGAAGCCATGCGCCGCGCCTACCGCGACCGCGCGCTGTACCTGGGCGATCCGGACTTCGTCGACATCCCCACCGAGATGCTGCTGTCCGACGACTATGCCGCGGGCCTGCGCACCACCATCCGCATGGATCGCGCGCTGCCCTCGGCGCACCTGGCCGCAGACCCGGGCCGGCTCCGGGAATCCGACAACACCACGCACTTTTCGCTGATCGACGCCGAGGGCAACATGGTTTCGGCCACATTGACGGTCAACCTGCCCTACGGCTCGGCCTTCGCCGCACCCGGCACCGGCGTGCTGCTGAACAACGAGATGGACGACTTCTCGGCCAAGGCGGCCGAACCCAACGCGTTCGGCCTGATCGGTTTCGAGGCCAATTCGATCGAGCCCGGCAAGCGCATGCTGTCGTCGATGAGCCCGACCATCATCAAGGGCGACGAGCGCGTCGCCATTCTCGGCACGCCGGGCGGCTCGCGCATCATCACCATGGTGATCCTGGGCATTCTGGATTTCCTCGAGGGCAACGGGCCGGATTCGTGGGTTTCGCTGCCGCGTTTCCACCACCAGTACCTGCCGGACGAAATTTCGATCGAACGCGAGGCGCTGACCGATGAGCAGATTGCCGAACTGGAAGCACGCGGCCATACCGTCAGCGTGCGCGACCGGCCATGGGGCAACATGCACGCCGTGCTCTGGGACCGGGTCGCCGACGCGCTGTCGGCCGCTCACGATCCGCGGCTGGAATCCGGCGGCGCCGAAGTTCGATAAGCCGCAATTGCCGATGCGGATGCAGGCCGCAACGCCCACAATGCGATAATTGCGTTTTGACGCGATGCACGGCAAGCCATGAAACGACGCATACTGGTTACCGCGGCCCTGCCCTACGCCAACGGCCCGATCCACATCGGGCACATGCTGGAGTATGCCCAGACCGACATCTGGGCGCGGTTTCAGCGCGCGCGCGGCCACGACGTGGTATTCGCCTGGGCCGACGACGCGCACGGCACGCCCATCATGCTGAATGCGCAAAAGCGCGGCTTGACGCCCGAACAGCTGATCGAGCACTTCGGCGCCGAGCACCGGCGCGATTTCCGTGACTTCGCGATCTCCTACGACAATTTTTCCAGCACCCACGCCGAAAGCAACCGCGAACTGGTCGAGGAAGTCTGGGGCAAGCTGGTCGAGCGCGGCTCGGTGGTCACGCGCACCATCGAGCAGCTGTTCGACGAAGAAAAGGGCATGTTCCTGCCCGACCGGTTCATCCGCGGCACCTGTCCCAAGTGCGGGGCCGAGGACCAGTACGGCGATTCGTGCGAAGTCTGCAGCGCGACCTACGAGCCCACCGACCTGATCGATCCGCGCTCGGTGGTTTCCGGCTCGGTGCCGGTGATGAAAAGCACCGAACACTATTTCGTCTCGCTCAAGCCGTTCGAACAGGGCTTGAAAGACTGGCTGCGCTCCGGCGCGCTGCAGACCGAGGTCGCCAACAAGCTCGAGGAGTGGTTCGATGAGGGCCTGAGGGACTGGGACGTGACGCGCGACGAGCCTTATTTCGGCTTCCGCATACCGGGCACCGAAAACAAGTACTTCTACGTCTGGCTGGACGCGCCGATCGGCTATCTGGCCAGCTTCCGCGAGGTCTGCAACCGGCGCGGGCTGGATTTCGACGCCTGGGTGCGCCCGGGCTCGGACGCCGAGATGCATCATTTCATCGGCAAGGACATCATCTACTTCCACTGCCTGTTCTGGCCGGCCATGCTCGCCGGCGCCGGCTTCAAGCGTCCCACCCGGGTCCAGACGCACGGCTTCCTGACCGTCAACGGCACCAAGATGTCGAAGTCCCGCGGCACCTTCATCATGGCCCGGACCTGGCTGGACCACCTGCCGGCCGATTACCTGCGCTACTACATCGCCGCCAAGCTGGGCTCCGGACTGGTCGACATCGACCTGAACTTCGACGACTTCACCAGCCGGATCAATTCCGACCTGGTCGGCAAGCTGGTCAACATCGCCAGCCGCGCGTCCGGCTTCATCCACAAGTTCGGCAACGGCAAGCTCGCCGCGGCACTGCCCGACGAGGACCTGTATGAGCGCTTCATCGCCGAGCACGAATTGATCGCCGCGGATTTCGAAGCCTGCAATTACGCTGCCGCGATTCGTCGCATCATGGCCCTGGCCGACCGCGCCAACCAGTACGTCGACGAACACAAGCCGTGGCAGATGGCGAAACAGCCCGGCCGCGAGGCCGAGATCGTCGCGGTGTGCACCCAGGCGCTGAACCTGTTCCGCGTACTGATGATCTGGCTGCAGCCGGTGATCCCGGGCATTGCGGCGCGCGCCGGCGAATTCCTGAACTGCGCACTGGACGACTGGCAACGGGTCGACCAGCCGCTGCTGGATCACCCGATCGAAAAATTCACCCCGCTGGCAAGACGGGTGGAAGCAAAACAAGTGGAGGCCCTGATGGAAGATGCACGCGAATCACTGGCGCCGACCGCCGGCGACGAACCCGAAGCGCCCGCGCTGGAACTGGAGCCGGAAATCACGATCGACGATTTCATGAAGATCGACCTGCGGGTCGCGCGGATTGTCGAGGCCGGCCAGGTCGAGGGCGCCGACAAGCTGCTGCGACTGGTGCTGGACCTGGGCGGCGAAACCCGCCAGGTGTTCGCCGGCATCCGTTCGGCGTACGACCCGAAGGACCTGGAAGGCCGCCTGACCGTGATGGTCGCCAACCTCAAGCCGCGCAAGATGCGCTTCGGGCTTTCCGAGGGCATGGTCCTGGCCGCCGCCGGGGACAGCGGCGGGCCGTACCTGCTCGGCCCGGACAGCGAAGCCAGGCCGGGAATGCGGGTGCGCTGAAACCACGAACAGACTTTCCACAGATTACACAGATTGACACAGATGTTGAACTGCAAAACCCGTCTGAATCTGTGCTGATCTGTGTAATCTGTGGAAAGCTTTTTAAGGCTACGGTGAGCGAATGGACCTGGTTCTGATCATCGTCAGTGCCGCCCTGGTCAACAACTTCGTGTTGATCCAGTTCCTGGGGCTGTGTCCGTTCCTGGGCGTTTCGAACAAGCTCGAGGGGGCGGCCGGCATGGCCATGGCGACCGCGTTCGTGCTGACGCTGGCGTCGGTGGCCAGCTACATGCTGACCGCCTGGGTGCTCGTGCCGCTGGGCCTGGAATACCTGCGCATCGTCGCTTTCATCGTGGTCATCGCCGGACTGGTGCAGTTGACCGAGCTCTTGATGCGCCACTCCGCGCCCATGCTGCACCGGGTGCTCGGCATCTACCTGCCGTTGATCACCAGCAACTGCGCGGTGCTGGGCGTGGCGCTGCTGAACGTGCGCGAACAGCATTCGCTGGTCGAATCGGCGCTGTACGGCTTCGGCGCCGCGCTGGGCTTCGGCGGCGTATTGGTGTTGCTGGCCGCGGCGCGCGAGCGGTTGGCCATGGCCGACGTGCCCGAAAGCTTCCGCGGCGCGCCGATCGGCCTGGTCACCGCCGGCCTGATGGCGCTGGCGTTCATGGGCTTTGCCGGGTTTGCGCGGCTGTGAGCGCGACCCTGGGCGCAATTCTGACCGCGGTAGGCGTGCTGCTCGCGCTGCTGCTCGCCATCGGCCTGGTGCTGCTGTTCAGCGCGCGCCGGTGGAAGCCCGACGAGGGCTCGGTGGTCGAGCAGATCAACGCCATCCTGCCCCAGACCCAGTGCGGCCAGTGCGACTACCCGGGCTGTCGCCCGTATGCCGAGGCGATTGCCAATGGCGAGGCCGATATCAACCAGTGCCCGCCGGGTGGCGAGGAAGGCGTCCGGGCGCTGGCCGACCTGCTGGGCCGCGAACCCAAGCCGCTGGACGCCTCCCACGGCGAGACCAAGCCGCCGATGGTCGCGGTCATCGACGAGGACCGCTGCATCGGCTGCAAGCTGTGCATCCAGGCCTGCCCGGTGGACGCGATCGTCGGCGCACCGAAAATGATGCACACCGTGATCGCCGAGGAATGCACGGGCTGCGAACTGTGCCTGCCGCCCTGCCCGGTGGACTGCATCGACCTCGTCCCGCGCCGGCAGCCGTTCATCTGGCCGATCGCCGGGAAGCCGGACACTGCACGCGGCGCCGACGATTCTGACCGACGAGCGCGCGCACATGGCTGATTTCGAGGTCGGCAGGCACCTGCACCGTTTCCCCGGCGGGCTCAGGCTGCGCCACCACAAGCAGATCGCCTGCCGCGATCCGCTGACCCGGCCGGAATTGCCGCGCGCGCTCTACCTGCCGCTGAAGCAGCACCAGGGGCCGGTCGGCGAGGTGCTGGTCGAACCCGGCGCGCAGGTGCGCAAGGGCCAGCCGCTGAGCCGCGCGACCAGCGACCGCGAGGTGCCGGTACACGCCCCGACGTCCGGCACCGTCACGATGGTCAGACGCTGGCCGGTGAGCTGGCCGCCGGGCAGCGAAGCCGATTGCCTGGTGCTCGAGCCCGACGGCGAGGAAAACTGGTGCGAAAGAATACCGCTGGCCGACTGGCGCCGGGCCGAACCCCAGGCGCTGATCGAACACGTGCGCGCGGCCGGACTGGCCGGCCTGGGCGGCGCCATGTTTCCGACCGCGGCCAAGCTGCGCGGCGACTGGAAACGGGTCCACACGCTGATCCTCAACGGTTCGGAATGCGAGCCCTACATTTCCTGCGACGAGATGCTGATGCGCGAATGCCCGGTGGCGATCGTCGAAGGCGGACTGATCCTGGCCCGCGCGCTGGGCGCCGAGCGCGTGGTCATCGCGATCGAGGACCAGATGGGCGCTGTCAGCCGGTCGCTCGGAAGGGCGCTGGCCGCCCACGATCCAGAGGACAGGTGCCGGGTCGTGGCGGTGACCACCATCTATCCCGAGGGCGGCGAGAAGCAGCTGATACAAGTGTTGACCGGCGCCGAAGTGCCGCACGACGGCCTGCCCCAGGACCTGGGGGTGGCCTGTCTCAACGTGGGCACCGCTGCGGCTGCACGCGACGCGGTGATCGACGGCACGCCCCTGATCGAACGCATCGTCACCGTCAGCGGACCCGGCATCGAACATCCGCGCAACCTGATCACTCTGCTGGGCACGCCGGTACACGAACTGCTGCAAGCCGCCGGCGGCGTCCAGGGCGACATCGACCGGCTCGTGCTGGGTGGCCCCATGTCCGGCCTGCCGCTGGCCTCGGACCGGATTCCCGTCACCAAGGGATCGAACTGCATCCTGGTACTCCGGCGGCAGGACGTGGCGCGCGAACAACCGGTGATGCCGTGCATCAATTGCGGCGAATGCGTGCGCGTGTGCCCGGCCAGCCTGCTGCCGCAGGAGCTTTACAAATACATCGAGGCCGGGAATCATGAGCAAGCCGAGTCGCTGAACCTGTACGACTGCATCGAATGCGGCTGTTGCGCGCACGTCTGTCCCAGCCACATTCCGCTGGTCGACTGGTATCGCCACGGCAAGGGCGTGCTGCGCGAACGCGGCATCGAGGACGCCCGCGCGCAGAATGCACGCCAGCGCTTCGAGGCGCGCGAAAAGCGCATCACCGAAGAAAAGGAGCAACGACGACGCAAACGCGAGCAGCGCGAACGCAAACTGAAATCCGGCGGCGACGCCAAAAGCGAAGTGCAGGCGGCGATCGAACGTGCCCGGGCAAAATCCGGCCGGCAGAACCGGCCCGGAAAAACAGGCGAGACCGATGAAGGCGGCGAACAATGAAGCTGACCTTCGCCGGCGCGCCGCACTTTCCGCCGATCAACAGCGTGGCCGGCGTGATGCAGCAGGTGCTGTATGCCCTGATTCCGGGCATTGCAGCGCACGTGTGGTTCTTCGGTTTCGGCGTCCTGTTCCAGATCGCGCTGGCGGTCGGCTTCGCGCTGGCGCTCGAGGCCTCGATGCTCAAGCTGCGCGACCGGCCGCTTCAACCCTTCCTGTACGACTACAGCGCGGTGGTCACCGCGGTGCTGTTCGCGTTGTGCATGCCGCCGCTGGCGCCGTGGTGGGTTGCGCTTGTCGGCATGATCTTCGCGATCGTGGTGGCCAAGCATCTCTACGGCGGACTGGGCTACAACCTGTTCAACCCGGCCATGGTGGGCTTTGCCGCGGTCATCATCGCCTTCCCGATGGATCTTTCACAGTGGCTCGCGCCGCGCCAGCTCTCGCCCGGCCTGCCGGGCCTGTGGCAGACCGCCCAGGCCATATTCACCGGCACGCTGCCCGGGGCGCTGTCGTCGGATGCACTCAGCCAGGCCACGCCGCTGGATGCGCTCAAGACCGGGGTTGCCGAAAACCGGCTGGTCACCGAAATCCGCGACGCGCCGATCTTCGGCGACTTCGGCGGCCTGGGCTGGGAATGGATCGCCAACTTCTACGCCCTGGGCGGGCTGTGGCTGGTGTATCGCCGGGTGATCTCCTGGCACGTGCCGGTAGCCGTACTGGCCACGGTCGTGGTGATCTCGACCCCGATGTGGCTGGCCGGGCCCGACATCAACCCTTCGCCGCCGCAGCACATCTTCTCCGGCGCCCTGGTGCTGGCCGCCTTCTTCATCGCCACCGATCCGGTTTCGGGCTGCTCGACGATGAAGGGGCGCCTGCTTTTCGGCGCCGGCGTCGCGGTGCTCAC
>JAWLEW010000001.1:32734-39473 GCA_041685925.1 Wenzhouxiangellaceae bacterium | reverse complement strand
CATTTACTATTTCCCATTTACCATTCACGCTTTTACTGCCCCAACCCGCTCCCGCACCGCGCCGTACAATAATTGCTACCGAACCCGACACGCCCCTGGCATGCTCAAGACCCTGCTCACTCTCGGCCTGATCGGCCTGCTGGCCGCGGCATTGCTTTCGGGCGTGCACCTGGCCACGCGCGAACGGATTGCGGCCGAGCAGCAGCGCCAGGCCCTGGCGACGCTCAACCAGCTGGTACCCGAATCCGAGTATGACAACGAACTGTTCGCCGACCGCTTCAGCGCCTGGATCGCGGGACTGGAGGCGCCTTCCACACTCTACCGGGCAAGACGAGATGGCGAACCGGTTGCGCTGCTTGCCGACGTCACCACGCCGAACGGCTACAGCGGCGACATCCGGCTGCTGATCGGCATCGCGCCGAACGGCGAAGTGATCGGGGTGCGCGTGCTGGATCATCGCGAAACGCCTGGACTGGGCGACAAAATCGAATTGCAGCGCTCGGACTGGATCCGACAGTTCAGCGGCCGGTCGCTGGGCGACCCGCCGGGCGATCAGTGGGCCGCCGACCAGCGCGGCGGGAAATTCGACACGCTGTCGAGCGCCACGATTACTTCGTCGGCCGTGATCCAGGCGGTCCGGAGCGTGCTTGCCTGGTATGCGAACAACCGCGACAATGCATTCGAAATCGAAAGCGAGGTCAATGCCGAATGAACGACAGCGCGCGTGAAATCTGGCGCCAGGGACTGTGGGACAACAACCCGGGGCTGGTCCAGTTGCTCGGGCTGTGTCCGCTGCTGGCGGTGACCGGCACGGCGGTCAACGGGTTGGGGCTCGGCCTGGCCACGCTGTTCGTGCTGGTGCTCAGCAATCTCGCGGTGTCGCTCACGCGCGGCCTGGTGCAGCCGGAAATCCGGATTCCCGTATTCGTGCTGATCATCGCCACGCTGGTCACGGTCGTCGACCTGGTCATGCAGGCCTGGTTTTCGGGACTCAGCCGGACGCTGGGCATCTTCATCCCGCTGATCGTCACCAATTGCACCATTCTCGGGCGCGCCGAAGCCTTCGCCTCGCGCCGGTCGGTCGGTGAAGCGCTGATCGACGGCCTGGCCCAGGGCGCCGGTTTCGCCGCCGTGCTGATCGCATTGGGCGCCGGACGCGAGATCGTCGGCCACGGCACGCTGATGGCCGACGCCCATCTGCTGCTGGGCGAATGGGCCCGATCGCTGGAGCTCGTTGTGCTGCCCGAGCAGGTCGGCCTGCTGCTGGCCGTGCTGCCGCCCGGTGCATTCATCGGACTCGGCCTGCTGATCGCGCTGAAGAATCGCATCGCCAATATCCGCGCCGAGCGCACTCGCAGCGTTTCCGACCCGAGCCCGCAAGCCGCATGAGCCGGCCGATGAATGCGGAAAAGCGCGCGGAATTCTTCCGCCGCCTGGCCGAACTCGATCCCGAGCCGACCACCGAGCTCGAATATTCCTCGACCTTCGAGCTGTTGGTCGCGGTCATCCTGTCGGCCCAGGCCACCGACGTCGGCGTCAACAAGGCCACCCGCCGGCTGTTCCCGGTCGCCAACACCCCGCAACAGATCCTGGCCCTGGGCGAGGAGGGCCTGAAAAGCCATATACGGACCATCGGCCTGTTCAACAGCAAGGCCAAGAACATCATGGCCACCTGCCAGGCGCTGGTCGAACGTCACGGCGGCCAGGTGCCGCGCGAGCGCGACGCGCTGGAAGGCCTGCCGGGCGTTGGCCGCAAGACCGCCAATGTCGTGCTCAACACCGCGTTCGGCGAGCCGACCATGGCCGTGGATACCCACATCTTCCGCGTCGCCAACCGCACCGGGTTGGCGCCGGGCAAGACACCGCTGGCCGTGGAAAAGGCCCTGCTCAAGCGCACCCCGCCCCAATACCTCAGGCACGCCCACCACTGGCTGATCCTGCACGGGCGCTATACCTGCAAGGCGCGCAGGCCCGACTGCGCGCTCTGCCCGGTGTTCGACCTGTGCAACTTCAAGGACAAGCATCGCTGGGCGTGATGGCGCCGCCGGATCTGCGCACGCTGTTCATTTGTATTTCACGCCGGGGGTGTGGTATCTATAGCCGCCTGGTTGCCGGATCAGCGAAAGGAATCCGCTGGCTTGCCGGTCCAATCGGACAAGCGCGTAAACGACGCGCCCTGAAGCGGGCCGCCGGCCCGTTCGACATTTTCTCAATGCTGTTGGAGGCTATTGAAATGCTTAAGAAAACTCAACTCGTTACTGCTATCGGCGCCGTTGCCGGCGCATCTTTTGCCACTGCCGCCATCGCGGACGACCAGACCGCCAACCCGTTCCAGGCCGATGACCTGGAAAGCGGTTCGCTGTCGCAGAATCTCAGCCTGGGCGACGACGACAAGGAAGGTTCCTGCGGCGAAGGCAGCTGCGGCGAAGGCGACGACAAGGAAGGTTCCTGCGGCGAAGGCAGCTGCGGCGAAGGTGAAGGCGACGACAAGGAAGGTTCCTGTGGCGAAGGCTCTTGCGGTGAAGGCGAGGGCGACGACAAGGAAGGTTCCTGCGGTGAAGGCTCCTGCGGCGAAGGCAGCTGCGGCGTAGCCTGAATCGGCCTTTGACCAAGGACTGAAGAAGCAATGAGTACCGCAACATTCCCTGGATTCCCAATCTCGGGCGCGGGACTCGGTCTCAGGCGGGCCCTCCTGGGCCCGCTTGAGCAGGCCGATCTGTCGCCGCTGGGCTTCATGGAAGTCGCCCCGGAGAACTGGATCGGCGTCGGCGGGGTCCGCGGCCGCAAGTTCAGGCAGTGGACCGAGCGCATGCCGTTCGTCTGCCATGGCCTGTCGCTGTCGCTGGGCGCACCCGAACCGCTCGACGAAACCTTTCTGCGCCGCACGCGCAGGTTCCTCGACGAACACGACATCAGGATTTATTCCGAGCATCTCAGTTACTGCTCGGAGCACGGGCATCTCTACGACTTGATGCCGATTCCGTTCACCGAAGAAGCGGTGGACTGGGTCGCCGGGCGCATCCGCCAGGCACAGGACCTGGTCGGCCGCCGGATGGCGGTTGAAAACATCTCCTATTACGCATCGCCCAGCAACGAACTGAGCGAGCTCGAATTCATCAACGCGGTGCTGGAACGTGCCGACTGCGACCTGTTGCTGGACGTCAACAACATCTACGTCAACAGCGTCAACCACCGCTACGACGCGATGCAGTTCCTGCAAGGCCTGCCGGCCGAACGCGTGGCCTACATCCACGTCGCCGGACATTACAACGAGGCCGAGGACCTGATCATCGACACCCACGGCGCCGACGTGATCGACCCGGTCTGGCAATTGCTGGACGCGGCGTACGCCCGCCTGGGGCCGGTACCCACGCTGCTGGAACGCGATTTCAACTTCCCGCCGATCGAGCAATTGCTCGGCGAAGTCGGCACCATCAACCAATTGCAGACCAGGTACCAAAGCACGCCGATTCGATATGCCCACGCCTCCTGAAGAACTGGCGGCGCTGCAAAAGCAGTTCTCCGATCACATCCGGGACCCCGAAAACAACCCGGCCCCGGAGGGCATCGAAGACCGCCGGCTGGCGATCTACCGGCGGCTTTTTCTCAACAACCTCTCCAGCCTGTTCGGCAAGAACTTCTCGATCGCGCGCAGAATCGTGCCGGACGCGCGCTGGCGCGAGCTGATCCGGGCGTTCATGGTCGAGCACCGCCCGACCACGCCGCTGTTTCCCGAAATCGGACGCGAATTCGTGCGTTTCCTGGCCGAGCACCCGGAACAGTATCCCGAGTGGCCCTGGCTGGCCGAGTTGTGCCACTGGCAGTTCATGGCGACCAGCGTGCGCAACGACGAAGCCGAACTGTCCGAAACCGGCGCCGATCCCGAGGGCGATCTGTTGGCCGGGCATCCGCAAGTCAATCCGACGCTCCGGCTCGCCCAGTATCAGTGGCCGGTGCACGAAATCCGCGCCGACAGAATTCCGAATGAACCGCGCACGGTGATCCTGGCGATCTTCCGAAAGCCGGATGACCGGCTGGGAAGGCTCCGGATCAACGCGGTAACCGCTCGGTTGCTGGAACTGCTGCAAGAAAATCCGGCCCACAGCGGTCAGTTGTGCCTGAAACAACTGGCCGAGGAAATCGGGCACGCCGAGCCGGATGAAATGATCGCACAAGGCATGAATCTGCTCGAATCCCTGCGCGGCAAATCGCTGGTCCTGGGGACCGGGAACGATACCGCGCAGAACACGGCCTGAGCGCCGGACATTCCGGCTTTGCAATTCAAACTACAAGATGGAGCCGAAATTCATGAGCAGCCTGACTGAACTGTACGACCGCCTGACCGACCGCCTGCGCGCCGCCGGCGACTGGGTCGCCCCGCTGGGCCTGCGCCTGTTGCTGGCCTACGAATTCTACAGCGCCGGCACGATGAAAGCCGGCGTCGAGGGAACGCCCGGCTGGTTCGCCAACAGGGGGTTTCCCGCCCCGTTCGACTGGTTTCCGGCCAGCATGAACTGGACCATGGTGACCTGGACCGAGATCCTGGCCGGGCTGGCCCTGATGTTCGGCCTGTTCACGCGTTTCTTCGCGTTCTCGCTGGTCATGGTCACCACCATTGCGATCGTCTCGACCCACTGGCCGGAATCGTGGTCCAGCCTGGGGCAGCTCTGGGAAGGCTATTCGGTCTCGCGTGTAGTCGAAGATGATGAATTCCGCGGGAACTTCCGCATTCCGATGCTGTTCCTGGCCATGCTGCTTCCGCTGGTATTCATGGGCGGCGGCAAGCTGAGCATCGACCACCTGATTCTCAAGCTGACCCAGAGAAGCGACCTGATTCACGACCGCAAGGGCGATTTCCTGGCGCTGTCGCTCGCGCTGCTGATCCCGGGGCTCGTGTTCGTCTACCTGATCCCGCTGTGGGGCGTCGTCCTGCTGCTGGGCGCCGTCGGCGCGGCGGTATACCAGAAAGTCGCGGCCTGACCCCGACTGCAATCCGCCGACGCCGGAATCCGCCCGAACGTCGGCCGGCGGCGATTCAGTAGATCGCTTCCACTTGGTTGCCCTGCTTGCGCAGCAGGGCAACCAGTCCCTCGGGCCCCGGCAGATGCAGCGCACCCACCGCAATCAGGGCCCGGCCCTGTTCGATCAATGGCTGCGCCCGGCGTGCCATGTTCCGGTTGCGTTGCACGATTCCCGCCTCGCGAAAATGCTCGCGGATTTCCGTCGGCAGGCCTGAAAGCTCGGCCTCGGCGAGTTGCACCAGTTCTTCGAGATCGGCATCCAGGTAGGCCTCGATCAGCGATTCGAACGCCTGGCTGCCGCGCGCATGATCGGCAACGGCCGACTCCAGCAACGCAACGTGCGCATCCGGTCCCATCTCGGTGAAGAACGCGAGCTGCTCGTCCATGGTCTCCAGCGCCATCGCGACAGCGCCGTGTTCGGCGGCGCGTTGCGCCAGCACCAGGTCCATGAAACGTCCGGTCCGCACCGGTGGCTGCGCCAGCGTGAGCGCCGCCGCCCAGGGACGCATGCGGGCAACCGCCTCCGGCCCGATGCCATGATCGCGCATCGCCGCAACCACGCTTTGGTAAAGCTCGTCGTCGAGAAAATCGGCAAGCCGCTGGTCTTCGGGCAACTGCATGGCCGCTGCAAGCCGTTTCATGGCGGCCTGGCGCGGCAGCAGCTCCAGCGCGATGCCGTCGGCCTGTCGGAGCGCCTGTTCCAATACCGGCGGAAACTCCAGTGCGCGTTCGTCTTCGGAATGAATGGTGCCCAGCAGCCAGCTCTGGCGGCCGTCCGGCGAGACCACCGAATAAAAGACCTGGGCCCGGCAAGGCGCTGACAGCGCAAGGCAAAGCACGAAACCGACCAGCAATCGATGCCAGCACGGGCTGAATACGGGGCTCGTCGATCTCGAGAGGGGCATCGGAAGGCCGCTGGTGGTTCAAATCTGGTAGCTTAACGGCTCTTCCGTAAACATTGACCCGATGATAGAGATCAAGAACCGTTTCCGCGGCTTTCTGCCCGTGGTCGTCGACGTGGAAACCGGGGGATTCAACGCCGCGACCGACGCATTGCTCGAAATCGCCGCATGCGTCATCGAGATGGACGAGGAAGGCAGGCTCGAACCCGGCGACCTGATCATGCGCCACGTCGAGCCCTTCGAGGGCGCGAACCTCGAACCGGCGGCCCTGGAATTCAACGGCATCCGGCCGGATCATCCGCTGCGCCTGGCCGTGCCGGAAGAGGAAGCGCTGCGCGACGTCTTCCAGCCGGTCCGGCGGCGACTGCGCGAGACCGGCTGCAAGCGCGCCGTCCTGGTCGGGCACAATCCCACCTTCGACCTGTCGTTTCTCAACGCCGCCGTCGCCCGTACCGACTACAAGCGCAATCCGTTCCACCCGTTTTCCAGCTTCGATACCGCAACGCTGGGCGGTCTTGCCTACGGCCAGACCGTGCTGGCGCGCGCGGTGCAGGCCGCCGGGCTGGAATGGGACCAGTCCGAGGCGCACTCGGCGCGCTACGACACCGAACGCACCGCCGAACTGTTCTGCGCGGTGGTCAACCGCTGGAACGAACTGGGCGGGCTTGACCCGGCCACGCTGGCCAAGGGTTGACGGTTTTACGGTTTACGGAAAACCATGGTCGCTGATCGGGGGTCGGAGGTCCGAGGCCCGAGGTCAGTGGTGGGAAAAACCGTGGAGCTTTCGAGCCGTTGTCCAACCGCCCGACAACCGAC
>JAWLEW010000001.1:4057-32634 GCA_041685925.1 Wenzhouxiangellaceae bacterium | reverse complement strand
CATGGTCGCTGATCGGGGGTCGGAGGTCCGAGGCCCGAGGTCAGTGGTGGGAAAAACCGTGGAGCTTTCGAGCCGTTGTCCAACCGCCCGACAACCGACCTCCGATTCTCGATCCTGTATCCTCGATTCTGAACGCGGAAACCAGGCAGGTGCCATGCAACTTCCCGAACGCAACCGGATCGCCAGCTTCGATGTCGATGCGCAGCGCACGTTCACCCCGCTGTGTCCCGACGAGTTGCCGGTTGAAGGCGGCGATGAGATCGGGCCGGAACTCAACCGGCAGGCCATGCTTGCAGGCTGGCGGCTGGGGTCCAAGGATTCGCACAGCCCGAGCGCGGTCTGGGTGACCGGGGATCGCGACAAGATCGGCCAGCCCGGCGTGCCGGGCGAAAACGTCGAGGAGCACTGGCCGGTGCACGCGGTACCGGGCACGGAAGGCTTCGAGCTGGTACCCGCCCTGCCCCGACCGGCCGACTACGACTTTTTCGTATGGAAAGGCGTGGAGCTCGACATGCACCCCTACGGTGCGTGCTACCACGACATCGCCGAACGCATGAGTACCGGCGTGATCGAATGGCTGAAAGCGCGCGAAGTCAGCCACGTCCTGGTCGGCGGTCTGGCGACCGATTTCTGCGTAAAGGCGACGGCGCTGCAGCTGCAGGCTGCCGGATTCCAGGCGCTGCTGAACCTGGGCGCTTGCCGCGGAATCGACTCGGAGAGCACCGGGGAGGCGCTGGCCGAAATGCGCGCCGCCGGCGTCCGGACATTCGCCGACAGCAGTACACTCGAGCCAACTGAATGATCGTCGAATCCCTGCTCGACACCGATATCTACAAGTTCTCGATGATGCAGGCCGTGCTGCATCAATTCCCCGGCGCCGAAGTCGAATACAGGTTCAAGTGCCGCAGCCCCGAAGTGGACCTGCGGCCACTGGCGCAGGACATCGCGCGCGAGGTCGAGCATATGTGCACGCTGAAGCTCGAGCCCGGGGAACTCGACTTCCTGGCCGCTCAGCGCTATTTCAAGCGCGACTTCATCGAATTCCTGCGCCTGTTCCACCTTCAGTCCCGCTTCGTCGAGATCGGCGAGGAAGACGAACAGCTGTCCATCACCATACGCGGTCCATGGCTGCACACCATCCTGTTCGAAGTGCCGCTGCTGGCCATCGTCAGCGAACTGCACACGCGCCGGCGGCATCCGGAAATGGACTTTACCGCGGGTCGCGACAGACTCGAAGAGAAGATCGACCAGGTGCGCGCGCTGGACCGACCGGACGAATTCGTGTTCGCCGACTTCGGCACGCGCCGGCGCTTTTCACGGGCGTGGCACGAAGAGGTCGTCGAAAAGCTCGCCCGCGAGATTCCGAACAGCCTGCGCGGCACCAGCAATGTCCGGCTGGCCAGGGATCTGGGGCTGGTGCCGATCGGCACCATGGCGCACGAGTTCATTCAGGCCGCCCAGGCGCTGGGACCCCGGCTTGCCGAAACCCAGCGCTTTGCCTTCGAGGTCTGGGCGCGCGAATACCGCGGCGACCTGGGCATCGCGCTGTCGGATACCTACAGCCTGAAAGCGTTCCTGCGCGACTTCGACATGTTCTTCTGCAAGCTGTTCGACGGTGCGCGCCAGGACTCGGGCGATCCCATCGAATGGGGCGAGGCGATGATCGAGCACTACGAACACAACCGTGTCGATCCGAAGACCCGGAACCTGATCTTTTCGGATTCGCTGAACATTCCGCGCGCGGCCGAGATCTGGCACCGCTTTCGCGAGCGGATCAACGTCTCGTTCGGCATCGGCACCAACCTGACCCACGACACCGGCACCGATCCGATCAACATCGTCATCAAGATGACCGAATGCAACGGCCAGCCGGTGGTCAAGCTTTCCGACTCGCCGGGCAAGATCATGTCCACCGACCAGCACTACCTGGCCTGGGTGCGCCAGGCGTTCAACGTGCCCGAATGACTGAAAAAACGGTCCACAGATTACACAGATTTTCACAGATTATCGATTTGGTTGAACACCCTGACGATGCGATGGACTATTCAGTCAGCACAGGCCGTTTTCCGTTGCCTTTCCGCTTGTCGTTATAGTGAAAGCACCAAATCAGGCGAAATCGGCTCAAGATCGAGCACTGAAAGAAATCATAATCAATAATCTGTGAAAATCTGTGTAATCTGTGGACCGCCTTTTTTCAGAACCTGAATCGCCGGTAGTATTCTGTAATCATGTCCAACGACCAAACAAATGAATCACTTACCGTTTCGCTCGTGCTGGGCTCGGGCGGGGCACGTGGGCTGGCGCACATCGGGGCCATTCGCGCACTGGAAGAGCGCGGGTTCTCAATCGAGTCGATTGCCGGCAGTTCCATGGGGGCGCTGGTCGGCGGCATGCACGCGGCCGGCAAGCTCGGCGATTATGCCGACTGGGTCTCGAAGCTGGAACAGTCCGACGTGCTGAAGCTGGTCGACTGGACGCTTTCCGGCGGCGGGCTGATCCGGGGCGATCGAATCATCAAGCGATTGAAGGACATGGTCGGCGACGCCCGTATCGAGGATCTGCCGATCGACTTCACCGCAGTCGCCGTGGATATCGAGCACGGGCGCGAAATCTGGCTCAGCAAGGGACCGCTGTTCGATGCCATTCGCGGATCGATCGCCATCCCGGGCCTGTTCACGCCGCATCGCTACCGCGGCAAGCTGCTGGTCGACGGCGGCATCCTGAACCCGGTCCCCGTGGCGCCCACTTTGCGAAGCCTGAACGACTTCACCATCGTCGTCAACGTCAACGGTCCGATCCCGGCCGAAGAACGGCGGAAGTATCGAGAACATCGCGAACCCGACGAAGCACCGAGGGCGTCGGAGGATACCGGCCTGACCGAGCGCATCCGCAGGTTCTTCAATGACCTGATCGAACGCGACGGTCCGGACATGGAAGAAAGCGAGCCCGGGCTGGTCGCGATGCTGATGAAGTCGCTGGAGACCATGGAATCGGTGATCACACGCCAGCACCTGGCCGTATTCCAGCCCGACCTGGTCGTGGAAGTACCCAAGGATGCCTGCATGATCCACGAATTCCACCGGGCCGAGGAACTGTTCGAACTCGGCTACGGGCGTACAATCGAAGCGGTGGATCGACTATGGGGTCAACCCGATGTGTGAAGATGAACTGCTGTTCGACGAAGCGGCCGACCAGGTCGTCGATCTGGGCAACGGAATCGCCGACGCCAATCCCGAAGGCGACATTTGGGCGATTGCAGACGGCCTGATTGCCGGCGCGGTACATTTCTGGCTGTACGCTCACCAGCCCGACGAACACGCCGACGAGGAAGAAATGGACGGCCTGATGACCGCCAATCAGCGCATCGAGGCGCTGATGGCCCTTTTGCGCGATTCCGCCATCGACAGCGAATACCTGCATTCTCCGCACGACCTGGACGCCGGCAGAGCCTGAAACCGGTCCCGGAAACCCGGACCTGAACAGCCAGGCGCTACCGCCCTATCGCAGAACCGGTCATCAACCCTCTTGAAATCATCGAATCCGAGCAGGATCGATGAAACCGGATTGCCGCAGACTTCGACGAGGCGCACTGTGCCGGGCCTATTCCCCGGGCCGTTGCCGATCACGAATCGCGCGGAATTCGTTGCCTTCATACCAGTTGGGCCAGGCGTCCGACTCGATCAGGTATCGCCCGACCCGGTATAGAGCGCCGGCATCCAGCGCGACGCCGCGCAAATCCCACTCCGGATCAAACTCGTCGCCCGGCTTGTGATAGCGGTTGTCGCGGTAATCGCGCTCGGCGGCCAGCACGTGCTCGGCGCCCAGCTCGACATGTTCCACCCCGCTTTTGGCGTATAGCGACGGAATTCCGCCGCGGGCGAAGTTGAAATGATCGGAGCGGTAGTAGAAACCCGCCTCCGGCGTGGGCTCTTCGACGATGTAACGGCCCGATTCGTCCAGTGTCGCGGCCAGGATCTCTTCGAGTTCCGACGATCCGTGCCCGATCACCACCATGTCCTCGGTGGGCCCGGCCATGAAGCTGAACGCGTCCAGGTTGATGGCCGCCACGGTGTCGGCCCGCGCAAAGGCCGGCTCGTTGACGTAGTGCCGCGAGCCCAGCAGGCCGTATTCTTCCAGCGTGACCAGCAGGAACATCGCGCTGCGCTCGGCCCGGCCGGCGGCGGCATGCATGCGCGCCAGTTCCAGCACCGCGGCGGTGCCGGAAGCGTTGTCGATCGCGCCGTTGAAGATCCCGGCCGAACCCTGCAGCGCCATGTTGCGTCCCAGGTGATCCCAGTGCGCCATGTAGACCACCGCCTCGTCGGGTCGCTCGCTACCCGGCAGGCGCGCCCCGACGTTATAGGACGTCCCCTCACGCACGCTGTTGCGCACTTCGGCCGTCACCTGCGCGTCGAGCGAGACCGCGTCGAAACCCGGCCGGGCCGCGCGCTGCTTCTGCGCCTCGTAGTCCAGGCCGGCACGCGCAAACAGGTCGCGCGCGGCATCCACGGTGATCCAGCCTTCCAGCGCCATCACCGGCTCGTCGCCGCGCGCGGCGAGCTCGAACTGCGGCCCGGACCAGGAATTGGTAACCACTTCCCAGGGGTACGAAGCCGGCTCGGTTTCGTGCACGATCAGCGCCGCCGCCGCGCCCTGGCGCGCGGCTTCCTCGTACTTGTAGGTCCAGCGGCCGTAGTAGGTCATCGCGCGGCCGTTGAAAAGGCCGGAATCGGGTTCGGCGAAACCCGGATCGTTGACCAGGATCACCACCGTCTTGCCCTCGACGTCGAGACCGGCATAGTCGTTCCAGTCGTATTCCGGGGCCACGACCCCGTAGCCGACGAACACCAGTTCCGAATCGTCCACGCCGTGAGAATCGGTGCCCAGCCGGCGCGAGCCGATGATCATCTGCTCGGGATAGGACAATTCGAACTGCGCACCGGCCTGCTCGACCGCGATGGACGACCGCGCCTGGTTGGTCAGCTCGACCATCGGCACCGGCTGCAGGTAGCTGTCGCCGAATCCGGGCTGTAACCCGGCTTCGGCCAGCTGATCGACCAGGTAATTGACGCTCAGGCGCTCACCGCGCGATCCGGGCGCGCGGCCCTCGAAATCATCGGAGGCCAATGTCCGTAGATCACGCGTATAGCGCTCCAGGTCGAAGTCCGACGCCGGCAGCGATGGAATGTCGTAGCCCGGGGCTTCTTCGACCACCGGCGCCTGCGCCTCGGCATCGGGTTCCGGCGCAATCGGCTCGGGCCGGTCGCAGCCGGCCAGCATCAGGCATGCGGCGAGCAGCGACAGGCCGGGCAGGACGGGGCAATGGATTCGTGTCACGGGCGTTCTCCGATGGATTCATGAAATTCGATCCATCGATTTTAACGCCTGCGGCGGCGCCTGGGCCAACCCGAACGCACGGTCCGCGCGAAAATCGCCGGCGAGGTCATTGGCCGGACGTCAGCGTGACCTCGAAGGAAACGTCGACCCGGTTGCGGACGAACTCCGGGTCGGCGAACTCGCCGGTGCCTACATCGAAGCGCTGGCGGTCCACCTCGGCCCCGCCGAGCATGGTGAATCTGCCACGCGCGACAACCGCCTCGCCGTCGGGATCCAGCGTGAACCGGATGGCCTGGTCGGCGCGCACGCCCTTGAGCGCCAGCTCGCCGTCGGCGAGGTATTCCTCGCCATCACGCTCGATGGCCTGGCTGTTCCAGGACGCGCGCGGATACTCGTCCACGGCGAAGAATTCCTCGCCCTTGAGCGTCTGGTCGCGCTCGCGGTTGTCGGTGTCGGCCGAGGCCAGTTCGACCTGCACCTCGATTTCACCGGCGGCCGGATCCCCGTTCGCAAGGCAGTAGCTGACCGAAAACTCGCCGAAAGTGCCGGTAAACCCGGAACCTTCGACCGCGCCGGAAAACTCCAGCGTGCCACTGTCATGGCCACCTGAAAAACACTGTTGTTCGGCGCGCGCACCGTCGACCGTGGCCAGCAGGCCTGTGGCGGCAAGCACCGCGGCACATGCGAATTTCATTTCCATACGGGCAGCATCCTCCTGAGCAATCCATCCTTGAGCACGAATTGATGACGCAGCGCGGCGAACACGTGAATCGCGACGACCAGCAGGATGGCCTTTGCCAGCCATTCGTGAATCGTGCCGAAAACGCTTTCCAGCCGCTCGCTCTGCGCTACGAAATCCGGGATATCGAGCAGGCCGAAGAACTCGGCGCCGAAACCGGCCGCCGACGAATAGATCCAGCCGGTCAGCGGCATGGCCAGGATCAGCGCATACAGCAACCAGTGGGCCGTGGAAGCGGCCCGCCTTTCCCACCCCGACATGCTCCCCGGAAACGCCGGCGGCCGGTTGAATGCGCGCCACAGCAAGCGCAGGATCACAAGGCCCAGGACCGTCATGCCGATCGACTTGTGCTGGTTGACCAGCGTGAACTGGCTGCGGACCGAGTCGGTCTGGTCGATGCGCCAGGCCCATATGAACTGAGCCGTGATCCCGGCGACGACCAGCCAGTGGAACGACTGGGCCACGAGGCCATAGGTGCTGTCGGTATTTGCCAGCGGCAATTTCATGTTCGCGCGCTAAGATGATTCACCGACAAACGATACGGCATCGAACATGAACATGTTGCATTGGCTCCGGATGAGCCCTGTCATGGCGCTGTGCGCTCTCCTGATCGGCTGCGCGGCCACGCCCGAGCCGTCGCAACGCGGTGCAGAAACCGCCGAATGGCCTTCTTTTGAGCAGCCACAGTCCGATGAAAGCGTATTTCGCGTCGACTCAAGCGCCTCCGAAGTGCTGATCCGGGTAGACCCGGAAGGCCCCATGGCCCGGATGGGCCACAGCCACGTCGTCGGCGGCCCCGTGCTTTCGGGAATGGTCGTGACCGGCAGCGAGATCCAGGATGCGCGGCTGGACCTGAAGATCGACGCCGCGGCGATCGAAGTCGATCGGCCGCAGTGGCGCCGGGCCCAGGGCCTGAAACCGGAACTCGATGCCGATGCGATCGACGGTACCCGCGACAACCTGCGCTCCGAGCGCGTGCTGAACGTGGCGGAATATCCTGAAATCTCGATCCGCTCGGTGGCCGTCACCGGACCGGACTGGATCCCCACCGTCACGGCGCGAATCCGACTGCGCGGCGAAATCCGCGAGGTGACCGTGCCGGTCGCCGTGACGCGCTCCGGCAGCAGCCTCCAGGCCATCGGCCAGTTCGAACTGCTGCAATCGGATTTCGGCATCGAGCCGTTTTCGGCCGCCGGCGGGGCGCTGCGCGTCTCGGACCGGATGCAGATACGGTTCCGGATCGTGGCCCGAAACCGGTCCTGAGCCCGCGCGCAAGTTGCGTCCGGGCGTCGATTCAGCCCGAGTCGGGCCGGGCGATGTTGCTATCATGCGCGCTTCATCCAGCGTTCAGGATCTCGCACCGTGACCGACGACAACGCGCCCGACACTGCGGCCGGCGGCCAGCGCAACTGGTTTACCCGCTTCCTCGACACCGTCGAATGGCTGGGCAACCTGTTGCCGCATCCGGTCACGCTGTTCGCGATCCTGGCCTTCGCCATGGTGCTGCTGTCGGGCTTTTTCGGCTGGCTGGACCTGGCCGTGCCCGACCCGCGCCCCGAGGGCATGCGCGGGCGCGCCGACGACGGCATGATCCGCGCGGTCAGCCTGCTCAATGCCGACGGCTTGCGGATGATCGTGACCAACCTGGTCACCAATTTCACCGGCTTCGCCCCGCTGGGCGTGGTGCTGGTGGCCATGCTGGGCGTCGGCGTGGCCGAAAAATCCGGGATGATCTCGGCCCTGGTGCGCGGCATCGTGCTCAACGCGCCGAAGCACGTGGTGACGGTGGCCATCGTGTTCGCCGGCGTGCTGTCCAATACCGCATCGGAAATGGGCTACGTGGTGCTGGTGCCGCTGGCCGCCGCGGTGTTCTACTCGCTGGGCCGGCACCCGCTGGCCGGCATGGCCGCGGCGTTTGCCGGCGTTTCCGGTGGCTACAGCGCCAACCTGCTGATCGGAACCATCGACCCGCTGCTGGCCGGCATCACCGAGGAAGCCGCGCGGCTGATCGACCCCGACTACACCGTCGACGCCACGGCCAGCTACTTCTTCATGGTCATCTCGACGTTCATGATCACCATCATCGGCACGCTGGTGACCACCTTCATCGTCGAGCCCAAGCTCGGCGCCTATGACGCATCCGGGGCCGACAAGGACATCCTCGACGGCCGCTCGATGCAGCCGCTGTCTTCGGATGAGAAAAAGGGCCTGGTGGCCGCCGGACTGACCGCCCTGGCCGTATTTGCGCTGATGGCCGTCACGCTGGTGCCCGAGTGGGGGCCGCTGCGCAACCCCGAGACCGGCGAGATGATCCGCTCGCCGTTCTTCCGCGGCATCGTGGCCTGGATCTTCGTGTTCTTCCTGGCCACCGGCTTCGCCTATGGGAAAACCGTCGGCACCATGAACAACGATCGGGACGTGATCGACGGCATGTCCTCGGCCATCGCCACGCTGGGGTTGTACATTGTGCTGGTGTTCTTCGCCGCCCAGTTCGTCGCGTTCTTCGGCTGGACCAACCTGGGCGCGATCACCGCGGTGACCGGCGCGAACTTCCTGCAGGGCATCGGGCTGACCGGACCACTGGTATTCGTGTTCTTCATCCTGGTCTGCGGCATGATCAACCTGTCGCTGGGCTCGGCCTCGGCGCAATGGGCCGTGACCGCGCCGATTTTCGTACCCATGCTGATGTTGATCGGATATTCGCCCGAAGTCATCCAGACCGCCTACCGCATCGGCGATTCTTCAACCAACATCATCACGCCGATGATGAGCTACTTCGGCCTGATCCTGGCCTGGGCGACCCGCTACAACAAGAACTTCGGCATCGGCACCCTGGTCTCGACCATGCTGCCCTACTCGATTTTCTTCATGACCGGCTGGGCCATCCTGTTCCTGCTGTGGACCTTCGGGCTGGACCTGCCCGTAGGCCCCGGCTCTCCGACGTATTACACTGCAGGGCAATGACTACACCCGAACTGACCGAACTCCGGCTGGAACGCAAGCGCCGCGTGCTGGTATGCGAATTCGCCGACGGCGAAAGCTTCGAACTCGACTGCGAGTACCTGCGAACCCACTCGCCGTCGGCCGAAGTCCGTGGGCACGGCCTTTCGGAGCCGAAGCTGCTGACCGGCAAGCAGGACGTCAACATCGAAGCCATCGAGCCGATCGGCACCTACGCCGTGGTACTGCGCTTCGACGACGGCCACAGCACCGGCATCTACAGCTGGGATTTCCTGTACCGGCTGGGCCGGGACATGCAGGCCAACAAGGCCAGATACCGGGAGCGGCTTGTCGAGGCGGGCCTGCTGGAACAATGATCCCGGTGTCGTGACCAGACCCCCCGAACCATGGCCCCGTCGATTCAGTCCGCACTGAGACGGCAGCTCCGGCGCTATCCGGCCGAGCTCTCTAACGATCCGGCAATCGAGGCGATCGTCCGTGATCTCGAGGCCGGACCCGAATCCGGTCAGGACATGGCAACCCGCATGCTCCGGGCATTGAATCCGCTTGCGCCGGACCGTTCCACGGTGCTGGCGGCGCTGGCCGTCGTGGCCGATGACGGCGAAAACGGGCAATCGCCGCCGGATTCCGAGGCCGGGCAGCTGGTCGATCAATTCCGGCGCGTGGTGCATTTCGACCGACGCTACCTGCCCGATTCCTCCAGCCGCGCGGAAGGCCTGCGAAGGTTGATCCTGGCGCTCATCCACGACGTGCGCGTGGTGCTGCTGGTGCTGGCCTGGCAACTGGCGCGCATGCAGGTGGCGCGCGAAGACGACGCACGGCGGGCGCTGGCGCGTGAAGCCAGCGCGATCCACGCGCCGCTGGCCAACCGGCTGGGCATCTGGCAGCTCAAATGGGCGCTGGAAGACCTCGCCTTCCGCTACCTGGAACCCGAGACCTGCGCGCGCATCGAGCGCCTGGTCGCCGAACAGCGCGACGAGCGGGAACGCTATATCGACGACTTCATGCAGCAGCTTTCGTCCAGGCTGGACGCGGCCGGCATCGAGCACGAGATCAGCGGCCGCGCCAAGCATATCTACTCGATCTGGCGCAAGATGCAGCGCAAGGGCCTGGACTTCCACCAGCTGTTCGACGTGCGCGCGGTGCGCGTGCTGGTCGACGACGTGGCCAGCTGCTACTCGGTCCTCGGGCTGGTGCACAGCCACTGGCAGCCGGTGCCCGGCGAATTCGACGACTACATTTCCAACCCCAAGCCCAACCTCTATCGCTCGCTGCACACCGCGGTGCGCGGCGCGCAGGGGCGGGTCTTCGAAGTCCAGATCCGCACGCACGAGATGCACGAGCACGCCGAGCTCGGCGTGGCTGCCCACTGGCGCTACAAGGAGGGCGGGCCGCGCGACAGTGCGCTCGAACAGCGCATCGGCGTGATGCGCCAGTTGATCGAAGGCGGCGAAGGCGAGCACGACGAAGCGCAGGACGATGAAACGCTGATCGAGAACTTCGAATCGCTGACCAGCGAAGACCGGGTCTACGTCCTCACCCCCAGGGGCGACGTGATCGACCTGGCCCACGGCGCCACGGCGCTGGATTTCGCCTACCACGTCCACACCGAGGTCGGGCATCGCTGCCGCGGCGCCAAGGTCAATGGCCGCATCGTGCCACTTACCCACGTGCTGGCCAACGGCGACCGGGTCGAAGTGCTGACTTCCAACCAGGCCCACCCGTCGCGCGACTGGCTCAATCCACAGCTCGGCTACCTGCGCTCCGGCCGGGCGCGGGCCAAGGTACGTCACTATTTCCGCCAGCTCAATTACGACGAGAACCTGGCCGCCGGCCAGGCCGCGGTCGAGGCCGAGCTCAAGCGCCTGGACCTGGCGCACACCGACCTCCAGCCGGTCGCCGAGCAATACAATTTCCGCCGGGTCGAAGACCTGCTGGCCGCCGTCGGCGCCGGTGACCTGACCGCCGCCCAGGTCGGCCAGTCCGCGCTGCGCGTGAGCGGCGAGAGCGAACCCGGCAAGCCCGATCTGCCATTCCGGAAACCTTCGACGCCGGACTCGGAGCGGCCAGGCAGCGAGGTCCGGATCGAGGGCGTGGGCAATCTGGTGTATCAGCTCGCGCGCTGCTGCCAGCCCGTCCCGGGCGATCCGATCACCGGCTTCATCACCCGCACCCGCGGCGTCAGCATTCATCGCGAGGATTGCCGGCAGTACCTGCGCCTGGCCGCACGGCAGCCGGAACGACGCATCCAGGTCGACTGGAACCGCAGCGCGAGTACGCGGTATTCAGTGCGGGTCAGGATCGACGCCTGGGATCGGCGCGACCTGCTCAAGGACATCGGGGCGGTGATTTCCAACCAGGGCCTGAGCGTCAGCGCCATGAACGCCGAACGCGGCGACCAGCCCGAGGAAGTCACCATAGCGTTGACCCTGGAAGTGGAAAACCTCGAACGCCTCAGCGCGCTGCTGGGCAAGCTGCAGTCGATCACCAACGTCAGCGCGGTGCGCCGGCTGCGCTAAGTCAAGGGCGTAACCGCAGATTGCGCAAATCTGCGCAATCTGCGGTTCCGAATTTTTCATATCAGGCACCGGTTTCGAGTTCGGCAAGCATCGCCTGTATGGCCTTGCGCGCCGCGGCCAGCGAGAAGTGCCGCTCGACGTTGATCCGGCCGTTCTCGGCCAGCCGTTGCCATAGCGCGCGGTCGCGGTACAGGCGGCAGATTTCGGCGGCGAAGGATGCCGCGTCGTCGGCGATGAGGATGTCGCGCCCGTGCTCGGCGTACATGCCCTCGGCGGCGCAGGATGTCGCGACCACGGGAAGGCCGTGGCTCATCGCCTGGTTGACCTTGCCCTTGACCCCGGCGCCGTAGCGCAGCGGCGCAACCGATACCCGACAGCCGCTCATGTACGGCTCGAGGTCGGGCACGAACCCGTGCACGACCAGGCCCGGCTCGGTTCGATGCGCCAGTTCCTCGGGCATCCTGCTGCCGATGATATGCAGGACGACGTCGGGAAGTTCGCGACGCACTTCGGGCAGGATTTCGTCGATGAGCCAGGCTGCGGCATCGAGATTCGGCGGATGCTGGAAGCCGCCGACGAAGACCAGCCCCTCGCGCCGATCGAAAGGCCGGCCGGCCGACTGCAGCGAGTGAATGTTGGAGACCACTGAAACGTGCGCCGCCGGCGCAAGCTCGGCCAGCAGCGTGCGCTCGTATTCGCTGACCACCAGGGTGGCATCGGCCGCTTCGATCAAACCGAGCTCTTCGCTGCGGGTCAGTTCCGCGGCGCGGGCCGCCGACCGGGTGCCGGCCAATTCCGCCTCGCGCTGCTCGCGCAGGAAGTGAAGATCCACGGTATCGAAGATCAGCTTCGCCTGCGGACAATGCCTTCGCAGCAGGTCGAGCAGCGGCGCCAGCACGTAATGCCGGCTGACAACGACCAGGTCCAGCTGCGCTCCGAATTCGGCCAGCCAGTCTTCCGGATTGCGGACCCACGGACTGGTCAGCACTTCGATACCCGCCTGCTGAAGGTCGGCCGAATGCCGTCCGCTCCAGGCCAGGTTCTGCGGCATGAAACTGGTCCGATAACCGAGTCCGCCCAGCAGCCGCAGCATCGCGAACATTCGCATCGAGCCGGAGTCATGATCGGGCATTGGCGTCACCGCGTCGATGACCAGCGCGCGGCGCCTGAAGCGCCGGAAACGAAACGCCCGGGCCAGCGCGTCGCTGTAGTCACCAGGGTTTTCCGGATGCGATTCCAGCAGCTTCGCCCAGCGCTTGCGGAACTTGTCCCGGTTGACGGCCTGGTAGCGCTTGGCGCCGGTGGATTCGTCGGTGCCCGACGTCGCGCCCTCGAAATGAATCACCGTGGCCGCCGGCTGGTAAAGAACGGCCCGGCCCGACTCGCGGACCTTGAAGCAAAGATCGGTATCCTCGTAATAGGCCGGCGCGTAGTGCGCGTCGAAGCCGCCCAGCGCCGCGAACCGATCGCGCGCGATCGCCAGGCAGGCCCCGGAAACGTAATCGGCTTCGCTGACGAAACCGTAAACCGGCCGGTCGGGATCGTCGCCGCGGCCGAAGTTCCAGCCGCTGCCGTCGCGGAACACGATGCCCCCGGCTTCCTGCAGCGTGCCGTCGGCGAATACCAGCCGGGCGCCCACGACCCCGGCGTCGGGTCGCTGCTCGAAGGTCGCGACCAGCGCATCCAGCCAGCCGTCGGTCACCCGCGTGTCGTTGTTGAGAAACACCAGGTAGCGCCCACGGGCCTTGTCTGCGCCGTGGTTGCAGGTGCCGATGAACCCCCTGTTCTTCCGGTTTGCCAACACCGTGACGCCCTCGCAGCGCTGCAGCCACTGCTGCGTGTCGTCGGATGAAGCATCGTCGACCACGATGACTTCGTGCCGGACCTCGGTCGTGACCGAAGCGATGCTCTGCAGGCAGGCGGCGGTGTAGGCCAGCTGGTTGTAGACCGGAATGACGACGCTCACGACGGGATCATCGGGCCGCGCCAGCCGAACCGGTTCCGCCACATCCTGAGGCAGCGACAATTGCTGCTCACTGAAGGCCGCAGTCCTGGGCTCCTCGCGCGGCGGATGCTGCAGCGCATCCAGCGCCCCCCTGAACCCCTGGGTTCGCCAGTAGAACGCGAAGACGCGGGTCATTCGAATCCACTGCGCCGGATTGAGCAGCTGGCGCAGCCGCTTGCGCGTGACCACCCTGCGCACGAAACGGAACGGCCGCGTGAATTTCCAGGAACGGCTGTTGACCACCGCCGTGTATTCGGACTGCAGCTGCTCGTGCCGTTGCGTCAGCTCCTCGTGCCGTTGCGTCAGCTCCTCGTGCTGTCGCATCAGATCCTGATGCTGTCGCGTCAGATCCTCGTATTGCCGCGTCAGCTCCGCATGTTCGCCGGCCAGGGTCGCGTGCGCGCGGTTCAGTTCTTCGTGCCTGTCGGCCAGGTCCCGGTGTTGCGCGGAAAGCGCATGATATTCACGATCCTGGCGCTGCAGCGCACGGGTCTGCTCGCCGACCTGCGTTTCCAGTCTTCGGGCCCACTCGGTGCGGCCCCGGAACTGGCGTTCCATCGTTTCGGCCCAGCGTGTACGCCTTTCGAGCTCCATGCGCATCCGCGCTTCGCGATCACCTGCGCGCGCCGCCTGCAACCGACTGGTCGCCAACCGGCCGCCGTGCATGGCCCAGGTAGCCTCTTGTGCCGTCATGGTCCTGAAAGCCGAAGCCGAAACCGCGCGACCGGAGTCCGGCGGACAGATCCTGCCGATCTCCCGAACCGTTTCTTTCAGCGAACTTTCGGGTGAAACCGCCATGCTCAGCGCAAGCAGGCGCCCCGGTTCGTGCTGCAGGGCTTCGAGCAGCGCTACGAGCGCGTCGGGATCGGGCTCGAACAGCAGCCCGTCCTCACCATCGCGAATGCGCTCGACGAAGCTGCCGATCCTCGTGGCGATGGGCGGAAGTCCCAGCGCACGCATCTCGCTCAGCGTGTAGCTCCAGGTCTCCGGCACCGTGGACAGCAGCAGCGCCGCATGCGGCCGCAGCGCGGCCACCAGGTCGGGCAGCTGCTCGCGCCGATAGCGCGGCACCAGGTCGATGCCGGATTGCCCCATCAGCGCCAGCCCTTCCCGGCCGCAACCCAGGGCGGTAAGGCGCAGCTTGCCCTGCAGGCGGGGCAACGCCTGCTGCAGCAGGTTCAGTCCTTTGCCCCGACTCAGCTGACCCGGGATCAGCAGGTGCAGCGGCGCACCGGGCTCGGGACGCCGCGGCCGCACGCGCGATTCGAACGGACGAAAGCCGTGGGGCACGCGCCGTATATCGAGCTCGGTCCGACCGGCCAGTGCCTGCACGCGGTCTGCGACGTGCCGCGTCGGCGCGCAGAGCGCGACCGACCGGGCGACGACCGTGTCGGTCCACGCGCGCGCCATCCGGTGCCAGAACCGCGGATCGCCGGATGCGAAAATGATCGAATCTCGGTGCTGATCGAGAATCCGCTGCCGGGCCAGGTCCGGATCCCCGTCGGCGCGTTCGATGAACGGCAGCGGGTCGCGGGCCAGGTGGGGCCAGAGCGGAAAGAAGTCGTGCAGCACGGCAAGCGTCGGAAGCCCGGTGCGCAAGCAATCCAGCGAGTGGCCGACCAGCGAGGAAACCACGATGCGGCCTACGCCGAATCGGCGGATGATCGCATCCAGGTGCTCCCGGTAGGCCGCATGTCGATCGCACACCGATTCGATCATGGGCGCGAGCGCCAGCTCGCGGATCACGCCGCGCCCGGGCCCGGCCGCGCAAAGCTTGAGCGCCTGTCCGCAGATGCGGCCCGGTCCGTCGGAAACCGCGACCAGGACCAGGTGCAGGCTGTCCGGATCGCCGGTTGCAAAATCCTCGATCCAGCGCCAGACCCCTCCACCCCAGCTGTGCGCCACGTGCAGGGTCACCGGCAGGTCCTGTGCCCGGGGCAGGACCGGGATCTCCTCCTCTCCGAGCAGCGATTCGATTCGCATCCGCAGATGGCCCAGCGGCGCCCGATCCGGTTCCGGGCCTTCATCATTCGCCTCGACTGCCGACCCTGCCGGTGCACCCGGGTCGACCACGTAGCCGGCGTCGATCAGCAACGCATGCGCAATGTCGAGACGCTGCGGCTCGCCGCCAACGGCGCCGGCCCCGACCAGCAGGCAATCCGCCGACGGCGACTGGATCCATTGCGCCCGCCGCTCGCTGGCCCAGTACGCTGCATCACCCAGGTCGAGTGATCGCGAATCGATGCCCTGGAACGGATCGACGCGCCGGTCGTAATTTCCCGCAAACGCCACGGCCCGGCTTTCGGCCAGCAATATCCGGCATTCGTCGACCACAGCGAAAAACCGGGCGGGCAACTGCAAGCCGGCGCGCAACAGCAGCACGTCGCATCCCGGGAAGTCCCCGGCAATCCGGTCGAGCACGCCGGCTTCGGCTTGATAGCGTCGATCGACGCCGGCGTCATCGACGCTGCCGACGACCACCACGGAACTCGGACAGTCCGCCGCCAGTGCGCGCAGCCAGGCGACGTCGAAGTCGGCTCCTGCCGGCGACCAGACCACCGTGACCAGGGAAGTATCGTGAGCGGTGCTTTGGTTCATTGCGCGTTCCGGCGCCCGGGAAAAAGTTTTCCCTGATACACGCCAACCCGTCTGGTCGACCGGAACCTATAATCGAGCGTCATGATGACCCTACCCGGCAATATGCAGCCGCTCATTATCGGCGATCAGCCCCTCGTTTGCACTCGAACATGAGCCCGGCGAAAGCCCGCAAGCGACAATCCAGCAAGCGCGCGCCGCGACCATCCGACAAGCGGCGATCCATCGTCAAGCGCATCATCCTGCCCTTCCTGGCAGCCTTGCTGCTGGGCTGCTTCGGGCCCTGGATCTGGTACCTGGACCAGCATGCCGCCGAACGTTTCGTGGAACGCCAGTGGAAACAGGCCGGACGGGTCTACGCCCGGGCGCTGGAAGTATATCCCGGACGTGCGCTGAGACCGGCCGACCTCGAGCTCGAACTGGAAGCCGCGGGCATGCGTCAAACGCTTCCGCTGCTTCCGGGACGATACGCGCGCAACGGCAACCGATTCACGCTGGCTTTGCCCGACCTGGAATTCGCCGACGGCGAGCAGCGCGCCCGCACCGTTGCCGTGACCATTGCCGGCGGGCGGGTAAGCGCAGTGGAAGATCAGCGCGGCGCGGCCGAGGAACTGCTCCGCCTGCCCCCGGCGGAGTTGGGCAGCCTGCTGCCGTTCGACGAGCGCGATCGGACGCTGGTGCCCATTGCCGAATTCCCGACGCTGCTGGTCGCCGGCGTACAGGCCGTCGAGGACCGCCAGTTCCGCTACCACCACGGCGTCGATCCCAAGGCCGTCCTGCGCGCACTGATCAGCAACTTCAGGTCCGGCGGCGTGGTCCAGGGCGGCAGCACCATCACCCAGCAACTGGTCAAGAACCTGTTCCTGACCGCCGACCGAAGCCTGCTGCGCAAGTTCAACGAGGCGGTCATGGCGATCAGCCTCGAGGCACGCTTCCCAAAATCCGAAATTCTGGAAGCCTATCTCAACGACGTCTACCTGGGACAGAGCGGCAACCAGGCAATCCACGGCTTCGGCCGCGCCGCCGAGTACTACTTCGGCCTGCCGGTTGCATCGCTGTCCACCGACCAGATCGCGCTGCTGATCGGCATGGTACGCGGTGCATCCTGGTACAACCCGGTGCGCAACCCGGAGCGCGCACGCGCGCGGCGCAATCTCGTCCTGGGCATGTTTCTCGAAACCGGCCTGATCGACCGGGCCGAATACGAGAGCGCGACCGAGCGCCCGCTGGGCGCCAGCGTAGGGGACCTCGCCCGCGGGCGCGCGCACCCGGCGTTCATGGATCTGGTCCGGCGCCAGCTGAAGGCCGATTATCGCGATTCCGACCTGCGCGAGAAGGGGCTGAAGATCCACACCACGCTGAGTCCCCTGGCCCAGCACCATGCTGAACGGGCGCTGTCCGAAGGCCTGGCGCAGAACGAGCCGGAGGCCGGCGTGCTGCAGGGCGCAATCGTGCTCGCGCAGCCCGATTCCGGCGAAGTGCGCGCGCTGGTCGGTGATCGCAATTATCTACGGGCCGGATTCAACCGGGCGCTGGATGCACGCCGGCCGGTCGGTTCGGTGATCAAGCCGTTCGTGTACCTGCTGGCGCTGGCCGACCCGAAACGGTTCACGCTGGTCACGCCGATCGCCGACGAACCCCTGAGCGTTCCGCAGCCCGGGCGTGACGACTGGCGTCCCCGCAACTACGACGAGACCAGTCACGGCAGCGTGACCCTGCTCGAGGCGCTGGCCAATTCCTATAACCAGGCCACGGTCCGCGTCGGGCTGGAAGTCGGGGTGCGGCCGCTGTTCCGGCTGCTCGAGCAGCTCGGCGTCGCGCCCGGCGCCGCGCGCCATCCGTCTGCATTCCTGGGCGCCGTGGATCTCTCCCCGATGCAGGTGGCCCAGCTGTACCAGCCGCTGGCCAGCGGCGGTTATTCGACGCCATTGCGTGCGATTACCGATGTCGTCGATCCGGACGGCGAAGCCATCTCCCGCTACCCGATGCGGCTCCGTCCCATTCAGGAACGCGAAGCCCTTTCACTGCTCGACTTCGCGCTCGAGCAGGCCGTACGCGACGGGACCGGTTCCAGCCTGCGCTGGCGACTCGAGAGCGGCCCCGCCAGGACCGCTACGGTGCGCGGCAAGACCGGGACGACCAGCGACCGGCGCGATGCCTGGTTTGCCGGCTACACCGCGCAGTGGCTGGGCATCGTCTGGGTCGGGCGCGACGACAACCGTCCGGCCGGCATCAGCGGCGCGGCCTCGGCGCTGCCGGTCTGGGCCCGCCTGTTCGATGCGCTGCCGCAACAGCCCGGGTCCAGGAATTGGCCGCCGGGCGTGGAATGGTTCTGGGTCGACTGGCCCGAGCCGCTGCTGGCCGACGAGAATTGCCCCGGCGCGCGCGCAATCCCGTTCATTGGCGGCTCGCAGCCGGCAGATTACTCACGATGCATGGATTGAATCGACAATCGGGATGGTGCATCTACATTCAAGCCCCAGGGTGCGTTGCAGCGCAAGGATCCGGCGGGCATCGATCGCTGAGGGCCTCGCCACGCGTCGAACTGAATCGATCGATGCCCGCCGGTTCCGATATCGAAATCGCATGCCGGCGGATTACTGGTCCATGGCGCCTGTCCGGAAAGGAAACAAAGAGTCGACAGGTCGGCAGAAAACGCCCGGCGCCCGAGTTTCAATTCACCGGCCGGGCCGAGACTTCCAGTCGAATCACGTCGCCGGGCTCGCTGCGGGTGCGCGTCTCGAATACCTCGCCGTTGTATTCGTAGCGCACGTCGTAGCCCGAGGTGTAGCTGCGCGATTCATAATCGACCTGGATCTCGCAGCGGCGATGGCCTTGCGAATGGCCCCGCCGATGTCGTTTCGACGCATCGTGGCCGATCGACGCGCCCAGCGCGGCGCCGGCGGCGGTCAACGCCTTGTTGCCGGAACCGCCGCCGAACTGGTTCCCGACCACGCCGCCGATGATGGCCCCGGCGATCGTGCCGGTGGCCGAGTTGCCGCGGCGGCCGGCATGGCCGCGTTCCTGCCAGCAGACCTCGCGCTCCACCGGCACCTGCTCGGTCACGTAAACCGGTTCGTAGTCGATTACCGGCGCGTAGACATAGTGAATCGCCGCCGATTGCGCTTGCGTCGCCCCGGACACCAGCAGTCCGAACGCCAGCAAGGAAGTGAATGCGGTTCTCATCGTTGCAGCTCCTGCGGTGTTGCCGCGCTTGGGGAAGTTCAGGTAAATCCTATACGCCTTTCGCTGAATCGCCACTGAACCGTCGAACCGGCTCGGGTCCGCTGTCGGTGCTGCCGCGGCATCGCGCACGACCAGGTTGCGTTGTCGCAAATTTCGAACTCGATTAGGATGTCAGAATCACTTCCAAACAAATCGCTACGCCGAGGAAAGCGCCCATGTCCAGTGCCGAAATCGCACGAATCCGCAACATCGCCCTGCTGGGACACGCCGGCAGCGGCAAGACGCTGCTGTCGGAACAGCTGCTCGTCCGCGCCGGCGTCAAGGGGGAACCCGGCACCATCGAACGCGGTGACACCCTGGCCGATTTCGACCCGCTGGAAAAGCAGTATCAACATTCGCTGGACAGCGCGATCATGCACTTCGATGCCGGCAAGGCGAAAGTCCAGCTGATCGATACCGCCGGCGATCCCGATTTCCGCGGTCAGACGCTTTCGGCCATGAGTGCGGTGGAAACCGCGGCTGTCGTGGTCAATGCGACGGCCGGAATCGAAATGTCCACCCGGCGGCTGATGCGGCGCGCCCGCCAGCGCCGGCTTTGCCGCGTGATGATCATCAACCGCATCGATGCCGATGAAATCGACCTCGAAGCGCTGGTGCGCGAGATTCGCGAGGAATTCGGCCCGGAATGCCTGCCGATCAACCTGCCGGCGGAGAACTTCACGACGGTACGCGACTGCTTTTTCCACGACGACGGCGACACCGATATCTTCTCGCTGGCCGACGCGCACTCGGAAATTCTGGACCAGGTCGTCGAAGTCGACGAGGACCTGATGGGCAAGTACCTGGACGGCGAGAAGATCTCGGCCGACGAGTTGCACGATGCCTTCGAGAAGGCCCTGCGCGAAGGCCACCTGGTACCGATCTGCTTCACCTCCGCGGCGACCGGCGCCGGCTGCGGCGAACTGCTGCGGTTCATCGAGAAACTGCTGCCGAGCCCCGAGGAAGGCAACCCGCCCCGCTTCCGCGCCGGCAGCGAAGACCGCAAGGTCACCGCAACCCCCGACCCGGATGCGCACGTGCTCGCCCACGTGTTCAAGATCGTCAACGACCCGTACGCGGGCAAGCTGGCGATCTTCCGGATCTTTCAGGGCACCATCGAACCCGGCATGCAGCTGTACGTCAACGATGCGCGCAAGCCGATCAAGGTCGCGCATCTCTACCGCATGCAGGGCAGCGAACACGTCGAAACCGAGGCGGGGATCCCCGGCGACATCTGCGCACTGGGCAAGGTCGACGAGATTCACTACGACGCGATCCTGCACGACAATCACGACGAGGATCATTACTACCTCAAGCCGATCGATTTTCCCCAGCCCATGTTCGGCCTGGCCATCGAGCCCAGGACTCATGGGCAGGAGCAGAAGCTGGCCGGCACGCTCGAAAAGATCGCCCAGGAAGACCCGTGCTTCCAGGTCGAGCACAACCAGGAATTGAACGAAACGGTCATCCGCGGACTCGGGGAGATGCACCTGCGGATCCTGCTGGAACGCATGCAGCAGCGCTTCGGGGTCGAAGTCGAAACCCGGCCGCCGCGCATCGCCTACCGCGAAACCATCACGCGGCCGGCCGAAGGCCATTACCGGCACAAGAAACAGACCGGCGGCGCGGGCCAGTTCGGCGAAGTGTTTCTCCGCATCAAGCCGCTGGGCCGCGGCGAGGGCTTCCGCTTCGCGAGCGAAGTCGTCGGCGGCGTGATCCCGACCAGCCTGATTCCGGCGGTCGAGAAAGGCGTCCGGCAGGTGCTCGAAGAAGGTGCGGTTGCCGGCTATCCTTTGCAGGACCTGGAAGTGACGGTCTACGACGGCAAGCACCACAGCGTGGATTCCAAGGAAATCGCGTTCGTCATCGCCGGCCGCAAGGCGCTGCTCGACGCCATCAGCCACGCCGGACCCCAGATCCTGGAGCCCATCGTCAACCTGGAGGTCACGGTCGCCGACGCGGTCATGGGCGACGTGACCGGCCTGCTGGCTTCAAAGCGCGCGCGCATCCAGGGTACCGACAGCATCCGGGGCGGCCTGACCCAGGTCACCGCTGCGGTCCCGCTGTCGGTCATCACCGATTTTCCTACAGAACTCAAGAGCATGACCGGCGGCGAGGGTCGATTCGTGGTCGAACTTTCCCACTACGAGGCCGTACCCCCCCAGGTCCAGCAAAACTTGATCGACGAGGGCGCTCGAGGTGCCGAAGACGAGGATTGAATCGGCAATCCGGGCCCGACCCGGTCGCCCAGGTCTGTCCGGTTCGATCCCGGCCACGTCGCTGACAAGGGAAAGACCATGAGCAAGCAGGAACGACTGGACCAGCTCAACCGGATGGTGCCGGGCACGCTGATGGAAACGCTCGGCATTCGGTATACGGATTCGGGCAAGGGATTTCTGGAAGCCACCATGCCGGTCGATGCCCGCCACCTTCAGCCCATGCGGATCCTGCACGGCGGCGCCACGGCAGCGCTGGCCGAAAGCGTCGCCAGCGCCGCGTCGGCCGCCGCACTGCACGGCACGGGCCGCCATCCGGTCGGGCTGGACCTGGGCGTCAATCACCTTAGAGGTGTCCGCGACGGAGTGCTGACGGCGCGCGCCGAAGCCGTCCACCTCGGCCGATCGACCCATCTTTGGCAGATCCGGATGACCGATGAGCATGGCCGACTGGTTGCGCTGGCCAAGCTGACTCTCATGGTGCTGGAGCCGTCCTCCGGCCAGCGCCCTGAAACCGCGGAGTGAGCGAGATTCAGTCCCGGGGAACGGAGCCGGTCGAGTCGCCGCGTCCCGCGGCCGGCATCCCGGCCACTTGCGCCGGGACATCCATTCGCGCCGAGAGCTCTTCGAGGGCCTGCCGTGCCGGTCCCAGGTCGGGGTCGAGTTCGAGCGCACGCTTGAACGCGGTCCGCGCCTCGGACGCGCGCCCCAGGCGTGCCTCGATTGTTCCCAGATGCAGCCATGCAAGGGCTTCGTCCGGATCGCCGGGCCATTGCGGCAATCCGAGATAACGTTTCAGGGCCGCCGCGCCCTTGTCCGCTTCGACCGCCTCCTCGGCGGCCAGACGCCCGATCTCGTACAGGGCCGGCCTGAACCTGGGGGCCGCGTCCAGCGCGCGCTCGAAGCATTGCGCCGCCTTGTCGTTTCGCTCCAGCTCCAGCAACCAGCGCCCCTTGCTGACAAACCACTCGGCCCGCGGCTGATCGGCCATCTCGATGGCCCGCGAAATCTGCTCGACCGCATCGGCAAGACGCGCCTCGGCGGCCAGCTGCATCGCCGCGCGCAGATGTACGCGCGCCGGCGCCAGGTCCCGCAGCCTTGTCAGCAGGGCTTCGGCCTCGCGTTCGCTGCCGCCGGCAATTCCGGGCGCCTGCTGATGGAACGCCGCCAGCGCCGCCAGCGCATCGACGTGTCCAGGCGAAACCGAAACGGCGTGTTCGAGATCGTCTCGGACATCGCGGGCAATGCGCAGCGACTTGAAGGTCCCGGCGTCTTCGAGCAGATCCGAACGAAAGCCGGCCCGGTCGACCCGCAGGTCGGCCCTGTCCGGGGCGCGCTCCAGGGCCCGGTCGATGAGTTCAAGCGCGCGGCCGCTGTCGCCGGCCCGGCGCGCGAGCCAGGCGCGCGCGCGCAGGGCCTCGACACTGTCCGGGCCGTTCCCGTCGCGTTCGGCCAGCCAGTCCCGGACCGCTCGCAGATCCCGCTGGTCCCAGGCGCGCTCGGGGTCCGGAACCTGACTGCCGTCGGTATCCGTGGCTGCAGCTATCGCGCTGCAAGACACGCCGGAGAACAACAGCAGTGCAAACAGACGCTTCGCAATCATCGAGAGATTTCCACCATGAAAGACCCGGCCAGTGTATGCGTTCGGGCGCGAAGGTGATCACTGAATAAGGTGATCACTGAATGAAGCCGCCTGGTGTGCAACCATCCGTGGCCTTGTCGGCGACTCAATCCGGCAGCAGCTTGCCCGGATTCAGGATGCCGTCGGGGTCGAAGACCTGCTTGATCGAGCGCATCAGATCGATTTCGGTACGCGCCTTGATCAAATCGAGATAATCGCGCTTGAGCAGTCCCACGCCGTGCTCGGCCGACAGGCTGCCGCCGTAGCGTCCCACCAGCCGGAAGACCTCGGGGCTGAGCTCGTTGCATGCGGCGTGGAAGTCCTCGACCGACCAGGCCTCGGGCTTGAGAACGTTCATGTGCAGATTGCCGTCGCCGATGTGGCCGAACCAGACCACGTCGAAGTCCGGATACCGCTTGCCGACCAGCTCGTCCAGTGCCGCCAGGAATCCGGGCACGGCCGAGATGCGCACGGAAAGGTCGTTCTTGTACGGCGTGCGTTCGGCAATCGACTCGCTGATCGCCTCGCGCCAGTGCCAGAGCTCTTCGGCCTGGGCCTGGCTCTGGCTGATCAGCCCGTCGACCACATGGCCGTCCTCGGCCAGCTTTTCGAATACCTCCAGCGCGGCTTCCTGGCGGCTCTCGTCGGGATCGTCGAACTCGACCACGGCGTAGAACGGCGCCGGGGTTTCCAGTGGAAAGGCGGCGTTGCCGGCGCGCGCGACGTGCTCGCTGCTGGCGGCGTCGAAGAACTCGAATGCCGACAGTTCCAGTCCGGCGCGCAAGGCCCGGAACGCGGGCATGATCGCGTCCAGCCCGGAAAACGCCAGCAGCAGCACCGAGCGCTGCGGCGGCGGGTCGATCAGGCCGAAGGTCACATCGGTGATCAGCCCCAGCGTGCCCTCGCTGCCGACCATCAGGTGACGCAGGTCCAGCCCGGCGTTGTTCTTGACCAGGCCCCGATTGAGTTCCAGCACGTCGCCGGCTCCGGTCACCACGGTCAGACCGCGCACCCAGTCGCGCGTCATACCGTAGCGCAGCACGCGGATGCCTCCGGCGTTGGTGGCCACCGAGCCACCGGCCTGGGAAGACTCCGCGGCCGCCCAGTCGACCGGGTAGTACAGTGCGTTTTCCGCGGCGTGGCGCTGCACGTCGCCGATGCTGGCGCCCGCCTCCACCGTGATCGACGGTTCGGTTTCGTCCAGGCTCTTGATCGAACGCATCTTCTCGAACGAAACCACCACCTCGCCGCCCGCGGCCACCGCACCGCCGGACAGGCCGGTACGGCCGCCCGACGGCACCAGTGCGGCATGCTCGGCGCGCGCCCATTCAACGAGCCGCACGGCGTCCTCGGTGGTTCGCGGAAATACCACTGCACGCGGTTCGGGCTCCCAGAAGCGCGTCCAGTCGCGGCCGTAATGGGCCAGCGATTCGGCGTCGGCCAGCTTCTCGATATCGGGCAAATCGTTCATGCTTCTCCATCGGTTTCGAATCAGCGGTTGAATACCCGACCGCCCGGCTCGACTATCATTAAAGACTTCGAACAACAATCAGGAACCCGATGACCCAGCGAAACTATTCGCTCGCCAAGGAAAAAATCAGGATTCTTCTGCTCGAGGGCATCCAGGACAGCGCCGTCGAGAGCTTCCGCACGGCCGGCTACAGCCAGGTCGAGAGCGTGTCCTCGGCCCTGCCGGAAGACGAACTGGCCGACAGGATTTCCGATTGCCATTTCCTCGGCATCCGCTCGCGCACGCGGCTGACCGCGTCGATGCTGGAAAAAGCCGGCAAGCTGACCGCAATTGGATGCTTCTGCATCGGAACCGACCAGGTCGACCTCGCCGCGGCGCGACACCTGGGCATTCCGGTATTCAACGCCCCTTATGCTAACACCCGATCGGTGGCCGAACTGGTGCTGGCCGAGACCGTGATGCTGATGCGCGGCATCCCGGCCAAGAACGCCGCGGCCCACCGCGGCCGCTGGCAAAAGACCGCCAGGGGATCGTTCGAGGTGCGCGGCAAGACCCTGGGCATCGTCGGCTACGGTCATATCGGCTCGCAGCTGGGCATTCTTGCCGAGGGCCTGGGGATGCGCGTCATCTATTACGACATCGTGCGCAAGCTGCCGCTGGGCAATGCCGAGCCGGCCGAGAGCATGAACGAGGTCCTGGAAAACGCCGACGTCGTCTCGCTCCACGTCCCCGACACCGACGACACGCGCGGCATGATCGACGCGGCCGAAATCCATCGGATGAAGCAGGGCGCGCACTTGATCAACGCCTCGCGCGGCAAAGTCGTTTCCATCCCGGCACTGGCCAGCGCGATCGAAAGCGATCACCTGGCCGGCGCCGCGATCGACGTCTTCCCCTCGGAACCGGCGTCGAAGGACGAGGAGTTCGTCTCCGAACTGCGCGACTACGACAACGTGCTGCTGACCCCGCACATCGGCGGCTCGACCTTCGAGGCCCAGCAGAACATCGCGCTGGACGTCGCGACCAAGCTGATCCTGTATTCGGACAACGGATCCACGGCCGGCGCGGTCAACTTTCCCGAGGTCACGCTGCCCGATCACGCCACCGCCCGGCGCATCATGCACATCCACAAGAACGAACCCGGCGTGCTGCAGGCCATCAACAACGCATTCTCCGAGGCCGGCATCAACATCGCGGGGCAGTATCTGCAGACCATGCCCGACGTCGGCTACGTGGTCATGGACGTCGAGACCGACGACGCCGGGCCGGTGCTGCGGAGACTCAACGACATCCCGGCCACGATTCGCACCCGCTACCTGAGATAGCCGGCCGCCCGAATTCATCAAGGATCGACAATGGAATACGACATTGCGCACAACACGGCCGAAAACCGTTTTCAGACCGAAGTCGACGGACAGCTCTGTGTTCTCGACTACACGCTCGACGACGGCGTAATCTCCATGGATCGCGTCTACGTGCCGTCGCCGGTCGAAGGCCGCGGCATTGCCGGGGCGATCACCCGACACGCGCTGGATTACAGTCGCGAAAAAGGCTGGAAAGTCATTCCGCGCTGTCCTTACGTCGCAGCCTGGATCAAGCGCCATCCCGACTACCAGGACCTCGTCGCCGAAAAGCGATGATGAGTTCGAGACGATGCAGCCGGCGTCAAGCATCACGCGCCGAACATTCACCTCAACGCAGACCGCACTCGTGCGCAAGCCCACGGAGGTTGATCATGGACAAACGAAAAGCATTGGTATCCAAAGCGACGCTCTCGCTGCTGCTGGCAGCACTGCTGTCGGCCTGCGCCACCGGCACCGACCCGTGGACCGGCGAGCCGCGCACCTCGCGCACCGGCGCCGGCGCCGGCATCGGTGCCGGAATAGGCGCCGTCATCGGCGCGATTTCCGGCGGCGACCGGCTCAAGCGTGCCGCGATCGGCGCCGGTGTGGGCGCGCTGGCCGGTACGGCGGTCGGAAGCTACATGGACCGCCAGGAAGCCGCGCTGCGCGAACAACTGCGCGGAACCGGCGTCAGCGTGACCCGCCGCGGCGATGAAATCATCCTGAACATGCCCGGCAACGTGACTTTCGACGTGGATTCCGCGGGCCTGAAACCGCAGTTCTTCGAAGTGCTGGACTCGGTCGCGCTGGTCGCGCAGGAATTCGACCAGACCGTGCTGATCGTCGACGGGCACACCGATTCGACCGGCAGCGCCGAGTACAACCACGAACTTTCGAAGCACCGGGCCGATACCGTGGCCCGCTACATCATCAACCAGGGCGTTGCGCCGGTGCGCGTCGAATCCTATGGGTACGGCGAACAGTACCCGGTAGCCACCAACAACACGGCCGAAGGGCGCAGCCAGAACAGGCGGGTGGAACTGACGCTGATGCCGGTCACGTCCTGAACCGGTATCGCCAGCCTGCCAAAATCGGCACGGTGAATCCGGATTGCCAGGATGGCCGAATGCACGCCTGACCACCTGAACGCTTCCCGGCAGACCCGCCGGAGCGGATGCGCCGACATCCAGACCCCGGGCGCCAATACCTTTATCGTATGGGGATGCTGCGTGAAACGCGACCAATGAAGGGCGCCAGGCCATGATCGATCCCGCCGGCTGGACGCTTTTCCAGAGCATCCTTGTATTCCTGGCGTGCACGCTGGCCATTGGCGTTTTCGGCACCTGGATCACGGGCGTGGTCGACCAGCTCGCCGATCGGACCGGCGTCGGCGAGGCGATCGCCGGCGCCGTGCTGCTCGGGGCGTCGACTTCGCTGGGCGGCTCGGTGCTGTCGGTCACCGCGGCTTTCAACGCCAATGCCGACCTGGCGCTGGGCAACGCCCTTGGCGGCATCGGGGTGCAGTTCGCGGCCCTGGCGGTAGCCGATTTCGCCTACCGGCAAGCCAACCTGGAGCATGCCGCGGCCTCGGCCGAGAACCTGATGCAGAGCGGATTGCTGATCGCGCTGCTGGCGCTGATCCTGATCGCGCCCACGCTGCCCGACGTCACGTTGTGGGGCATTCATCCGATCACGCCGATCATGCTCGCGGTCTACGGTTACGGCCTGCGCATGATCCGGACCGCGCACGACAAGCCGATGTGGCGGCCCACCCGCACCCACGAGACGCGCGAGGATGAACCGGAAGACCTCGACAAGGTGCCGGCTTTGGCGCCGCTCGCGATCAAGTTCGTATTCCTGATGCTGGTGCTGGGCGCGGCCGGTTACGTCATGGAACACGCCGCATCGAACATCGCGGAGTCGACCTGGTTCAGTTTCACCGCCGTCGGCGTGCTGTTCACCGCGACCGCCACATCGCTGCCCGAGCTGGTGACTTCGATCGCGGCCGTCAGGCGCGGCGCGCTGACGCTGGCCGTCGGTGGCATCATCGGCGGCAACGCGTTCGACACGCTGTTCACCGCCGCCTCCGATATCGCCTACAGGGATGGTTCGATCTACCACGCAATGCCGAAATCCGTTGCGTTCTGGGCCGCACTGACGCTGCTGATGGCCGCGGTGCTCATCATGGGCCTGATCCGGCGCGAAAAACAGGGCCCGGCCGGCATAGGCGTCGAAAGCGTGGTCATTCTTGCGCTGTATGCCGCCGGCGTCGCCCTGCTGCTCGGCATGGGACCCGGCTAGCCCCGCTCCGACACCCCGTAGCGCTACAACCCGCGCAGGGTGGATAGGCGCCAGCGGATTCACCCTATTGCCGGAAATGGTGGATGCGCTGCGCTTACTAACGTTCTCATTAGTATCTACCCTACCTTTTCATTCGACTCGCGATTCAGCGGCCTGGCGGGCGCTTTCCAGTTCGTCCCAGCGCGCGTAGGCGGCGTCGATTTCGGCCTGGATGGAAGCGATTTCGGCGTTGACCTTTTCGATC
>JAWLEW010000001.1:0-3957 GCA_041685925.1 Wenzhouxiangellaceae bacterium | reverse complement strand
TCAGCGGCCTGGCGGGCGCTTTCCAGTTCGTCCCAGCGCGCGTAGGCGGCGTCGATTTCGGCCTGGATGGAAGCGATTTCGGCGTTGACCTTTTCGATCTCCTCCGACGGCCGGCGGTAAAAGGCCGGGTCGTTCAACTGCGCACTCAGCTCGGCCATGCGGGCTTCGAGTTCCTCGACCTTCGTCGGCAGCTGCTCGAGTTCCCGGGCGAGTTTGTAGCTGAGCTTCCTGGGCTTGTTTGCGCCTGCGGCCTTCGATTCCTTTTTCAGCCTCGGTGCCGGGGATTGCCCCGCCCTCGACTCGTCGGCGGACTTGCGCGCCGCAACCCGCTGCGCCTGCCGCTTCCAGTCGCTGTAGCCGCCGACGTATTCGCCCACGCGTCCGTCGCCTTCCATCACGAACGAGGCGGTGATCACGTTGTCGAGGAAGTCCCGGTCGTGGCTGACCAGCAGCAGCGTGCCGGGGTATTCGGCCAGCAAAGATTCGAGCAGTTCCAGCGTTTCGGCATCCAGGTCGTTGGTCGGTTCGTCCATGACCAGCAGGTTCGACGGCTTGGCGAACAGCTTGGCCAGCAGCAGCCGGTTGCGCTCGCCGCCGGAGAACCTGGTGATCGGCGCGCGCGCGCGCTCGGGGGTGAACAGGAAATCGGCCAGGTAGCCGATCACGTGCTTCTGCTTGCCGGCGATGGTCACGAAATCGCGCCCTTCGCCGACGTTCTCGGCCGCGGTCCAGTCGTCGCGGAGCACCGAGCGGTGCTGATCGAAATAAACCACTTCCAGCCGCGTGCCCTGCTTGACTTCGCCCGAATCGGGCTCGAGCTGGCCCAGCAGCAGCTTGAGCAGGGTCGATTTGCCGCTGCCGTTGGGTCCGATCAGGCCGATCCGGTCGCCGCGGAAGATCGTGGTCGAGAAATCGCGCACGATGGGCTCGCCGTCATAGCTGAACGTCACGTTTTCCGCCTCGATCACCTTCTTTCCGGACTGCCCGGCGTCGCTGACGGCCATGCGCACCTGGCCGGCCTGTTCGCGCCTTTCGGCACGCTCGCGGCGCATCGCCTCCAGTGCCCGCACCCGTCCCTCGTTGCGCGTGCGCCGGGCCTTGATGCCCTGGCGGATCCAGACCTCCTCCTCGGCGAGCTTGCGATCGAAATGCCTGCGTTCCAGTTCCTCGGCGTGCATTCGCTCCTCGCGCCTTCTCAGGTAGTTGTCCCAGTCGCCCGGCCACGAGGTGAGCTCGCCGCGGTCGATCTCGACGATGCGCGTGGCCAGCCGGCGCAGGAAACGCCGGTCATGGGTAATGAACACGATGGCGCCGCTGTATTCGATCAGGAACTGCTCCAGCCACTCGATGGACTCGATGTCCAGGTGGTTGGTGGGCTCGTCGAGCAGCAGCACGTCCGGGTGCGTGACCAGCGCCTGGCCCAGCAGCACGCGCCGCTTGAGCCCGCCGGACAACTGTGCGAAATCGGCCTCGGCGTCCAGCGCCAGGCGCTCGATCACGGTTTCGATCAGCCGATCGGCGTCCCAGCCGCCGGCCGCCTCGATGCGTTCCTGCAGCGCGCCCATGCGCTCGGAGTCGAACGTCCCTTCGGCCGCGGCATGGTATTCGCGAATCAGTCCGCCGAGTTCACCCAGGCCGCGCGCGATCACGTCGAACACGGTGCCGGTTTCACCCTCGGGCACTTCCTGGGCCACGCGGGCGACTCGAACGCCCGACTGGTAGCGCACCTCGCCGCCATCGGGTGCGATGGTTCGGTCGATCAGCTTGAGCAACGTCGACTTGCCGGCCCCGTTGCGCCCGATCAGCGCGATTCGCTCGTTCGGCTCGATGGTGAGATTCACCCCGTCGAGCAAAAGCGGCCCGCCGATGGAAAATTCAAGGTCGATCAGTGAAATCAGGGACATCAGGTCTTTCGGGCTGGGCGGTCAAGGGTGGGAATGGTAGCGCACAATGATGATCGCACTTCGCCTGCGTGAATCGAAAATCGGATTAACCACGAACGACACGAAGAGCATCGTAGCCCGGGTAAGCGCGCAGCGCGCACCCGGGATTAGTGGCTCGAGTTCAGTACAGGCGTAGGTCGGATTAGAGCCTGCCCCGGACTCGATCCGGGGCCGAAGGCCGTAAGCCGACATTCTTGAATTGGTCGGCCCCAAAACGTCGGATTACGCTTCGCTATTCCGACCTGCGCTTCTATCTATTTGGTGTTTGTTCTTATCCGCGTTCATCCGAGTTCATCCGTGGCTCGCTTCTTTCGGCCCGGATTCGTTGCATATAAGCGCGCAACTCTTCCTTCACCTTCGGCATCAGGAAATACATCCCGAGGATATTGGGAAAGGCCACGGCCAGCAGTACCGCGTCGGAGAAGCCGATGACCGCGCCGAGCTGCATCGCGCTGCCGATGACGACAAAGACCAGGAACAGTGCCTTGTAGACGGTTTCCGTGCGCTTTGACTTGCCGAACAGATACGTCCAGCTTTTCATGCCGTAATAAGCCGCGGCGATCATGGTCGAAAAGGCAAACAGCATCACCACGATGGCGAGCACGAACGGAAACCAGCCGATCACGGTCTCGAACGCGCGCGAGGTCAGCGCCACTCCGCTCATTTCGGCGGTTTCGAGATATGCGCCCGAAAGCACGATCACCAGCCCGGTCAGCGTGCACACGATCACGGTGTCGATGAACGGCTCGTACAGAGCTACCAGCCCCTCCGTGACCGGTTCGTTAGTGCGCACTGCCGAGTGCGTGATCGCGGCCAGCCCGACCCCGGCTTCCGACGAAAAAGCCGCGCGCTGGAAACCCACGGCGAGCACGCCCAGCGTGCCGCCGGCAACCGATTCGATGCCGAACATGCCGGAAAACATCAGCGCGAACGCCTCGGGCAGGCGGTCGATGTTGACCATGACGATCACGACGGCGGCCAGCACGTAGATCGCCGCCATGACCGGCACGATCTTCGAGGCCACGCGGGCGATGGAGCGAATGCCGCCCAGGATGACCAGCCCGATCAGCGTCGCGAGCAACATGCCGAACAACCAGCCCTTGCCCACCCACCACGAGGCGTCGCCGCCGGTGATCGTCGTGAACTGCTCGAAGCTCTGGTTGGCCTGGAACATGTTGGCACCACCGAACGAAGCCGCCACGGCGAAAGCGGCGAACATGGTCGCGCCGAATTTTCCGACCCGCGCCAGCACCGGCCCGCGATCGGCCAGTCCACGCGACAGGTACCACATGGGACCACCGGAAACCGATCCGTCGCGGTGTTCGATGCGGTACTTGACGCCGAGCGTGCACTCGCAGAACTTCGACGACATGCCGAGGAAACCGGCGACCATCATCCACGGCACCGCGCCGGGTCCGCCCACCGATACCGCGATGGCCACGCCGGCGATGTTGCCCAGCCCGACGGTGCCGGAAAGGGCGGTGGCCAGCGCCTGGAAATGGGTGACTTCGCCGATGTGGCGATGATCGTTGTAGTCGCCGCGGATCAGCCTGAAACCCTGCCTGAGGCCCCGGAGGTTGATGAATCCGAAGAAAAGCGTGAATACCGTCGCGGCGATCACCAGCCACGCAACCACGAACGGCACTTCGGCCTCGCCCAGCGGCAACGGATACAGGATGATGTGCTGGACCGCGGTAGCGACCGGCGAGACCAGCGCGTCGATCTTTTCATCGACCGAAGCACGCGCCGGGCTGCCCGCCGCCAGCGCCGCGACGCCAGGCCAGAGGCGATCAATCATCATCGATGTCTTCCGGATCGAATACCGGCTCAAGCCTAGCAAGGCTGGCGCACGGAATTCAGGAAAACTGGTTTTGAAGACCGGCGCTTTCCCGATTCGAATGGATCGGGTGGCGTCGTTTTGTCGTTTCGAAAAGGCGAAGCGACGCGCTTGCCGCAGGAGCCGGCCATGCCGGCGAAGGATTGCCGCGGGCGGGCGCTTCGCGCCGGGTTTTGG
>JAWLEW010000051.1:0-16395 GCA_041685925.1 Wenzhouxiangellaceae bacterium | reverse complement strand
GTCGGAAGTCGGAAGTCGGAAGTCGGAAGTCGGAAGTCGGAAGTCGGAAGTCGGGCGCTTGGGCCACCACGGCTCGAAAGTTCCCCTGTTTTCCGACTACTGACCTCTGACTACTGACCACCGACCACCGTTTTCCCTTGACCCTTAACCCTTGACCCTTAACCCTTAACCCTTAACCCTTAACCTCGAACCTGAAACCCATGTTCACCGGAATCGTCAAGGCCCAGGGCCGCATCGCAAGCATCGAACCGGCCCACGGCGGCAAGCGCCTGGTCATCGAGGCCGATGCGCTGGCCGGATTCGGCCTGCAGGTCGGCGACAGCGTCGCGGTCAACGGCGTGTGCCTGACCGCGCTGGACCCGCAGCCGACCGCGTTCGCCGCCGACGCCTCGCCCGAGACCCTGGCGCTGACCTCGCTGGGAAAGCTGGAGACCGGGTCCGCGGTCAACCTGGAACCGGCGCTGAAGGCCGGCGACGCGCTGGGCGGCCACATGGTCTCGGGCCACGTCGACGGCATGGCCGTGCTGGTCGAGCGCAGCGATGCCGGCGACAACCGGCAGATGCGCTTCGAAGCCCCGGCCGGCCTGTCGCGCTATATTGCGCACAAGGGCTCGGTGACGCTCGACGGCGTCAGCCTGACGGTCAACCGGGTCGACGGGAACGTTTTTGAACTCAACCTGATTCCGCATACGCTTGAAGTCACGACGCTGGGCAGCCTGGCCCGGGGCGATCGGGTCAACCTCGAAGTCGACCAGGTCGCCCGCTACCTCGAGCGCCTGCTGGAAAAACGGAACTGATGCATGCAATTCGACACCATTGAATCGATTCTCGACGACATCCGCGCCGGCAAGATGGTCGTGATGCTCGACGACGAGGATCGCGAGAACGAGGGCGACCTGATCATGGCCGGCAGCATGGTCAGGCCCGACGACATCAATTTCATGGCCCGCTACGGTCGCGGCCTGATCTGCCTGTCGCTGACCCGCGAGCGTTGCAAGCAGCTCGGCCTGCAGCTGATGGTGCGCGATACCGACCGCCACCACCAGACCAACTTCACCGTCTCCATCGAGGCGGCCGAGGGCGTGACGACCGGCATTTCGGCCTACGACCGCGCGCACACCATCCGCACCGCGGTGCGCCCGGATGCGACGCCGGACAGCCTGGCCCAGCCGGGCCACGTGTTCCCGCTGATGGCCCAGCCCGGCGGCGTGATGGCGCGCGCCGGCCATACCGAGGCCAGCCTGGACCTCGCGCTGCTGGCCGGGCTCGAGCCGGCCGGCGTCCTGGTCGAGATTCTCAACGAGGACGGCACCATGGCGCGCCGGCCCGAACTGGAGCGCTTCGCCGCCGAACACGGCCTGAAGATGGGCACGGTAGCCGACCTGATCCGCTATCGCCTGGGCACTGAACAGAACGTGGAATGCATTCACACCCAGACCGTGGGCACCGCGCACGGGCCGTTCGCGCTCAAGGTATTTCGCGACCGCATCAATCACAAGCTGCACTGGGCACTGGTGCGCGGCGAAATCGCGCCCGACGAGCCGTTCCCGGTGCGCGTGCACGTGCCGGAACTGCTGGGCGACGTGATGGGCCTGACCGGGCCGGCCTTCGGCATGCCGCTGGACGCCGCGCTGGCCGACATCGCCCGCCGCGGCCGCGGCCTGGCGCTGGTGCTGGGCTATGATGAAAGCGACAGCGATCGCCTGTCGGGCCTGGTCGGCGCCGCGGATCAACCGACCGAGGCCAAGGACCGCGCCGCCAGCGAGCTGCGCAACTACGGCATCGCCGCGCAGATCATCGCCGAGCTGGGCATCCGCCGGATGCAGGTGTTCGGCGCGCCGAAACGGCTGCACGCGCTGGACGGCTTCGGCCTGGAGATCACCGAATACGTGGTGCCCGGCGAAGACGCCGCGCAGGAACAATACAGCGAGTCCGCGCAATGAACGAAATCGATCCGAAACCCGATGGCCGGGGCCGGCGCATCGGCGTTGCCGTGGCACGCTTCAACGCCGAGGTCACCGAAATGCTGCTGGCCGGCTGCCGGCGTGCGCTGCGCGATGCCGGCGTCGCGGAAAGCGACATCGAACTGGTGCGCGTGCCCGGTGCATGGGAACTGCCGCTGGCCTGCCAGTACATGATCGCCACCGGCCGCTTCGACGCCGTGATCGCGCTGGGCGCCGTGGTGCGCGGGGAGACCGCGCACTTCGAATTCATCAGCGGCGAGTGCGCGCGCGGCCTGATGCAGCTGTCCGCCGACACCGGCGTGCCGGTCGCGTTCGGCGTGCTGACCCCGGAAAACGGAGATCAGGCGCGCGACCGGGCCGATCCCGAGCGCGGCAACAAGGGCCGCGAGGTCGCGCTGGCCGCGCTGGAAATGATCGACCTGGCCGACCGCGTCGCCGCCGGAGAACGTGATGGGTCGTAGCCGCAACCGCACCGTCAGCCCCTACGAGCCGCGCCGGCGGGCACGCCGCCGCGCACTGCAGGCGCTGTACCAGTGGCAGCTCAACGACGATTCGGCCGCCAGCATCATCAAGCAGTTTCTCGAGGAACAGAATTTCGACGACGTCGATGCCGAATACTTCCAGGGCCTGGTCCGCGACGTGATCGCCGAAGGCCCCGTGCTCGACCAGAAGCTGGGCCCGCACGTCGAACGCATCGATTCCAGCCTGGACCAGATGGAAAGGGTCATCCTGCGGATCGGTGCGGTCGAGCTGCTCAAACACCCCGAAATCCCGTACCGGGTCGTCATCGACGAGGCCGTCGAGCTGGCCCATCGCTTCGGCGCCGAGCAGGGCCACTCGTTCGTCAACGGCGTGCTCGACCGCCTGGCGCGCGAACTGCGCCCGGTCGAGTTCCAGGCCGAAAGCGGCGGCTGAAGCGTCGAAAGCTGATTCCCTGCCAGCGCCGCGGAGCATCCGCGGCGGCGCACGGCTGGCAAGTCCGAAAAGCCGGACATGAAGTCGACGTGCGAAGGCCGGGTCATCAAGCCGCTCGGGCCATCACGACGAGGGTCGGATAAAACCATGACGACACGCAACCACAGTCTGTTGGCGAGACTGGTGCGCATACCGGTCAAGGCCGCGCGTACGATCTCGGTGCGTGCGGCCGACGACGTGGTGCTGGTGCACTGGGCCAATCGTCGCATCATCGGGCGCAACTGGGGCGACAAGCTCAACCCGGTGCTGTGCCGGATGCTGTCGGGTTTCAACGTGGTGCACTGTTACGACGTGTTTCCGGCCGTGCGCAAGCCGGTCTACTACGTGGTCGGCAGTTCGCTTGAACGTGCGCAGAAAAGGCGCGGCGTGGTCTGGGGCGCCGGCTTCATCGACTCGGGCCAGGGCATCCGCCAGGCGCCCGGCGCCGTACATGCGGTGCGCGGCCATCACTCGCGGGAAAAGCTGCGCGGCCTGGGGGTGGATTGCCCTGAAACCGTGGGCGATCCGGCGCTGTTGATGCCTCGGCTGTATACGCCGAAGAAGCGCCGGCGTCGCTACCGCCTCGGTGTGATTGCCCACGCGTACGAGCGCGACCTGGACTGCATTGCGCCGGCAAAGCTGCCCGACGACGTGCTGGATATCGACATCACCGGGGGCATTTTCGACGTCATCGACCAGGTTGCGGCCTGCGACGAGGTGCTGTCCTCGTCGCTGCACGGCCTGGTCTGTGCCGAGTCCTACGGCGTGCCGTCGAGATGGGTCCAGCTGTCATCCCGGCCGGCCGGCGACGGCTTCAAGTTTCACGATTTCTATTCCGCCATCGGCAAGCGCGGCGGCACGCCGCCGGCCGTCGAATCGGCCGCGGACTGGTCGCGGCTTGCCGGCACCAGCGCCGCTCCGGTCGCACGCGACAAGCTCGACGGGATTACCCGCGACCTGCTCGCCGCCTGCCCGATCACGCCGCGGAACCGTTGAGCGCAGGATCGTTCCAGGCTTATCGCTTCAGGATTATCGTGCAAGTATCATCGTTTCGGGATTCGGCTGCCGCGGTTGCCGCCGACCGCGCACGATCACGGTCCCGGCGGACCGGTTGAAGGTCCGGCGCGTCAGCCGGGCGGGGTCGCGTTCAGCAGGGGCGCCATCCGTGCGCGCGTGACCGGTTTGGTGATCCAGTCGTCGATGAGTTCGTCGCCGACCTCGGCCGGCCGCTCCGTGCCGCTGACCATGACGATCCGGCGCTGCCGCCGGCCTTGTTGCCGGCTTTGTTGCCTATCCTGCTCGCGCAGCCGACGTGCGAGTTCCAGCCCATCCTCGCCGAACAGGTGCCGGTCGAGCAGCACGAGCTCGGGATCGTGCTCCTCGACGACCGATTGCATGGTCGACCAGTCGGCCGCCTCGAACGTCTCGCAGCCGAAACTGTCCAGCACCGCGCGAATGCCGGTCCGGGCGAAGCGGTCGTCGTCCACGACCAGCACGCTTCCGCACGTCGGCGGCGGGCCATCGGACGCGGTTTGCACGGCCGCGCGCCCCTCGGTGCTTGCCTCTGCGGCGTGCAGCGGCAGACGGATCTCGAATCGGGCGCCGCCTTTGTCGCGGTTGCAGGCCTGCATTCGCCCGCCCATGGCCTCGACGATGCGGGCGCTGATGGACAGCCCCAGGCCGCTGCCACGCGAATTTTCCGAGCCCATATCGCCGCGCACATAGGGATCGAACAGCTGCTCGCCGGCGTTTCCAAGGCCGGGACCCCGGTCCTCGACGCGGATGACCAGCGAGTCGCCTTCGTCCGCCTGGTCCAGCGTGAGATCGATGTCGTGATCGCCGCCGTAGCGCGCCGCGTTGACCACCAGGTTGAGCAGGATCTGCATCAGGCGGTCGCTATCGGCATGAATCCACTCGGGAAGGTCGGATGCGATCGACACGTTCAGCCTGGGCATGGCCTCGCCGAGAAAGGATTCGGCCAGCTGGCGGACGTGCTCGACAAGCTCGGTCAGGTTGCAGTGCGCCTGGTTGCAGATGCGCAGCCGGCCCTGTTCGAGGAGCGAAAGGTCGAGGTAGTCGTTGGCCAGGTGCTGGATCATGCGCGCAGCGGCCAGCGCGGACTGGTGGTCGGGATCCTCTGCGCGCCGTCGGTCGGTCGAAGCCCCGCGCTCGAGCAGGCCGATCAGTCCCTGCGCGGGATTCCGGATCTCGTGGCTGGTGCGCGCCAGCAGGTCGATTCGCGTCTGTTCGAGCTTTTGCTGCGCTGCGCGTTGCTCGGTGATCCTCCGGCCGCGCATCCAGAGCACGGCCACCAGGGTGCCCAGCAGCAGGATTCCGATCACCATTATGCTGATGCGCAGCTGCTGCCTCGAGACCCGGGTCTGCAGCTGCTGCTCTTCTTCGACCAGGCGTGCCATTTCGCGCAATTGCCGTTCGCTCTGGAAAGCCGCCAGGCTGGCCTGCATGGATTCGCTGCGCTGTCGGCTGTGCGCTTCCCGGAGCCGCGCCTGGGACTGGACGATGCGGTCGTAGGCTTCCGCGTGGCGCTGGTCGTCGTCCAGGCATTGGGCGAGCGCGCTAAGCGTTTCGCTCTGCTCGAACGGTGCATCGCTTTGCTCGAACAGTGCCACCGCCTCCTCGAACCGGGCGACCGCCCGTGCCGGCTGTCCGGCACGACACAGCAGCGGGCCGAGCTTGGCAAGCGCAAACGCCCGGAAAAACACGCTGTCGACATTCTCGGCGACGGCCACGGCCCGCCTTGCGATGGCGAGCGCCGCCTCGTCGTCGTCGTCGAAGGCGGCGAGACTCAGTTCGGCCATGAGCAGGGACGAGCGCGTCTCGTCGGTCAACCCTTCCGGCGCGATGGCGTGCGCCTCGGCGATGCGGTCGCGTGCCGCCTGCGGGCGCTCCTGCAGGTACCCGATTCGCGCCAGGTTGATCAGCACGCGTGCGCGCAGGTCGGAATCGCCCAGTGCGTTGGTCAGCTGCAGCGCCGACTCGGCGAATGTCCTTGCCGACTGCAGATCGCCCGCTCGTCCCTGCAGCGAGGAAAGCGACAGGTTGGCCCGTGCCGCGAGTCCGTCATCGCCGGCGCGTTCGGCGCGATCGAGCAGCGAAAGATACAGGTCGGTCGCCTCGGCCGAGCGCTCCATTCTGAGCAGCGCGCGCGCCATGAAGTGTTCCAGCTGCGGCAGCAATGTCTCATCTTCGGCAAGGCGTGCCGCGTTGCGTCCGAGCTCGGCATGGGCCGCCGCCTCGGCCCAGAGTCCGCGGGAATGCATGTGCTCGGCCAGCGCGAGCTGGGCGCGCGCGGTGCCCAGCGTATCGCCGGCCTCCACGGCCTGCTGCAGCAGGCTTGTGGCGCGCTCCATGTAGGCCGAGTCGCCGGGACGGGGCATGTCGTCTTCCTGGGCGGCGCAGGGCAGGGCGACGAGTCCCAGCGTCAGCAGGATCCAGCCTGCAGCACGCAATCGGCCGGACAAGCGTAAAGAAAAGTCAATCCGGCCCGGCCGAGCTGGCCCGGCCGGAAACGGGGGTGTAGGATGATTCGGCAAAGCCATGCCGTGGAATGTCCCCGGATTCATCGCCCGGCTCGACCTGGCTCCTTCGTCGACCATGCCCATGGGCCTCATGTCACACTTCTACATCAAACAATGATATACGGTCAAGTCATTCAGCTTCGTCACCTGCAGCGCACATTGGACGAGTCGAACGGCGCCGGGGGCGGTTTCGAGCATCCAGGCGATGTGCCGCGAGTGCTGCCGGACGCGCCGCGATCGTGGCCGCCGCGACAGCCCGTGCGTCACCGCCCGGTCGGCGCTCGGGGCCAACGGCCGCGCGCGAGCCTTGACCGTTCACGCACGAGCCGTGCAGCATTCGCGACGTCGGTACATCCAGGATGAACGCCATGACGAGAGATCAACTGGATTCGGCGCAGGCGCCGGCAAAGGATTGCGTGGTCGGGGTCATCGATGACGATCCGGTCAACGCCGCACTGCTGGAGGCCATGCTGGCGAGAGCCGGTTACACCGGGCTGACGTTCGCCTCGGCCGCCGACTTCCGGCGAAGGTCCGGGCCCGGTTCCGTGGACCTGATCCTGCTCGACTGGGATATGCCCGGCGAATCCGGGCTAGATTTCCTGCGCCTCATGCGCGAGCAGGAGCAGATGACCACGCCGGTGATCTTCGTGACGCACTACGATCGCGACGAGCAGATCGCGCAGGGCCTCAATGCAGGCGCCGACGATTACATGACCAAGCCGGTCGAGGCAACGGTCCTGATGGCACGCATCGAGTCCGTGCTGCGTCGACTCAACCGGAAAGGCGAGACCGTGGAATCCTGGCCACCGTTCGAGTTCGACGTTTCGCAGCGCTCGCTTCGAATCGACGGAAAGTCACGTCACGCCACGAACCGCGAGTTCGAACTCATGCTTTTCATGTTCCGCAGGCATGGACGCGTGGTGACCCGCGAATCGCTGCTGACGCACGTGTGGCGGTTGAGTTCCAATGTCGCGACCCGGTCCATCGATACGCATGTCAGCCGCTTGCGCAAGCTGTTCGGGCTGGACGGCTCCAGTGGCTGGCGGCTGGAGGGCGTGTATCAGAAGGGTTATTGCCTCAAGCGGGTTGAAGGTTCGGAAGGTTCGCCGGATCCGGATGCATGAACGAGCGATTGCTCAACCGCGAGCAACTGGCGGAAATCCGTGCGCTGGCCCGGGTTCGCCCGGAATTTCCGGAGCAGATGCTGTTGTTGTTCAAGGAGGCGGCCACGGAAGCCCTGGAGGGCTGCCGGGACGCCTGGCTGGAACAGGATGCCCGGCAGCTCGAGTCGTTTGCGCATCGGCTCAAGGGGACGGCCGCCAGCTTCGGGGCGTCGGAGCTCCGCGAACAGGCCGAAAGACTCGAAACGGATGCCGGCTGTGAAGCGAGCATCGAGCGTCAACGCCTCGAAGACATCGAGCAGACCATAGAGGCCACCTACCGGGCTTACGCGGACTGGCTGCAACAGGCCTGAAGCAAGTCTTCCGCGCCGATAACGGCGCGAATTCGGTTCCTGGATGGTTCGCCGTTGCGGCATCGCATCGGCCTGCCGGATATCGCACGTTCAAGTTCCCGCTGATTCATCGAGCCGCCGCTGCGTGAACGGCGATTGCGCGCCCGCGCGGCAACCGCACCGATCGCCGATCCGAATGCAAAGGTTTGTCAATTCCCGGCTTGTTTGCTTCCCCATGTACACCTCGGTCCGTAGCATTGCATCTGGCCGAATCGCGCCAGGGCGAATCCGCATTGCATGTCGCAGGGGGTTCGAGTTTGAAAAAACAGGAATACGTTATGAACAAGGGAAGCAAGTGCAGTAGAGGACTGAAACGGATTTGCGCGAGCGCGCTGCTGCTTGGCGCCGCCTTGCCTGCATCGTCGCAGGAGATCGATCTGGACTTCTACGGTTACATCATGCTGGATACGATCTACGATTTCGATCGTGTGGACCCGGACTGGAACGACGTCCTGCGGCCCTCGAAGATTCCGGTCAACTGCCCGGGCGACGCCGGCTGCGGAACGGACGGCGAGACCATTTTCGGCATCCGGCAGACGCGGTTCGGCGTGCGCGCCGCGATACCGACCGATATCGGTGAAATCAATACCAAGCTCGAGTTCGAGCTGTTGGGCGTCGGGAACGATGCAGGCAAGATCACGCCGCGACTGCGCCATGCCTGGGCCGAAATCAACCAGTTCGGCGCCGGCCAGACAAACAGCGTATTCATGGACGGCGACGTTTTTCCCAACTCGATCGAATACTGGGGCCCGGTCGGCATGGTGTTCTTCCGCAACATCCAGGCGCGCTGGACGCCCCTGGCCACCGAGACGCAGCGCTTCGCGGTGGCGCTGGAGGACCCGTCGGCGGGCATCGATTCGGGCAAGGTCCCGGATATCGCACCGGGACTGGACGTGCGCGGCAAGAACGAACTGCCCGACCTGACCGCGCACTGGCGGATTCAGCAGGACTGGGGACACTTCCAGGCGGCCGGCATCCTGCGCCAGGTAGGATTCGAGGCATTTGACGATCAGACCCAGCAGTCCTTTTCCGGAGATGAGACCGGATACGGCGTCAACCTTTCCGGATCACTGAACACGATCGGCCGGGACCAGGTGCTCTGGCAATTCGTCTACGGAAAGGGTATCGGCAACTACTTCAACGACGGTGGCCCCGATCTCGCGCCCGATGCGCAGCTTCGCGCCACCGCCGTGCCCATCGTCGGCTGGCTGCTGTTCTACAACCGCTGGTGGAACGATGCATGGAGCTCGTCCGTCGGCTGGAGCGAAGCCAACATCGACAACCGGGACGGGCAGATCGACGCGGCGATCGACAACTCCAGCTACGGCCTGGTCAACCTGCTTCATTACCCGACCGACAACATCATGGTCGGTGCTGAATTGCAGCACGGCGAACTCAATCTGAACGACGGCGCCGACGGCACCGATACCCGCGTTCAATTTTCCTTCAAGTTCAGTTTCTGATTCACGACTCCCACTGGAGACAAGCAATGATTCAACAAAATTTCATCGCCTCGATATGGCGAACCGCCACGGTCCTGCTCCTCGCCGTCGCCCTGGCTTCGCCGCTGCAGGCCGCCGACGTCGCATCGATGTCCGATCGCGAGATCCAGTCCGTTCTCGACGAGGCGCTGGAAATGTTCAAGGATGTCGATCAGGGCGCCAACGCGGACTACATTCCGGCATTGGCGGAAGTGGATTCCGACATTTTCGGCATCGCACTGGTCACCCCGAACGGACGCGTGTTCAGCGCCGGCGACATGGAGTCGGAAGTGTCCATACAGTCGATTTCCAAGGTCTTCACCATGGCGCTCGTCATGGAAGAGGAAGGGGTCGATTTCGCGCCCGAGGGCGTTGGTGTGGACGCGACCGGGCAGGTCTTCAATTCGATCGTGGCCATCGAGCAGTACAAGGGCGCCGAAATGAACCCGATGGTCAATGCCGGCGCCATCGCCACCACGAGCCGCGTCTCGGGCGATTCACGCGACGACATATGGAATCGCATCCTCGACTTCCATTCGCGCTTCGCCGGCCGCGAGCTTGAAGTGAACGAACCGGTGTACGAGTCCGAAGCGGCCACCAACCAGCGCAACCAGGCCATCGGTCGGCTGATGTATGCCTACGGCCACATCGAGTCCAACCCGGACCAGGCTACCGACATCTACACCGAGCAGTGCTCGATCAACGTCAACTCGCGCGATCTCGCCGTGATGGCCGGTACGCTCGCCAACGGCGGCCTGAACCCGGTCACCGGGGAAACCGTGATGTCGGCGCAGAATGTGGATGAAGTGCTGGCCATCATGGCCACTGCCGGGCTGTACGACGATGCGGGCAAGTGGCTCTACCGTACCGGCCTCCCGGCCAAGAGCGGCGTCGGCGGCGGCATCGTCGCGGTGTCCCCGGGCCAGTTCGGCATTGCGGCCATCGCGCCGCCGCTGGACGAGGCTGGAAACAGCGTGAAGTCGCAATTGGCCATCGAGTACATTTCGAAAAAGCTCGGCGGCAACCCCTACCAGGTCGAGCCCGTCGAGGTAGAATAATCGCGGCGATCGAGCTTTGGTTATGGTGCCGGCCCGCGCGCAGCGGGCCGGCGCTTTTTCGAGGTAAACGAAGAGAGAGCCCATGAAACCAGGTCATTGCGCAGCGGCAAACCGCCGTCGCACCGGCGCCACGCGCATGCTTGTGCTGGCCGTCGCCACCTTTTTCCTGTTCAGCGACGTCGCGGCGGATACGCCGCCGGCCGATAGCGAGGATATCCTGGCCCGGCTGGAGGCGCTGGAGGCCCGCCAGCAGGAGCTCGAACGCGAGCTCGCCGAGCGCGATGCGCGAATCCGGGAGCTCGAAGGTGACGCGGTCGCGGACGATCGATCGCCAGCCGGGCAGCGCCGGGAGGCGCCGGCCGACGCGGCCGCCGCCGACGAGCGTTCCGTGATCGCGAACAACACGATCAACGAGGGCCCGCGCACCCCGCCGCCGGTGGATCCAACGCCGGAGCGCGACAGTTACGGCGTCTTTCAGCCCGGCGGGCAGGGCTTCAAGCTGGTGGACACGCCGCAGGGCGACCTGAATTTCAGTGCCTGGGCATACGTTCGCTATCTCAACCAGCAGGACCTCGACGACACCTACGTCGATGCGTTCGGCCGCGAGCGCGAGATCAACCAGCGAAACGATTTCCAGCTCAACAAGATCAACCTGTACTTCAAGGGCTGGGTATTCGACCCCGCGCTGCGATATACCTTCTACACCTGGACTTCCAACGCCAGCCAGGGCGAGTCGGCGTCGGTGGTCATCGCGGGCAACATGAGCTATCGGTTTTCCCGGGCCTTCGATCTGGGCGTGGGCATCGGCGGCCTGCCCGGCACCCGTACGCTGCGCGGTACCTTTCCGTACTGGAACAAGGTCGACCACCGCACGATCGCCGACGAATTCTTCAGGCCCAGCTACACGTCCGGCATCTGGGCGTCGGGGGCGCTGGAGAACAACCTGAATTACCGGGTCATGGTCGGGAACAACCTCAGCCAGGTGGGCGTGAGCGCCGACCAGCTCGACGACGGCCTGAACACATGGTCCGGCGCGCTGTGGTGGACGCCGCAGGGCGACTACGGTCCGGCCGGCGGGTACGGCGACTTCGAGTTCCACGAGAATCCGGCCACGACCTTCGGCATCCACCTGACGCGCTCGCGCGAGGATCGTCAGAATCAACCGGGTACCGAAGACATCGAGAACGCCCAGATCCGGCTGTCCGACGGCACCTTGCTGTTCCAGCCCGGCGCATTCGGAACCGACGGCCGGGTCAATCGCGCGACCTACCTGATGAGTGCGGTGGACGCCGGCTACAAGTACCGCGGCTGGTCGCTCGAGGGCGAGTACTACTGGCGCTGGGTGGACGATTTCGTGACCCAGGGCGATGTGCCCGTCGACGACCTGTTCGATCACGGATTCCAGCTGCAGCTTGGCAGCATGCTGGTGCCGAAAAAGCTGCAGGCCTACGTCGCCGGATCGAAGATCTACGGCGAGTACGGCAACCCGTGGGATCTGTCCGGCGGACTGAACTGGTATCCCAACGAGCGCCGCCTGTTCCGCGTCAATTCGGAACTGATGTACCTCAACGATTCTCCCGTCGGCTACTCCAGCGTGCCGTTCGCGCTGGGCGGAAACGGCTTCGTGTTCCACACCAACCTCGAGATGATGTTTTGATGATTTCCCATTGCTTTGCCAGGTTTTCGACCCGGATCCGGCTGGCCGGCTGTGCGCTTGCGCTGGCCGCCTCCGTTGCGCATGCCGAGCCGGAAGCGCCGCTGTTCAACGATTCCCACTTCCACCTGACGAACTACATCCAGGAGGGCGTGGACATCCACGACTTCCTGGAACTGATGGGCGACGATGTCGGCCGCGTCGCGCTGTTCGGCATCCCGCTGCAGCAGACCTGGTCGCACGGCAACACCGGCGATTTCGCGCCCACCTACTACCTGCATACCGACGCACCGCTTTACTATTATTCCTTCACCGACGCCTACATTGCGCAGACCTACCTGTCGCTCGACCAGGCGCAGCGCGACCGGTTCGATCCCATGATTACCGGGTTCAATCCGGCCGACATGTACGGCGTGGAACACATCAGGCGCGTCCTGCACACCTTCCCCGGCGTGTTCAGCGGCATCGGCGAGTTCTCGATTCACAAGGAGTTCGTGTCGTCCAAGGTGGCCGGCGAAACGGCCAGTCTCGTCGACCCGGCACTGGACCGGATCTTCGAGTTCACGGCCGAAACCGGACTGGTTTCCATCCTGCACTGCGATATCGACGTACCGTTCGCCGATCAGATGCAGGAACCGATCTATCTGCGCCAGATGGCGGCACTGCTGCGCCGCCATTCGGATGCGACGATCATCTGGGCGCACACCGGGCTCGGGCGCGTGGTCACGCCGAAGACGTCTTCGGCCAGCGCCTCGGCCACGACCCGCAGCCCGAATCACCTGGAATACCTCAAGATGGCGCTGGCCGACGAAGGGCTGGATCACGTGTACTTCGACATTTCCTGGGACGAGGTCGCCAAGTACATCGTCGCGTCCGAAGCCCGGATCGAGGCGATGGCGGCCATGATCAACGCCTACCCCACGCGCTTCCTGTTCGGTACCGATGCCGTGGCCCCGCGCGAGCGCGAGAGCTACATGAAGGTCTATCGACAGTACGCGCCGCTGTGGGAAGCGCTGACGCCGGAGGCGCGGCGGCTGGTCACGCGCGGCAATTACGAGCGTGTGTTCGATCGTGCGCGCGAAAGTGTTCGGGCATGGGAGCGCGAGAACGTGGCCGGTTACGGACAAGCGCAGGACCAGGGGTAGCCCCCTGAATGATCGCTGCGCGACGATGCCTGCCTGCGCTGCTGGCCGGCGCGATCGCCGGCCTGGCCGCCGCGCACGCCCATGCGCAGGATGCGCCTCGGGACACGGCCGAGCAGGCGCCGGAACCGGACCGGGTGGTATTGCGCAACGGCTCGGTGGTATTCGGCACCGTGACCGATGTCGCCGACGGCAGCATCAGCATCGAGACCGACTTCGCCGGCGCCATCGAGATTGCCCAGGAGCAGGTTGTCGAGATGCAGGTACGCGGCCAGCATTCGCTGAAGCTGGCCGACGGCCGGGTGCTCGGCGAATCGCCGATCGAGGTGCGCGGCGGCGAACTGATTCTCCCGGACAATCCCGTGAGCCTGGTGGACCTGGAGCGGATGGATCCCGAGCCCTGGGAACTGGGCAAAGGCTACGAGTGGACCGGGAGAGCGAGCATTGCCCTGGTCTACGAGCAGGGCAATACCGATACCGAAGAAGCGGACTATCGCGTCAATGCGCGTGCCAATGGCCTGAACGACCGGTTCACGCTGCGCGCACTCGGCGAGATCGACCGCGTCAACGATGTCAAGAACGCCGAGAACTGGTCGATTACCGGCAAGTACGACCGTTTCATCTCGGACCAGTGGTACTGGGGCATTGCGACGCGCTTCGAGCGCGACCGGTTCGCCGACCTCAACCTTCGAACCTACCTCGGTCCCTACCTGGGACATGATTTCGCCTGGGACAAGTATGCCAACGTCGAGCTCGAACTCGGGGTGTCGTATGTGCGCGAAAACTTCATCGTCGAAGACGACCGTGATTATCCCGGCATGGTCTGGACCATCGACGCGAAATCGGACTGGCTCGGGGAGCGCTTCGAACCCTATTTCTACCAGAACGGGGTGTGGGATCTCGACGACACGTCCAACGTCGTCGTCGACACCACGGTCGGCGTGACGTTCCCGCTGATCGGAAACGTCATCGGCGCGGCGGAATTGCTGGTCGAATACGACGCCGGCACGGTGGTCGAGGTCGCATCGGTGGACCAGACTTACCGGTTCCGTCTCGGATACACCTGGTAGCCGCCGCTCACCCCTCCAGCAGCGCCTTGAGCGCGGCCAGGTTGCCGCGGGCCTCGTCGGCACTGGGCGGCGCCTGGCCGTCCTTGCCGGGCCAGTCGAGCAGTTCCATGGGCAACTCGTCAATGAACCGGCTGGGTTCGCGCTTGCTGGTCTCGCCGAACTGGCGGCGGGTCTTGCACAGGGACAGACTCAGCCGGCGTTCGGCGCGCGTCAGGCCGACGTACATCAGGCGCCGTTCTTCCTCGATGCGGCCTTCCTCGATCGAGCGCAGGTGCGGCAGCAGCCCTTCCTCGAGGCCGGCCAGCCACACGCGCGGGAACTCCAGCCCCTTGGCCGCATGCAGCGTCATCAGGCGCACCTCGTCGGCGTCGCTGTCGCGCTCGTCGTCGGGCCCGGCGGCCAGGCTCACGCGCGCGATCAGTTCGTCGCCCGAGCCGGTGTCGGCCGACAGCCGCTCGACCCAGCGCACCAGGTCGTCCAGGCTCTTGCGCCGGCGCCTTGCCTGCTCGGGCTTGTCGGCCTGCTCGTCCAGCCACTCGCCGTAGTCGATGTGCTCGAGGAGCTCACGGTAGTGGGCGCCGGTGTCGGTTTGCGCTCCGCGCTCGAGGCGATGGTTGAACTCGATCAGCATGTTGGTGAACCCGCGCAGGCCGCGCGCGGCGCGCTCGGGCAGTTCGCGCTGGAACTGGGCGTCGGCGGCGGCCTCGAACAGGCTCTGGCCGGCCGCGCGCGCGTAGTCCATCAGGCGCGCCATGGAACTCGAGCCGATGCCGCGCTTGGGCGTGTTGGCCACGCGCATGAAAGACGGATTGTCTTCCGGGTTGAGCAATAACTTCAGGTAGGCCAGCCCGTCGCGGATCTCGCGCGCGTCGAACCAGCTGGGTCCGCCCGAGACCCGGTACGGGATGCCGTACTCGCGCAGCGCCTTCTCGATTTCGCGCGCCTGGAAATTCGAGCGGTACAGCACCGCGGCGTGGCCCCAGCGCATCGACGAGGCGCCGTGCGATTCCATCAGCGCGCGCGCGATGCCCTCGGCTTCCTCGACCTCGTCGCCGTATTCGCGTACTGCGATCCGGTCACCCGGCCCGTGTTCGCTCCACAGCCGCTTCTCGTGGGTGTGCGGGTTGCCGGCGATCACCGCGTTGGCCGCCTTGAGGATGGTGCCCACCGAGCGGTAGTTCTGCTCGAGCTTGATCACTTTCAGGCGCGGGTAGTCCACGCCCAGCTGATCGAGGTTTTCCGGCCGCGCGCCGCGCCAGCCGTAGATCGACTGGTCGTCGTCGCCGACCGCGGTGAACGTGCCCGATTCGCCGGACAGGCGCTGGAGCAGCCGGTACTGGGCCGCCGAGGTGTCCTGGTATTCGTCGACCAGGAAATAGCGCAGGCGCGCGCGCCAGCGGGCGCGCAGTTCCGGCGCGTCGAGCATCTTCGCCGGCAGCGCGATCAGGTCGTCGAAGTCGACCGCGTTGAGCTCGGCCAGGCGCTGCTGGTAGGCCGAATACACGCTCGCCAGCTGCGCCTCGCCCTCGCTCTCGGCGCCGGACAGCGCACGCGCAGGTTCGGTACCGGCGTCCTTGAGCCGGCCGATCGCGGCCTGGGCCATGTAGACCTGGTCGTTCTTGACCGCGCCGGGCAGCAGCTCGCGCACCAGGTCGGCGGCGGCGTGCTGGTCCAGGATGCTGATGCCGCGCTTGAGGCCGGCCGCCTCCGGCTCGTCCTTGACGATGGCCCAGCCCAGGCTGTGGAAGGTGCTGACGGTCAGTCCCTCGGCGGCCTTGCGCTTGATGCGCTTGCCGACGCGCTGGCGCATCTCGCGCGCGGCCTTGTTGGTGAAGGTGATCGCCGCGACCTGGCCGGCCCGGAAGTGGCCCTGGTCGATCAGCCACGCGATCTTTTCGGTAATCACCCGCGTCTTGCCCGACCCGGCCCCGGCCAGCACCAGGAGGGGCGATTCGAAGTGCGTGACCGCGGCACGCTGCTGGGGGTTGAGACCGGACATGTGGAATCCCTGAAAAACTAC
>JAWLEW010000050.1:2955-16500 GCA_041685925.1 Wenzhouxiangellaceae bacterium | reverse complement strand
CAGCGCTGGATTAGCCAGCGGCACACTGACCGAATCATCCGGCGAATCAAATCCTTCGACGGTGGCGAAGGCGGTGTTTTTCACCGCACCGTTGGTCACGTCCGTCGCAGTCGTGACGTAGCTGCCGGTGCAGACGATGGTCTCGCCGTTGTCGAAGAAGTTGTCGAAATCGCCGACCGTGCTGACGGCCGGGCAGGTCACGCCGGCGAACAACGGATCGGTGATCGTCACGGGGCCCTCGAGGCTGGCCCCGCTGTTGGTCACCTCGAAGGTGTAGTTGATCGTTTCACCAGCCGCGGTGAAGGTCGCGACGTCGGCCTGCTTGTCCAGCGCCAGTTCAACAGTCGCGACGGTCGCGCTGTCGGTATCCGAGACTGTGCCGTCTTCCGGCAGGGCATGGTCGCCGGACGCCGTTGCGACGTTGACGACTTCGCCCGAGCTATCGATCGAGACCGGCCCGACGATGCACTCCGCGATGTGCGCGGTCGGCGCTGCGCTGTCGGCCACCGGCAACGACGCAGGCCACGGTTCGCAGCTCGTGGTATCGAGGTCCGGATCGTTCAGATCGATATTGCTCAGCGGAACCTCGCCGACGTTCTCGATCGTGAATCGGTAGTAGACGTCGGCAGGCGCATCGATTGGCAGATAATCCTGCCAGATGCCGGTGGTATCGTCGGTCAGGCCGACCTGCTTTTCGACGGAAACGGCCGGGATCGGCTCGTCGATCACCAGCGTCGCGGCAGCCGAATTGCCTTCCACCGTTGCACCGCCAATGACATGCGAGACCGGCTCGCTCAGATTGTCGTAGATACCCGCCGGCCCGGAAACCCAGACGCCGACGCTGCAGCGCCCCCCGGGCGCGACGCTGGCGCCGGAAAGGCTTACCGAACCGGCACCCGTGACGGGCGCCCAGGCGGCCATGCCGCAGCCGTTCTCGGCCAGCGGCGTCAGCAGGCGGTAGCGAGCCTCGTCGGCGCCCGTCTCGTTGGACGTGGCTACGGCCGTGTTGACGACCTTGCCGGCGTCCAGGTCGGCCTGCGTGACGATGTAGTCGATGGTGCAGCTGACCGATTCATCGACCAACAACTGATCCTGGGCAGACGGCCAGCTGCAGTCGTCGGCCGAATTCACGGCCACAAGTGAATCCGTCACCGTGACGCCGGTCAGGGCGGCGGAGTCGTTGTTGGTCGCCGTGATGATATAGGTCAGCGTCGTGCCGGGCACGATCGGATCGGCGCTCTGGCCGTCGAGTTGCTTCACTACCGACAGTTCGGCCGGGCCCGTCGCCGGTTCGGCGACGACCAGGCCGGCCGGGAATTCGTCTTCGAAAGCCACGTCCAGGATCGAATCGAGCGGATTCGGGTTGGTGATCGTGAATTCCAGCCAGCTGACGTCGGGCCCGTTCGAGCCGACCAGCAGCAGACCGGGATCGAAAACCTTATCGATTTCCGGCGGGGCCAGCACGGTCAGCGTGTCGCTGGCCTGTCCGGCGCTCGTATCGTTCTGCCCCGACTCGTTGGCGTAGATGAAATCGCTGATGTTGACGTGCGTGCCGAGTGCGTCGGAGGTCACGTCCACGCTGACGGTACAGCTGGAATCGGCCACCAGTGAACCGTCGGTGAAGTTCAGCTGGCTGTCGCCGGCCGCCGGCGCCCAGGCGCCGCCGCAGGTGGTTGCGGCATTCGGCGTGGGGGCCACCACCACGTCAGGCGGCAGCAGGTCGCTGAACTCGATACCGGTCAGGTCATCGCCGGTCGTCGGGTTCGGATTGGTGACGCTGAAAGTCAGGGTCGAGACCTGCCCGGCCCCGATCGGGTCGGGCGAGAAGTCCTTGTCCAGCATCGGCGGGTCGAGCAGGTCGGCCGGGTCGGCCGGACCGCAGCCGGCGAACCGGACGTTGTCGAGGAGCAATTGCGCTTCGGCTCCCTGGTTCGGGCTGATCCCCGATGCGTTGATCCGGATCCGGGTCGAACCGGCGCCAGGCGTGAAGGTTGCCGACAACGGATTGACCTGGTTTTTGTTGATGTCGTTCTGGTTGAGTATGTTCTCGAACTGCCCACCATCCCGACTGGCCCAGATGTTCAGCGTGATATTTTGATTATTTGCCCAGTCCTGGGGCGTCTCGAACAAGGCATCCAGGGAGATGGACATCGGCTCGGCCGGGTTGGTCGCGAACGCCGCGCTGTCGAGCACGAACTCGAAGTAGGAAGGAACGTCCGGCCCCGGACCATCTGGCTCCAGGCTGGTCGACCATCCGGTACCCGCCCAGGCCTCGTCGGTTCCTGCGCCGGCAGGATTCGCGACAATGCTGTCGATACCTCCGGCTGCTGCGCTGAAGGCGGCTGTTGCATCAGCTGTGTTGCCGGAATAGACGAACGAGGGGGCGGGCGGAGCCGTCTCGCCGTCCATGAGCCACTCCGAGTGAATCTTTTCCGGCACGCAGGCCGGCGGGGGCGGCGCATCGTCGACGACCAGCGACGCGGTCGCGCTCAACCCGGTGTCGGCGTCCTCGAAGAAGAGATTCTCGGAGACATTGTCATAGGTGCCGGTGCCGCCGGGTGCGGCGATATCGACGCCGATGGAGCAGGTGGAGTTGGCGGCGATCACGTCCGAGCCGATGTCGAAAGTCAGCGAGGTCTCGCCGGCCAGCGGATTCCATAGGCCGCCGCAGGTCGAGGTCGCGTCCGGGATCGCGGCCACTTCCAGGTCCATCGGAAGGTTGTCGACGAACGTATAGCCCGCCAGGTCCACCGGGTTCGGGTTGCTGATCGTGAACAGCAGCCGGGACGTATTGCCGACGCTGATCGTCTCGGGCAGGAACCGCTTGGCGAAGCCGGCCGCTTCCGGATCGATGATATTGATTTCACCCGGCGACTGGCTGAAGTCGGTGTTGTAATGGAAACTGCTGCCGGACTGGTCATAGATGAGGGCAATCAGGGCGACCGAATCGCCGCCGCCGCTGACGATGTCGATTTCATAAGTGGTGACCACGGTGCCGCCGGCCTTGCCGTCGGAAAGGCAGGACAGCCAGTTCGGACTGTCGAAATCGCTCTCCCAGAGGCAGCCGTCCGCCCAAAGGCGCGGATTCGGATCCGGCACCCTTGAAGAAGGCGCCGTGACATCCGAATAGGTCGTCGACACCGACTTGACCTGGAAAATCGTGTTCGACAGCGTCAGGAAGGACTGCAGCTGTTCGTATGCCGTGGAGGTGTCGGTGGTCAATTCGATGAAATAGGTTTCAGCCACCTCAAGATTCAGGCCACCCCCTTCTCCGAGCACCTGCCAGTCCGACTGGTCGGCCGCCCGACCCCAGCGAATCAGGCTTGTGGTATTCCGGTTCTGGGACACCAGTCGCTCGACGTAGATTGCGCGCGTGTCCGGCGTTTCGACCGTGGTGGAACCGTCGCTTGCGATGATCCGATAAGGCCGGAACTGTTCGAACGCACCGGCGCTGCGGGCAACCTCGATCTCGAAGTAGGCGTCGATGCATTCGCCTGGCGCCATTTCGTCGAAAGTCAACGACGTCAGCGAACCCGGCCTGCTGAATATCCAGCTGTCGTCCGGATCGTCCCAGACCATTTCGACTTGCAGGTTCGAGGTGGCTGTCGCGCTGCAGACCTCGGCGCCGACCGGGAAAAGGTTCGGCCCCTCGGTTGTCGGACGATTGCTGTCGAGGCCGACGACGTCCCAGGTGATCGGTTCGATGCTCAGCTGTGCCTGGGCAACGACCGCAGTGGCCAGCAGAACGAGGCCGGTGGCGATCCGCATCAGGCGGCGTGCTTTGTTGTTCAAGTTTTCTCTCCCTCGATGCCGCGAACCAGGACTCGCAGCAGATTGATTCTTGGACCGAGCGCGCGAAACCGAAATTCGCGGGGTTTCGCAGGATCGGCCGTCAAGACGGTCCGACGGGGTTCCGTCATGCAAACAGCCACGAATCCCGGGTTTTCTTTGCCGCGCTTCCTCATCCCGGGCGACTGTTCTCGATATATCTCCGAGAAGGCCCGGTGGATTCGGTGACCGGCCGCAGTATATCGTCGCAAATGTGGCATGGTGCAGATTTATGCAGTTCTCATGCCAAGGGAACGGACGCTTGAAGGGAACCGGAACTCAACGGGACTGCTGCACGATCCGAACCAGGGTCGGGACGGCAAAAAAGGCCAAGCGGTCCCGGATCGGAAAAACGGACGTGCCGGCACAGGCCTGCCGCATCGGCGCCGGCGTCAGATGACGATTGACGTCACATTCTTCCGTGGCCGGTCCGTCGAATGAATCGAGTCGAACGCGGTCAGCGGCACAAGCCCCGCAAGGGCTTTGCGTCGCGCACTACCCGGCCAGCGACGGAAGATCGCGGAAATGATCCAGCGCCTCGGGATTGGCCAGCGCCGAGGTGTTCCTGACCTTGCGGCCGTGAATGACGTCGCGCACGGCCAGCTCGGTGATCTTGCCCGATACCGTGCGCGGCAGGTCCGGTACCGCGATGATCTTCGCCGGGACATGCCGGGGCGTGGCGTTGTCGCGGATGGTGGTGCGGATGCGCTGCACCAGCTCGTCGTCGAGCTCGATCCCGTCACGCAGGCGCACGAACAGCACCACGCGCACGTCGTCGGCCCAGTCCTGGCCGACGCACAGCGACTCCAGGATCTCGTCGAGCTTTTCGACCTGGCGGTAGATCTCGGCGGTGCCGATGCGAACGCCGCCCGGGTTCAGGGTGGCGTCGGACCGGCCGTAGATCACGAGGCCGCCGCGCGGCGTCAACCGGGCGTAGTCGCCGTGGCTCCAGACGCCGGGGAACTTCTCGAAATAGGCGGCCTTGTAGCGCTCGCCGTCGGGATCGTTCCAGAACCCCACCGGCATGCAGGGAAACGGCCTGGAGCAGGTCAGCTCGCCGGTCTCGTCGACGACCACCTCGCCGTCGTCGTTGCGAATCTCGACGGCCATGCCGAGGCCGCGGCACTGCAGTTCGCCCTTGTAGACCGGCAGCACCGGATTGCCGAGCGCGAAGCATGACACGATATCTGTGCCGCCGGAAATCGAGCTCAACTGGACGTCGGACTTGACGTCGCGGTAGACATAGTCGAACGATTCGGGCAGCAGCGGCGAACCGGTCGACAGGATCGCGCGCAGCTTTTCCAGCCGGTGCGTGTCGCGCGGCTTGACCCCGGCTTTCTCGCACGCGGCAATCCACTTGGCGCTGGTGCCGAACACCGCGACGTCGAGCTCGTCGGCAAGATCCCACAGCACTTCGCCGCCGGGATGGAAAGGGGAGCCGTCGTACAGCACCAGCGTCGCACCCACCGCCAGCCCGGAAACCAGCCAGTTCCACATCATCCAGCCGCAGGTGGTGAAGTAAAAGAAGCGATCGTCGCGCTTGAGGTCGGTGTGTAGCTGCAGTTCCTTGAGGTGCTGCAGCAGCGTGCCGCCGGCGCCGTGCACGATGCACTTGGGCACGCCGGTAGTGCCCGACGAATACAGGATGTAGACCGGATGATCGAACGGCAGCTGCTCGAATTCAAGCGGCCCCGGATCGGCCGGCCCGAAATCGGCCCAGGCGGTGGCCCGATCGCCGAATGCGGAAAGATCCATGGCGTCGGCCGCGTAGGGCGTGACCACCACGCGCTCCACGCCGGGCAGTTCGGGCAACAATTCGGCCAGCCGGCCCAGGCAGTCGTGGGTCTTGTCGTTGTAGCGATAGGCCGCGGCGGCGAACAGCACCTTCGGCTCGATCTGGCCGAAACGGTCGAGCACGCCGCGGACCCCGAAATCGGGCGAGCACGACGACCAGATCGCGCCGATCGAGGTCGCTGCCAGCATCGCGATCACGGTTTCCGGCAGGTTCGGCAGGTAGCCGGCCACCCGGTCGCCGGGCTTGACGTCCATGGCCTTCAGGCCCGCGGCGATCCGGGCCACCTCATCATTCAGTTCACGCCACGACAGCGTCGACCGCACCCCGCCCTCGCCGGCGAATTCGATCGCGACGCCGTCATCGTCGCGCCTGAGCAGGTTCTCGGCGAAGTTCAGCCGCGCCTCCGGGAACCACCTGGTGCCGGGCATCGCCGGCCAGTTGTCCACGACCCGCCCGTCGCGCACCGACGCGCGCAGTTCGCCGAATTCCCAGACCGCGCGCCAGAAAGCCTCGGGCTGGTCGATGGAAAACGTGTAGAGACTGGAATAATCCGTAACCTCCGGCGCCAGCGTGCTGCCGACGAACTGGATGAAGCGCGCCATGTTCGTGGCCTGGGCGCGTTCGGGACTGGGCTGCCAGAGGGGATTGCTCATGAGAGATTGCATCGATTCGGGAACGAGTGGATCAAGCTTAACCAATCGCCCCGGCCCTCGTCACCTGCCCTTTCGGGCATGTCCCGGTGCTGGCGCGCGGCAGCTGGGCGGCTGACCGGGCTTCAGCCGGGCGGCCGAGCCGATTGGCGGCAAATATTTAATTCAACCTGACTATCGGAATAATTGATTCAATTTGTTTGACTTATTTATGAGAAAAGTTATCATTCTCACCAGTTGATTCAAAGCGAACCGAGACATGGCCAAGTACAAGACGATGACCTTCGCCGCCGTCCACATGAGCGTGGCATTCACCGTGGTCTACCTGATGACCGGTTCGCCGGTTCTCGGCGGCGCCGTGGCGCTGATCGAGCCGGCCTGCAATACGCTTGCCTACTTCGTCCACGAGCTGGCCTGGGAACGCCACGCCGGGCGCAGGCGGCCCGAAGCCGGGTTCAGCGCCTGACGTTGGCGAGCTGCGACAGCAGCGCGCGGCCGTCCGGCGCATCGGGGTCTTGCAGGAACGCGGCCATTCGTTCGCGGCACCTGGCGGCGTGGGTCCGCACCAGGACGGCCTTGATCGCGGCGATCTGGCCCGGCGGCATGCTGAATTCGCCGATGCCCAGGCCGAGCAACAGCGGAATGTATTCCGGATCGCCGGCCAGTTCGCCGCAGATCTGTGCCGGCCGACCGGCCGCGCGCGCGCCGCGCACGATCCGCGACAGCATTTCGATGACCGGTCGGCTGGCCGGGTCGAACAGGTGGCTGACCAGTTCGTCCTGGCGGTCGACCGCGAGCACGTACTGGATCAGGTCGTTGCTGCCGATCGATATGAAATCGAGCTGCGTGGCCATCTCGCGCGTCAACAGGGCGGCGGCGGGTGTCTCGATCATGCCGCCGACCTCGATCTCCGGGTCGGGCTGGACGCCGGCGCGCTGAACCTGCTCGCGGCTGAGCGCGATCAGTTCGCGCGCCTGGGCGATCTCGTCGATCCGGCTCAGCATCGGCAGCAGGATGCGTACCGGACCATGGGCGGAGGCGCGCAGGATCGCGCGCAGCTGAACCTGGAACAGTTCGCGCATCGCAAGCGACATCCGGATCCCGCGCAGGCCCAGGGCCGGGTTGGGTCCGCTCAGGTGCTGCATTTCCGCCGGCAGCTTGTCACCGCCGGCGTCCAGCGTGCGGATCGTCAGCGGCCTGCCCTGCAGCTGATCGACCGCGTTGCGATACACCTCGAACTGGGCCTGCTCGTCGGCCATGTCCTTGCTGGCGAAGATGAATTCCGTGCGCATCAGGCCAACGCCGATTGCGCCGCTGGAACGGCAACGCTCGATCTCTTCGGACACCTCGGCGTTGCCGAACAGCCGGAAGCGCTCGCCGTCGGCCGTGCGGTCCGGCTCGCCGAGCACGCGCTGCAGATTGCGCCGGTTGCGACGGAACAGGGCCATTTTCTCGGCGTAATGGCCGTGCAGGCGCTCGTCCCGGGTGGCCAGCACGATGCCGTAGTGGCTGTCGAGAATCAGCGGCTCGCCTTCGCGCAGCAGGCGCTGGGAGCGATGCACGGCGACCACCATCGGGATTCCGAGCCCGCGCGCGACGATCGCGGCGTGCGACCAGATGCTGCCGTGTTCGGTCACCAGCCCGGCGACGCTGCGCTGGTGCAGCGCGGCAAGCTCGGCCGGGCTGAGCGCATCGGCGAGCACGACGGTCTCGTCAAGCTGGTGCGGCACGCGATCGTCGAGCACGCCGGCCGGCTGCTCGGCCAGCTGGCGCTGCATCAGGCGCACGACCTGGTCGAGATCTTCGATGCGCAGCGCCAGGTACTCGTCCTCGATGCGCCGGAATTCCCGACGCAACAAGGCCGCCTGGCGATCCAGCGCCCATTCGGCATTGATCTTCTCGTCGCGGATGCGGCGTGCGGCCTCGCCGAGCAGCATGTCGTCGTCGACCATCATGCGATGCGCCTGAAGCAGCTCCGCGGCCGAATCCCGGCGTTCGCCGCCCAGGTCCCTCTCCATGCGCGACAGCTCGTCCTTGCACCGGCGCGCCGACTGATGCAGTCGGTCGACTTCGATCGAGACGTCGCCGGGCTCGAGCTCGTATTCCGGCAATTCCAGCTCGCCGGATGAAAACAGGTGCGCATGGCCGATGGCAATCCCGTCGGACACGCCGGTGCCGCTGAGCGAGAAGATCATTCGCCCTCTCCGAAGCGGTCCTCGACCAGCGCCACCAGCGCAGCCAGCGCTTCGTCCTCGTCGGCGCCGGTGCACTCGATCTCGAGCTCGGTGCCGACCGGGGCGGCCAGCATCAGCACGCCCATGATGGACTTGGCGTTGACCCGGCGCCCATCGCGCACCAGCCAGACCTCGCTCTCGAAGCCGGCCGCGGTATTGACCAGCTTGCTGGCCGCACGCGCATGCAGTCCCAGCCGATTGCACAGCACCACTCGGCTAGTCTTCATCGCCGGCTCCGATGAACGTTGCCGCCTGGGCCCCGTGCGCCGCGATTTCGGCCAGGGCCGCAGCCGGCTGCTGATCATGATTGAGCGCGCGCAGCAGCATGGGAAGATTCAGCCCGGTCAGCACCGGCGCGCCCGGCAGTGTCCGGTCCACCGCGGCAATCGCCAGGTTGTGCGGCGTCGCGCCCGGCAGATCGGTCATCACCAGCGGCGGACTGGACCTGTCCCAGGCCTGCAGCAGCTCGGTCAGTCGCCGCGTGGCCGCCTCCGGGTCGTCCTGTGGATCGACCGGAAAGATGGTCAGCTCGATCCTGCGGTCGAGAATGGTATCGGCCACCGATCGCATGGCTTCGCCGATGCCGGTGTGCGCCACGATTACCAGATCGGTCATTGAATCAGCTCCCGGTGATGCGTGGTCACGCCCAGCCCGGCGGCCCGCCAGCGCTGGGCCAGCCTGTCGACCAGGTAGACAGAACGATGCTTGCCGCCGGTACAACCGATGGCGATGGTCATATGGCTGCGCTGCTCCTCGGCCCATACCGGCAGCCAGCGGCGCACGAAGCGGTCGACGTCGTCGGCGAATTCCCCTACCAGGGGCTCGGCGCCGAGGAAATCACGCACCGGCTGCTCCAGCCCGGTGCAGGCTCGCAAATCGGGCTGCCAGTGTGGATTGGGCAGGCAGCGGGCGTCGAATACCAGGTCGACGTCGCGCGGCACGCCCTTCTTGAACGCAAACGACTCGAGCACCAGGCTTGAAATCTGCGGGTCGACGGCCGGCTTGACCAGGTTGCGGATGCTGCGCCGCAGTTCGTGGATGTTGCTGTCGCTGGTGTCGATCACGTGCCTGGCCTGCTCGGCCAGCGGTTCCATGATCCGGCGTTCTTCCTCGATGGCTTGCCCGAGCGTGCGTTCGCTGCCCAGCGGATGCCGCCGGCGGGTCTCGGAAAACCGTCGGATCAGGACTTCATTCTCGGCGGTCAGGAAGATCAGTTCGGCCGGCCGGGCCAGGCCGGCGATCAGCCCGGGCAGGCGCGCCAGTTCCTCCGGCCCGGCACGGGCATCGATGCCCACCGCAAGCCGCCGGTATCGCTCCGGCTCCGACTCGATATGCGCGGCCAGCGCGGGCAACATCGCGCCCGGCAGGTTGTCCACGCAGTAATAGCCGTGGTCTTCCAGCGCGTTGAGCGCAACCGACTTGCCGCTGCCCGAAAGTCCGCTGATGAGGATCAGCGGCTGGGTTCGGTCCTCACTCATGGCGCATGAACCTGCCGTGGCGCTGCAGAAAGTCGGCCGCGGCATCGAAGCCCTTCATCCGGAGCATGAAATTGCGTACCGCAGCCTCGGCGATCACCGCCAGGTTGCGCCCCGGCAGCACCGGAAGCAGGATGCGCGGAATATCGAGATCGAGCACGCGCGAGGTTTCCGACTGACCGGCGAGCCGATCGATACTGGATTCGTCTCCAGGTCGCGGATGGTGCAGGTGCAGGATCAGGCGCAGGAACTTGTTGGGCTTGACCGCCGCGTCGCCGAACATGCGGCGCACGTTGAGAACGCCCAGCCCGCGTACCTCGAGACAGTCGCGCAACACCTCCGGGCAGGTGCCGTCGATGATGTCGGGGGTCATCTGGGTGAACTCCGGACTGTCGTCGGCGATCAGCCGGTGGCCGCGGGTGAGCAGTTCCAGCGCCAGTTCGCTCTTGCCGGCGCCGGCGTCGCCGGTGATGAGCACGCCCAGGGTGAAGATTTCCATGAACACGCCGTGCACCACGACGCGGTGCGCCAGCGCCCTGACCACCTGGTACTGCAGCGTGGAGACCAGCTCCCATCCGGGCCGGTCGGAACGAAGCAATGGCGTTTCGTTGTCGCGCGCCAGTTCTTCGAGATCGTCCCCGACCTCGCCGCCGCCGGCCACGATGAGTGCGGCGGGGCGTTCGGCACAGATCTCGGCGATCGTCTCCCAGCGCTTCCTGGCGCCCAGTTGATCGAGCCAGGTCAATTCCTCGCGGCCCAGCACCTGGATCCGGTTCGGGTGGATCAGGTTGAGATAGCCCACCAGCGACGGGCGCGCCCGGAAACTGGCCACCGACAGCGTGCGCTTGTCGGCGTGGCGACGGCCGCTGATCCAGCGCAGATCGAGCTTCTCGCCAAAGCGCTCGACCAGGTCGGAGACCGTCAGTTCGTTCATTACCGGCTCTCGGTTTCGGCAAATTCGCCGAGAATCGCCAGCAAACTCCGATAATCGGCCACCTCGCGCAATCGTTCGCGCCGTTCGGGGCTGCTGAACAGCTCGGCAATGGCGGCGAGCAGTTTCAGGTGCGCGTCGCTGCAGCGCGAGGGCACGGCCAGGGCGAAAAACAGGTCGACGCGGGCATTGTCCGGGCTATCGAATTCCACCGGGCGCTTGACCCGCAGGAAGGCGCCGGAGACATCGGCCTGTTCGACGCGGCAATGCGGAATCGCCACGCCGTGGCCCAGCCCGGTCGAGCCCAGGCGCTCACGCTGGCACAGCGCCTCGAAAAGGTCTCTGCTGCCGGCCGCTTCCTCATCGCGAGAAAGCAGCTCGGCGGCCTTTTCGAGCACGGATTTCTTGCTTGCCAGGTTGTAGTCCAGCGCAACCCGGTCGGCGCTGAGCAGGTCGGCAAGCGGCATGGTGACTGCCATGATCGGATCTCGGAGCCTGGTGGCCCGGCAGCAAGCCCTGAAGCAGGGTCAGCCGGCCTCGGCCGGTCGGTCGTTCCTGTGGTGGTCGGTAACCCTGCCCTTGTGACGGCGAACCTGGCGGTCGAGCTTGTCGGCAAGCTTGTCGATCGCCGCATACATGTCTTCGGAAACCGCCTGGGCGTGGATGGGATTGGTGCGGCCACCGACGCCGATGGTACCTTCGGCGGTGTGGTCGACCTTCTCGAGACGCAGGACGATATGGGCGCTGGTCAGGTTGTCGAAGTGGCGCTGCAGACGCTCCAGTTTCTCGGTCACGTAGGCTCTCAGCGCCTGGGTCACTTCCACGTTCTGTCCACTGATGTCGAGCTGCATCGCGTAATCTCCTTTTTCGATTGAGGGCTTCCAGGCCCCGGACGCTCGTGAGCAGCGGCGGCGGAAGCCGGGTACTTCGCTTTCAATGGTATACCAGCGCGCGAATTGATTCAGCCTGCCGTCTTCACGAGCCCATCCGTCGACGCCGCGAGGAATTGCCGATCCCCAGCTGCTCGCGATACTTGGCGACCGTGCGGCGAGCGAGCAGCAGACCCTTGTCCGCCAGTGCCTCGACCAGCGCCTGGTCCGACAGCGGATGGCCAGGATCCTCGGCGCGAATCAGCTGTTCGAGCTGCGCGCGCACGGCAGTCGCCGAGACTTCGCCGCCGTCGCGGGTGGCGATGGCCACCGAGAAGAAATGCTTCAGCTCCAGCGTGCCGCGCGGGGTGTGGATATATTTGCCGGTCGTCGCGCGCGAGACCGTTGATTCATGCACTTCGACGAGCTCGGCGATTTCCTTTTGCAAAAGCGGCTGCATCGCCACGTCGCCGTGCTCGAGAAAACCGGCCTGGTGCTGGACGATGGCGTGCACGACCGATCTCAGCGTGTGATTCCGGAGCTCCAGCGAACTGATCAGCCATTGCGCCTGCTGCAATTGCTCACGCAGGTAATCGCGATCCTTGCCGGCGGTGGACTTGATCAACTCGCTGTAGGCGCGATTGATCTTCAGCGTCGGTTCCTGGCCGCGGTTCAACGTCACCCGCCAGCCCTCCCCGTCGGGATGAACCCAGGCGTCGGGCACGATGTAGTCCTGGTCGTCGCGCGAGAATCTCAGGCCCGGGCGTGGATCCAGCCGACGGATGACGGCCAGCGCCTGGTCGATTTCCACCTGGCTGAAACCCGAGCTTTTGCGGATGGCGGCCGGGTCGCCGGAACGCAGCGCTTCGAGCTGGTGTTCGATCAGGTGTTCGGCCAGGCCGCGGCCGGGCGTCCCGGTCGGCAGCGCCCGGAGCTGGATGCAAAGACACTCCTGCAGCGAGCGCGCCGCAACGCCGACCGGCTCGAAATGCTGGACGCGCTCGAGCACGGCGGCCACTTCTTCGGTCGTGACCAGGTATTCGGGCGCCAGCGAGGCGCGCAGGGCCTTGATGTCGTCGTACAGGAACCCGTCCTCGTCCAGGGCGTACACGATGGCCCGCGCGATGGCCTCGTCGGTATCGGAGAAACCGGCCAGGTTGACCTGCCACAACAGGTGCTGGTACAGCGAATCATCGCCCGGGTCGCTGATGAACCGGTCGTAGTCGGGGGCGTCGGCAACCTCGGAAAACCCTTCCGGCAGGTCGTTCCAGCGATAGTCGTCCTGGTTGAAGTCGATGTCTTCCGCCGAACGATCGGTTTCCTCGGCGCGCTCGGGCGGCTCGTCGGCTTCGGGCGTCTCCGGTTCCAGCTCCAGCAGCGGATTGGTCTCCAGCGCCTGCTCGATATGCTCGCGCAGTTCTACCCGGTTGAGCTGCAGCAGCGCGATGGCCTGGCGCAATTGCGGGGCAAGCTTGAGCTTGTGTCCGAGTTTGAGCTTGAGACCGGTCGCCATTGCCATGGCGGCATTGTAGGACAAAGCCGCCGGCACTGGAATCCGGCCGGGAACGCTTCAATGCCGCACCGGACCGGAACCGACGCGCGCAGCGCCCCAACCCCACACGCCCTCCCGGAAACGGCGCTTGCAGCGCCACGCCCCGCGTTATCCCGGAAACGCCGCGCTCAGCACCACGCCCCGCGTCATCCCGGAAACGCCGCGCGCAGCGCCACGCCCCGCGTCATCCCGGAAACGCCGCGCGCAGCGC
>JAWLEW010000050.1:0-2855 GCA_041685925.1 Wenzhouxiangellaceae bacterium | reverse complement strand
CCACGCCCCGCGTCATCCCGGAAACGCCGCGCGCAGCGCCACGCCCCGCGTCATCCCGGAAACGCCGCGCGCAGCGCGGTGTTATCCGGGATCCAGCGACTCTGGTTGCAACCCGAAAGGCCCCGTCGGCGACGCCGCGCCGACCGCACGCCGCAGGTCGGGGGCGCCGTCCCCGACGATCCCTGCTACCCAACCCACCCCACGCCGTAGGTCGGGGCGCCGTCCCCGACGATCTCTACGCCGAGCCGCGCGTGATGCGCTCTACGATCCGCCCTCGGATCGGCGCAAGCGGGTCGCGCCGGATGAAATCCTGCACGCGTTCCAGGTAGGCCGGATGCCGCTCCAGCAGGGCACGCATTGCGTCTTCACCCGGCCCCAGGCCCAGCGGCCCGAAACTGGCCGCACCCTGGTGGGCCACGAAGGCGTCGTCGCACAAAACATGGCGCCAGCCGGCTTCGGCCGCGCGCATGCACCAGTCGTTTTCTTCGCCGTAGCCGCGCCCGAAGCCCTGTTCGTCGAACCCGCCGATGCGCTCGATGCACGCGCGCCGCATGTACATGCAGAAACCCACCGCGGTCGGCAGATCCGGGTATTGCGGCGGGCCGGCGCTGCGGCAGGCCAGCGCCCAGGCCTCCGGGTCTTCCGGCACCGGTGCGGGCTTGCATAATTCCGGCAGCGAAGCGATCTCGCCGTTGTTGGTGAACGGCGTGATCGAGGCAATGGCCGGGTCGGCGTCGGCGCAGCGCCGGATCCGTTCCAGCCAGTCGCCGGCCGGAATGGTGTCGGAGTTGAGCAGCACCACGTCGCGCGCGCCGGCCGCGCGCATCCCCTGGTTGGCGGTGGCCACGAAGCCGCGGTTGTCCGGCCGGCGGATCACGCGCCAGCCCGCGGCCAGTTCTTCCAGCGCTTCGCCCACGGCCGGGTCGGTGGAAGCGTCGTCGATGACGATGACCGGCACGTCCGCGGCAACCGTCGCGCGCACCGCCGCCAGGCAGCGCCGAAGCGGCTCGGCAGCGTTGAACACCGGAATGACGATCGCCGGGGTTTCGCTCACGACGAACTGCGGCCGCCGGCGCGCCAGGCGTGCGGCAGGTAGACCAGGCCCAGCGCCCGGGTCCTGCCGCGCACCGTGAATTCGGTTTCGACGGTATCGTGCACCCGCAGTCCCTCCGGGTCCATGGCGTGCGCTCGCACCGCGTAGCCGCCCGGCAGCAGGTTCAGTTCAGGGAACTCCAGCGCGATCTCGAAACGCCCCTCGCCCAGCGGCTCCGGCAGAAAATCGTCGTGGTCGCTGGCCACACCGTAGACCGGCGTCCCGTCGGCGCGCACCAGCCCCACCAGGGCGACCGGCGGCCGGTCGTCGGGCGCCCGCAGTTCCAGGCGCACCACCAGGCGGTCGCCGGTTTCCACGCTGACCGGCCCCGAATCCGGCGCGGGCTCCAGCGCCACCTTCGCGACCCGGCAGACGGCTTGCGAGGGCGCCGGGCGCGCCTCCTTGTTTTTGGCATCCTTGCGCTCGTGCCAGGCCAGGTAGGCCTGGGTGACGTCGAACACTTCGCCGACGGCCCGGGCCGACCCGTCGTGCAGCCAGATCGCGTGCTTGCACAGTTTCTGGACCTGGTACATGTTGTGCGAGACCATCAGCAGGGTGCCGCCGTCGGCCAGGTAGTCCTCGACCCAGCGGATGCATTTCTTCTGGAACGACTCGTCGCCGACGGCCAGCACCTCGTCGGTAATCAGCAGGTCCGGGCGCACCGACGCCACGATCGCGAAACCCAGCCGCACCACCATGCCCGAAGAATAGTGCTTGATCGGCTCGTCGATGGCCTTGCCGATATCGGCAAACGCCAGGATGTCGTCCAGGCTGGCGTCGATCTGCTCGCGCGAAAGCCCGAGAAAGGCCGCGTTCATGCGCAGGTTCTCCATGCCCGTGTAGTCCGGCTCGAATCCCGCGCCCAGCTCCAGCAGCGCCGAGATGCTGCCGTTGACCTCGATCCGGCCGCTGCTGGGCGCAAGCACGCCGGTGATCATCTTCAGCAGCGTGGACTTGCCGGCGCCGTTGCCGCCGATGATGCCCATCGATTCGCCCTTGCGGATCTCGAACGAGATTTCGTCGAGCACCCGCGTGCCGCCGGCGGCCTGGCCGCGCAGCAGCAGGTCCCAGAACGCCCGAAACCGGCCGGGCTGCGCCGCGGCCGGCGGATAGCGTTTGTCGACGCGCTCGACCCGGAGCAGCGGCGCCGTCACAAAAAGTCCTCGAAGTACGGCGCCATCCGGCGGAAGAAGGCCAGGCCGAGCAGATACGCCCCGGCCGAAACGGCGAGCATCACCAGGGTCGTGGCACCCGGCAATGCCTGCCCTTCGAGCAGGGCGGCGCGCAGATCGGTCATCAGGCCGGCCAGCGGATTGGCGAACACCAGGATCTGGAGCTCCTCGGGCAGGTACTCGGGCGAATACAGGATCGGCGTCAGGAAAAACCACAGCATCAGCAGCGTCGGCAGTAGCTGCTGAATGTCGGCGAAGAACACGCGCAGCGTGGCGGCGAAGAGGCCGAGCGCGTTGGACAGCAGCATCATAACGGCCAGCACCAGTGCGCCGTTGACGAAACCGGCAGGCGTCAGCCGAATCCCGAGCAGGGCCATGACGACCAGCACCACGACGTAACCGGCCAACTGGAGCACAAACGCGGCCGTGGCGCTGCTGATCGCCAGCAGCTCACGCCGCATCGGCACCTTGCTGATCAGCCCGGCGTGCTGCGGCATGCTTTCGCTGGCGCGCATGATGCCCTCGGAAAACCCCAGCCACGGCCACAGCGCAATCGCCAGCCAGGCGACGAACGGCATCTCCAGGCCGCT
>JAWLEW010000015.1:20717-59709 GCA_041685925.1 Wenzhouxiangellaceae bacterium | reverse complement strand
TGGTGGCCAGGGACAGAATCGAACTGCCGACACGGGGATTTTCAGTCCCCTGCTCTACCGACTGAGCTACCTGGCCTCCAGGATCCTGCACTCGCGCCACGGTGCCGCGAAAGGGCCGTGATCGCAAGCCGGGTATTTAACCCCGAAACAGGCAAAAAGTCAACCGGTTTTTCCCAAAGCCGCTGGCCATGCGAATCGATCGTCAGCGATCATTCCGCGAGTCGGAGGCGCCCGGTCATGATGCGCGTGCGCTTGTTTTCGTCGGCGTCGCCGGCCGCGGTCCAGGCGACCAGGAGCTGGTCGCCCTGCACCGCGATCTGCGGAAAGCCGCTGATCCGTCCTCGGTCGATTCGCGTCAGGACGCGGTCGCGCCGGCGCGTCCCGTCCGGCGAATATTGTGTCAGGCGCATGCGCGCATTGCCGTCGGTTTCCTCCATCCAGGCCAGCACGAAGCCGTCGCGTGTCCAGGCGAGCTGAACGCGGCCCAGCGCGCTGCCGGGCGAGCGGGTGATGGGCTCGCCGAAGGTGGCCCCGGCATCTTCGGAGATGGCGAAGCGCACGCGGGGCACGCCGTCTGCCAGCGTGAACCAGGCGACGACGACGCGCGTGCCGCGTGCAATGACCGATGGCCCGTTGACCGGGCAGCCGCCGATTTTCCAGCCGTCGGCGTGGACCAGGCGCGGTTCGGTCCAGCCGTCTGGCGTCCTGCGCACGATGGCGATGTCGCGGATTTCGTCTTCGGTGCGATTGCGATAGGCGACGATGGGCCCGGCCGCGGTGACGGCGCTGGCCGTCTGGCAACAGTCGCAGACCCGATCGTCGATCAGCCGCTCCGGCCCGGCTGTCCCGTCGGTACCGATGATCGCAGTCCTGAGGGTCATGAAGCCGGCATGTTCGTGTTCGCCACCGGGCTTTGAAAGCGTCTCGCGTCCGTCCAGCCAGACCAGGCCGGTGCGCCCGCGGCCGGCCGGGAAATAGCTGACGAAGCCGTGCTCGGCCGGCGTGCCGTCGGTATGCGGCGTCTGCGGCCGGCTCCACTGTTTACCCCCGTCCGACGAATGCGCCAGGCGCACGTCGTAGGCGTAGGTCGAATCGGCCGATTTTTCCAGCCAGTGGGCCAGCCAGCCGCCGTCGGCCCGGACGTGAATGCCGGGGGTATCGGCCCAGTTGGCGAACCAGTCCCGGCCGCGCGCGATTTCGCCGGAGTCGGAAAACCCGCTTTCCCCGAACACGCTGAACCTGAATGCATGCCCATCGCCGTGCTTTTCCAGCCAGCTCAAGACGATGCCGGCATCGTCGGGCATTTCGACGAGCGCGGGCGCGAGTGCGCCGTCGCCGGCCGGGTTTTCGACAATCCGGAGCTCGGCGTATGCCATAGTGCCGGTCAACAGCAGGAGCGCGGCCAGGCACGCGCCGGTGCGGAATTTGGTCGGACTCATCGCTTTCGAATATCCTTGTAACGGAGGAAACAGCCAGATGATCAGAACAACGATGATAGACCCGCGGCGCATCGTCCGCCGGCTGGCGTGGCTGCTGATCGTCGCCGGCCTCGGTGCCGGACTTTGTGCCTGCTCGATCGCGCCGCGCGAGGACCCGCCCAGCTACGGTAACTGGCGCGACGCCATGGGCGAGCCGGTGCACCGGGTGCGTTTTTCGTACCTGGTCGATTGGCAGGCCCTGGATCGCGAATGGATCCTGCTGGAATTCAGCGGCGGGCGCCTGTTTGCGCTGGAGGTACGCGACCCGTGCATCGCCGATGTGCGTGAGGCCAGGTCGCTGGAGCTGGAGACGGTCATGAACAATACGCTGCACCGATCCGACCAGGTGCGCCTGGACGACTACCGCTGCCTGATCGAAACGATCCGGCCGTTGACGGCGGATGCGGCGATAGATCGCGAGCGAGGCAGCGCATCGATTTCGCGTCGCGGTTGACGCGGGGCCAGGCCGGGAACAGACGTCCCGGCGGCGTCATCACTGTTCCGGCGGTACATAGCCTTCGGCGGCGTCGACTTCACCGCCGAACAGGAACGCCTCGGCCTGCTGTTCCAGGTATTTGCGATGTTCGGGGTCGATCGGCGAAAGCCGCTTTTCGTTGATCAGCATGGTCTGGTGTTCCAGCCATTTCTTCCACGCCTCGGCCGAGATCTCGTTGTAGATCCGCTCACCCAGCTCGCCCGGAAGCGGCTTGCGGGCGAGCCCTTCGGCCTCGCGGCCGAGATACTTGCAGTAAACCATTCTCGTCATCCTGTTGCCTGCGCTCCATGAAGGTGGACTGGCTACGCTTCCCCTGTCCTAACCTTCCCCCGCAGGCGGGGGAAGGAACCGAAAGCGGGGTCGTGGGGCCGCGCAGCGGAGTGATTTGCGGACATGCGCCGCAAATCGCGAGCAACGAATACCGCAGGTATTTCGTTGCCAATTCAGGATAGTAACAGCCAGAAGTCGACGATGGCATCTCCGCCGACCAGCACCAGCCAGCCGGCCGCGGCGAGGAACGGACCGAACGCGATCGGCACTTCGCGGCCCATGCGCCTGAGTGCGATCAGCGCCAGGCCTATCACCGCGCCCACGCCCGAGGCCAGCAGTATGACCGTCGGCAGGACCTGCCAGCCGAACCAGGCGCCGATGGCCGCGAGCAGCTTGAAGTCGCCGTAGCCCATGCCTTCCTTGCCGGTGATCAGCCGGAACAGGTGGAATACCAGCCACAGCGAGAGATAGCCGGCGATCGCGCCGATCACGGCCGACTGGAGGTCGGTAAAAATGCCGAACACGTTCAGGAAAAGTCCGAGCCATACAAGCGGCAGCGTGAGTTGGTCGGGCAGCAGCTTGTAGTCCAGGTCGATGCCGGTCGCCGCGATCAGGACCCAGGTGAACAGCAGTCCGGCCAGTCCGGCGGCGTCGGGCCCCAGGCGCCAGATCACCGCGACCGAAAGGATTGCGGTGGCCAGTTCGACCACCGGGTAGCGCGCTGAAATGGCGCCGCCGCAATTGCGGCAGCGGCCGCGCAGCAGCAGCCAGCTGATGACCGGAATATTGTCGTACCAGGCAATCGAGTGCCCGCAGGACGGACAGCGCGAACGGCCGCTGGCGATGTTCGCCGGTGCCGCGTCAAGTTCGGCTTCAAGCTCCAGCAGCTCGCGGCACTGGCATTTCCAGTCGTGGATCAGGGCGGCCGGAAAGCGCAGGATGACGACGTTCAGGAAGCTTCCGACGAGCAAGCCGAGGACGACGACCAGCGCGTACAGCGTGGCCGGATGGAGAGCAGCCAGGTATTCCATGGCTTACATGACGGCCGCCATCTTGAAGATCGGCAGGTACATGGCCACCACGATGCTGCCCACGATGACGCCGACGAGGATGATGATGAACGGCTCGAGGAGGCTGGACAGCGCGTCGACGGTGTTGTTGACCTCCTCTTCGTAGAAGTCGGCGACCTTGAGCAGCATCGCATCCAGCGAGCCGGCTTCCTCGCCGATCGCGGTCATCTGGACCACCATGGGCGGGAACAGCCCGGTCTGCTGCATCGCCAGCTGCATCTGGTGGCCGGTGGCCACGTCATCGCGGATCTGCAGGGTCGCGTCGCCGTAAACGACGTTGCCGGTCGCGCCGGCGACGGTCTTCAACGCATCGACCAGCGGCACGCCGGCGGCGAATGTCGTTGCCAGCGTGCGCGCGAAGCGGCTCAGCGCGGCTTTTTCCAGCACGGCGCCGATGACCGGAATCTTCAGGCTGGCCCGGTCCAGGAAGTGCGCAAACGACCGGTTCCGCTTCTTGAGCGTGATGAGGCCGAAGATTCCCCCGACGATGATGATCAGATACAGCCAGCCGGTCTTCTGCAGCGATTCCGAAAGGCTCACGATCAGCTGGGTAAACGCCGGCAGGTCGCCGCCGAAGCTCTGGAAGATGGCCTCGAACTGCGGAATCACGAAGACCAGCAGGATCGCGGTGACCAGGATGGCCACGCCGATGACGGTGGCCGGATAGAACAGCGCCTTCTTGATCTTGCCCTTGATCGACTCGATCCGTTCCTTGTAGGTGGCGATGTTGTCCAGCACCTGGTCGAGCACCCCGGCGCTTTCGCCCGAATCGACCAGGTTGACGTACAGCTCGTCGAAATACGCCGGGTGCTTGGCCAGTGATTCGGAAAGCGTGGCGCCCGACTCGACGTCGATGCGGATGGTATTGATCAGTTTCTGCAGGCGCGGATTCTCCGCCGCCGAAGCGATGATGCCGAAGGCCTGGACCAGCGGGATGCCCGCGTTGAGCATGGTCGCCAGTTGACGGGTGAAAATTGCGATGTCGCGCGGCTTGATCGTCTTGCCGCCGCTGCCGAACAGTGGTTTGGGCTTCTTGCGCACGCGCGATGGTGTGATGCCCTGCTTGCGCAGTTCGGCCCGGATCAGCGTCTGGTTGCGCGCCGACCGTTCGCCCTTGAGTACCTTGCCGCGTTTGTCCTTGCCCTCCCAAAGGAAGACTTCGAGTTCTTCACGCGTTGTCGCCATGGAATTTCTCCTCTCTTCCTCTACCGATCCCCTGAGTCTACATTTTCATGCACTTAGCGCCCGATTACAATGCTTTTTGCCAACAACGCTCATTTTCCCGGCGGTCGGCGCGGCGGCAACATGCTTTCGATCAGCATCAGGATGACGCCGATGACGATGGCCGAATCGGCGACGTTGAACGCCGGCCAGTGCCAGTTGTTGTAGTGCACGTCGATGAAATCGACCACGTAGCCGAGCCGGATGCGGTCGACCAGGTTGCCGACCGCACCGCCCAGCAGCAGCATCAGTGCCACCGGCAGGGCACGCGCGCTCAGCGGCAGTCGCCACAGCCAGACCAGCAGGAAAATACTGATCCCTGAGGCGAAGACGATGAAGAACCAGCGCTGCCAACCGCCGCCGTCGGCCAGCAGGCTGAACGCCGCGCCGGTGTTGTGCGCCAGCGTCAGGTTGAGCCAGTCGGTGATCGGTACCGGCCGATACAACTCCAGGTTGGCCACCGCGAGGTGCTTGGTCCACAGGTCCAGCGCGATCACGACCGCGGCCAGCAGCAGCCACGCGCCGAAGCGCGGCAGGGTCATGCGCGGATGGGCCTTGTCCATTCCGGTCAGCCCCAGGTGCGGCGTTCGCCGCCGCCGGTGACGTTCTCGACGCAGCGCGCGCAGATCTCGGGATGTTCCGGATCGCTGCCGACGTCCGCCCGATGGTGCCAGCAGCGGACGCACTTGGGCTGTTCGGTGGGCGTGACCGCCACGCGCAGCGTGCAGCCGGCGATTTCGGCGGCCTCGTCGGCCGTACCGACCTCGCCGAGTCGTGCCTCCGAGGTCAGCAGCAGAAAGCGCAGTTCCTCGCCCAGCGCGGCCAGGTCGGCGGCCAGCACGCCGTCGGCTTCCAGCGTGACCTCGGCGGCCAGCGACGAGCCGATCGCCTTTTCGCGTCGCAGCGTTTCCAGCCGGGGGCCGACCACGTCGCGTACCGCGCGCAGCCGCTCCATCCGCGCGCGCGGCGCCGCATCCAGTCCGGGCAGGTGTTCGTACCAGGCCGCCAGCATCACCGTGTCGGTTTCACGGGCCGGCATTTCGCGCCAGATCTCCTCGGCGGTGAAGCTGCAGATCGGCGCCAGCCAGCGCACCAGCGCCTCGAGCGCGAGGAACATCGCGGTCTGGGCCGAACGGCGGGCCGGGTGGTTGGCGGGCAGCGTGTAGAGCCGGTCCTTGATGATGTCGAGATAGAACGCGCCCATGTCCATGGAGCAGAAATGGTGTACGCGTTGATGAACCTGCCAGAAGCGGTAGTTGGCGTAGGCGTCGGTGATCTCGGCGTTGAGCCGCGCGGCCAGGTCCAGCGCGTAGCGGTCCAGGGGCAAAAGGTCTTCGGCCGCGAGGGCATCGGCGCCCGGGTCGAAATCGTGCAGGTTTCCGAGCAGGAAACGCGCGGTGTTGCGGGTGCGGCGATAGGCATCGGCCACGCGCTTGAGAATCTCGTCGGAGACGGTCATTTCCTGGCGGTAGTCGGCCGCGGCCACCCACATCCTGAGAATGTCGGCGCCCAGCGACTTCATGATCTGCTGCGGCGCGATCACGTTGCCCTGCGACTTGGACATTTTCCTGCCGTCGGCGTCGACGGTGAAGCCGTGCGTCAGCACGGCCTTGTAGGGCGCTTCGCCGTGCATGGCCACCGAGGTCAGCAGCGACGACTGGAACCAGCCGCGGTGCTGGTCGGAGCCTTCCAGGTACAGTTCGGCCGGGCGCCCGAGTTCGGCGCGCTGGTCGAGCACGCAGTGATGGGTAACGCCGGAATCGAACCACACGTCCAGGATGTCGGGGATGGGCTCGTAGCGCTCGCCGTCCACGCCCAGGCGCTCGGCGATGTCTTGTTCGTACCAGCCGTCGACGCCTTCGGCCTCGACCAGGTCGGCGAAGCGCTGCAGGATCGCAACGGTGTCGGGATGCGGCTGCTGGGTCTCGCGGTCGATGAAAAGTCCCAGCGGCACGCCCCAGGTGCGCTGGCGCGAGATGCACCAGTCGGGACGATTCTCGACCATGCCGCGGATTCGCGCCTTGCCCCAGTCGGGCACCCAGCGCACGCCGTCGATGGCTTCCAGCGCGTCGGCGCGCAGGTCGGCCTGGTCCATGGAGATGAACCACTGCGGCGTCGTGCGAAACGCGGTCGGGGTCTTGTGGCGCCAGCAGTGCGGGTAGCTGTGGCCGAACGGTTCCGCGCACAGCAGCGCGCCTTTTTCCCGGAGAATGTCGACCAGCCGGTCGTTGGCCTTCCAGACGAATTCGCCGCCGACTTCCGGCGTGTCTTCCAGAAACACCCCGCGGCCGTCGATGGGATTGACCACGGGCAGGTCGTAGACCCGGCCGATGTCGAAGTCTTCCTGGCCGTGGCCGGGCGCGGTGTGGACCGCGCCGGTCCCGGTTTCGGTGGTCACGTGCTCGCCCAGGATCACCGGTACGTCGTAGTCGTTGAACGGGTGCTCGAGGCGCAGGTGCTCCAGCGCGCGGCCGGCGACCGTGCCCAGGGTCTCGACCTGTTCCAGCCTGCAGCGATCGGCCACCGCCCCGGCCAGCTCGTGGGCCACGACCAGGCGCACGGTACGACCCTCGTGGCGGGCCTGCAGCAGGTCGTATTCCAGTTCGGCGTTCAGCGCCACGGCCTGGTTGGCCGGAATGGTCCATGGCGTGGTCGTCCAGATCACCACGCCGGTCGGCACGTCGGCGCCCGGCACACCGAACTTCGCGGCGAGTCCGGCCGGGTCGACCGCTTCGAACAGCACGTCGACCGCGGTCGAAGTCTTGTCGGCGTATTCGATCTCGGCCTCGGCCAGCGCCGAGCCGCAGTCGAAACACCAGTGCACCGGCTTGACGCCGCGCTTGAGGTGGCCGCGCGAGACGATCCGCGCCAGCGCGCGCAGCATGTCGGCCTCGAAGCGGAAATCGCGGCTGGCGTAGGGATTGTCCCAGTCGGCCAGGCCGCCCAGGCGCTTGAAGTCCTCGCGCTGGCGGTCGATCTGCTTGCCGGCATATTCGCGGCATTTGGCGCGAAAGGTCCGCGCGTCGACCTTGTGCCCGACCTTGCCGACTTTCTTCTCGACCTGCAGCTCGATCGGCAGCCCGTGACAGTCCCAGCCCGGCACGTAGGGCGAGCGATAACCGGCCAGCAGCGCCGAGCGAACCACGAAATCCTTCAGGATCTTGTTGACGGCGTGCCCGATGTGGATGTCGCCGTTGGCGTACGGCGGGCCGTCGTGCAGCACGAACGCCGGTCGCCCTTCGGTATGCCGCTGGATCTTTCCATACAGGTCGTCGGCGTACCACTGCTTGAGCATTTCCGGCTCGCGCTGGGCCAGCGAGGCCTTCATCGGGAAGTTCGTCTTCGGCAGGTTGATCGTGTCTTTGTAATCCATGGGTTCTTTGCTGCGGGCCGGTCGGCATGACAAGGCGCTATTGTCGCCCATTCAGCAGCGCTTTTGCCTGTAGCGCGTCGCGGTGCATCTGCTCGGTCATCGCATCCAGCGAATCGAAGTGTTCCTCGTGTCGAATGAAGCCTTCGAACTGCACGCGCAGATGCTTGCCGTACAGGTCGCCGTCGAAATCGAACAGGTGGGCTTCGAGCAGCCAGTCGCGGCCGGCCACGGTGGGCCGGCGGCCCAGGCTGGCGATGCCGGGGTGATCCGAGAGCCCTGCGCCGTCGACCCGGATGGCGGCGATGCCGGTAAACGCCGGCGGCTCGGCCACCCGCAGGTTGGCGGTGGCGAAGCCCAGCTTGCGGCCCAGGCTTTCGCCGCGGATGACCCGCCCCGAAATCGCGTAGCGCCGGCCCAGCAAGCGCTCGGCCCCGGCCAGGTCGCCGCGGGCGAGCGCCTCGCGCAGCCGGCTCGAAGAGACACGCTGGTCGGCGTCGTCATCGGTGACGATGTCGAGCACGCGGGTTTCGAATCCGAAGCGCTCGCCGAATTCACGCATGGCCTCGGCGTCGCCGGCGGCCTTGTGGCCGAAGCGGAAGTCGGGCCCGATCACCACTTGCCCGGCGTTGAGTCCTTCGGCCACGACGTCGCGGGCGAACTGTTCCGGCGACAGCCTGGAAAACGCGCGATCGAAGCGCAGCTGGGCGAGCACCTCGACGCCCAGCGCTTGCGCAACCTCGACCTTGTCGCGCAGCTTCATCACGCGCGGCACGGGATTGTCCGGCGCGAACACGGTGCGCGGCAGCGGCTCGAAGCACAACAGGGCCGGGCAATGCTCCGGCGCGGCCGCCACCGCCTGGTTGAGCAGCGCCTGGTGGCCCAGGTGCAGCCCGTCGAAATTGCCGATGGCCAGCGCCAGCCGGCGCTCGTCCGACAGCCTGGCCGGCACGTGACGGATCAGTTGCATGGACAGCCCTTGTAGCTGGGTGGGGCGAAAAACGTTTCGAACCGCGGATGAACGCGGATGAACGCAGATGAAGAACAGCAATTGCAAATACGGGAACCGCAAATGAACGCAATTGAACGCAAACAGGGCCAGAGAATTACTGACCAAGTCTGATTGCGCTCGAATCCGACGTGTCTGAAGTCTTGAGTCACACGCATCAACCGATTTTTATCTGCGCTCATCTGCGTTCATCTGCGGTAAAGACGGTGCTTGTTTGATCTCCGGTCGCCGTCGTGCCGGGCTACCGCCCGCGCAAGCCCGGAATTCTACCCGTCGGTCATGAATCATTCCGGGCCGCGCGGGCGCATCAGGGTCGAGGGGCGGATGCCGACGGCGGCGAGTACCGCGGCGTAAACCAGCGCGCCGGCGCCTACCGCCCCGGTCAGCCAGAGCACGCGTTGGGTCAGGGTCATGTCCAGCCACTCGATGGTGGGCGGGACAAGCCAGACCAGCGCCAGGGCCATGGCCACGACGGCGAACGCAATCCGGGCCAGGTCGCGCCACGGAAATGCCGGCGCCATGCCCTGGCGGGCCAGATTCTTCCACAGCAGGCCGGCGTTGAGCCAGGCGGCGACGCTGGAGGCCAGCGCGAGGCCCGCGTGTGCGCCCGGGTGCTGGTCCAGTGCGGCCCACGGGTCTTCGAGGAATGCCTGGCCGGCCAGCTGCCAGGTAATGGCGCCCACGAACACGACGTTCAGGGCCATGTTGACCACCAGCGCCAGTACCGCGATGCGCACCGGGGTGCGCGTGTCCTGACGCGAAAAGAACGCCGGGGCCAGGATCTTGACGCCGATGAAGGCCGGCAGGCCGAGACAGTACGCGCCCAGCGCCAGCGCGGTCATGTCCACGTCGCGCGCGGCGAATTCGCCGTAGTGGAACAGCGTGGTCGCGGTCGGGCCGCCGAGCACCGCCAGGCCGACCGCCGCCGGCAGGCCGATGGCCAGTCCCAGCAGTACCGCCCATTCCAGCGTGTTGCGGAATTGTCCGCTGTCGGCGCGCGCGTGCAGCGAAGACAGCGTGGGCAGGATCACCACCGACAGCGCGACCCCGAACATGCCCAGCGGAAATTCCATCAGCCGGTCGCCGTAGTAAAGCCACGAGATGCTGGCCTCGACCAGCAGCGAGGCGATCAGCACGTCGAACAGCAGGTTGATCTGGGCGACCGACGACCCGAACAGCGTCGGGATCATCAGCTTCATTATCCGGCGCACGCCGGGGTGCCCGAAACCGGGCCGCGGCCGCGGTAGCAGGCCGTGGCGGGCGAGCGCCGGCAGCTGGATGGCCAGCTGCAGGATGCCGGCTGCCAGCACGCCCCAGGCCAGCGCCTTGACCGGCTCGGCGAAGTGCTGGCTGAAGACCACTGCAGCGGTGATCAGGCTGACGTTGAGCAGGGCCGGGGTCAGCGCCGGCAGGGCGAACTTTCCCAGCGTGTTGAGGATGCCGCCCGACAGCGCGGTCAGCGCGATGAACAGCAGGTAGGGAAAGGTCACCCGCAGCATTTCCGCGGCCAGCGTCTGCTGCGCCGGGTCGTCGGCGAAGCCGGGCGCGAAGATCCCGATCAGCCAGGGCGCGGCCAGCATGCCGATGCCGGTCAGGCCCAGCAGTACCGCGAGCAGGCTGCCGGCGGTGGCATCGACCAGCGACTTCATCGCCGCCTGGTCGCCGCGCTCGCGATACTCGGCCAGTACCGGTACGAAGGCCAGCGAAAAGGAGCCCTCGGCAAACAGCCGGCGCAGGAAATTGGGAATCTTGAACGCGACGAAGAAGGCGTCGGTGGCCGCCGTGGCGCCGAACCAGCGCGCCAGCACGATGTCGCGCACCAGGCCCAGCACGCGCGAGACGAGGGTCATGCTGGAAAACGAAAAGATCGAGCGCAGCAGGCTCATGCGCGGCCGGTGTTGCCGATGATGATCCGAAGCCGCTGTGTCTTGACTAAAAGGCCTCGAGCAGCGATACTATACGGCTTGATTTTTGTCATTATCGATTGTCATTAACCACTGTTTTTTAAAAGTTTCAGGAGCAGTTCGTGGCCAATAGCCCATCAGCACGCAAGCGCGCCCGTCAGTCCGAGCGCAACCGACAGCATAATGCCGCCCAGCGGTCCTATGTGCGCACCATGATCAAGAAGGTCGTCAACGCGGTCAAGGACGGCGACAAGGTCGAAGCCGAAGCTGCTTACAAGGCGGCGGTTCCGGCCATCGACCGATCGGTGAGCAAGGGACTGATGCACCGCAACAAGGCCGACCGCCACAAGTCCCGCCTCGGGCAGCACATCCGGAAACTGTGATTCAGGAGTGATTCAGGGAGCCGGCCCCTGGGCCGGCGCTCTCAGGCGCTCTCCAGCCAGCGATCGCACCACGCCAGCTTCGGGTGATCGGAACCCAGCGCGGCGGCCAGGTCTTTTCTGGCGCTCTTCAACGCCGGGATGGCACTGCGGTCGCCGTCCTCGATGCGCGCAGCCATCAGCACCGCACGCGCCTCGCTGATCTTCCAGTCGCTTACAGACAGTTCATCGCGTCTCAAGGCCAGGCATTGCTGCGCGAGGCCACGCGCGCTTGCCGGATCGTCGGTGAGCGTGAGTTGCGCCATTTCGCACCATGCCTGGGCCAGCTGCGACGTCGTGCGCGGCTTGTGTGTCTCCAGAAGTTCGGCCGCGCTTGCCAGTCGCCGGGTCGCCTGGCCGCTTTCGCGCGCGCCGGCCAGTGCCGCATGAAATTCAGAGACCGCGGTGAACAGGTGGTCCGGCCCCACTGCCGATTCGAAGCGCTTGCGCGCCGTCTCCAGGTCACTTTTTGCCTGCTCGAATTCGTCGCCCGCCAGCGCCACGCGTCCGCGTGCCATCTGCGCGCGCGCGTGGTTGACGCTGTCGCGTCCTTCGAAGCGGGCCATCATCGCCATGCCGCGCTCGACCTGTTCGCGTGCCTGCGGTATTCGATGGCGAGTTGCCAGCAGCAGACCCAGGTTCAGGTGCGCGGCGGCCAGTGCGCCGGATTCGCCGAAGCGCTCGTTGCGCCGACGAATCGCTTCGCGGTATAGCGGTTCGGCCTCGGCCAGTTCGCCACGCTGCTGCAGGAGCCCGGCCAGGTTGGCCATGATCGTCAAGGCGCTGGATCCGTCGGCCAGTTCCAGTGCCCGCCAGTTTTCAAGCGCCTTGCGCAGATACGGCAACGCCGCGTCGCCTTTCCCGGCATAGATCAGCGTCGTGGCCAGGTTGTTTCCGGCAGTCGCGCGCAGGCGCGAGGGGTAGGGCTGCGTGCGCGCCAGCCGGACCGCTTTGCGCAGGGCATCGATGGCCTCGTCCCACTGGCCCTGGCCGCGCAGCGCCTGGCCGCGGATCTGCAGCACTTCGGCGATGCGTTCGGTGTTCCGGGCCGGGCTTTCGCGCAGGGTTTCCAGCGCGCTCTCGGTCAGTACCACGGCCGACTCGGACTGGCCCTGGCGCAGGCGAATCTGGGCCAGGTCGGCGCGCACGATGGCCTGCATCATTGGTGAGGCGAGGTTGGGCTTGTGGTTGACGAACGACGCCAGCAGCGGTTCGGCACCGGCAAAATCGTCCATCGCGATATGGATTTCGCCCAGAAGCGCCTTGATCGAAGCCAGCATTTGCGGATCGTTGGCGTGCAGCCGCTCGGCCATTTGTACGCTTTCGGTCAGGAGCTTGCGGGTGGAGAGATCTTCCTCGGTGCTGTTGCGTCCAACCTCGCGGAACAGCAGCACGAGCTGTTCGCGCAACATCGTGGACCGATCGGCCTCGAACCGCGCAGCATCGCGTTCCGCCGCAGCGATGCGCGCCTGCCATGAAACGCCTGCAATGGCCCCGGTCACTGCCACCAATGCAAGACTCGCCAGTCCGGCGGCAAGGCGATGACGCCGGGCCCACAGGCCGATCCGGCCCGCGGTCGAATAGCGCATGGCCGAAACCGGCCTTTTCTCCAGCAGCGCACGGATATCGTTGACGAGTTCGGTTACCGAGCCGTAACGCCGGTCGGCATCGCGGGCCGAGGCCTTGTTGATGACCGCCGCCAGTGCGGCCTGGCGCGGCATGCCGAGCTCGGCGGGCTTGACCGGCCGGGCCTGCTCGCCGGGACTGCCGGTCAGCATCCAGCGCAGCAATGCGCCAAGCGCGAAGATGTCGCTCTGGGTCGAAGCCGGACTGCCGGCGAGTTGCTCCGGTGCAGAAAATGCGGGCGTAAGCGCGGTACTTCGCCGGGCCGGATCCGAATCCCCGGACATCAACCGGGCAACTCCGAAATCGAGCAGCCTGGGTCGACCGTCTCTGGCGATCCGGATGTTCGACGGCTTGATGTCGCCGTGCACGACCTGGCGCTGGTGGGCATGGGCGACCGACTCGGCAATCTCGACGAAGGTCGGGAGGCAGGCCTCGAGCGCTGCATCGTGCCGCTGGCGGCATCGCGCGAGGTCTTCGCCCTCGATCCACTCCATGACCAGGTAGTTCTGCCCGTCGGGCAGCGTGCCGCCGTCCAGGATGCGCGCGATATTCGGGTGGTCCAGGCGCGCCAGCAACCGGGTCTCCAGGGCCAGGTGTTCGGCCATCAGCGGGTCGCCGGGCGAGCGAATGAACTTGATCGCCGCGGTCATTTCGAACGCGCCGTCGGCGCGTTCGGCCCGGTAGACCAGCCCCATGCCTCCGGCGCCCGCCGGTTCGGTCAGCCGCCAGTCGCCGATGCGGGTCCCGGGCGGGAGCGCGTCGCGCTGAACTTTGAAGTCCGAAACGGCAGCATCGCCGGCGCGCTCGAACAGCGACTCCAGAAATGAAGTTGGATGGCTGGAGGCCTCGACCAGCCGTTCCAGCCAGGCGTGTACGCGCCGGTGGTGCTGCGCGATCACGCGCATGCGCTGATTGCGTTCGGTATCCGACAGTTCGAGAAGCTCGTCGAGCAGCGCATCGATCACGCGCCGCCGCGCCGGAGTCAACCGGTTGTTCGAAGAATCGATGATTGTTCGCTCCCCCTTGGATTGCATCCAGCGATCTTTCCAGCGCCCGCAGTATAGCAATCGGCGGCGGGACCTCGAGAACCGGCCGGCCGCCGAATGTTCCATCGCCTCGGCGGTGGGGTTCGGGCAGTCCGCCGCGTCAGGTCCGGCCCAGGGCCGTCGCGATTTTCGAGACGAGGGACTTGAGACCGGCGCCGGACACCGAAGAGATTGCGAACCAGGGTCGATTCCAGCCCAGCTCGTCGATGATGTGCTGCACCGCAGAATCGATTTGGTCTTCGGCGAGCTGGTCGATCTTGGTGATCACCAGCCAGCGTGGCCGCGCCATCAACCCGGGATCGAAGCGTTCCAGCTCCCGTTCCAGCGCGCGGACCTGTTCGGCCGGATCGCTGCCGTCGACCGGCTGTACCTCGACCAGGTGAAGGAGCAGTCCGGTGCGCTGCAGGTGCTTGAGAAATCGGTGGCCCAGGCCGGCGCCCTCGGCGGCGCCCTCGATGATGCCGGGGATGTCGGCGATCACGAAGCTGCGGCCGGGTTCCAGGCGAACCACGCCGAGATTTGGATGCAGGGTCGTGAACGGGTAGTCGGCCACCTTGGGCCGGGCCCTGGAAACCGACGCGATCAGGGTGGATTTGCCGGCGTTGGGGAACCCGAGCAGGCCCACGTCAGCCAGCACCTTGAGTTCCAGGTGCAGTTCGCGCGCTTCGCCGGGGGTGCCCTCGGTGAACTGGCGCGGCGTCTGGTTGACCGAGGACTTGAAATGGATGTTGCCCTTGCCGCCGGTGCCGCCGGTCGCCACCAGCAGGCGCTGTCCGGCCTCGGTCAGGTCGCCGATGAGTTCGTCGGTTTCCACGTTGCGCACGATCGTGCCCAGCGGCACGCGCACGAAGATGTCCTCGGCCGATTTTCCGGTGCGCTGGCGCCCCTGGCCGGGCTGGCCGTTGCGTGCCTGGAACAGCCGGGCATGGCGGAAATCGACCAGCGTGTTCAGGCCCGGGTCGGCTTCCAGCCAAACGCTGCCGCCATCGCCGCCGTCGCCGCCGTCGGGGCCGCCCTTGGGGATGTACTTCTCGCGCCGGAAGCTCACGCAACCGTGTCCGCCCTTGCCGGCGCGGACTTCAATACGGGCTTCGTCGACGAATTTCATCCTGGTAAAACCCGTAAATAGTGAATAGTAAATAGTAAATAGCAGGCGTAGGGCTCGATCAGCCCCCGCGCCAGCCCGAGTGCATTCTGCTTGCCATTTACTGTTGAGCGAGCGCAGCGAGCGGACTATTTACCATTTACGCTTCTGCAAAAAAGCCGGCGCGGGGCCGGCTTCTCTGGGGGCAGTTGTCGGTACTGCGATCTATTCGGCCGGCTCGACCGAGACGAACTTGCGCGCCGGCTTGCCGCGCTCGCGGAACACGACCTTGCCGTCGGCCAGGGCGAACAGCGTGTAGTCGCGGCCCACGCCGACGTTGTCGCCGGCATGGAAGCGCGTGCCGCGCTGGCGGACCAGGATGTTGCCAGCGTCGACGCGTTCGCCGCCGTAGCGCTTGACGCCGAGAAACTTGGGGTTCGAATCGCGGCCGTTGCGGGTAGAGCCGCCTGCTTTTTTATGTGCCATCTGATTAGCCCTCGATACCGGTAATCTTGATTTCGGTGTAGTACTGACGGTGGCCCATCTGCTTCATGTGGTGCTTGCGGCGCTTGAACTTGATGATGCGAACCTTGTCGCCGCGCCCGTGGCGGACGACTTCGGCGGTCACCTTGCCGCCATCGATGGTCGGCGCGCCGACCCGGATGTCGTCGCCGTCGGCAACCATCAGGACTTCGTCAAGCTCGACCGAAGCGCCGTTTTCGACCTCCAGCTTCTCGACTCGAACAATTTCTCCGGGCGCGGCCTTGTACTGCTTGCCGCCGGTCTTGAATACCGCGTACATGATTATGGGCTCCAGAATGATGCATTGAAACTTAAGAGCGGGAATGTTACCGGCTTTCGGCGCCGAGGTCAATATGCCGCGACAAGGGCGGGAGCGGGTCGGTGTTGACTGAATGATATCAAATCAATATCATCGTGAACTGGTATGGGGAGTCGAAGCATGCACAAGTCCGAAATTCGGTCGCCGCTGCCGGTCCTGTGGCGTGCCGAGCGCGCCACCCGGCCGGTGATCGATACCGGCAGCATTGACCGTTAACCGGTTCCGGATGGCAAAAAAGAAGCCTTTCGCGCTGAGGTTGAGCGAGCCGGTGATGCAGGCGATGCGGCGTTGGGCCGACGACGACCTGCGCTCGCTCAACGCCCAGATCGAGTGGGTGCTGCGCGAGGCGCTGAAGGACCGCGGGCGGTTGAAGTCGGGACCGGCCGAGCCGGCGGAAGACCAGCGGGAAGGAGATGAGCCGAATGACTGATGCCCGCCGGGAACACCGCATCCGGCCTCGGGCCCATACACCGGAAGAGTCCCGGCACGCGACGCCCCCAGCAGACGGCGGCTTCTTTTAGCGGCCCGGGGGACCCAAAGCGCTGTTGGCAGCGTTTCTCCTTGACCCAAGAGTCAAGTTACAATAGAAACGCGCAGTCGGCGGCGACGGCGGTATTCATTTCACTTGGGACTCCGGTTTGGAAAAGACGCAGCGGCGCGAGCGGACCAGAACCAACAAGAGCATCGATTTCTTTCGCGGCTTCCTGAAGGATCCGCGGCAGGTGGGATCGGTAATCCCGAGCTCGCGCTTCATGGAACGCAGAATCATCGAATTCTCGTCGCTCGACGATGCGCGCGTGGTGGTGGAGCTCGGGCCGGGCACGGGTGGCACGACCCGCGCGTTGCTGGCCGCCATGCGTCCCGATGCGCGCCTGTTGGCCATCGACGTGGATCCGGCGTTCACCGAAATCGTCTCGGCCATCGACGACCCGCGCCTGGTCGCGCATACCGGCAGCGCGGCCGACCTTGGCGAGATTCTGAAGCAGCACGGCCTGAGCCAGGCCGACGTCGTCATATCGGGGATTCCGTTCTCGACCATGCCGAAGCCTGTGGCCACGGCCATCCTGGAGGCGGTGCGCGACAATCTCTCGGCCGATGGCGTATTCGTCGCCTACCAGTTTCGCGCCGAAGTCGCCCGGTTGGCCGATCGCGTATTCGGCCCGCCGCTGAGGTCGGCGCCGGTGCCGCTCAATATCCCGCCGATGCGAATCTGGCAGTGGGCGCTGCCCGACGATGGCGGCTGAACTTCTCCGCTGCGCCGAAAGGCCGGATGCGGTCGCCGGTGCAACTTCTTAATGTGTCTGACCTGTTTGCGCGTAATTCGCGCTGCAGGGTATAGTTGACTGTTGGATTCCTCGCAAACCGCAGGGACTGTCTTGGACAAGATCATCATCCGCGGGGTGCGCACGCACAACCTCGCCAATATCGATCTCGAATTGCCGCGCGACAAGCTGATCGTGTTCACCGGCCTGTCGGGTTCGGGCAAATCCTCGCTGGCGTTCGACACCATCTACGCCGAAGGCCAGCGGCGCTACGTCGAGTCCCTGTCGGCCTATGCGCGCCAGTTTCTTTCGATGATGCAGAAGCCGGACCTTGATCACATCGAGGGGCTGAGCCCGGCGATCTCCATCGAGCAGAAAGCGGCCAGCCACAATCCGCGCTCGACCGTCGGTACGGTGACCGAAATCCATGACTACCTGCGGCTGATGTTCGCCCGGGTCGGCACCCCGCACTGTCCGGATCACGGCGAGCCGCTGGACGCGCAGACCGTCAGCCAGATGGTCGACACGGTGCTCAATCTGCCCGAGGGCACGCGGCTGATGCTGCTCGCGCCGGTGGTGCGCAACCGCAAGGGCGAGCACGTCAACCTGTTGCGCGACCTGCGCGCGCAGGGATTCATCCGGGCGCGGATCGACGGTGAAGTCTACGATCTCGACGGCGATTTGCCGGCGCTGGGACTGCGCCAGAAGCACACCATCGAAGCGGTGGTGGACCGCTTCAAAGTGCGCGACGATCTGGCCCAGCGGCTGGCCGAAAGCCTGGAGACCGCGCTGGCGCTGGCCGACGGCCTCGCCGTGGTCGCGCCAATGCCTGCTCCCGACCGCGATTCGGCGGATGGCGATCCGGACCTGGCCGAAATCCTGTTTTCGGCGCGATTCGCCTGCCCGGTGTGCGACTACAGCCTGCCGGAGCTGGAACCGCGCATGTTCTCGTTCAACAACCCGAACGGCGCGTGCCCGGCGTGCGACGGCCTGGGCCACAAGCAGTTCTTCGATCCCGGCCGGGTGGTCGGCAACCCGGAGCTCAGCCTGGCCGGCGGCGCGATTCGCGGCTGGGACCGGCGCAACGCGTATTACTTCCAGATGGTCCAGTCGCTGGGCCGGCACTACGATTTCGATCCCGAAACGCCGTTCGGCGAGCTGCCCGAACACGTACGCGAAGTGATCCTGCACGGCAGCGGCAGCGAGAAGATCAGCTTCCGCTATTTCGCCGACGGCGGCGCGCAGTCGCGCAAGCATCCTTTCGTCGGCATCATTCCCAACCTCGAGCGGCGCTACCGCGAAACCGATTCCAGGATCGTGCGCGAGGAGTTGTCGCGCTACATCTCCGAACAGGCGTGCCCGGTGTGCCACGGTCAGCGCCTGAACGCCGCGGCGCGCAACGTGTTCATCGCCGAGCGGTCGCTGCCCGAGATTTCGGCGTGGTCGATCGAGCAGTGCCTGGCATTCTTCGATGGACTCGAGCTGGCCGGGTGGCGCGGCGAAATCGCCGGGCGAATTCTCAAGGAAGTCCGGGAACGGCTCACTTTCCTGGTCAACGTCGGGCTGGATTACCTGACGCTGGATCGCCAGGCCGATACGCTTTCCGGCGGCGAGGCGCAGCGCATCCGGCTGGCCAGCCAGATCGGCGCCGGCCTGGTGGGCGTGATGTACGTGCTCGACGAACCCTCGATCGGCCTGCACCAGCGCGACAACGCGCGCCTGCTCGAGACCCTGGTGCGCCTCAGGGACCTGGGCAATACCGTGATCGTCGTCGAGCACGACGAGGACGCCATCCGGGCCGCCGACCATGTCGTCGATATCGGCCCGGGCCCGGGCGTGCACGGCGGGCGCATCGTCTATTCCGGGCCGCCCGAGGGGGTGCTCGAGTGCGAACAATCGCTGACCGGCGATTACCTGTCCGGTCGCAAGCGGATCGAAATACCGCCACGGCGGGTCAAGCCCAGCGGGAAGAAGATGTTTCGCCTGCAGGGCGCGACCGGCAACAACCTGGATTCGGTGGACGTGGAAATCCCGGCCGGCCTGTTCGTCTGCGTCACCGGCGTATCCGGGTCGGGCAAGTCGACGCTGATCAACGACACGCTCTACAAGCTTCTGGCGCGCGAACTCAACGGCGCCTCGGAAAATCCGGCGCCGTTCGAGCGCCACGCGGGGCTGGAGCTGTTCGACAAGGTAGTCGACATCGACCAGAGCCCGATCGGCCGCACGCCGCGCTCCAACCCGGCGACCTATACCGGCCTGTTCACGCCGATCCGCGAACTGTTCGCCGGCACCAAGGAAGCGCGCTCGCGCGGCTACAAGCCGGGCCGGTTCTCGTTCAACGTCAAGGGCGGGCGCTGCGAAGCCTGCCAGGGCGACGGGATGGTGCGGGTCGAAATGCATTTCCTGCCCGACATTTTCGTGCCCTGCGACGTCTGCCACGGCAAGCGCTACAACCGCGAGACGCTGACGGTGACCTACAAGGGCAAGAACATCAGCGAGGTGCTGGAGATGACCGTCGAGGACGCGCTGCCGTTCTTCGAGCCGGTGCCGGCGGTGGCCAGGAAGCTGCAGACGCTGATGGACGTGGGCCTTTCCTACATCACGCTGGGCCAGTCGGCGGTCACGCTGTCGGGCGGCGAGGCGCAGCGCATCAAGCTGGCGCGCGAGCTTTCCAAGCGCGATACCGGCAATACGCTCTATATCCTCGACGAGCCGACCACCGGGCTGCATTTCCACGACATCAAGCACCTGCTCGCCGTGCTGCACCGGCTGCGCGACGACGGCAATACCGTGGTGGTGATCGAACACAACCTGGACGTCATCAAGACCGCCGACTGGGTGATCGACCTGGGACCCGAAGGCGGCGTGCGCGGCGGCAGGATCATCGCCACCGGCACGCCGGAACAGCTCGCGCGCGAAAAGGATTCCTACACCGGCCAGTACCTCGCCGCCATGCCGGGCCTGGCGCGCAAACCGCGCAAGGCGGGCTGAGCCGCGCAGGTTTTCTTGCAAGCGGTCCATGGATGACCACAGCTGCATGCGGAGATAAAGATCTGATCAGATTGATATTTGCGGCCAGCTTCTGCGACCTGAAGGCGCGGTGGGAAGCGCAATCCGGGGCGAAAGGTTCACATGGGGACAGGCATTAGTAGCTGTGCCCGCAAGTAGTCATCTGTGGATAAACGAAGGTTTTGCTGTTTCTCGGCTGCCGGCGGAAAAGATTACAATAGCCGCCCTTGTCGCAACAATCTCTCGAGCGAGTCGCATATGTCGGAATTCAGGGTCGAGCTTGACGTCCGCTGGGGGGATGTCGATTCATTCGGTCACGTCAACAATGCCGTGTTCCTCGCCTATCTGGAACAGTGCCGCAGCGAGTGGATGAGCTCGGTGCCTTGCCACTGGCAGGAGGGCGATACCGGTCCCATCGTGGCCAACATCAACATCAACTATCGGCGGCCGATTCATTGGCCGGCACGGGTTGCCGTGACGCTCAAGCCGGATTCGCCGGGACGGTCCAGCATCAAGCTGGGCAGCGAAATCCGCTCGGTACCCCGGGACGACAAGCAAAAGCCGGTGCTTTATGCCGACGCGACCGTGACCCTGGTGTGGATCGACAAGAAGAGCGGCGAGTCGGTGCCGCTGCCGACGTCGATCCGGGAGCTTGGCCACTAGTGGCTTGCCCACTAGTGGCCCACTAGCCGGGCTCGCGTCAGAACGCGCCGCTGACCGACAGCAGCACCGAGCGACCCCGGCGCAGGTCGCGGACTTCCCTGAACTGCACCGGGCTGGAGCCGCGCGGGCCGTCGAACACGGTGCGGTCGCGCAGGAATTCACGGTTCAGCAGGTTCTGTATCGTCAGCTGCATTTTCACGCCGAAGTAGCGGGTGGTCTCGACGAAGGCCTCCACGTCCACGCCGCGGTCGTCGATGTCCAGTTCGTCGAGCTCGAATCGCACCGAGCGATCCACGTAGTCGGATTCGATTCCCCAGGCCCAGCCGATATCGACGAGATCCTGGCGCAGCTCGCCTTCCAGCGCGTAACGTCGCTGGCCTGAAAACCGACGGTCCGCGCCGGTGACCGGATCGGTCACCGATGAATCGGCCCAGCGCGCCTCGAGATCGACCCTGGCCTGTTTCATGCCGAAGGCATCCAGGGGGATGGTGCCTTCGGCCTCCAGCCCCCAGCGCCGGCCGTCGCCGATGTTGCCGGGCACCTCGAAGCGGTCGCCTATCGGCAGCAGATCCTGTACGTCGGTGACCCAGTCGTGGAAAGCGGTCAGCTTGGCGACGCCCACTTCGCCGAACCTGCGTTCGGTCGAGATTTCCGCCGCCCAGGTTTGCTGGGGTTCCAGGTCCGGGTTGCCGCGATCGATGTCGTCGTCGGAAAAATTGGTCGAACTGACGAAGTCGCCGAAATTCAGCTGGGCGATTTCGCGCTCCAGGCTGATCCGGTTGAGCTGGCTTGAATCGGGCGCGTGGATCAGCGTCAGCGAGGGCTTGATGAAAAAGAAGTCCTGGTCGGGCGCGCCTTCGCCGCTCTGGCTGATGCGGGAGGCTTCCGCGCCCAGCGCCGACTCGAGGCTGAAATCGCCCAGCTGCCAGGTGTCGCGCAGCTGAACGTCGCCGCGCAGTTCCTCGACCCGGTTGTTGGCGCCCGGTACGTCGACCGGAAGCAGTTCGCCCTCGTCGTCGACAAGCAGCACCAGCGCGTTGTCCAGCGAATTCAGGGCCGTTTCGATATCGAACTCGAGCAGGTGCTGGTCCAGCGCCGACCAGTCCAGTTCGAAGCGCGCAATCGATTCGCTTTCAGTCGTGTCGCGGATCGACTTGCGACGAAGGTTTTCCGGCAGCGGATCGACGATGAGCAGTTCGCGATTCTCGTCGTCTTCGATCTCGCTTCGATGCAGGCCAATGATTTTCGCGTCCCAGGCCGGCGCGAGGGGCCATTCCAGGTCGCCGCCGAGCTCGAATTCCAGTTCGCTGTCGTCGGATGCCCGGTTCAGGTTGAACGCATCTTCGGGCACGGCCAGCGGCGTGCGTCGAGAGCGCTCCAGGAAGTCGCTTTCCTGGTACTGGACCTCGGCGTTGAAGCGCAGCGTCGTGTCGCCGAACGCCGTGGCGCTGTTGGCGTTGAGCTGCACGCTATGGCGGCGCGTGCGCTCGAATTCGTCGCGGTCCTCGGCCGGCAGGCCCTGCACGAACAGTCGTTCGTCCATCGTGTTGCCGAAAAACGACTTGCGGGCCGAAATCCCGGCGCCCCAGCTGGTGCGGCCGGCCTGGTCGATCAGCGAGATGCTTGCGCTGGGCGTCGGCGAACCGCTGTCGAGGTCCTGCTCCAGCGTTGCGTCCCAGTTCCATGATCGGCCGGCCGCGTCGAGGATGACGTTGACGATGACCGACTGGCCGCCGGCATCGTATCTGCCGGTATTGCCGCGAATCAGGTCGATGCGCTCGACCCGCGCGGCCGGAATGCGTTCGAGAATGGCCGAAACCGGGTCCTGCTTGCTGCTGGGACGCTCGCCGTTGATCAGGACGTTGCCGGCCGCGCCGCCGAATCCGCGACTGCCGTCGCCGTTGCTGATCTGGAAGCCCGGTACCTGGCGCACCATGTCGCGGGCGCTGACCGGCCGGTAGGTACTGAAAAACGTGGCCGGATAGCGGACCGTGTCGTCGCTGGCCTCGAGCTCCAGCGGGTCCGTCGACTGCGCCGACAGGGCGGCGCTTATCGGCAAAAGCAGCAGGATGAACGTGAGGCAATGGCTCTGGAGAAACTTCATGCAGTCGGGCGCCGGTCGTCGCAGATGCAAAGCCGACAAGGATAAAACAAATTTGCGGTAGGAGCCTGACCGGTTGTTCACCCCACCGGCGGGCGCGACCGGATTCGGAGGCTTGCCGCCTTCGCCGGCAGGACGAAGGCGGCGCGCTGGAAAGTTTCGCGGTTACCCGCGTAAATCAGCCAGCGGATGCCGGTTCATCGGCCGGCGGGTCTGGCTGCGTGGACCCGGGTTCCGTTGCGTCGCCCCAGTCCGAAGCCTTTTTCTTGATCTCGGCAAACTTCTTCGAGACCTGGTCCAGCTTCCCTTCCCATTCCGGGTCGGGCTGCTGGCCTTCGGTGACGCTGAAGAACACCTGCATCAGCGCGGTCATGCCGATCGGCTCGATGACCGCCTGCTTGACGCCCCAGGCGAACACCACCGCGATGATCAGCGCGAGCGGACCGGCCGCGCCCGGGAACAGCGAGACCAGTCCGGCCACCGGCGCCAGGATCAGCAGGAACACCAGGAAGGTCAGGCCCCAGATGATGAGGGCCAGCCAGAAGGCATTCTTCAGGAACGCCTTGTAGTTCTGGGCATACAGCACCAGTGCGGTACGGCTGGCGGCCCACGGGTTGTCGGCACGGGTCTTCATGTTGTAGGCCAGGATGACCTCGTCGAGATAGGTCAGCGAGAGGTTGACGATGGTGTTGATGAACTTCGCCACGCCCTGGACGCCGGGAATGGGCAGAAAGTTGGCGATGGTGAAGAAGGCCCGGTTGAAGGCCTTGAGCACGCCCTTGATGAGTTGGTCGACGCCGAACAGCACCGAGGACTGCGCGAAGCGTTCGCGCACGATGCTCTGGGCGTAGTCGATCTGGCCCCGGCCGCCGGGAATTTCCTTGCCGTCCATCAGTTCGACCAGGACCGCGATATGGCCGGCCTTGACCAGGTACAAAAGGTATTCGCGGATGAAGTACATGATGGCGCCGGCGATGCCGAAACCGACCAGGCCGCCCCACAGGCCGCCGGCCTCGGCTTCGCCGCCGATGGTGCCGATGCCGTATCCCAGGCCGGCGCCGACGCCGGTAATCAGTACGTAGGCCAGCGTAATGCCGAAATAGACCAGGAACCGGAATACCAGGAACGGCAGGGTCCTGGCCATGAGCGAGAAGATCTCGCCGATCTTGAAGTCCATCATTTTTGGCTCTGCTCCCTTGAGTCAACCGACAATAGTTCTTTTCATAAGTACGCGAACCGGTGCCGGACCACGCCACGCCAGACGTCTTCCGTTATCTGTCGGTAATCGGGACGGTTTATACGCCTTCGAGACTTTCGGGCTCGTTGCAGACAGAGGATTCGGCGGGCATCGATCGCTGAAGGCCTCGCCACGCGTCGAGCTGAAGCGGTCGATGCCGCCGAACCCGGTGTAGAGGTTGCCGGCCAAAAGGGTTGCTGAGACCCGTTCCCGGTCAGGCCCGGTTATCCCTGATCATCCAGCTTGCGCACGTCGACGAACTGTCCGCTCTCGCCTTTGCGCAGTCGGTCGAGCAGGCCGAGAATGGTCTCGGCGGCCTGGTCCGGGCCCGGCATGGCGTCGGTGCCGCGCGCTTCCTTGAGTTTCTGCACCGACGGAAACTCCTCGCTGTCGACTTCGCCGCACAGGTAGTCCTGCATGGCCGTGTCGACCAGGCCGGGCGCCAGCGCGGTCAGGTGGGTGTCGGGCATTTCGTGGGCGTAGAGCTGGACCAGGTTGTTCAGGCAGGCCTTGGAGAGCGAGTAGCCGCCCCAGCCGTAGTTCATGTTGACCGCCGCGCCCGAGGAGATGGCCACGATCTGCTCGACCGGCAGCTGGCGCTCGATGATCCAGTCGAGAATCACCTTGTTCGACCACACGTTGATGCGCATCATGTGCTCGAGGTCGTGCACGTCGGTCTCGGAAATCTCGTGGATCTTGCCGAGGATGCCGGCGTTGAGCACCACCAGGTCCAGCCGCAGGCAGTCCGACAACAGGCGCTCCAGCGCCTCGGGCAGCGTGTTGAGGTTGGAGAGGTCGAAGCGCCGGTCGCGCAGACCGTCGTTGTCGTGTATGGGGCAGCCGCTGCGGCTCATGCCCCAGACAATCGCGTCGCGCTCGAGCAGGGTTCTGGTCAGGCCCAGTCCGAGGCCGCCCGAGTTGCCGGTGATCAGTACGTTCATCGCTGTGTGCAAACCCAGAATCTTGAAAGCCTGCCAACAGATTACACAGATTGACACCGATTTTTTTGTTTGTTTTCACCAATAGATTCAATCGGTATCCGTGTCAATCTGTGTTCATCTGTGGACTGCTTGTCATGAGTCGGAATAGCGCTCGAACCACGCCAGGATGTGCCGCACCTTGGTCACCAGCTGGCTGGGGCGCGCGGCGATGCCGTGCGGGGCTTCGGGGATGCGCACCAGCAGCGTGTCGATGCCCCTGAGCTTGAGCGCCTGGTAGAACTGCTCGGATTCCCACATCGGCGTGCGCCAGTCGGCCTCGCCGGTCATGACCATGGTCGGCGTTTCCACGTTGCCGGCCTTCGACAGCGGCGAGCGCTCGAAGTAATGCTCCGGCGCCTCCCACGGCAGGGCCGGGAACCAGTACTTGTGGAAGAACGGCGTCAGGTCGCCGGTCAGCACGAAGCTGGTCCAGTTGATCACCGGCTTGACCACGGCCGCGGCGCGGAATCGGTCGGTATTGCCGACGATCCAGGCGGTAAGCACGCCGCCGCCGGAGCCGCCGGTCACGTAGAGCCGGTCCGGGTCGACGACGCCGCGCTCGACCAGGTAGTCGACGCCCGAAATCAGGTCGTGGTAGTCGTCGCCGGGATAGTCATGGTGAATCGCATTGGCGAATTCGGCGCCGTAGCTGGTCGAACCGCGCGGGTTGGTATACAGCACCACGTAACCCTGGGCGGCCATCAGCTGGACCTCCATGGAAAAGCGCGGGCCGTAATCGGCGAACGGGCCGCCGTGGATTTCCAGGATCAGCGGATAGCGCTGGTCGGGGTCGTAGTCCGGCGGGTAGGCGACCCAGCCCTCGATTTCGAGGCCGTCGTGGCTGGATGGATAGGTGATCTCCTCGACCCGGGCCAGCTCGCGGTTGGCCAGCAGCTCTGCATTCATCTCGGTGAGCGCGCGTCGTTCTCCGTTCTCGACCAGCACCAGGTCGGCCGGCTGCGATGGGCCATTGTGCGTGAACACCATTTTGCCGCCGCCGGCGTCGAAGTCGCCGCTGGCGTAGGGTCGGCCCAGGGTTGTGCCGCCCAGGTCGTCGGCAATGCGGGTGCGGCCGCCGTCCAGGTCCAGCCGCTCGACCACGCCGGTGCCTTCGTCCGAATACCCGATGTACAGCGAGCGCCCGTCGTCGGCCCAGACCAGCTTGTCGACGTTGCGGTCCAGGTCGTCGGTCAGGTTCTCGGGCGCGCCGCCGTCGAGCGACATCAGCCAGACGTCGGTGTTGGTATAGCTCATCAATTCGTCGTCGAAGCCCAGCCACGCCAGGCGTTCGCCGTCCGGGCTGATGGCCGGCGACTGGTCCGGTCCGTAGCGCTCGGTCAGTGGCCGGATTTCGTCCGATTCGAGATCGAAGCGGTACAGCTCGGTATCGCGGCTCTCCAGTTCCCAGTCGTCGCGGCGGACCGCGGCAAAAATCAGGGCGTCGCCGTCCGCGGTCCATTCGGCCGGGCCGTCGTTCGGGTAGGGCCCGTCGGTGATCTGGCGCGCCGGACCGCCGTCGGCCGGCATCACGAAGCGCTGGGTCTGGCCATGCGGCAGGAAGCCGCGGGCGTCGACCCGGAATACCGGGCGTTCGATGACCGTCGGCTTCGGCGCCCAGTCGGCGCCCTCCGGCGCCTCGAGCGGCTCGACCAGGCTGGGCGGGTCGGCCGGTACGAAGCGGTTGAACGCGATGCGTTTGCCGTCGGGTGACCAGCTCGGCGCCGACGGCGCATGCGGCCCGCGAGTGATGCGTGCCATGCGGCCGGAATCCAGCCACATCACGTGCAGCTGCGACTCACCGTCGCCGTCGTGGCCGGTGAACGCAATGCGCTCGCCGTCCGGCGCCCAGGACGGGCTGCCGAAGCTGCCTTCGCCTTCGGTCAGCGGTTGTTGCTCGCCGGAGTCCAGGTCGATCAGCCAGAGCTGGCCGAGGTTGCGGTCGGACTGCGAGTCCATGTGGTGGCGGACGTAGACCAGCCGTTCACCATCGGGCGAAATCGCCGGAGAATCGGCGTATTCCAGCCCGAACACGTCGTGATAATCCAGCGCTCTGGCGCCGGCGTCCGACAACGGCGCCAGCGCGAGCAGCAGCGATACTGCGAAAGCATGAATTTTCATCAAGTAACCCCAGTGTTTGTTTACCGCGGATGAACGCGGATCAGGTCGAACAATCTTCACTCGCCGTCGCCGATCGAACCCTCGAACAGCTTGAGGATGCGGCGGTACTGGTCCAGCCAGCTTTCCGGGTGGACGTAGCCGTGTGGCTCGAGCGGGTAGGAGGCCAGCTCCCAGTCCTGTTTTTCCAGCTCGATCAGGCGCTGGGCCAGGCGTACCGAGTCCTTGTAGAAGACGTTGTCGTCGAGCATGCCATGGCTGATCAGCAGCGGGCCTTCGAGGCCTTCGGCGAACTCGATCGGCGAACTCCGGCGATAGGCTTCGGGGTCCACTTCCGGCGTATTCAGGATGTTGGAGGTATAGCCGTGGTTGTAGTGCGCCCAGTCGGTCACCGGACGCAGCGAAGCGCCGGCGGTGAATGTCTCGGGTGCGTTGAACATCGCCATGAAGGTCATGAAGCCGCCGTAGGAGCCGCCGTAGACGCCGACGCGGCCCGCGTCGGCGTCGTGATTCTCGACCAGCCAGTTCACGCCGTCGACCAGGTCTTCGAGCTCCGGCGTGCCCATCTGGCGGTAGATGGCGGTGCGCCAGTCGCGTCCGTATCCGCGGCTGGCGCGATAGTCCATGTCCAGCACGTGGTAACCGCGCTCGGTGAGCAGGTTGTGGAACATCTGCTCGCGGAAATAATAGGGAAAGCGGTGGTGCGTGTTCTGGGTGTAGCCTGCGCCGTGCACGAACACGACCACCGGCCGCGCCCCGTCGAAATCGCCGCGGGCGGGATAAAACTTGGTCCAGATGGGATCATCGACGTGGCTGGAAGGCACCCCGACGAATTCCGGCGGCTGCCATTCCAGCGCCCGGTATCGGTCGGTTCGGGTGTCGGTGGCCGCCGTGAGCTCGCCGACGGCACGCTCGAGCACCGCGGCCTGCGGCGGCAGGTAGCTCCCGGAATGGCGCACCAGCACGTTGCCGCTGCCCGGGTGCAGTGCATAGCTTTCCAGCCCGCGCAGACGGGTCAGGCGCTCCATGCTTCCGCTTTCGACGTCGAGCGCGTACAGGTCGTATTCGGTCGGATGGGAGGCGTTTGAAATCACCAGCGCCGAATCGCCGTCGGCACCGAATTCGACGTCGTGGATCTCGAACTCGCCGGACGTGTGCTGCCGCTTGCGGCCGTCGGCGTCGATGGTGTAGAGATGGCTGTAGCCGCTTTCTTCCGACAACAGCCAGGCGGTGTCGCTGCCGGGCACCCAGCCGAACTCGTTGAACGCCCAGTTGATCCACGCCGGATCGGTCAGTCGGTGCAGCTGGGTGACTTTCCGGTCGGAAGCATCCACCCGAACCGTCCAGCGATCCTTGTTGTCGATGGCGCGCACTTGCACCAGCGCACGCCCGCCCGCCGGATGCCACTCGATGCCGGTGACCTGCACCGGACGCGGGTCGTCGGCGTCGAACGGCTCGATGTCCTGGTCGGCTTTCAGTTCGGCCAGGGGATCCTCGCCGCGCCCGCCCAGCGCCCCGAGGTCGAGCTCATGACGGGTGCGTGTTTCCAGGTCCAGCAGCCAAAGTGATTGCGGTTCCGGCGGCTTGTGCCCGACCAGCGTGCGGACATCCTCGATTTCGACATAGCCCGAGCGGGTCACGAAGCGCGGCATATGGTCGGACTTGCCGTCGCCCGCGCCGGCCTTCTGCACCACGACAAGCATCCAGCGCGCATCGGGCGCGAGGCTGGAATTCGCCGCCGAGTATTCGTCGCCCAGGTACCACGGCGCCGGTGTGCGGGCCGGATCGACGCGCGAATTCTCGATCTCGTGCAAGTGCTGTTCTTCTTCGCGCCGGCGCTGGCGTTCCAGGGTTTCGAACAGCCGCAGCTGGTCGGCCTCGAGGCCGTTTTCGGGCTCGGCGTCGGGATTCCTTTCGAACCGGAGGTCGGCCACCGGCCGGGCCGAACCGCCGTCGAGGTCGATGCGCCACCAGCGGCCGTCGGACTCGAACTGCACGTGCCGCTGGTCGGCCGAGAAGGCCGCGCCGGACGGCGCCGAAGTGCCGCTGAACAGGCGCGTCGTGCGTCCGTTTTCGAGATCGTGCACGAGCAGACTGCTGCCGCGCACCGTCAGGGCCCGGGATTGCGCCTGGTCGTAGACCGGATCCGGGCCATTGATGTCCGCCTCGGCGCTGGCGTCGAGCCGGGTCGGCTCGCCGTTCTCGATTTTTACGCGGTAGACGTCGCGGATGTCCGAGTCGCTGCGCTTGACGCGGTAGAAATAGGCGTTGCCGTCGAGTTGCCACCACGCCTGTTCGACCGGCGGGCCGATCCAGTCCGGATCCTGCATGATGGTTTCGAGATCGGGCGCGGCGATGGCGTTGGCGGCCAGCGCGAAAAGCAGTGCGAGCGAGAATGGCTTGATCGGGCGGGGAATCATGGGGTGCAAACGCAAGTCGGTTCTCCTTCCGGCGGCGTGAAGCGAGTCAAGCGCCCAAGGATACATGCTCCGCGCGTCGGGGCAATGCCGGCAACGAATCCTCGGACACGCAGGCAATCCCGTTTCGCGGCGTTACGGGAAGGTCCCAAAAGACCCGGGCGACTTATTTCGGTTTGGCGTACCGGCTACGAACGCGTGATCGAGTCTTCAGGCGGCCTTTTGCAGTTGTCCGAACGCCTGGATGATCCGGTCCATGTGCTCGGGCGTGTGTGCCGCGCTCAGGCTGATCCGCAGCAGGTTCAGGCCCTTGGGCGTGGCCGGCGGCACCATGAGGTTGGCGTATACGCCGTTTTCCAGCAGTCCGCGCCAATGGGCCAGCGCGCTTTCGCGGTCGGGCAGGATGATGGCCGCGACCGGCCCGGGCTTGTCGCTGCCCAACCGATAGCCGAAGCCGTTCAGTGCCTCGTAGAGCCTGTTGACGTTGTCCCAGAGGCGTTCGCGCAGGCCGCTGCCGGCCACGACCCGTGCCAGGGCCGTGCGCGTCGAGGCGATGACGGCCGGGGACGGCGAGGCGGTGAAGATGTAAGGCCGAGACGCCAGCCGCAGCAGCTCCAGTTCCGCGTGCGGGCTGACGCAGAATCCGCCGATTCCGCCGAGACTCTTCGAAAAGGTGCCGACCACGAAGTCGATGTCGTCCAGAAGCCCGTGCGCCTCGGCCAGGCCCAGGCCGGTAGCCCCGAATACCCCGAACGAGTGCGCCTCGTCGAGCAGCAGCCATGCTCCATGGCGGCGCTTGACTTCCACGAAATCGGCCAGCGGCGGCTGGTCGCCGAGCATGGAATAAAGCCCCTCGACGACGATCAGCGCACGGCTGGCGTCGCTGCCCAGGCGCGCCAGCCGGCGATCGAGGTTGGCCGGGTCGTTGTGCCGGAATACGATGGTCTGCGCTGCGCCCAGCCGGGCGCCGTCATAGATGCTGGCGTGCGAATCGCTGTCGAGCAGCAGGAAGTCGTCCTTGCCGGCCAGCGTCGCGATGCTGCCCAGGTTGGCCTGGTAGCCGGTGGAGAACACCATGGCGGAAGCCCAGCCATAGGCTGCGGCGAGTTCACGCTCCAGCGATGCGTGCGCGTGATAGCTGCCGTTGGCCATGCGCGATCCGGTGGTGCCGGTGCCGAAGTGCTCCAGGGCCTGCCGGGCCGAAGCGATCACTTCCGGTTCCAGCGTCAGGCCGAGGTAATTGTTGGTGCCGGCAAGGATCACGCGCCTGCCGTCGATGACGCCTTCGGCGGCTGAAATGATGTCCTCGATCGGAGTGGCGACCGGCGGCGTACCGTGGGCGCCGAGATCTGCGCGCGCCGCGGCAAGCGGCGCAAACTTGTCGAACAGGCTCATCGCGCGGTTTTCTCCAGGATGGGCTGCAGGCGGGCGGCCAGCTGGTTGAGGGTCTGCACTTCGGCAAGCACCTCTACCGGTACCGAGATGTCGAGTTCGTCTTCGATTTCCATGACCAGGTCCATCACCTGGACGGAATCCAGTCCGACGTCGCTGGTGAGTGCCGCATCGAAGTCGATTTCACGGATCTGGGGCAACGCGGTCTCGACGGCATTGCGAATGGCCTGTTCCACACGGGCAGTTTCGTTTGTCATGCGTCGCTCCATCCGGGCAAGGTACCAAGCGCGCGTTCAAGGCGCGTCATCGGGGCCCAGCCCAGGCACTGTTCGATCGCCAGATTATCGCAGACCCAGTCGCGCTGCAGCAGTTCGCGCGCCTTGCCCGGCGACAGCATGGCGCGCCGGGACGCCAGCCGGGCGAACAGAAGGCTGCTCGCCGCGCCTGCGCGCAGCGCCGGAGCCGGTATCCCGAAGGTTCTGACCCTCCGGCCGGACTGCTCGCGGGCAACCCGGGCGATTTCGGTCCAGCTCCAGCCGTCCTCCGGTTGGGGTCCTGCCAGCGGCATCGTACGACCCGTGGGACCGTGTTCGACCAGCCTGCAGATGGCCTCCACCAGGTCATCGACGTGCAGGATCGAAAAGCGCGCTTCGGCGGGTCCGGGACGAATCAGCCAGCCGCGCGCCAGCATGCGCCACAATGCGGCCAGGGCCGGATCGCCGGGCCCGTAAACGGCGGGTGGACGCAGGATGGAGTGGCGTGCAAGGCTGGAGGCCACGATTTCCTCGGCCGCGCGCTTGGATCCGGCATACCAGGAAAGCTCCGGCCGACGTGCGGCCAGCGAGGACAGGTGGATCAGGTGAGCGTCGGGTGCGTGGATCGCGCTGGCTTCGGTCAGCCGCCGGGTGCCGGCAATGTTGGCGCGCTCGAAATCGTCGGCGCTGTTGCCGGCGATGGCTGCGGCGACGTGAATGACGCAGTCGGCGTCGCGAACCAGCTCGGCCAGCGCATCGGCGTCGTCGAGATCGCCGGCGAAGATCCGGCAGCCGGCGAAGCTGCCGGGCAGCTTGCGCCGGTCCGGTTGCCGGACCAGCAGCCGGAGCTGGGTGTCGGGGAAGCGTTTTCTCAGGCGAGCAGCCGCGGCCTGACCCACGAAGCCGGTCGCGCCGGTCAGGGCGATCACCGACATGTCAATTGAAGTCGTATCGGGATGAAGCGATCGGGCGGCTGAAGGCGGCTGCCGGAGCGCCGGAACCGAGTTTTGTATGCGAATACATGAGGGTTCCGAGTACCGCCGGATGCCTTCAGCCGTCCGCGCATTGATGCCGGGATGGCTTTTGGCGCTAGCCCGCCTGGTTCAGCGCCTGAGTATGCGGCGTGCGGTTGACCAGGTCGCGCGGCAGGACTTCCGAGTCCTCCAGTCCGTTCCGCTTGAGAAAATCCAGGCGCGTGCCGCTGCGCGAGAGCTTGCCGGAAGACGTGCGCGGCAGCGTGTGCAGCGGTACCAGCTCGATCAGGCAGGCGATGCCGAATTCGGACTGGATCTTCTGTTTCAGACGCTCGACCAGGCGTGCCTGGCGGAACGGATCCTGCTCGCGGCATTGCACGACCAGCACTGCCACTTCGGTGCCGTCCTCGGCCGGAATCGCGAACGCAGAAGCATCCTCGGCGCGAACCTCGGGCTGCTGCTCGGCGAGGTATTCGAGATCCTGCGGCCAGATGTTGCGGCCATTGATGATCAGCAGATCCTTGGCGCGTCCGGTGATGAACAGCGAATCGCCGGCCCGATAGCCGACGTCGCCGGTATTCAGCCAGCCGTCCTCGGACAGCGAGGCACGCGTGGCGTCCGGGTTGTTGGCGTAGCCCGACATCACGCTGGGGCCGCGCAGGTAGATGGTGCCGCAATTGCGCTCGTCCAGCACCTGGCCGTTTTCGTCGCGGATTTCGACTTCGTAATCGGGCAGCGGGCGACCGCAGTTGACGAATTCGGTCACGCGCCCGGCTTCGCTTGCATCCGCAATCGGCTCGGCACGGCGCGAGCCGGCAAGCACGTCGGCGTCCAGGCGATCGACTTCGAGGCCCTGGGCCAGCGGCGCGAAGCTGACCGCAAGCGAACACTCGGCCATGCCGTAGCAGGGCAGGAATGCCGTTGCCGAGAAGTTGGCCGGCGCGAGCGCTTCGGCGAACTGGTCGAGCCAGCCGGCGCGAATCATTTCGGCGCCCACCCCGGCCACGCGCCACGCCGAGAGGTCGTAGCGCTCGACGTCGGACGGACGCAGGCGGCGGGCGCACAGCGCGAACCCGAACGGCGGCGAATACGAAATCGTCGCCTGGTTGCGCGACATCAGTTCCAGCCACAGGCGCGGCCGCATGGCGAAATCGCGGGTGCCCATGTAATCGACCGAAAGCTGCGAAACCACCGGTCCCAGGATCAGCCCGACCAGCCCCATGTCGTGGTAGAAGGGCAGCCAGGACACGTAGCGGTCGCCGCGACGAATCTGCACGCCGTACTGAAGAATGCCGGCGAGATTGGTCAGGACCGCTTCCTGGGTGATCATGGTGCCGCGCGGAAAGCGGGTGCTGCCGGAGGTGTACTGCAGGTAGGCCAGTTCGTCCGGCGCCGGCGGTTCCGGCAGCGCAGCCGCCGGCGCCAGCGCCTGGAACGCCTCGAGCGTTCCGCTGACGGCGAGATCCAGGCCCTGGACGGCCTCGTCCAGAAACGAGCAGAAATCCGACGAAGCGTAAGCGGCGCTGGCACGGCAGTCTTCGAGCAGTGCGCGCAGATGTTCCACGAAGGCGCTCTTGCCGCCCAGGTGCACCGCGGCCGGGAGCGGCACCGGGACCAGGCCCGCGTACTGGCAGGCGAAGAACATGACATGGAAATCGGGCTGGGTGTCGGCCACCAGCGCGATGCGGCTGCCGCGCGGCAGATTCAGCCCGGCAAGGCGGGACGCGATGTCGCGGGCGCGCGCGCGCAGTTCCGTGTAGGTCATGACGGCGGTCAGCTCGCCACGGCCATTGTGGAAATTGCAGCCGGTCGTCCCCTTGGCCGCATAGTCCAGCGCTTCCGCCAGGCTCCGGTAGCCGGAGGTCTTGAGCGGAAGTGAATTGTTGGTTGGGGTTGGCAAGTGGCTCAAAACCGAATTTTCCTTGTTGTTCTGTCATCTCGCGTAGAATTCTGCCGATACCGGCCGGCGCGAGCGTTTCGTAAATTCAAACGAGCATTATAAAGCGATGACGAATGGAATGAAACTATTCGCGAGTGCCTCTTTATGTGAACAAATTAAGGATTTCCCCGTTGAATTTTTACCCATGATGACATTTTCGCAACATTATGTGGTAACTAAGCCACATCGGCAAGGGTAAATCATGCGGTGTGGAGAAAATCGGGGCGTGGAAACTCACCCCGTCAAGACCCGAAAGCAGTGGAAATGCTTTCATGCATTGCCCCGCCGCTTGTACTCGGGCGAGTCCGAGTGGATACAGCCGCTGCGGCTGCAGGCGCGCCAGACATGGGCGCCGCGACACCCCTTTTTCAAGCATGCCAGCGCGGCCGCCTGGCTGGCATGGCGCGATGGCGAGCCGGTCGGCCGCATCAGTGCCCAGGTCGATGCGCTCGACGCCGAATGCGGCCGGCCCGGCGCCGGCCACTTCGGGCAGCTGGAAGGCGTCGATGATCCGAACGTGTTCCGCTCATTGGTCGCGGCGGCCGAACGCTGGCTGATCGAACGCGGCGTGACCGAATTGACCGGACCGTTCGATCTGTCGATCAACCAGCAGTGCGGGCTGCTGGTCGATGGCTTCGAGCACCCGCCGATGATGATGATGACCTACAACCCGCCGCATTACCCGCGCCGGATCGAGGCGCTGGGCTTCGAGCCCGCGGTCGAGACGCTGGCCTACCGTGGATCGCCGCGCTACGAGCTGCCCGTGCGCGTCGGGCGGTTGCTCTCGCGCATGCAGGACCGGCTCGCGATCCGGCCGGTCGCGCGTGCCGAACTCGAGTCGCATGCCGAACCGATGCGGCGCATCTTCAACGCCGCCTGGTCCGAAAATTGGGGTTTCGTGCCGTTTACCGAAGACGAATTCGCGCACGCGATCGGCGAAATGAAGTTGCTGATACGCCCCGGGTACGTGCAGCTCGCCCACATCGACGGTGAACTGGCCGGGTTCATCGTCGCGCTGCCGGATCTCAACGAGCTGATTTCGGATCTCGATGGCCGGCTGTTCCCGCTCGGCGCGCCTCGTCTGCTGTGGCGCATCGCCAGGCGGCGCAGCCGGCGCGCAAGAATTCCGCTGATGGGCGTGATGCCGAGATACCAGCAGTCGTTCGTCGGCGCCGCCGTCAGCTATGCGCTGATCGAGGCGGTCCGGCATTCGATCGTGCGAGACGGCATCGAGCTCACCGAGCAATCCTGGATCCTGGCGAACAACCAGGGGATGCGCTCCATGGTCGAGTCGATCGGCATGGACGTCGCGCAGCGTTTTTGCATCTACCGCAAGGCGCTGGCGGGATGACCGGGCCGAGCGTCATCGTGCTGGCCGGAGACCGCGGGCCGGACGACCCGCTGGCCCGCCGGGCCGGGGTGCCGGGCAAGGTGCTGGTGGAGATTGGCGGCAAGCCCATGCTGACCCGAGTGATGGAAGCCCTGGACGCGTTCGCCGCCGGCGGCGAGACGATTGGCGAGACAATCGGTCAGACAGTCGGCGAGACAATCGTGGTTTGCCGGAACCGTCCCGAATATATCGGCGCGATCGATTCCGGCAGGCCATGCCGCCGGATCGATCCGGCGGCCGGGCCGGCCGCCAGCGTCGTCGCCGCGCTGGATGCCATGGCGCAGCCCGGACCGGTGCTGCTGGTCACCGGCGACCATCCGCTGATCCGGCCCGAGTGGCTGCGGGCGTTCGTCGACCGGGCCGCCGCCACCGGCGCCGATGCGGTCGTCGGGGTGGTCGATCATGCCCGCTTGCTGGAACGGTTTCCCGGCAGCCGACGCACGCGCTACCGTTTTTCCGATCGGGCCGTTTGCGGCACCAACCTGTTCTACTTCGCCGGTATGCGCGGACGCCGGGCGGCCGAGCTCTGGCGTGCGTTCGAAGCGGATCGCAAGCGGCCGTGGAAGATCGTCGGGCGGCTCGGGGTCTGGAATCTCGTGCGCTATCTTGGCGCAAGGCTTTCCCTGGAGGCGGCCATGCAGGCGCTTTCGCGGCGCATGGGCGTGCGCCTGTCGGCGGTGCTGGTCGATGCGCCCGAGGCCGCGGTGGACGTCGATTCGGCCGACGATCTTGCGCTGGTCGCCGGCATCATCGAAGCGCGTGAACGAGGTTCGTCGTGAATCGCATCGAGCGCTACATCGCGTTGCAGTTGCTGCGTCCGGTGATCGGCGTATTCCTGGTCGTACTGGTCGTCGTCCTGGCCTTTTATTTCAGCCGCTACCTCGCCGACGCGGTGGTCGAGCGGCTTTCGTTGCAGGCGGTCGCGCAACTGGCGACGCTGAAGGTCACGCTGTTTTTCGACGTCCTGATTCCCGGGGCGATGTTCCTGGGGATCATCGTCGGCCTGGGACGCTTGCAGAGCGGCTACGAGATTACCGCGATGGCCGCCGCCGGCGTCGGGCGCCGTTCGGTGATTCGCGCAGTGCTCATGATCGCGCTGGCGGGGCTGGTGCTGGTCGGCCTGTTGACCCACATGTACCGGCCCTGGGCCTACGAGCACCTGTACCGGATGGAGGGTGAAATGGCGGCGCAGGTGGATCTGGACCGCGTCGAGCCCGGCCGGTTCGAAATCGGCGACGAGCAGTGGATGATCTTTGCCGAACGGCGCGCCGGCGACGCGCTGGCGAACGTGCTGGTGCATCAGCGGCTGCCGACATATCGGAATCTGTTGCGCGCCGAGCGGCTCGAGCAGCGCTCGCGCGCCGACGGCACGATTGCGCTGGACTTCATCGGCAACGTGCGCTTCTACCGGCTGGAACAGGGCGGCGACGCCGACCTCGTGAACCGGTCCGATACCCTGACCGTCGTGCTGGATCCGCCGCCCCCGGTGGAGCGCAACCGGATCCGTCGGGCGCTGCCGTTCGGCCGGCTGATCGGTGCCGCCGGGGCGCTGGAGTGGGGTGAACTGCAGTGGCGCACGGTCATGCCGCTGTCGGTGGTGCTGCTTGCATTGACCGCGCTGGCGCTGGCGCGGATCAATCCCCGGAAGGGCCAGGCCAGCAAGCTGATCACCGCAAGCGTGGTCGTTGCGCTGTATTTCAGCGTGATCGGGATGCTGGCCGATCGCGTCGATTCCGAAACCATTCCGATCTGGCCGGGACTGTTCTGGCTGCCGCTGGTGCTCACGCCGCTGCTTGCGCTCAAGCTGTGGCACCAGTGGCGGGGTCCGGGAGCGCCGTTGTGAACATCATCTCGCGCTATCTGCTGGTCCGGCTGCTCAAGGGCTACGGCGTGATGTTCGTTGCCGTGGGCTCGCTGCTGTGGGTCACCACGCTGCTGGAACTGCTGGGCGATTCGACGGGCGGATCGGCCCTGGGCAGCGCGGTTCGCGCGCTGCTTCAGATTCCGGTCAATCTGATCGACATGCTGCCGGTCGTGGCGGTGCTGGCCACGGCCACGGTGCTTTCGGCCCTCCACGCCCAGCAGGAAATGACCGTCATGCGCGCCTCCGGGGTTTCGCTGGCCAGCATCACCCGCCTGGCCCTGGTCCCGGGCGTCGTCATCGCGCTGGCAGCGCTGGTGGCGCTGCAGTTCCTGGCGCCAGCCTTGTACCGCTCGCCCGAGCGCGTGGCGGCCGGCGGCGTCGGCGAGAACAGCCTGTGGCATCCCTGGCACGGCCTGTGGATGCGATCGGAGAGCCAGTTCATGAACGTGGGTCGGTTCGAGCCCGGCGAATTGCCCGGCGAGATCGCGATTTACCAGTTCGACGATGACGGCGGCCTGGTCAGCCAGATTCGCGCCGCGCAGGCCGTGCCGGCACCCGACACCTGGGTGCTTGAGGACGTCACCATCAAGCGGGTCGACCGTCAGTCGAGCGAGCGCATCGCCGTCCATGAGCGCTATTACTGGCCGTCGTTTCTGACCGAGCGCCAACTGGAGCTGTTCCGGCGCCCGCCTGCCAGCTTGCCGCTGAGCGACCTATGGCGCTACGTGCAGAGCCTGAAGCTGCGGGATCAGGACGCCAGCGAATTCGAGCTGGTCCTGTGGCGGCGCATTGCATTGCCGCTGGCATGCATCGGCATGGTGTTGATTGCCACGGCGCTCGCGTCCAGGCCCACCCGGCGCGGCGCGGTCAGCATCAAGGTATCCATTGCCGTCGGCGTTGGCCTGGGATATCACCTGCTAGCAGGCATGGCCGGCTTCTTCGGGTTGATCGCCGACCTGTCACCGGTGCTCGTGGCGCTGGGTCCGCCGGCGGGTCTGGCCGTGTTTTCGACCTGGCTGTTGCTGACCAGTCGATAGACCGGTCAAGGCAATAAAATCCAGGCAATAAAAAAAGCCGCCTGCGCCGCAGGCGGCTTTTGCGCTGGTCGTGTCGCTTGGCGATCAGCCCTGGGCTTGCACCCAGGCGCTGCACCAGCCTTCGGCATTGACCAGCTTGTTGGGGAAGATCGAGCAGCCGATCCACTCGCCATCGTTGCCTTGGGCGAGCTGGCAGTTCGCGCAGTTCTGATCGGCGCTGTGCGAGGACCACTTGCCCTGGTCGACCTCATTGGTGTCGTGGACGTAACCCAGCGCCTTGGCCTGGGCATCTTCCGGATCCAGCTTTTCCTGGGCGAAAGCCGAACCGAAGCGCGAGCTCACCGGGAGCAGAAGCGCAAGCGAGCCGGCGCCGGCGAGTTTGAAAAGGTTTCTGCGCGAACATGTAGACATGATTGTTGCTCCTGAGTACTACTGTTGATCGTGACCGAATTATATCGGATCGCTGCGCCCGGCAGACGCCTTGATCATTCACGCCGTGAGAAAGCTTATGAGAAGTATTCGCA
>JAWLEW010000015.1:0-20617 GCA_041685925.1 Wenzhouxiangellaceae bacterium | reverse complement strand
AAAAAGCGGGTGCCGAAGCACCCGCTGTCACACGCGTTTCCAATACTGCTGGAGGCGTCGAAAGAATCAATCCGATCCGGCGACGGACTCGACAGCATGGCGTGTGGATATTACGGCGTGATCACCGCATCGATGACGTGGATCACGCCATTGCTGGTTTCGATATCGGTCGTCACTACGTTCGCGCCATCGACGGTGACGCCGCCGTCGACAACTTCGATATCGACGTCGGAGCCCTGTACCGTGGTTGCCGAATCAAGTTCGACGACATCGGCAGCCATCACCTTGCCCGGTACGACGTGATAGGTCAGTACTGCGGTGAGCTGTTCCCTGTCCGCGAGCAATGCTTCCAGGTCAGCTTCGGGAATGGCCGCAAACGCTGCGTCGGTGGGCGCGAACACGGTAAACGGTCCGTCGCCCTTGAGGGTTTCGACCAGGCCGGCGGCCTGCACTGCGGTCACCAGCGTATTGAAGTTGTCTGCAGCGACTGCGGTATCGACGATGTCTTTCTTGCCGTGGTCATCGGCAAATACTTGAGCACTCATCGCAATCAGCATCGCGGCGGCAATTGACTTGATCAAACCTTGCATCTTGTTCTCCTTTGGAGATGAATGATAGGTGTCGTTGATGACACGCAGCGTAGAATGCGCCCTGCGCATCGATGCAAAGTCAATTTCAAATGAAGTTCAAGTCAATTTCAGGTGACAGTCTTGTCAAGACTTTCGCGCCGGGCGGTGAGCTGGTCTATATCCATGACTGGATGGATGCCCTGGAAGCCGACCGCGTTGTCGCGTCGCTGCGGGAGGAAATCGACTGGCAGTCCCGAACGATCCGGATGTTCGGCAGGGAAATGATGCAGCCGCGAAAGATTGCCTTCCAGGGAGATCCTGGAATCGCTTATACCTACTCCGGCGGCCTTTGGGAAGCCGCGCCCTGGCAGCGCGACGTTGCCGCGTTGCGCGAAGCCCTCGAGACCGAAACCGGTGACAGCTTCAACTGCGTTTTGTTGAACCTTTATCGCGATGGACGGGATTCCATGGGTTGGCATTCCGACGACGAACCCGAACTCGGCCGCGAACCGCTGATCGCGTCGGTGAGCCTCGGTGCAAAGCGGCGTTTCGTGTTGCGCAGAAAAAGCGACGGCCGGTGCCGGTTCGAGCTTGCGCCCGCCCACGGCAGTCTGATCCTGATGCGCGGCGACATGCAGGCGCATTGGCAGCACCAGGTGCCGAAGACCGCGCGCGCGGTCGGTCCGCGAATCAATCTGACGTTTCGGAAGATCGTTCGTTGTCGCCGGGATTCCGCGCCTCGCTGTCCATGACTTCGTCGACGGTCTGCTGGGCCTTGTCCAGCATGACGCGGCACTGCCTGCTCAGCTCGATGCCGCGCTTGAACTTTTCGAGCGAATCGGCGAGTTCGAGCTCGCCGGATTCGAGCTGCTCGACCAGCGTTTCGAGTTCCGCCAGCGTCTGTTCGAACGACGGCTGCTGTTCGGTTTTGTTGTCGGTCACTTTCGGCTTTTCCCCTGGAGCTTGACTGTTCATGGTAGCAGCGCGGCCGGACGGCTTTGCCAGCGCAGCACGCCGGCGGGGTGGTCGAGCTGTCGCGCGAATTCGAAGTCCAGCCATTCCGTCCCGACCGCGCACAGCCGTCCGTCCATATGCAGCGCCGGAAACCGGTGTCTGCGCCACGGCGGCACGCCGGCCGTGCGCATCAATTCACCGACCCGCCGCCGGGGCCCGTCGGCATGCAGCTGCAGCTTCATGCCCGGACGCGCGGCGGTCAGTTTCCAGTCTCGCGCCAGCGCATCGCGCGCCCCGCCGGTCCAGCACAGCGCCCCGCCGGCCGGTACCGGGCAGCAATCGCCTTCCGGCCAGGGATGCGACCAGTCGGCCGGCGGCTCCGGTTTGACGTCCAGCCACAGCCGGTTGCGCCAGGCACGAATGCGCGCCGCCGGCCAATCCAGCTCGGGCTGACGGTCGCCGGCGGCCGTCCGGCACTGGACGCGAAACGACCGCAGCGGCCGCAGCGAAGGCGCGCCGAGGCCTGCCTGCGCGCACCAGGCGCGAATGACGGCGAACGCCGGCTCGGCATCCAGCGCCAGCCATGCGTCAAGTGCCAGCAGTCGTTCACCCGACCGGCCGCGCAGCCGGCTGCAGGCCTCGAGATCGCGCGCGGCCTCGTCTTCGAGCGCCCGTGCCGCGGCGCGCTGCCAGCGGGCCGCCTGCAGCAGCGATGCGCGATAACCGGGCCAGCGTTGCGCCAGTCCGGGCAGAACCTCGTGGCGCAGGTAGTTGCGATCCAGCGAAAGATCGCGGTTGGTGGGGTCGTGCTGATACTGCAGGCCGTGTCGTGACAGGTAATCGACAATGTCGGCGCGCGACCAGGCCAGCAGCGGTCGTCCCAGCCAACCCGGCCCGAGTCGGCGCAGCGGCTGCATGCCGGCCATTCCGGCCGGGCCGGCTCCGCGCAGGAGCCTGAGCAGGACGGTTTCGACCTGGTCGTCGGCGTGATGCGCGGTCAGGACGTGGTCGTCGGGCTCGAGCATGGACTGAAGGCAGGCGTAGCGCGCGCGCCGGGCCGCGGCTTCCGGTCCGCCGTCTCCTGAATGCCGATCCGGCGCGACGCGCCGCACCCGGCAATCGACGCCGAGATCGCGTGCAATCCGGCGCGCGACCAGGGCCCGTTCGGTGCTGCGCTCGTCCAGGCCGTGATCGATATGCACGACCTGCAGGCGTCCGGAAATTCCCGCACTGATGAGCAGGTGCAGCAGGCATACCGAGTCCGGTCCGCCGCTGAACGCCACCAGGTTGGTAGCGGCGCGGGCAATGGCGCGGCGATCGAGTTCAGGCATCGCTCGCCACGCATGCGCAGCGAAGTTCGGCGTTCAGGCGTGCGCGGCCGGCAGGCGCCGCCCGGGCCGGGCGTTTCATTCGCCTTCGAGCGCGGCCATGCCCATCAGCCGCCGATAGCGCGCTTCGATGAGTTCCTCGGTCGAAAGTCCGTCGAGGACCTTGAGCTGGCTGAGCAGGTGCTCCTTGAGCCGGCCTGCGACTTCCTGCGGATTCCGATGCGCGCCGCCGAGCGGTTCGCGCACGATCTGGTCGATCAGGCCGAGCTCCTTGAGGCGCCTGGCGGTCAGGCCCAGCGCCCCGGCGGCCGTTTCGGCCTTGTCGGCACTCTTGTACAGGATCGACGCGCAGCCCTCGGGCGAGATGACCGAGTAAATCGAGAACTGCAGCATGTTGGTGCGATCGCCGACGCCGATCGCCAGGGCGCCGCCCGAGCCGCCTTCGCCGATGACCGTGCACAGGATGGGCACCTCGAGGCGCGACATCACCTTGAGGTTCTTCGCGATTGCTTCGGACTGGCCGCGCTCCTCGGCACCGACGCCCGGGTAGGCGCCCGGGGTGTCGATCAGCGTGATGATCGGGAGGCCGAAGCGTTCGGCCATTTCCATCAGCCGCTGGGCCTTGCGATAGCCTTCCGGACGCGGCATGCCGAAGTTGCGATGGATCTTCTGCTTGGTGTCGCGCCCCTTCTGGTGGCCGATGACCATCACCGCACGGCCCTCCAGCGCGGCCGGCCCGCCGACGATGGCGTGGTCGTCGCCGAAATGCCGGTCGCCGTGCAGTTCCTCGAACCGGTCGAACAAAAGCGGAATGTAGTCCAGCGTGTAGGGCCGCTCCGGATGCCGGGCGAGCTGTGAAATCTGCCAGTCGGTCAGGTCGGAAAAGATCTGCTCCATCTGCTCGCGGCAGCGGGTTTCCAGGCGCTCGATCTCATCGTCGAGGTTGAGCTCATGGCTGCTGCCGACATTGCGCAGTTCGGCCAGCTTGGCCTCCATTTCGGCAATCGGCTGTTCGAAGTCGAGGTAAGTGCTGCTCATTCGCGGGCAATCTTTGTCGTCGCTCAAAGCGCGAGTATATCGCCCGTCTTCCGCGCGTGCCGAATCCCGGTACAGGCGGGTCGATCAGAGTTCGAAGGGGTCGCGGGGAATGCGCGCAGGATCCCAGTTGACGAGCGCCCATTTCCAAAGCGACTCCAGCGAGCGCAGTCCGGCCGGCGGTCGGTGGCCCAGCGCCCGCAGCGCCAGCGCCAATGCCGCGGCTGGAGCGTTCTTTTCGACCGGGTCGGCGTGGGTGGATTTCGAGAGCTTCGCGCCGGTACGGTCGACGATCAGCGGCAGGTGCGTCCAGCGCGGAACGGGCGCCTGCATGGCCTGGTAGAGCGCTTGCTGGCGCGGGCTGGAATCGAGCAGGTCGCTTCCGCGCACCACTTCGGTGATGCCGGCGTCGATGTCGTCGACGACCACCGCGAGCTGGTAGGCGATCAGGCCGTCGGCGCGCCGGATGACGAAGTCGCCGCAGTCGGTCTCGAGCCGATGCACCGAAGCGCCGAACACGCGATCGGCGAGCTCGATCGGAGCCTCCGGAACCCGGAAGCGGATGCTGCGCGCGTCTTTGCCGGCTGGAATGCCGGCGCGACAGGTGCCGGGGTAGACGCCCGACGGCGGCAGGTCGCGGCGGCTGCAACCGCAGTCGTAGGCCAGCCCGGCGGCGCGCAGGCGGTCGATGGCGCGCTCGTGCAGCGCGCGCGAGCGTGACTGGTAGGCCACCGGCGCGTCCGGTACCATACCGAAGGCCGCCAGCGTCTCGACTTGACCGGCGGCAGCGCCGGGAACCTCGCGTGGCGGGTCGATGTCTTCGATACGCACCAGCCAGCGACCGCGATTGGCGCGCGCCTGGAGGTAGCTCGCGACCGCCGCGGCAAGCGAACCGAAATGCAGCGGCCCGGTCGGCGACGGCGCGAACCGCCCGCGATAGGCGTGCTTGTTTTGCGTGTGGGATGCAACCATATCGATTTTTCGGTGCGGTCAACCAGTGATAACGAAAGGAATATAAATCATGCGGCGTATTGCGCTCTTCGTGGCAACGAACCTGGCGGTGCTGGTCGTATTCGGTTTCATCATGACGCTGCTCGAACCCTGGCTGAGAGCCCAGGGCATCGACGTCAACCAGGCGGCGATTCTGCTATTCGCGTTGATCTTCGGCATGGGCGGCGCGCTGGTTTCGCTGCTGATGAGCAAGCGCATCGCGCTGATGTCGACCCGCGCGAAGATCATCGAACAACCGTCCAGCCAGGTCGAACGCTGGCTGGTCTCCGCGGTCGAGCGCCAGGCGCGCGAGGCGGGGATCGGCAAGCCCGACGTTGCGATCTTCGACGCCGACGAACCCAATGCGTTCGCCACCGGCGCCTCGCGCAACAAGGCGCTGGTCGCGGTCAGCACCGGGTTGCTGCGGCAGATGAACCAGGGCGAGGTCGAGGCCGTGCTCGCCCACGAGGTCACGCACGTGGCCAACGGCGACATGATCACGATGACCTTGCTTCAGGGCGTGCTCAACACTTTCGTGCTGTTGCTGTCGCGGGTCCTCGGCCAGATCGTCGACCGCGCGGTCTTTCGCAGCGAGCGCGGCTACGGGCCGGGCTATTTCATCAGCGTCATCGTGCTGCAGATCGTGCTCGGCATCCTGGCCAGCATCATCGTCATGGCGTTCTCGCGCTGGCGCGAGTTCCGGGCCGACGCCGGCGGCGCCCGGCTTGCCGGTCGCGGCAAGATGATTGCCGCGCTGGAAAGTCTCCGGCGCAGCCAGCAGCCCGGTCAGCTGCCCGAGCCGGTCGAGGCGTTCGGCGTGCGTGGACGCGCCGGCATGGGCTTCAAGCGGCTGTTCATGAGCCACCCGCCGCTGGAAGAGCGCATCGCCGCATTGCAGCAGGGCGCACGCTGAGGCCGTATCGCGGCATCGCGGCATCGCGGGCGCGGATGCTCATTCCTGTTCGTCGCGCACGAAATCGTCCTGGACCAGGGTAATCCCGAACTGCCACAGCGCCGCGAGCTCGGTGGTGTTTTCGACCTGGGGCGCGATCACCCGGATGTCGTGCTCGGATGCGGCTGCGGCCAGGCCTTCCAGGGCGCGTCTCGCCACCTCGTCGTTGCGCAGGGCGGCCGACACGTCGCCGCCGAGCTTGATGAAGTCGACGTCGATATTCTTGGCCAGCAGGTCGACCTTGGCATCCGGCGTCACGTCGAGCAGGGCGAACCGGACGCCGCGCGCGCCCAGCCGGCTGATCACTCGCTGCAGCTTGCGCAGGCTTTCCCGGACTTCGGGTTCCTGAAACCCGAGGATCAGCCTGCGGCCGTCCAGCGTACCGTCGTCGACCAGCTGCTGGATCTCCACGATCAGCTCGTCATTGGTCAGGCTTTGCCCGCTCAGCGGCACGAGCATTCTTTCATTGTGGTCCGGGTGCTTGTCCAGCCACTGCACCAGGTTACGGATCAGGTCCCGATCCAGGTCGCCGGCAAGTCCCGAAGCGACTGCCGCGGGTCGGAATGCGTCGGGCATGATGATTTCGTCGCTGCCCTCGACGCGCAGCCGGGTTTCGAACTCGACGATCAGAAACTCGTCGTCTTCCATGCTGGTGATCGGCAGCTGGACCAGCCGGAACTCCTGGTTGTTGAGCGCATGGCGCAGGCGTTCGGCCCACTGCTCGATGTCCCCGGTGTCATGGGGATCGCTGCTGGGCCGGTAGCGGACGTAGCTGTTGCCCCCGGTACGGCGTGCTTCGCGCAGCGCGCTTTCCGACTGTGCCAGCAACTCGTCTGCGCTGAACAGCTGGTTGCCGCCGACGGCCAGCCCGACGCTGGCGGTCACGGTCGGCGATTTCTCGCGGATTTCCAGGATGCGGCCGGAAAACGACTCGATGATGCGCGTGGCCAGAGATTCGGCTTCGCTGCGCTGCTCGAACCAGAGTCGCGCCGCCAGCACGTGGTCGGCGAGCCGTGCCGGCATCATTTCGTCGCTGACCGTCTCGCGAAAGATATCGGCGGTCTGGCGGATGAGCAGATCCGTGGCCGCCGCGCCGATTTTTTCCTGCAGCCTGGCGTGTTCGTCCAGGGAAACCTGCACGACCGCCATGTGGCGTTCCGCCGGCGGCTGCTCGAGCTCTTCCTGCAGGTGCTGGATGAAGGCCTGGCGATTGAGCAGGCCGGTCAGGATGTCGTGCGAACGCAGCTTCTCGATTTCCTCCTGCAGTTCGGCGCTGTCGCCGGTCTCCACGAGCTCGCGAATCATGATCTGGGTACAGGCCTCGCCGTCGTAGCGCGCCGGCGAGAATTCCACGCTTGCCCGGAAATCATCGCCGTCGGCACGCTGCGCCGCGAGTTCCAGCGCGTCGTCGGGCAGTTCTCCGCGCGAAAGCGATTTGAGCAGTTGCTTGAGATCGGGCGCGCCCGGGCCGGGCGAGAGCAGATCGAGAATCGAAAAGCCTTCCATCTCTTCGAAGTTCTCGTAGCCGAACAGCGCCAGGTAGCTCGGATTGGCGTAGATGTGCAGGCCCTCGTGCAGGTAGGCGATGGCCTCGCGCGAGGATTCGAGCAGCAGGTTGTAGCGTTCTTGAATGTCGCTGGACTGGCGCAGCGATGCGCGCTGGCGGCGGTCGCTGCGGATCAGCGCGACCCGTTCGCCGACCACCCGGACGACGCCGCGCGGATCGTCGATGCGCACGCAGCCGTTGACGCCCGAATGCGCGGCCGCCAGCGCGGATTCGGGCTCCGGCGAGACCATCGCAATCAGCGCAATCGGCGGCTCGCTGGATCGCAACTGGCGCGAGACCGGCTCCAGCAGCCATTCGCTGCCCGGATGAAGGTGGATGATCGCCAGATCGACCGATTCGGCTTCCAGGATCCGGCTGAAGGCGTTGGTGGTATCGGCGAAATGGAAGCGCAGCCGGGAATCCTCCAGCAGCGCTTCGATCTCACGCACCGTGCCGGGATCGTCGTCGACGGCCAGGATATTCAGCGTGTCGGCTTCTTCGGTCATCTGCAATCCTCAGTAGTGGCCCGTATGGTACGTGCAAGCGCCGGGCATGGGAACCGAAAGTGTCCAGGGAACCTTCGAATGACCCGGTTCGGCATCAGAACACCGGCATCTTGTACGGCTCGCCGGCGCGTTCTTCGACCAGCCGCGGCACCAGGTAGCCCGGCAGGCGCCGGCGGACATCGTCCATCAGCGCCAGCGCGCGCGTTCGCGGCACCTCGAAATGGGCGCTGCCGGATACGCGGTCCAGCAAATGCAGGTAATAGGGGATCGCGCCGGCGGCAAAACCGGTTTCCATCAGTTCGGCGAGCGTTGCGGGCGCGTCGTTGACCCCGGCCAGCAGCACCGCCTGGTTGAAAACCGTGGCGCCGGTCCGGCGCAGGCGCGCAATGCCGTCGGCCACGTCGGCGCCGAACTCGCGGGCGTGATTGGCGTGCACGACCACCACCACCTGCCGGCCCAGCCCGGCCAGCCAGTCGCATAACGCGTCATCGAGCCGGGCCGGCAGCGTGACCGGCACGCGGCTGTGGATGCGCAGCCGCCGGAAGTGCCGGATTCCGGACAGCGCATCGCTCAGGCGCCGCAGCCTGCCGGTCGAGAGCATCAGCGGGTCGCCGCCGGACAGGATGACTTCCTCGATGTCCGGGTGGGCGGCGATGTAGTCGATCGCCGCTTCCAGCGCCGGCCCGGCGAGGGTGTCGCCGGCGTAGTCGAACTCGCGCCGGAAGCAGTAGCGACAATGGATCGGGCAGGCGCCCGTGGCAATCAGCAGGGCGCGGCCGCGGTACTTGTGCAGCACGCCCCGAACCGCGCGGCTGGCCGAATCGCCCACCGGGTCCGGTCCGAAGCCGGGCGCCGGCGAATCTTCGTCGACCCGCGGCAGGACCTGGCGCAGCAGCGGATCGTCCGGATCGCCGCGCGTCATGCGGTCGGCGAACGCCCGGGTGACCAGGAACGGAAATTGCCCGGCATCGGTCAGCGGGAAGTCGGCGGGTTCGTGACCCAGGTGAACCAGCAGCGCGGCCGGGTCGCGCCAGGCCCGCTGCAGCTGCGCCTGCCAGCGCAGCGCGCACTCCGGTGCGGGATCGACAGGTATCATATCGGGCTGGATTGCATTTCCTGCCATCGCTGTAGGTTGCCGGTTGCGGGGAATGCCCTCATTTTATGTCTGACGCACAAAGGACTGCCGAGCATCATGGCCAATTACAGCGCAAACGACCTCAAGAACGGTCTCAAGGTTCTGCTCGACGGCGAGCCGCACAACATCGTCGATACCGAATTCGTCAAGCCCGGAAAGGGCCAGGCGTTCACCCGCATCCGGGTGCGCAATCTCAAGACCGGGCGCGTGGTGGAGAAGACCTTCAAGTCCAACGAGTCGGTGGAAGCGGCCGACGTGTTCGAAAAGGAAGTGCAGTACCTCTACAGCGACGGCGAGTTCTGGCATTTCATGGACCCGGACACGTTCGAGCAGCTGGCCGCCGACGCCAATGCCGTCGGCGACGGCGCCAAGTGGCTCAAGGAAGAGGATCGATGCCAGATCACGCTGTTCAACGGTGACCCGATCAACGTCACGCCGCCGAATTTCGTCGAGCTCAGGGTCGTGCGCACCGACCCGGGCGTGCGCGGCGACACCTCGGGCGGCGGCGGCAAGCCGGCCGAACTGGAAACCGGCGCCACGGTGCGCGTGCCGCTGTTCGTCAATGAAGGCGAGGTGCTGCGCATCGACACCCGCACCGGCGAGTACGTATCCCGGGTCAAGGAATGAAACAGGCGTCGGCGCACGGCGCCAGGGCGCTGCTTCCGCGCTGGGTGGTGCCGGTGGTGCCCGAAGGCCGGGTGCTGGAAGACCATGCCGTGGTCGTCGACGGCGAGCGCATCGCCGCCATCGTGCCGGCCGCCGAACTGGAAGCGTCCCATCCGGGCATCGAACGGCTGGAACTGCCCGGCCGAGTGCTGATTCCCGGGCTGGTCAACATGCACGCCCACTCGGCCATGGCGCTGCTGCGCGGCCTGGCCGACGACCTGCCGCTGATGCGCTGGCTGCACGAGAATATCTGGCCGGCCGAGAAGATCATCATGGGCCCCGATTACGTGCGCGCCGGCACGCGGCTGGCGATCGCCGAAATGCTGCGCGCCGGCACGACCTGCTTCAACGACAATTACTTTTTCCCCGACGTCGCCGCCGAGGTGGCCGTGGCCAGCGGCATGCGCAGCGTGATGGGCATGCCGGTGATCGGCTTTCCCACCCCCTGGGCCGGGACCGAGGACGAGTACTTCCGGCGCGGGCTGGAATTTCACCGGCAATTCGTCGACCAGCCCCTGGTCGGGACCAGTTTCGTGCCGCATGCGCCGTATTCGGTCGGCGACGGCGCGTTCGCCCGGATTGCGCAGCTGGCCGAGGAGCTCGACATCCCGGTGCACCTGCACCTGCTGGAAGCGCCCGGCGAGATCGAGTCCAGTCGTCGGGAGCACGGCCTGCATCCACTGGACAGGCTCGACGCGCTGGGACTGCTGGGCCCTCGACTGCTGGCGGTACACATGACCCAGGTCGGCGGCGACGACATCGCGCGGCTGGCCCGCGCCGGCGTGCACGTGATTCATTGCCCCGACTCGAACATGAAGCTGGCCAGCGGCATCTGCCCGGTCGCCGACCTGGATGCCGCCGGCGTCAACGTGTGCATCGGCACCGACGGGGCGGCCAGCAACAACGATCTGAGCCTGCTGGCCGAAATGCGCCAGACCGCATTGCTGGCCAAGGTCTCCAGCGGCAACCCCGAAGCCGTTCCGGCCGCCCGCGCCCTTTCCATGGCGACCATTCACGGCGCGCGCGCGCTGGGCATGGAAGATGAGATCGGCAGCATAGCGCCCGGCAAGCAGGCCGACCTGGCCGCCATCCGCCTGGACCGGATCGAGACCCAGCCGGTGTTCGACGTGATCTCGCAGATCGTCTATGCCGTGCCCGATTCGCAGGTCACCGATGTCTGGGTTGCCGGCAGGCGGGTGGTCGAATCCAGGGAACTGACGACGCTGGATGAAGCCGAAGTACTGGAAAGCTGCCGGGAATGGCAGCAACGCATTTCGCAGGCCATTGCCGGCAAAGAATAGAAACATGGATATCCGACCGTGACCGAATCGACCGAAACCGAACTCAACCTCGATCCGCGCGAAGCCGAAGCCTTCGACCGCCTGGCCTCCAGGTGGTGGGATCCGCAGGGCGATTCGCGGCCGCTGCACGACATGAACGGCCCGCGGGTGGAGTGGATTCGCGCGCAGGCGCCGATCGACAGCGCTCGACTGGTCGACATCGGCTGTGGCGGCGGCCTGCTCAGCGAGGCCATGGCGCGCGCCGGTGCCGAGGTGACCGGCATCGACATGGCCGAAAAGCCGCTGACCGTGGCGCGCCTGCACCAGGTCGAATCCGGCCTGGATATCGACTACCGTCAAAGCACGGCCGAGCAGCTGGCCGAGGCGCATCCGGGCGAATTCGACGTCGTGTGCTGCATGGAAATGCTCGAGCACGTGCCCGATCCGGCCAGCGTCGTCGCCGCCTGCCTGAAGCTGTCGAGGCCGGGCGGCAAGCTGTTCTTCTCGACCATCAACCGCACGCCGCTGGCCTGGGGCATGGCCATCGTGGGCGGCGAATACGTGCTCAACCTGCTGCCGCGCGGCACGCATCGCTACGACCGCCTGATCCGGCCTTCCGAGCTTTCCGCCTTCATCCGGGCCGCCGGCGGCCGGGTCAGGAAGATCGAGGGCGTGCGCTACAACCCGTTTTCGCGCACGGTGACCATCGGCGGCGCTCCGCGGGTCAATTACCTGCTGCACGCCGAAAAGCCCGCTCCATCCACCGAGGCATGAGGGCGCACCTTCCCGAAGCCGTGCTGTTCGACCTGGACGGCACTTTGGCCGATACCGCGCCCGACCTGATCGCGGCGCTGGAGCGCCTGCGCGGCGAGCTGGGGCTGCCCCGCATTGAAACCGGTGGCCTCCGCGTTCATGCCGGACGCGGAGCCATCGCGATTCTCGAGGGTGGCCTGCCGGAGCTGGGCCAGGCCGAGCGGGATGCATTCCGGGCGCGCTACCTGGACGACTACGAGTCGCGCTGCTGGGATGCCAGCCGGCCGTTCGACGGCATGCCGGAGTTCCTCGATCGTCTCGATGCCGCGGGCGTGCCCTGGGGCGTGGTCACCAACAAGATCGAGCGCTTCGCGCGGCCGGTCCTGGAGCAGGCCGGCTGGGCCGGGCGCATCGGCTGCCTGGTTGCCGGCGACACCACCGGCCGCGCCAAGCCCGCGCCCGACCCGGTGCTGGCGGCGTGTTCGGCGCTGGGTGCAAATCCGCGCCGCGTGTCCTTCGTCGGCGACGACGAGCGCGACGTGATCGCCGGCCGCGCCGCGGGTACGCGCACCGTCGCCGCACTCTGGGGTTACATCCAGTCACCGGAAAAGGTCCCGGGCTGGGGCGCCGACGTGCTGGCCGAGGCGCCCGCGGCGCTGGGTGGCCTGCTGGGCCTGGAGCGCTCCGGCGTCTCGGCATGATCGACGATCACCTGCAAAGGTTGTTGCTGGAGCGGGCCAACGTGCGCTGCGTCGTCGCCCACCTCGATTCGGTCTACGCCGAAGTGCTCGAGCGCGGGCGCTATCCGGATGTGCTGGCCCGCTTATTGGGCCAGTCGCTGACGGTCGCCGCCCTGTGTTCCAGCGGGGTCAAGTTCGAGGGCCGGGTCAGCCTCCAGCTGCGCGCCAGCGGCGCGGTCAAGTTGCTGATGGCCGATTGCACCGACGACGGCGGCCTGCGCGGGCTGGCGCGCTTCGATCCCGACGCGCTGCTGGCCGTGCGCGAGTTCTCCGAGATCACCCAGGGCGGCGTGCTGACCATGACGGTGGAACCTTCGGGCAAGGGGAATATGTGGCAGGGCATCGTGCCACTGGAAGGCGACAGCATGGCCGAGGCCATCGCCGGGTATTTCGACCAGTCCGAGCAATTGCCTACCCGCGTGATCCTGGCCGTGGACGAAACCCGCGCCGCCGGCCTGCTGGTCCAGCGCCTGCCCGGTGAGGCCGAGGACGACGACGGCTGGAATCGGGTCTGCCGGCTGCTCGAGACGGTCGGGGAAACCGAATTGCTGGAGACCGATTCGGAAACGCTGCTGCACCGGCTGTTCCACGAAGAGACCCGGCGCCTGTTTCCGGCCCGGCCGCTGCAATTCCACTGCCCGTGCAGCCGCGAGCGCGTGGCCCGGGTGTTGCGCGGACTCGGCGCCGAAGAACTCGACAACATCGTCGAAGCCGAGGGCGAAGTGGACGTGAGCTGCGAGTTCTGCAACGAGCAGTACAGTTTCGATCCGCTGGACGTGCGCCGGATCCTGCACAGCGACCTGCCGGAACAGGGCGATGACGACGCAACCATCCACTGACGACCCGGTCGCATGGTGCCGCAGCCGGTTGCTGGTGCCCGGGCATCCGCTGGCCATCACGCTGCCGTATGCCCCGCCAGAGCACGCCGACGCAATCGTTGCGCTGAGCGCGGTGGTCGGCGAAATCGCCGCCGTGCCGGGCGACGTCAGCGACCCGGAGGTCGCCCAGCGCAAGCTGGACTGGTGGCGCGAGGCGCTGGAAGGTCAGCTGCCGCATCCCGCCGTCCAGGCGTGGCTGCAAAGCGGCGCGGCCGCACACGTGAAGGCGCGCGACTTCGAGCCGCTGATCGACGCGGTCGCGACCGAGATCTCGCCGCCGCGCTTCGAACGGGTCGAAGCGCTGGATCTGCACTGCCGTGAGCTGGCCGGGCCTGGCGCTTTGCTGGAAGCGCGTTTGCTCAATGCCGGCGCCGCACCCGGCGCCGCCGAAGCGGAAGCCTTGACCGGCCTGGCCGCGGCCGGCTACCGGATCCGCATCGTGCGCGACCTGGTGCTCGACGCGCGCCAGGACCGCTGGCTGGTGCCACTGGAATTGCAGGCCGAATACCAGCTCACCCGCCAGCACGTCGCCGCCGGGGAGGGCGGGCGCCGGCTGGAAGCGCTGGTCCGGCACATGGCCGGCGATGCCATGATCGAAATCGAGCGCCACCGGCAGGCCCTTTCGGCCGACCGGGCCTGGCGCCATCGCCATTTTCTGCTGCGCGTCGAGCTCGACCGCCGCATCGGCCGGAAACTGGCGGCAAAGCCGGCGCGGATTGTCCGCGAGCGCGTCGCACCCGGTAAAACCGGTGACGCTTTTGCCGTATGGCGCCACGCCCGTGCCCTGCGCAAGGCCGCGCGAACAGTCGGTCGGGTTAGCAAAGCGTAACCCGATGTTTCGGAATCACGCTCTTTTCCGTCGGGGACGCCGCCCCGACCTACCGTGCCTGCGCAGTTGCCGGGTTGTTGATGCGTCGGGGATGCCGCCCCGACCTACCGTGCCTGCGCGGTCGCCGGGTCGTTGATGCGTCGGGGATGCCGCCCCGACCTAGTGTGCCTGCGCGGTCGAATCCTGCGTAGGTCGGCCCTGCGTGGCCGACGGGTTTTCTAGATCTCTTCCAGCGCCCGGTCCAGCCGGTCGAGGCTGCGCGCCAGGTTGTTGCCCAGCGGCGCCAGGTAGGCCGATTCCCGGCGCAGGCTGGTGAACAGCGACTGGTCGCTGGACAGCGCTTCGCGGTTGGGCCGCATGTCGTAGGGCGCCAGGAACTTTTCGAGGTCGTCGGCGCGCGCCAGCAACTCTGCGCGCGTGATCTGGTAGGCGTGCTCGGCCAGTTCGCTGCGGCTGGAATAGCTGAACATGTTGGTAAAGAACATGCGCTCGTCGCTGCGATTGGGTTCGACCAGCAGGATCGACGATCTGGGATATTCGCTGGCGTAGTTGCTGATGCCGATCTGCATGCGCGACTGGATCAGCGCGCGGAAGGTCTGCGAAAGCACCAGCGGCAGGCCGCCGGCGATCATCCGGCTCTCGGTCATCGGGTGACTGGCTTCAGGCGCCAGGGCCGAATCATACGGCACCAGCGGGTTGATGCCGATCAGCAGGTCCACCCCGCCCTTGAGTGCAACCGATGCATGAAGCGTGCGCCGCAGCGCGCCGTCGACGTAATAGCGGCCCTTGATGCGCACCGGCGGATACAGGCCGGGCAGCGCCGCCGAGGCCTGGACGGCGCGCGAGATCGACACGTCCTCGGTGCCGGGCTCGCCGAAGCGGATTGCACCGCCGGTGTCCAGGTCCATCGCGACGATGCGCAGTGAGGTGTCGAGCTTGCGGAAGTCGTTGGTGCGTCCCGGCCGGTCCAGCACCCGGGTGACGAATTGCTCGATGGTTTCGTTGTCGAAAATGCCGGTGGGCAGAATGCGGCTGAGTCCGCCTACCGACTCCAGGTGACCCAGCCTGGAAGGATGCGCAACAGCCTCGGAGATCATTGCGTAGAGTGCGCCGGGCAGGTTGCGCACGCGCGACATGAACTCGCCCAGCGCCGGGCGCAGGAAGGATTCGGGCTCGAACGCGAATTCCGCGCCCGGCGCCCCCATGAAAATGCGGCACATCTGGCTGGTGGTCACCTGGTTGGCCAGACTGGTGGCCAGGAATGCCCCGGCACTGACCCCCACGTAATGGTCGAGCTGGTGCAGGCGCAGCCCGTCGATGCCTTCGTCCAGTGCCCGCAGCGCGCCCAGCTCGTAGATTGCGCCCAGCGGACCGCCGCCGGCAATCGCCAGGCCGATCTTCGGTACGGGCCGATCTTCGCGGTGACGCGAGGCGGGGTTCAGCGTGAGCATGGGGCGTCTCCTGGGCCGTTTGAACCCGCTCATTGTAACGCCGGCGGCGGGCGCTTCGATTCGCTTGAACCGTGACGCGATTCATCCCCGCTGGTGGCGTGGCGACGGTACCATCGAGGCATTGAAGCCCCGGTCCGGGGCCGTTTCAGATGAAAGGTGAGCCGAAGCATGCTGGAGACCGGACAGAAAGCACCCGAATTCGAACTGGAAGACGAGCAGGGCCGGCCGTTCCGGCTCGCCGACCATGCCGGCAAGTGGCTGCTGCTGGTGTTCTACCCCGGCGACGACACGCCGGTATGCACCCGCCAGCTGTGCGAATACCGCGACGGCATCGAGGAGTTCACCGACCTCGGCGTGGAAGTGGTCGGCATCAGCGCCGACGACGCCGAATCGCACCGCAGGTTCAAGCAAAAGCGCGATCTGCCGTTCACGCTGCTGTCCGATCCGGACCTTTCGGTCGCCGCGCAGTTCGGCTGCCGCGGCGTCATGGGCATGAAGCGCGGCGTGTTTTTGCTCGACCCCGACCAGGTCTGCCGCTACGCGCACGTCGAATCCGTGGCACTGTTTCGACGCAGCCGCGAAGAGCTGCTCGAAGCGATCCGCGCGGCGCAGTAGTCGTGTCGGGCCGGCACTCACCGGGCGCGGAGCACCTGGCTGACCAGGTCCAGAAGAGCCAGGCGCTGCTGGACCGCCTCGAACGCGACGCGGATCAGTATCCGAGGCTGGCCGAACTGCAGCACTGGCAGCGCGCGCGCCTGCAGGAAACCTACGCCGATCTCAAGCGCCAGCCGCGCTTCGAGCTGGCCTGCGTCTTCTTTCTCGAAGAGCTCTACGGCGGGCGCGACATGCGCGCGCGCGACGCCCAGCTCGAGCGCGCGGCCCCGATCATGTCGCGCATGCTGCCCGACCATCTGCTGCACGCCGTCGGCGAGGCGATGCGCCTGCAGTGGATGAGCATGGAGCTGGACGCGCGCCTGTCGCAGTGCCTGGAAGGCGAGCTCGACCAGGCCGAATACGCGCGTGCCTACCGCCAGTTGGCGACCTGGGAGGCGCGCGAGGAGCAGATCGGGCTGATCGACGACCTGGGCCGGCTGCTCAAGCGCACCGTGGCCCGGCCGATGATCCGCCGCCTGGTGCGCTGGATGCACGCCCCGGCGGTCGCCGCCGGCTTCGGCAAGCTGCAGGAATTCCTCGACGAAGGCCTGGAAGCATTCGGCGAAATGGGTGACGACGCCGACTACTTCGTCGACACCATCGCCGAGCGCGAAACCCGCGCGCTGGAACGCATGCGCGCGGGCAGCGAGCGCCCGTTCGAAGAATGGATCGGCGACGGGCCGGAGCCTTAGGTCGAATTCGTGGCAGTCCGGGTCAGCGAAACACAGGCCGGTGCGACGTCCCCGGCGGCATGCTTTCAGTAGCCGTGGGTCGGGTCAGCGAAGCGTAATCCGACGCAACGCAAACATCAGCCCCGGTCTGGCCAGGTCGTCATCCTGCGCTTGACCCGGCTCCAGGCATGCTTTCAGACATCCGGACGCGGTCAGTCGCCCGCCGCCGGCGAAATCCGCCACACCCCGTCGTTGTCCTCGCCGTTGTCGGTGACGAAGTAGATGAAACCGTCCGGGCCGATGGTCAGGTCGCGCACGCGCCCGGCCTTGCCCTGGACGAGTCGCTCTTCGTGTACGACTTCGCCGTTTTCGAACACGATCCGGCGGATCTGCTCGGTGGCCAGCCCGCCGGACAGGAAGTTGCCCTGCCAGGACGGGAACGTGTCGTCGACAAGCATCGTCAGGCCGGAGGGATGCAGACCCGGCGTCCAGTCGACGACCGGATCGACGATGCCGGTCATGGCGCGCTGGGTGTAGTCGAAGTAGGGTTCCTCGGTGCGATAGTTGCGGCCAAGCGAGACCACCGGCCAGCCGTAGTTCGCCCCGGGCACGACCAGGTTCAGCTCGTCGCCGCCGCGCGGGCCGTGTTCGGTCGCCCAGATCTCGCCGGTTTCCGGGTGCACCATCAGGCCCTGGATGTTGCGCTGGCCGTACGACCAGATCTCGGGGCGGGCGTCGGCGCGGCTGGTGAACGGATTGTCGGGCGCGGCTTCGCCGTCCTCGGTCAGGCGCAGCAGGCTGCCGGCGTGGTCGTTCAGATCCTGCGCGCGTGGCGGCTCGGCGCCGCGGTCGCCGATGCTCATCAGCAGCGTGCCGTCGGGCAGCCAGGCCAGGCGCGAACCGTAGTGCCGGCCCGGGCTGGACAGCCGGTCCTGGGTGAAGACCTGTTCGACATCGACCAATGCATCGCCGTCGAGCCGGCCGCGCGACAGCGTGGTGGCGCTCTGCACCCCGTCGTCGCCGGCGCGCGACCAGGTCAGGTAGATCAATTGATTGGAATCGAAGTCCGGGTGCAAGACCACGTCGAGCAGCCCGCCCTGGCCGCGCGCGGCGACTTCGGGTGCGCCGCTGATCTCGGTGACTTGCGCGCCGTCGATGCGCAGCAGGCGCCCGGCGCGTTCGGTCACCAGCATCTGCCCGTCGGGCAGGAATTCGATGGCCCACGGCTCGTTCAGCCCGTCGACAAGCTGCTCGAGCTCGATTTCCTCGTATTCGGTGCGCAGCGTCTCGGCCGCCGCGCCGGCCCAGAAAACGGCGGCGACAAGCAGCGTGATGAGTCGATTGGTCTTCATGCGTCAATCCTCTGGATCGTGAATTCCGGTCCCGATCATAAACGAACCGGTGCAGGCGAGGGTTCCTTGCGCCCGGGCGCGCCGGTGGCAGGCCGCCGCAAGGAAGCGCATGATTGGCGGTTCAGGCGGCCCGGCGCAACGCACGGCAATCGACTAACCTGTGCGCCTTCGGACCAGGAAGCTTCGCTTGAGCCAGCCGCATCAACCCTCGGGCATCCCGCCGGCCGGGCGCTTCGCGCTGGCCGCGGCGCTGTTTTCCAGCGTCGGACAGACGTTCTTCATCGGCCTGTTCGGTGCCGATTTTCGCGCCGAGTTCGGGCTTTCCGACGCCGGGCTGGGGGCGCTTTACAGCGGCGCGACGCTGGTCAGCGGCATCAGCATGTTCTGGCTGGGCTCGCTGGCCGATCACCTCAGCCTGAAGCGTGCCGTGGCCGGGGTCCTGTTCGGGCTGGCGTTCGGCGCCTGGCTGGTCTCCAGCGCCTCCAGCGCCTGGATGCTGCTGCCCGGGCTGTTCCTGATTCGGCTGACCGGCCAGGGACTGATGGGCCATCTCGGAGTCGTTGCCGCCGGGCGCTACGCGGTGCGGCGCAAGGGGCGGGCGCTGGCCATGGTCAGCTACGGTTTCATCCTGGGCGAGGCCTGTTTCCCGCCGCTGGTGGCGCTTGCGCTGGACCAGTACGACTGGCGCAGCGTCTGGCTGGCCGCCTCGGCCATCATGGTGCTGATCGGCCTGCCGCTGCTGGCCTGGCTGGCCGGCCCGCTGACCGGCAATCCCGCGGCCGAGGCCGAAGACGCCGCCGAGCCGGACGGCGGAACGGCGCCGCTGCTGCGGCGTCACCGGATGCTGACCCACGGCGCGTTCGTGCGCGTGCTGCTGGTGGTCCTGGTGCCGCCGGTACTGATCACCGCGATGTTCCTCCACCAGGGCGCCGTTGCCGAGCGCCAGGGCTGGGCGCTGATCGAGGTGGGTCGGGCATTCGTGCTGTTCGCCGTCGCGCAGGGGTTGGCCGCGTTTATGGCCGGGCGCCTGATCGACCGCTTCAGCGCGCGGGTGCTGTTGTATTTTCAGTTGCTTCCGGCCGCGGCCGGCGTGCTGTCGCTGGGCCTGCTGGGCGCGCAGTCTTCGCTGTGGGCGATGTTTTTCGGGCTCGGCCTCACGGCGGGATTCAACAGCGTGATCGCCGCGGCGATCTGGGTGGAACTGTTCGGCACCCGCCAGCTCGGCATGATTCGCGGGGTCTATGCGGCACTGATGGTGGTCAGCACGGCGCTGGGGCCGGTGTTGCTCGGTGGCCTGCTCGACCTGGGTGCAAGCCTGTTTTCAATCGGGCTGGCGGTCGCCGTCTACGCCGTGGCCGTGCCGGCGGCCGTGGTGCCTGCAATCGTGCCGCACCGGAGCGGGTCTTCAAACTGACCGCCGCGCTGACCGTTGCGGATCGACGATTCGCGGGCGTCGATGTTGACGGTTTTCGGGCCCCGGTCGACAATACGCAGGCGCTTTCCCCGGGCGCCCAATTGACTTGAATCAGGAGTGCAGCGGCTGATGATCGTGACCAGGCCGGAAGAGTTTCGAGCGCAAGTCGAAGGCGACTGGCTGACCGCCGACAGCCTCGGCGTGCCGCGTGCGGTATTCCTGGTCGAGCCGTCCGATTTCAGCCTGTCGCGCCAGGCCGCGCAGGACAACAGCTACATGGACCTGACCGTGGGCGTCAATCCCGGCCTGGCGCTGCAGCAGCACCGCGACCTGACCGACCGCATCGCCGCCTGCGGCGTGCCGGTCATCCGCTTCCCGGGCCGGCGCGAGAATCCGGACGACCTGTTTCCCAACAACGTGTTCGCCACCATTCCCGGCCGTTTCATCGTGGGCGCCATGCTGCACCCCGAGCGCCAGCAGGAAGCGCAGCGCCCGGACATCCGGGCCTTCTTCACGGAATTGATGAACTACCAGGAAGTCGATCTGACCCGGCGCGACCTGGTCGCCGAACTGACCGGCGCCATGGTCATGGACCGTTCGCGCCGCCTCGGCTTCTGCGGCCTGACCGGGCGCGTCGACGAAGCCGGCTGCGCGGCGATGCACGAGGCCTTCGAACTGGCGCTGACCTTCCGCTTCGACCTCAAGCCCGAGGAATACCACACCAACGTGGTGATGTCGGTGCTGGCCTCGCGCGCGCTGGTCATCTGCCCGGACGCCTTCGTCGACCCGGAAGTGCCCGCCGCCATCGCCGAGGCCTTCCCCGGCCACGTGCTCGAACTGACCTCGGCCGAAAAGGAAGCCTTCGCCGGCAACTGCCTGGCCGTCAACTTCAACGACCTGTTCATCAGCGCCGC